>JAKOMQ010000002.1 GCA_022241605.1 Aquimonas sp. | reverse complement strand
AACCAGTACCAGTTGTAGGTCGACTCAACGGCAAGCGCCTTCAACGCTTTGAGAAAGGGTGCAAGCGCCTGCAGCACCTGCTCCAGGCTGTTCGGCAAACGCCGCTCGAACACCACTTGGTCCTGCTCGTCGATGACGGACAGCACCCCGTTGTTGGAATGAAGATCGATCGCTGCGTACAGTGTCATCGCCGCCTCCTACTGCTGCTGGACATGAGCCAGCTAGGTTCCGCACCTTGGACTGTCCTGTCAGCAGTCGGGGGCGGCGCGGAGAGTCTTCAGGTCTATACTTTAGACCTCCGCCCAGCGCAGACTCGCCACCATGTCCCGCCCCCTCCGACTCGAATTCGCTGGTGCGCTCTACCACGTGACTTCGCGTGGAGATCGGCGGGAGGCGATCTACGAGGATGACGAGGATCGGCGGCGGTTTGTTGAGCTGCTGGGGCAGGTGGCGGGGCAGTTCAACTGGGTGTGCCATGCCTGGTGTCTGATGGGCAACCACTACCACCTGCTGATCGAGACGCCCGACGGCAATCTGTCGAAGGGCATGCGCCAGTTGAATGGGGTCTACACCCAGGACAGCAATCGCCGCCACGGCCGGGTAGGGCATCTGTTCCAGGGGCGCTACAAGGCGATTTTGGTCGATCGGGACAGCTATCTGCTGGAGCTGTCGCGCTATGTGGTGCTGAACCCGGTGCGGGCGAATCTGGTCACCGAACCCGGCGCCTGGGCCTGGAGCAGCTACCGGGCGATGATCGGCGCGGAAGAGGCACCGCCGTGGCTGGCCACCGACGGTCTGCTGGCGGCCTTCGATTCAAGACGCTCCGAGGCCGTGCGCCGCTATATCGCCTTCGTCGCTGCTGGCATCGGCTGTGATTCCATCTGGAAGAACCTCAGTTCGCAGGTGTTTCTCGGCGACGAGTGCCCAAGGGGTCAGGTCTATACTTTAGGCCTCCACCCAGCGCAGACTCGCCACCATGTCCCGCCCCCTCCGCCTAGAGTTCGCCGGTGCGCTCTACCACGTGACTTCGCGCGGGGATCGGCGGGAGGCGATCTACGAGGATGACGAGGATCGGCGGCGGTTTGTCGAGCTGCTGGGGCAGGTGGCGGGGCAGTTCAACTGGGTGTGCCATGCCTGGTGTCTGATGGGCAACCACTACCACCTGGTGATCGAGACGCCCGACGGCAATCTGTCGAAGGGCATGCGCCAGTTGAATGGGGTCTACACCCAGGACAGCAATCGCCGCCACGGTCGGGTAGGGCATCTGTTCCAGGGGCGCTACAAGGCGATCCTGGTCGATCGGGACAGCTATCTGCTGGAGCTGGCGCGCTACGTGGTGCTGAACCCGGTGCGGGCAAATCTGGTCGCCGAGCCCGGCGCCTGGGCCTGGAGCAGCTATCGGGCGATGATCGGCGCGGAAGAGGCGCCGGCCTGGCTGGCCACCGACGGTCTGCTGGCGGCCTTCGATTCAAGACGCGCCGAGGCGGTGCGCCGCTACATCGCCTTCGTCGCTGCTGGCATCGGCTGTGATTCCATCTGGAAGCACCTCAGTTCCCAGGTGTTCCTGGGCGACGACGACTTTGTTGCCCGCAGCCTGAAGGCCGGCACCGTCTCCGAAAGCGTCTCGATCCCGCGTGCGCAGCGCCGACCGCCGGCGCCCGGCCTCGATGTGATCCAGCGTGCTCACCCGGATCGTAATGCCGCCGTCGTCGCCGCCTACGCGACTGGCGCCTACAGCTACCAGCAGATCGGCGACCACTTCGGCCTGCATTTCAGCTCGGTGGCGAAGGTGGTGCGCAAGGCCCGGCGGGCTGGAGAGGCATGAACCCCGGTTGCTCGTCGCGCGGCCGCCGTGTTGCCGGGATCCGCAGCTGATCGTGTTGAGGTGTCGCGCCCCGCCCAGGACTCAACATCGCCCTTGACCCCATTCTGTACGGACTGTACGGTTTCGTCATGAGCGCAGCCGACACACTTCCATCCAAAGGCGCCGAAGAGGCCCGACAGCAGCTGCCTGCCATCCTGGCGGCCGCAGCGGCGGGGCAGACCACGGTGATCACCCGGCATGGTCGCGAGATCGCCGCCGTGGTGCCGGCGTCCGCCGTTGCGCCCGCCCGACAGGCTCCACTGATGAACTTGGCCGGCAGCGGCCGCGGCCTTTGGGGTGAGGACAGCAGTGCCGCCATGGCCGAACTGCGCGACGAATGGAAGCGCTGAACGCGGCCAGCCTGCCTGCAGGCTCACTGCTGCTGGTGGATGCGGCGCCGATCATCTACACGCTGGAAGCCCACGAGCGCTACGCCGCGCGTTTTGCACCCCTCTTCCAGCGGCATGCCGCAGGCGAGCTGAGTCTGGCGGTGACCACGGTGACGCTGGCCGAAGTGCTGGCGGGGCCTCTGAAGGCGGGTGAAGAAGCGCTGGCCAAACGCTATCGCGCGGTTCTGGAGAGTTGGCGGGTGGTGGAACTGAGCGGCGACATCGCAGAAAGCGCCGCGCGGCTCCGTGCGCAGTACGGCCTGAAGTTGCCCGACGCCATCCAGCTGGCCAGCGCACTGTCGATCAATGCCGAAGCGCTGGTGACGCACGATCGCGATTTCTCCCGGGTGCGGGGCATGCGGGTGTTGGGCTGAACGGCCGGAGTACGCAGTCTTTGAGCTCGGCCATGACCCGCGCGGCCTGCTGGAGGCCTACACCCAGCGCACCGACCTGGGCAGCGCCCAGGTCTTCAGCACCGCCGCCGCCTACAGCCACAGCGACAAGGGCGAAAAGACCGGCGAGACGATCACCTACCGCCGCATCACCGCGCGCGACTCAAGACGGCGAATTCAGCTACGGCTACGACCTGCTGGAACAATCCATCCAGATTGAGCCACGTCGAGTTTGGCCTCGGGCACAGCGGTGAGCGGGCTTTGGGGGTGTTGGTGCTGGTTTGAGCCTTGCTGTTGCTGCGAGCGCAGGTTTCAGGGCAGTTCGGGCCAGCTGCTGGCGTCCAGGGTTTCGCGGTAGCCGTGCCCGGCGGCGTAGGCCAGCCAGGGCATGGCGATGGCGAGCCCGAGGAAGGCCGTGGCGAATCCGATTGCCGTCAGCAGGCAGATAAGCAGGGCCCACGGCAGCATCACTGCGCTTGGGTGCGACGTTTCCCGGCACTGCGGGCGCCAGGGTGCACCGCGAGGCAGTGCGCCAAGACACACCCCAAGATCAGCGTTGTGGTGCGCAGGCGTTCGGCATTCCGGTGCCGCTGGATCCGGTTCGCGGGTGCGCTCTTCGTGGAGCCGTCGCGAGGGTCACAAAGCGAGCCGGTTCTGCACCGGGGACGCTTTGGAGCAGAATCGTCCACCGCCCGGCGCGCGCAAGCAGGCGCCATCACGGACCGCAGGAAAACGAATGCCTAATCGCCTACATGTCTTCTCACTACTCGACGCCGCGCTGCTGCTGGTCTGGCTCCCGTGCGCCCTGCTCTGGGCGATGCGGCCCCTGCCTGTGCCGGAGGGCGAGACGATCGGAGCCTTGCCGGTGCTCTGCGCCTTGATCAGTGTGGTGATCGTTGCCCGTCAATGCTTTCGGCTATGGGGGTGGGACGAGATCGGGGGGACCAATGCCTTCAAACTCGGCCTCGGGCTGTTTTTGCTGTTCGCGGTGATCGATTTCACGACCCTCGCGGAATCGAGGCTGCGTGCGCAGCAAATCCTGTCCCAGCTGAATTTTCTGCTGTTCGCTGGCGTCATCGTCTATGGCTCCGTGATCGGCACGCGCAAGGCCTACAGCGATTTCTTCGGGAGAGATTGGGGGCATGACTGCCATGGGCCGCTGTCCCCGCTGCGGCGGCGAGATTCCGATTCGCTCCCGGACCGGGATGCTCTGGAACGGGCGATTCATCCGCTGCGCCCGTTGCGGACGCCGCGTGACCTATTCGCGCTTGATCAAGGCGATCACCTCGACTGCTGCGGGGTTCCTCTTCTTCTTCGGGGGCGCGCTCGCCGTTTGGCCGCTCGGCGAACTGGATCCCGTGAGCTTCCTGGGCATCTTCGTGTTGGGTGGGGCCTTTGGGAGCATGGTCCTGCTGCCCGTTACCGTGCTCTTGCCCTTGGCTGAGGCGGAGGGGTAGCCGGGACCACTTTGGTATCGGCGTGCGGTGCTGCGAGGTATCCCGGCAATCTGGCGCCAAGGTGCGTCCACTCTCCGATCGGCGGTGCGGGCAGGTGCACCCATGGCGCGAGGGCCGCCGACTGCCGGCAACTGCGGCGCTGAAATGGCTGCTGCCGGCTGTTGTGGGAGCGAGCTTGCTCGCGACAGGCCTGTGCTGTGGCAGAGGCACTGGCCTGTCGCCTGCAAGCAGGCTCCCACAGGGGTGGGGATTGGGCTGGCGGCTGCCGGCAACTGCGGCACTGAGATCGGTGCTGCCGGCAGCTGTGGCAGTGAGATGGATGCTGCCGGCTGTTGTGGGAGCGAGCTTGCTCGCGACAGGCCTGTGCTGTGGCAGTGGCCTGTCGCCTGCAAGCAGGCTCCCACACGGGTGAGATGGCTAGTGCTGGTTTGCGTCTTGCTGCTGCTGCGGGCTCAGATCAGGGCAGTTCGGGCCAGCTGCTGGCGTCCAGGGTTTCGCGGTAGCCGTGCCAGGCGGCGTAGGCCAGCCAGGGCATGGCGATGGCGAGCCCGAGGAAGGCCGTGGCGAATCCGATTGCCGTCAGCAGGCAGATCAGCAGGGCCCACAGCAGCATCACTGCCTTGTTGCGGGCTACCGCATTGATGCTGGACACGCAGGCGGTGACCATGTCGACATCGCGGTCGGCGATCATCGGCAGCGAAAACGCCGCGCTGGCGAAGGTCAGCGCCGCGAAGAGCGAGCCCACCGCCGAGCCGATGGCCAGGAATTCCAGCAGTCCGGCGAGGTCGCCCTCCTGCAGGGGGACGAACGCGTTGACCATCATGCCGGCGCGCGACCACACCAGCAGGATCACCAGCTGGGCCAGTGCGAACACCCCCGCCTGGCCCATCACCCGGCGCGCCAGCACGAACGAGTCGGAAAGCTGCGGCTGCTGGCCGCGCTCCAGTGCGCGGCTCACGCAGTACAGCCCGACCGCCAGCAGCGGGGCGATGAAGACGAAGCCGGAGAGCAGGGTGGCCAGCAGGGCGAAGCGGCCGAGGCTCCAGGCCAGCGCCGCCACCGCGATGCTGACGGCCATGATGACCAGCCCGAACAGCAGGCTGAGCCCCGGCGCCGCCCGCAGATCACGCCAGCCCAGCCGGAGCCAGCGCAGCGGCGCATCGAATCCCAGCTGCGCGCAGGGCACCGCGAAGGGGCGCTGGTCTTCCGGTGCGGGGCCGCTGACGGGGTCGGACATGGCGCGCACCTGCGGCGAGGAGGGACGCCGGCTAGTGTAGTGATTCGCGCTTGCCGGACAGTAGCTGCGAGCGGATTGGTGTGGCCGGCAAGGCGCGACGACGAGTCATGGCAGCGCGATGGCGAGGAGGAGGAGCGCTGACAGCCTTGCTGAGGACTCCGCAGATACGCTCGCTCAAGTGCGAATCACTGCAGCCGGGTGCGCTGGCGCCACGCTGCGTGCAATCAGGGCCGCAGGGGTTGTGGCCCATCGGAGCTTGCCTCGCGCTTGGCTGGACCCGGCACCCGGCACCCGGCACCCGGCAGCCGCTGCGTTGCGTTGCGTTGCGTGCAGCAGCGGGCTCAGTGCGCGCAGTAGGCGGCGCTGTCACACGCCCCTCCCCCTCAGCCGCGCAGCGAGTGCAGCAGCGGCCGCAGCGCTCGCATCAGGCGCATTGGCCGCATTGGGCGGGGCGCCGTCGCGCGCCCCCAGCCCTCAGCCCCGCAGCGAGGCCACGTCCGGGCTCAGCACCAGCCGCAGCGCGTCCAGCCGCGGGCGGGCCTGCGGCAGCACGGTCAGCAGGTCGGTGTGTTCGCGCTCCAGCGCTTCCACTTCCTCGGGGCGCACGGCCGGGTTGATGCGGGCCAGCCGGCGCAGGCGCTCCAGCTCGCCGCCCAGCAGCTCCTCGGCCTGGCCCAGCGCCAGCTCGATGCGTTCGGCCGACAGCGCCTGGGCCTGCTTGCTGCAGGACTCCAGCATCGGCGGCAGCAGGGCGGTGAGCAGTTTGCGCTGGCGTGACAGGTCCACCGGGCGGTCGCCGCCGCCGCGCTGGGCGCGGGCGCCGGGCACGTAGTCCGGGCGCGGCTGCAGGCGCGAATCCACCACCACCGTGAGCGGCAGCGGCGGCAGAAAGCGGTCCACGTGCAGGCCCGGTTCGGCCACGCACTCCAGCACGTACAGCGCCTCCAGCAGCAGGCTGCGCTGCGGCAGGCTGTCGTCGACCAGGGCGGCGGCGTTGCCGGTCTCCGAGGACAGCAGCATCTCCTCGGCGTTGAGCAGCATGGGGTGGTCGGCGCGCAGGTAGAGCAGGTCGTCGCGGGCCAGCGCGCGGGCGCGCGAGAAGGTGACCTGGCGGGCGCCGTCCTTGAGTTCCTCGAAGGCGTCCAGGGTGACGTACTCGGGATCCAGCAGAACGATCTCGTGGCCCTGCGGCTCGTTGTGGATGCCGAACTGCTCCAGCAGGCGCAGCGGGTAGTCCTCGATGCCGGCGGCGACGTCGTCGAGCTTCAGCGCCTGCAGCAGGCGGCCGCCGCCGGCGGCGCGCTGGCTGGACAGTTCCAGCAGGCGGTCGCGGCCGCGGTGCACCTTGTCGGACAGCTCGGCGTGCACGCTGCGGGTTTCTTCGATCAGCGCCTCGACGCTGTTGTCGGCGGGCTGCTCGAACTGATTGAGCAGGCGCGGGCCGAAGCGGCGCAGCAACTCGCGGCCGTCGGCACAGACGCCGCGGAAGGCATCCAGGCCCTGCTCGTACCAGCGCAGCAGCAGGTCCTGCGGGCTGCCTTCGACTGCGCAGGCGTGGATCTGCACGGCGCCCTGCTGGCCGATGCGGTCGAGCCGGCCGATGCGCTGCTCCAGCATGTCCGGGTCCAGCGGCAGATCCCACAGGATCAGGTGCTGGGCGAACTGGAAGTTGCGGCCTTCGGCGCCGACTTCCGAGGCGATCAGCAGGCGTGCGCCTTCTGGATCCGCGAAGTAGGCCGCCGCGCGATCGCGCTGCAGCAGGTTCATGTCCTCGTGGAAGCGCGCCACCGGCAGGCCGGCGCGCAGCCGCAGGGCTTCGTCCAGCGCCTGCACCTTGGAGCGCGAGCGGCACAGCAGCAGGGCCTTGGCCGGGGCGATGGCCTCCAGCCGGCCCAGCAGCCACTCGAAGCGTGGGTCGCGGGTGTAGTCGTGTTCGGGCTCCTGATGGCCCTGCGCGCCGACGTCCGCCAGCGCTTCGGCGCGCAGGCGGCCGGGCAGGGCGGGGTCTTCGCCGGGGTTGGCCAGGCGCTCGATGTGCGGGACGCGCTCGGGGAAGCCGCCAACGGCCGCGCGGCGGTTGCGGATCATCACCCGGCCGGTGCCGTGGCGGTCGATCAGGGCTTCGACCAGCTTCCAGGCGGCAGACTCGTCACCGGCCTCGATCTTGGGCAGGGCGGCGGCCAGCGTCTGCGGCTCGTCGTGGAAGAGCTCCTGCAGCAGCGTTAGTCCGTCGGTATCGGGCGCGCGCGCTTCCAGCAGCGCCTCGGTGACCTGCGACAGCGCGAGATGGCGGTCGGACTCGGCCATGAAGGCGTCCAGATCGGCATAGCGCGCCGGGTCCAGCAGGCGCAGGCGGGCGAAGTGGCCGCTGCGGCCGAGCTGCTCGGGCGTTGCGGTGAGCAGGATCACGCCGGCGCTGGCCTGGGCCAGGCCCTCGACCAGGCTGTATTCGCGGCTGGGCGCGTCCGGGCCCCAGGCCAGATGGTGGGCCTCATCGACCACCAGCAGGTCCCAGCCGGCTTCCAGCAGCTGCTTGGCGCGCTTCTTGGAGTTTGCAAGCCAGCCGACCGCGGCGATCACGCACTGCTCGTCCTCGAACGGGTTGCAGGTGGTGTCGACCTCGGTGATGGCCTCGCAGCGCTCTTCGTCGTACAGCGCGAAGCGCAGGTTGAAGCGGCGCAGCAGCTCGACGAACCACTGGTGGACCAGGCTCTCCGGGGTCAGCACCAGCACCCGCGAGGCGCGGCCGGTGGCGAGCTGCTGGGCGATGATCATGCCGGCTTCGATGGTCTTGCCGAGGCCGACCTCATCCGCCAGCAGCAGGCGCGGGCTGCGCCGCTCGGCGGCCAGCTCGGCCACCTTGAGCTGATGGGGGATCAGGTCGACGCGGGCGCCCAGCACGCCCCAGCCGGGGTGGCGGCGCGCATCGGCGCGGCGGCGCAGCGCCTCGCGGCGCAGTTCAAAGGCCGGGCTGCGGTCGACCCGGCCCGACAGCAGGCGTGCATCCGCCTGCGATACCGGCTGCTCTGGGTCCAGCAGGCCTTCGTGGATCTGGCGGTCGCCCACGCCGTAGACGTAGAGGCCATCGGCGGTATCGACGCTTTCGACCGTGTATTCGACGCCCTCCGCGCGCAGGCGATCGCCCACGCGGAACTCGGCGCGCGACAGCGGCGCGGTGTCCATCGCGTATTGACGGACAACGCCGCTGCCGGTGAAAACGATCTGCACGCTGCGGCCAAGAAGGCGCATCACCGTGCCCAGGCCGAGCTCGGGCTCGGCGTTCGACAGCCAACGCTGTCCAGGGACAAATAGGGAAGTCATCCCGCCAATTCTACGCTGGCCCGCGCGTGCTCCACAGTCGGGCCGGCCCCCATGCTCGGGGCGCATGCTTCACCCGCAGCCCGGGCTGTGCCATGCTCGCCGGCCGTCCGGGCCGGCAGCGTCGGCGGGCAGCGGCTCGGACGCAGGCGCGACGGCCCTGAACGGCGACGGCTCCCACGGCGAGGGGCCGCAGGCGGCCCGCGAACCTCCGGCCCGCGAACACCCGGCCAGCGCGACCCGCGCGGCCGCCCCCACACCTGTCTACCCAGGAGCTCTGAATGTCTCCCACCACCGTCAATGCCCGCATTTCACCGCGCGGCGGCCTCGACGTCCTCTCGCGCAGCGAAGTCAGCCGACTGCGCGACGCCTCCAAGGGTGGCCTGCACGATCTGCTTCGCCGCTGCGCGCTGGCCGTGCTGACCTCCGGCAGCACCAACGACGACCCGCGCGCGGCGCTGGAGCGTTACCCCGACTTCGAGATCGAAGTGCAGCAGCAGGACCGCGGCGTGCGGCTGGAGCTGCGGCACGCGCCGGCGCAGGCCTTCGTGGACGGCAAGGTGATCGCCGGCGTCGCCGAGCTGCTGTTCGCGGTGGTGCGCGACATCGCGTATGTCTCCACCGAGATCGAGGGCTCCGGCCAGTTCGACCTGCACGACAGCCAGGACATCACCAACGCGGTGTTCGAGATCCTGCGCAACGCGCGCGTGCTCAAGCCCAACGTGGAGCCCAACCTGGTGGTGTGCTGGGGCGGCCACTCGATCGCCCGCCACGAGTACGAGTACACCAAGTACGTCGGCTACGAGCTGGGCCTGCGCGACATGGACATCTGCACCGGCTGCGGCCCCGGCGCCATGAAGGGCCCGATGAAGGGCGCGGCGGTGGGTCACTCCAAGCAGCGCCGGTTCCAGAACCGCTACATCGGCATCACCGAGCCGGGGATCATCGCGGCGGAGTCGCCGAACCCGATCGTCAACCACTTGGTGATCATGCCGGACATCGAGAAGCGCCTTGAGGCCTTCGTGCGGATGGGCCACGGCATCATCGTGTTCCCCGGTGGCGTCGGCACCGCCGAGGAGATCCTCTACCTGCTGGGGATCCTGCTGCACCCGGACAACGCGCACCTGCCGTTTCCGCTGGTGTTCACCGGGCCGCGGGAGTCGGCGGCCTATTTCGAGCAGATCGACCACTTCCTCAAGCTCAGCCTGGGCGAGGCCGCGGCCGAGCGCTACCGGATCATCATCGACGATCCGCGCGAGGTGGCGCGCCACATGGAGCGCGGCATGTCCAAGGTGCGCGAGCACCGCCTGGACAGCAAGGATGCGTTCTTCTTCAACTGGTCGCTGAAGATCCAGCCGGAGTTCCAGCACCCGTTCGCGCCCACCCACGAGAACATGGCCGGCCTGAAGCTGCATCGCGAGCAGCCGGTGCACCTGCTGGCGGCCGATCTGCGCCGCGCGTTCTCCGGCATCGTCGCCGGCAACGTCAAGGAAGAGGGCATGCGCGCCATCGAGCAGCACGGCCCTTACGTGATCGACGGCGAGCCGGAGATCATGCGTGCGCTGGACGGCCTGCTGCAGGCGTTCGTGGCCCAGCGCCGCATGAAGATGAGCGGCGACTACAAGCCCTGCTACCGGCTGGGCTGAAAGCCGTGGCGGCGCTGCGCTTCCGCTTCGCCACCGCGGCCGATGCCGCCGCGGTGGCGGATCTCGTCGAAAGCGGCTATCGCGGCGAGCGCAGCCGCGCCGGCTGGACCACCGAGGCCGACCTGCTGGACGGCCAGCGCACCAGCGTCGACGGCGTGCTGGAGACGCTGGCCGAGCCCGGAGGGCACGTGCTCTTGGGCGAGTCCGCGGCGGGCGAGCTGCTGGCCTGCGCGCAGCTGCAGCGTGGCGGGCAGCACGGCTACTTTGGAATGTTCGCGGTGCGCCCGACCCTGCAGAACGGCGGCCTCGGCCGCCTGCTGCTGGCCGAGGCCGAGCGCATCGTGCGCCAAGACTGGGGCCTGGCCACGCTGCGCATGAGCGTGATCGAGCAGCGCCACGAGCTGATCGCCTGGTACCAGCGCCGCGGCTACGCGCGCACGGGCGAACACCTGCCCTTTCCTTACGGTGACGAGCGTTTCGGCCTGCCGAAGCGGCCGGATTTGCGTTTCGAGGTCTTGGCCAAGGCGCTCTGATCGCCGCCGCCCAATCCGCCATGCCCAGCCTGATGCCTCCGCTGTCCGACATGCTGCGCAGCCAGCTGCACCTGCAGCTGGCCACGCTCGAAGCTTCCGGTATTGCGCCGGTGCAGGCGCTTGCGATGCTCGATTTCGCCGGCCCGGCGTCGGCGCGGGTTCGGCGCGCGCAGGCCCTGCTGCAGTCCGGCAGCGATCTGCCGAGTGCCGGCCGCGCAGCTGGGCTGTTCACGCCGATCGAGGCGGCTGTGCTGGCGGCCGCAAGCGCCGGCGGCAGCCCTGCCGAGGCGCACCGCCGGCTGGGCGAACGCGCCAAACACCGGCACGAACGACTGCGCGCCATGCGCGGGCGCCTGCTGCTGCCGGTATTCGTGCTGGTCGCCGCGCTGGTGCTGCTGCCGCTGCCGGCGGTGATGGCCGGCTCGCTGTCGGCGGCCGCGTGGCTGCTGCGCAGCCTGCTGGTGCTGGCTGTGTTGGGCGCTGTGCTGGCGTTCGCACGCGCGCTCTATCGACGCCAATCGGCCGGCACGGGCGGGGCCGGCGGCGGCGCGCTGGAGCCGCTGCTGCTGCAGGCGCCGCTGATAGGCAGCCTGCTGAGCGCGCAGCAGGTGCAGCGATTCTTCGAACATCTGGCCCTGCTGCTGGGCAGTGGCCTGCCGGCAGCCGAGGCCACCCGGCTGGCCGCAGGCACGCTTGATATCCGCCTGATCCGCGACGATTTTGCCGCCGCGGTGCCGGCCCTGCAGGCCGGCGCCAGCCTGCAGCAGTGCGCGCGCAGCTGGCGCTTCGCCACCGACCCGGAAGTGATCGGCCTGATCGCCAGCGGCGAAGGCAGCGGCCGCCTGCCGGAGCTGCTGCAGCGCTACGCGGAGTCGGCGGCAGGCCGCGTACAGGACCGAGCCGAGCTCCTGGCTACCTGGCTGCCACGCTTGCTTTACGCGGCGCTGGCGCTGTGGATCGCATCACAGCTGCTCGGCGGCGCCGCCCTGTGGCGGCCATCGGCCGACTCGCTGTAGTCCGCTGGGTGCCTGTATAGGCGCTGTGGCTGAGGCGCTGTGGCTGAGGCAAGCGGCCGTCGCCTGCAAGCAGGCTCCCACAACGGCAGGCTGGGCGAGGCTCCCACATCTGAGGGGTGGACTGAGGCTCCCACAACAGCAGGGTGGACTGAGGCTCCCGCATGGATGGGGTCGATTGAGGCTCCCAGGACAGCAGGGTGGACTGAGGCTTCCGTATAGATGGGGTCGATTGAGGTTCCCGTATCTGCTGGGTCAACCGAGGCTCCCAGAACAGCGGGCGGTTCCCGGCTTCTCCGAAACCAGGGTGGCTTTGGTGTTCCTTTGCAGCTTGGCGGATCGGGGTTTGCTCGACAGCCATGGGGCATTGCGGGGTTGAGAGGAGGCTGCAGGCAGCCGAGGCTTCGCAGTGCAGGGTTTTGTGGGAGCGAGCTTGCTCGCGACATGTGCGCAGGGGTGTGGGGCAGCGGCTATGGCAGGGCGGGACATGGGGGCTGAGGCAAGCGGCTTTCGCCTGCAAGCAGGCTCCCACAACAGCGCGGCGGATTGAGGCTCCCGCATCTGAGGGGTGGACTGAGGCTCCCACAACAGCAGGGTGGATCGAGGCTTCCGACAACAGCGGGGTGATTCGCTTGGTCGACGGCCGGCTGGTCGGTGGCCGCTGTTCGTCCGCGGCTACAGGAACGCTGGGTCGTTCGGCTGGATGGCGTCGATCAGGCGTCCGCCCCGGTGCGGCCAGACACTCCAATGGTTCACCAGACCTGCGCGGACAGGGTTGTCGAGTACGTACCGTGCGGCTCTGAGCAACGAGTCCTCGCTTCTGAGGGCTCGATCACGAAAGCCGCGCTGCCAGAGCGTGTGTCGTTGCTGCTTTCCGTCTGCAACCTGCCGGGTCAGAATGCTCTTGAGTCGCTGTATAACGCGGCTGATTGATTCAGAACCCTCCAGAATGACAAGCCCATGCCAGTGGTCGGGCATTAGCACCCAGGCTTCGGCGGCGGCGTGCGGCCATGCTTCATCCGAGCGCAGCACTGATGCAGCGCTGCGCGCGGCCTCAGTATTGAGGAAGTACGGGGTGCGCAGGTGGCACACCGTGGTCACCAGATAGGCCTGGCCTGGGACCGAAACCCTGCCCTTGCGCAGCGCTTGATAGCCGATGGGTTGAAGTGCCGGTGACATTGATTGCTCGGCATAAAAAATATATTCAGGAAACAAAGCTGTGTTGATGGTGGGCAAAGGCTGAAGCAGGCGGTCGTCGCCTGCAAGCAGGCTCCCACAACAGCAGGGTGGGTTGAGGCCCTCGCGTCTGCTGGGTGGATCGAGGCTCCCACATCGATCGGGTGGATCGAGGTTTCCGCAACAGCAGGGTCGACCGAGGCTCCCAGAACAGCGGGCGGTTCCCGGCTTTTCCGAAAGCAGGGTGGCTTCGGTGTTCCTCTGCCGTTTGGCGGATTGGGGTTTTCTCGACAGCCAAGGGGGATTACGGGGTTGAGAGGAGGCTGCAGGCAGCCGAGGCTTCGCAGTGCAGGGTTTTGTGGGAGCGAGCTTGCTCGCGACATGTGGGCAGGGGTGTGGGGCAGCGGCTGTGGCAGGGCGGGGCGGGGCATGGGGGGCTGAGGCAGGCGGTCGTCGCCTGCAAGCAGGCTCCCACAACAGCAGGGTGGGTTGAGGCTCCCAGAGCAGCGGGTGGTTCCCGGCTTTTCCGAAAGCAGGGTGGCTTCGGTGTTCCTCTGCCGTTTGGCGGATTGGGGTTTTCTCGACAGCCAAGGGGCATTGCGGGGTTGAGAGGAGGCTGCAGGCAGCCGTGGCTTCGCAGTGCAGGGTTTTGTGGGAGCGAGCTTGCTCGCGACATGTGGGCAGGGGTGTGGTGCAGCGGCTGTGGCAGAGCGGGGCATGGGGGGCTGAGGCAAGCGGCCGTCGCCTGCAAGCAGGCTCCCACAACAGCAGGCTGGGTGAGGCTCCCACATCTGAGGGGTGGACTGAGCTCCCACAACAGCAGGGTGGATTGAGGCTCCCGCACTGATGGGTGGACTGAGGCTCCCACAACAGCGGGGTGGAGTGAGGCTCCCACAACAGCAGGGTGGGTGAGGCTCCCGCTACCGAACGTTGGTCCGAGGGTTCTCCAAGGACGGGGTGGTCCGCGGGTTCTCCATCAGCGAAATGGGCCGAGGCTTCCGCTCGCAGCGACTGCCCGCCAAGTACGAGTCACCACACTAGCGCCGCTGTCTGCGCTCTGCCTGAACTTCGACGCTGCCGGTGTGTGCCGCGGGGTCGTGGTCGATGATGTGTCGGTCACGGCCGGCATGCTTTGCCCGATACAGCGCGGCATCGGCGCGGGCCAGCCAATCCGACCAGCTCTCGCCGGCGTGCAGTGCGGCCGCGCCAATCGATACGGTCACGGGCGTATCGACGCAGCGGAGCTCCTGGCGCAGGGCTTCCTGCAGTTTGTCGAGGACCACGCCGAGCCCGGCTGGAGGCGTTGCCGGCAGCAGCAGCACGAACTCCTCGCCGCCGAGGCGGTAGAGGCGGTCGAGCTTGCGCAGGTGGCCGCGCGTGATTTCGGCGAAGCGGGCAAGCACACGGTCGCCGGCCTCGTGGCCGTGCTGGTCGTTGATGCGCTTGAAGTGGTCGAGGTCGATCACCGCCAGCGCCACCGGCCGGGGGCGCTGCTGGAACTGCAGCACCGCGTCCTCCAACTCACGCTCCAGCAGGCGCCGGTTGCCGGCGCCGGTCAGCGGGTCGTGCGAGGCCAGCGCCTCCAGCTGAAGGCGCTGCAGTTCTGTGCGGCTGGCGAAGATGTAGGCGTAGAGGCTGACGATGGCAGCCGTGACTGCAAAGGAAACGCGCTCGCTGTTCTCCGGAAAGCCGCCGCCGAGCACGGCGATGCCGACCACCACGAACAGGTTGGCGCCCAGCGCGATACGCCGGTCGACCAGGAAGAAATTGGCGAGCAGTGCGCAGTAGGCCCACAGCATGCCGTTGCGGCCCAGCACTTCGGCGGCGACTACCGAGGCGATCGAGATCACCGCGACCTGCGTCAGCGCCGGGCCCGCGATGCTGCCGCTGCGCCAGGCCCACGCCACGGGAGCGGCGATCAGGATCGCGATGAGGCTGTCCATCACCCCCGCCACTACGTCGCCGATGGCGAAGCGGTAGACCGCGAACGGCAGGATGCCAAGCACGCCGCAGAGCGCGAACACGCTCATCACCGCGAACCGGAAATCGGCGCGCATTCGGGCGTTGAGCTGGTGCGTCAGGGAGGTCATCGCGCTGCGGGGGGATGGAGGATGCGATGCATAGACATCTGCAAGCCGCATGCCGCAGAAGCCGTACCTCAGCCCGCCTCCACCCGATCCACCCGCTGGAAGCCGCGCGGCAGCGGATGGCCGCGGGTGGCGCGTGCGCCGGCATAGCCCTGCAGGTCGCGCCAGTTGAGCGTGAGTTTGCGCTGGCCGCAGTGCAGGACCAGCTCGCCGCCGGAGCGCACGGCGGTCACCGCGATCACCCGCTCCTCGCCGGACTTGAGCCGGGCCGGAGGGATCTGCAGGATCTTGTTGCCCTTGCCGCGATCGAGCTCGGGCAGCTCGGCCAGCGGGAAGGCCAGCAGCTGGCCGGCCGAGGAGATTGCTACCAGCCAGTCCTGCGCGGGGTCGTTGATCGCGACCGGGGTCAGCACTTCGGCGCCGGCGTCGAGATTCAGCAGGGCCTTGCCGGCCTTGTGGCGGCCGGTGAAGTTCTCGAAGCGGGTCAGGAAGCCGTAACCGAAGGTGCTGGCCAGCAGGAAGCGCTGATCGTTCTCGCCGATCGCGGCGGTGACGAAGCCAACGCCACTGGCGGTGGTGAAACGGCCGGTCAGCGGCTCGCCGTTGCCGCGCGCGGATGGCAGGGTGTGGGCGGCGGCCGAGTAGCTGCGCCCGCTGGCATCGAGGAAGGCCGCCTGCTGGGTGCTGCGGCCGCGCACGGCCACCAGCAGGCGATCGCCCTCGCGGTAGGACAGCCCAGCCGGGTCGACCTCATGGCCCTTGGCCGAGCGCACCCAGCCTTTTTCCGACACCACCACGGTGACCGGCTCGCTGCTGACCAGCTCGGCCTCGGAGATGGCCTGCGCGGCGCCGCGCTCGACCAGCGGCGAGCGGCGGGCGTCGCCGAACTTCTTGGCGTCCGCCAGCAGCTCGTCCTTGATCAGCTTCTTGAGCTTGGCCGGCGAGGCGAGGATGCCCTGCAGCTTTTCACGCTCCTTGGCCAGCTCGGCCTGCTCGCCGCGGATTTTCATTTCCTCCAGCCGCGCCAGCTGCTTCAGCTTGGTTTCGAGGATGTACTCGGCCTGCGTCTCGGTGAGTCCGAAGCGCGCCATCAGCACCGGCTTGGGCTCGTCCTCGCTGCGGATGATGCGGATGACTTCGTCGAGGTTGAGGAAGGCGATCAGCAGGCCTTCCAGCAGGTGCAGCCGGCGCTCGACCTTGTCGAGGCGGTGGTTCAGGCGGCGCACCACCGTGGTCTGGCGGAAGCTCAGCCAGTCGCGCAGGAAGACCTTGAGGTTCTTGACCTGCGGCTTGCCGTCGAGCCCGATCACGTTGAAGTTGACGCGGTAGCTCTTTTCGAGATCGGTGGTGACGAACAGATGGCCCATGAGCTGCTCGACGTCGACGCGGTTGGAGCGCGGTACCAGCACCACCCGCACGGGGTTCTTGTGGTCGCTCTCGTCGCGGATGTCCTCCAGCCACGGCAGCTTCTTGGCGCGCATCTGCTGGGCGATCTGCTCCATCACCTTGCTGGGGCTCACCTGGTAGGGCAGGGCGGTCAGCACGATGTTGTTCTGCTCGCGGATCCAGGCCGTGCGCGCACGCACACTGCCGCCGCCGGTTTCGTAGATCTTCCTGATGTCCGCGGCCGGGGTGATGATTTCGGCGGCGGTGGGATAGTCCGGCCCGCGCACGTGTTCGCAGAGGTCCGCGATGGTGGCGTCGGGGTCGTCCAGCAGCCGGATGCAGGCGCTGACGACTTCATTGAGGTTGTGCGGCGGGATGTCGGTGGCCATGCCGACCGCGATGCCGGTGGTGCCGTTCAGCAGCAGGTGCGGCAGCCGCGCCGGCATCCAGCTGGGTTCTTCGAGCGTGCCGTCGAAGTTGGGCGACCAGTCGACCGTGCCCTGGCCGAGCTCGCCCAGCAGCACTTCGGCGATCGGGGTCAGCTTGGACTCGGTATAGCGCATGGCCGCGAACGACTTGGGGTCGTCGGTGGAGCCGAAGTTGCCCTGGCCCTCGATCAGCGGATAGCGGTAGGAGAAGGGCTGGGCCATCAGCACCAGCGCTTCGTAGCAGGCCGAGTCGCCGTGCGGGTGGAACTTGCCGATCACGTCGCCGACCGTGCGCGCCGACTTCTTGGGCTTGGCGGTGGCGTTTAAGCCGAGCTCGCTCATGGCGTAGATGATCCGCCGCTGCACGGGCTTCAGGCCGTCGCCCAGGAAGGGCAGGGCGCGGTCGAGCACCACGTACATGGAGTAGTCGAGATAGGCGCGCTCGGCGTACTCATGCAGTGGAATCTGCTCGAAACCGTGGAAGCTCTGGCGGGTCAGGTCGGACATCGGGGCTCGATCGGGGGCAGCGGCGACAGGGCGCGAATGCTAGCAGCTTGGGCCGGGGCGGCCGGCGCGCAGCCTGCGCGCGAAGCGTGCTCGGCCATCGCAGTGGAGAGCGAATTGCAAAGCTAAATGCGAGGCGTTATCATTTGCGGCTTCGGATCGAACAGATCCGCGTCCCTCATTTGCCAAGCCGAGCCCCCATGAACCGCACCCCAGATTTCCGCGCTGCATCCCCGCGTCGCCGCCCGCTTGCACTCGCCCTGGGCTTGGCCCTGTCGATGGGCGCCGGCGCGGCGCTGGCCGCGGAGCAGGACGACGCCGTGGCCATGCCGCGCATCGACGTGGTCGGCAAGGCCGAGAACCAGGCCAGCCTGATCCCGGGTGCGGTGGAAGTGATCACTGCCGCGCAGATCGACCAGATCCAGCCGCGCTCCACCGAGGACGTGCTGCGCCGCGTGCCGGGCATCTTCATCAAGCGCGAGGAAGAGAGCGCGGTGGTCACCAACATCGGCGTGCGCGGATTGACCGCCGGCGATTACAAGACCCTGGTGCTGGAGGACGGCGTGCCGATCCAGCCCGGACTGTTCGTGGGCAACAGCCGCTATTACAACCCGCGCATCCAGCGCATGGAGGGGGTTGAGGTGCTGAAGGGTGCGGCCTCGCTGCGCTACGGCCCCAACACCATCGGCGGCGTTATCAACTTCCTGACCCGCACGCCCGAGGACGGCGCCGTGGTGTCGGCGCGCATCGGCTCCTGGGATACCGTCGAGGCAACCGCGGAGCTGGGCGCCAGCACCCGCGGCGGCGACGCCAGCTTCGGCCTGATCGCCACCCGCGCCGAAAGCGATGGCTTCATGGACAAGGGCTACGGCATGACGGATCTGATGCTGAAGTCGGGTCTGACCATCGGCGACCACCAGTCGATCGGCTTCAAGCTGGCGCACTACAAGAACGACGCCAACATCTCCTACCGCGGCATTTTTCCCGATGCCTATGCGGCCGGCGCGCGCTTCAACCCGGCTCCGGACGACTTCTTCCTGACCGGACGCACTTCCTTCGATCTGAACCACGACTGGGAGCTGAGCGCGAGTGCGCGCCTGAAGACCCTGTTCTACGCCAGCGAGATGTACCGCGACTACTGGCGCTTCGCCACCGTCAGCGGCGCCGCCACCACCAGCAGCCCCGAGGGCTACACGGTCTGGAACTATGGCAACAACCTCAACGGCAACAACCGTGAGTTCACTCGCCTTGGCCTTGAGACCCGGCTCAGCCTCGACCATGCCGCGTTCGGCATCGGCAACGAGGCCGAGTTCGGCCTGCGCCTGATGCAGGAGGACATGAAGGACGTGACCGTGCTGGCCGTGCGCGGGCGTCCGCGCACGCCGGACCTCGGCCGCGGCGGCATCTCGCAGGATCGGCTGGATTCCGGCGATAGCCTGGCCTTGTTCGCGCAAAACCGTTTCGACATCAGCGAGCAGCTGTCCGTCACCGCCGGCCTACGCGTGGAGAGCTTCGAGCAGACCCGCAAGAACCGTCGCAGCACGGCGCCCGCGGACAGCTTCAGCAACACCGAAGTGATGCCGGGCCTGGGCGCCACCTGGGTCATCAACCCCTCGGTGCAGGTGTTCGGCAGCGTCTATCGCGCGTTCGCGCCGCCGCTGGTCGGCAGCGTGCTGGGCGCAGGCGACACGCCCACCGAAGCGGAGAAGTCGCTCAACCTGGAGTTCGGCCTGCGCGGCGACCACGGCGCCTTCAGCTACTCGGCGACCGCCTTCCAGATGGACTTCTCCAACCAGGTGGATCCGGGCGTGTCCGGCATCCGCGCGCCCAATCAGGGCGACGCCCTGCATCGCGGCCTGGAGGGTGCCCTTGGCTACGCGATCGGCAGCAGCCTGCGGCTTGAGGGCAATTTCACCTGGATACCGACGGCCGAGTACCGCGAGGACCGTCCGGGCGAGGCGCTGAAGGGCAACCGCATCGCCTATGCGCCCGAGCGCATGGCCAACCTCTCGCTGGCCTACCAGGCCGGACCGCTGCAGGCGGCGCTGCTGTTCAACTACGTCAGCGAGCAGTTCGGCGACGGCCTCAACCGCCGCGAGTTCACCACGGCCTCCACCGGCACCTGGGGTGGGCTGATGCCGTCCTATTCGACGACCGACCTGACCGCCAGCTACGCGCTCAGCGAGAACCTGAGCCTGTCCGGCGCGATCAAGAACCTGACCGACAAGGACTACATCGCTGGCCTGCGCCAGGGCCTCTACATCGGGCCGGAGCGCAGCTTCGAGTTCGGCGTGCGCTACCGCTTCTGAGCCTGCGGCGGCGGCGGCCCATCGCCCGCAGGCTGGCCGCGGCGTTGCGCGTGAAGAAACTGCTAGGCTCTCGCGTTCTTTCCCGATTCGCTGGAGCCCGCCATGTCCCGTTCTCGTGGAATGTTGCCCGCCTTGGTGGCGGCTGCCCTGAGCCTCGCCTGCGGCCTGCTGCACGCCCAACCGGCCGGCACCGAGCGTGAATCGGTCAACACGGTGCCGATCACGTACGTCGGCAGCAACGGGCGGATCGGCCTGGGCCTCGACCGCGATGGCGACTTCACCGGCGATTTCCTCGCTGTCTTCGGCGATGACGGGCGTCAGGCCTGGCTGGCCGAGGGCTGGTACGGGCAGGGCGGCGCGGCGGGGCTCAAGCTCGGCCGCCACTGGCTGTGGGGCGGGCGCAGCGCGCAGGACGCCATCGACAGTCCGGATCAACTGACGGTCAGCAAGGCCTTTCTGGCGGTCGATCGGAACGTCATGGGCGACCGCAAGGCCAGCCTCGGCTTCGGCTTCGAGCGTGAGCGCTGGTTCGGCCATGCCTATCTCTCGCAGGGCCTCACCGACGAGCGTCTGGTCGACACGCGCAGCGTCGCCGCCACCAGCACCCTGACCGGCACCACGCCGGCCGGGCGGCCCTTCACCCAGCAGCGCACCGTCACCACGGTCACCCGCGCCTTCGAGCAGGCCTACGACCACGGCGTCGGCGCGCGCTTCGGCCGCTACTTCGAGGATGCCGCGCTACGCCTGCAGGGCGGATTGGACCGTGAGTGGGGCGACTACAGCTCGCACCAGAACACCCTCTCGCTGGGCGTGGAGAAGTTCATCCCCGGCAGCGGCCACAGCTTCGCCCTGAACCTCGAGGGCCTGCGTCGCGCCGGTGATTTCGTGCAGGACCGCAGCGACAGCCGCGCCTGGCTGCTGTGGCGCTACGACTTCAGCGGTGCCGGCGCCTGGCGCGAGGTGCAGCCGATGCGCGAGATCGAGCAGGTCATCGAAGTGCAGGTGCCCGGCGAGCCGGTGCTGGTGCGCAATGAGGTCGGCATGGAGGCGGCAGCCTTCTTCCGGCTCGACCGTTTCAGCCTGCTGGCCAATGACGAGGCCGAACTGGCGCGGCTGGTCCAGGCGATCGCCTCGGATACGCGGGTGTCGCGGGTGGAGATCGTGGGACACACCTGCGACCTCGGCCGGGAGGCTTACAACCAGGGGCTGTCGGAGCGGCGCGCACGCGCGGTGGCGGAGTTCCTGATCGCCCGCGGCGTCGATGCGGCCGAGCTCGACGTGCGCGGCGAAGGCGAGCTGAAGCCGCGTTTCGCCAACGACGGCGAAGACAATCGCGCGCGCAACCGCCGCGTGGACGTGAGCTTCCTCAGCGTGGAGGAGCGCAGCGAGCAGGGCCCGCCGCGCACCGAGCAGCGCGTGGAGTGGCGCCGCGAGGCGGTGCCGGTGCCGGCCGCCTGGATCGAGCGCGCGCTGCGCAACCCGGCCGCGCACAAGCGTACCGTCGACGTCTACCGCTTCGAGACCGTCGAGCAGAGCGAGCAGCTGGGTCCGCAGCAGCTGATCAACCGTCCGCCGCTGGCGGTGGACGACGTGGTCGAGGTGCCGGCCGGGGCAGTGGCCTTCCCGATTGCGGTGCTGGCCAACGACAGCGACCCCGACGGCGACGCGTTGGCCATCGTCTCGATCACGCCGCCGGCCAACGGCAGCGCCGAGATCGCCGGTAGCCGGGTGCTCTACACACCGCGCGCCGGCTTCGCCGGCACCGACAGCTTCGGCTACACGGTGAGCGACGGTGAGTTCAGCGCAAGCGCGCAGGTGCGGATTACCGTGGCGGCGCCGCCAGTGGCGCAGCCTGACCAGGCCAGCACGGTGTTCGGGGTGCCGGTCAGCGTCAACCTGCTGGCCAACGACAGCGATCCCGCCGGGCTGGCGCTCAGCCTGGTCTCGGTGTCGGAGCCGGTTCGCGGCAGCGTCGAGTTCAGCGCCGACGGGTCGGTGCGCTACACCCCGGGCGGCGGCGCCGAGGGTTACACCGAGGTGCTCGAGTACCGCATCCGCAACGCCCGCGGCGCCGAGGCCGGCAGCACCCTCACGATCCTCGTAGCGGCGGCCCTGCCGCCGGTGGCGGTGCCCGACGAGGCGACCACGGTCGGCATCCAGCCGGTGCTGATCGACGTGCTGGCCAACGATTTCGATCCGCAGGGGCTGGCCATCAGCATCGACAGCGTGGGCACGCCTTTCCGCGGGCGGGCAACGATCGAGGACGGCCGCGTGCGCTACCAGCCGGACGACAACTGGTGCGGCACCGATCGCTTCGTCTACACCATCCGTAACGCCGCCGGCCTGACCGCCTCCAGCACCGTGCTGGTGCGCCGGGTCAGCGCCGCCGGTGCGGGCTCGGCCGAGGCCAAGAGCTGTCCGATCGATTGAGCGCGGGCCAGAGCGTGCCGGCACGGATGCCGGCCTGGCGCCTCGCCGGGCTCACCGCCCTGGCGCTGACGGCGTTCGCCGGCAACTCACTGCTGTGCCGGGCGGCGCTGCGCGATACCGCCATCGACCCCACCAGCTTCACCCTGGTGCGGCTCGCGGCGGGCGCGGCGGTACTGGCGATGCTGGTGGGTCTGCGTCACCCGCAGGCCCTGCGATCAGGCAGCTGGGCCTCCGGCCTTGCCCTGTTCGGCTACGCCATCGGGTTTTCCTGGGCCTACACCGGGCTGTCAGCCGGCACCGGGGCGCTGATCCTGTTCGGCGCCGTCCAGGCCAGCATGATCGGCTGGGGCCTGCTGCGTGGCGAACGCCTGGCTATCACGCAGTGGCTGGGCCTGCTGCTTGCCGTGGCGGGGCTGGTGGGCTTGCTGCTGCCCGGCTTGAGCGCGCCGCCGCTGCAGCCGGCGCTGATGATGCTGGCGGCAGGCGTGTGCTGGGGCGTCTACAGCCTGCGCGGACGCACGGGCGGCGACCCGACCGCGGCGACCGCCGGCAATTTCCTGCGGGCCCTGCCGTTCGCGCTGCTGGCCAGCGCGCTGATGTTCGCCGAGGCCCGCATCGACAGCGCCGGGCTGTGGCTGGCGATCGCCTCGGGTGCGCTGACCTCTGGCCTCGGCTATGCGGTCTGGTACCGGGTATTGCCGGTGCTGCGCGCCAGCAGCGCGGCGACCCTGCAGCTGTCGGTGCCGGTGCTGACGGCGCTCGCTGGCGTCGTGCTGCTGGCCGAGCCGCTCGGGCTGCGGCTGGTGCTGGCCTCGCTCGCGGTACTTGGGGGCATCGCCCTGGTGCTGCGGCGCTGAAGCCGACATGCGGAAGCGCCGAAGCATGCCCTCGATGCGAGTGCAGTGAAGCGCGCGGCGCTGCGCCGAGGCGCGCGCCGGGAGTGCGGTCAGGCTTCGGGCTTCTCGTCGGGGTCCGGCGCGGCGCGCTTGAGCTGGGCCACGAAGCGCGCGCGCAGCTGGCGCTTCTCGTGCGGCATCAGGTCGCGCTGCATGCGCTGACGGCCGGCCATCAGCAGCTGGCGGTCAAGCAGGGGCGGCACGGCCTGGGCGCCGGTGCCAAGCGCCATCCGCGCCTGGATCAGTTCGTCCGGGCTCAGGGTCGAGATCAGCAGGTGGGCGGCCTCTTCCAGCAGCTGCTGCACCAGCGCCACGGTGGCGGGATCGTCGCCGTACTCGTCCTCTTCGCCGTCCATGCCGGAGCGGTCGTTGACGGTCGCGAATTTCTGCAGCTCTTCCAGCGAGATCAGGCCGGTGGTGTCGGCTTCCTGCTGGAGCATTGAACTCTGGTTGCGCTCGCCATCGGGGTCGGCGATGCCGATGAGGTGCACGCGCACGCCGTACTGCTGGGCAAGCACCACGCCGACGCGGATGTCTTCATCGCCAGTCAGCACCACGGCATCACTCAGCGCACGGTTCTGGGCGAGGTTGGCCATGTCCATGATCAGCAGCGAGTCGACGCCTTTCTGCTCGCCGGTCAGGCTGACCATGCCGAGGCGCAGCTTGACGTTGGCCTGGTAGGCCAGTTTGCGGTGTGCGCCCGTGGGGCCCGAGCTGGTGCCGTCGTACCAGTACACGCGCAGCAGTTCGCGGCGGGTCAGCGCCTCGGACTGGCGGATGATGTAGTCGAGGAAGTCCTCGTAGGACAGGGTGATCGCGCTGCGGGACTGCTTGATGCCCGTCAGCAGCTTGATCGCCGATGCATACAGGTAGCCGGCATCAATGAAGATGGCAACACGGTTCATTGAAATATTCATTTTGCCCTTGTTGTGTTTTGTTTCAGGCGCGTGAGGGTACTGCCGGGAGCCCGCGCGTCAACGGGGTCGGCCCGGAACCGGGAACGGCGTCACGACGCGCTCTCCGGTGCCGGCATCTCGGATCGAAAGCTGGCCGCGTCGTTCGACTTCCTCGATCCGCAGGATCGACTGCAGCGGCAGGTGCAGCACGCGGGTGTCGGCAAACTCTGCCTTCAAGCGCTCTTCCGTGGGGTCCACCACCAGCCCTTCGCCCGACTCGAAGACCAGCTCCGACAGCTCGGTGAACCCCCACAGCGCTCCCTGCGCGACGTGTCGGGCGTACAGCTCGTACACGCGGCCGCCGTTGAGGAAAGTCACCTTGTAGAGACGTGGGCTGGTCATTCCGGATTACAGGAGCCGAGGGGTCGAGGGCAGCGGCGCCAGACTCGGCCCCGTCGGCCTTGATCAAGGCCAATGATCGAGTATATGCAAGCCGGCGCAGGATGCCCAATCCGCTGTCGCGGCTGCGTGCGCGTCAGCCCCGCTGGCGCAGACGACGGGCTACGCCTCGGCGCATGGCCAGCGCCAGCACGATCCCAAGCGCGAACCCCCCGAGGTGCGCCCACCAGGCCACGGCGCCAAAGGTGGGGCCGACGAAAGCGAACAGCGCCTGCAGGGTGGCCCAGAGCCCGATCATCACCGAGGCTGGGGTGCGCACGAACTCCAGGAACAGTCCAAGCGGCAGCACGATTGCCAGCTCGGCGCGCGGGAACAGCACCAGGAAGGCTCCGATCAGGCCTGAGACGGCGCCGCTGGAGCCGATGATGACCGCCGCGCTGTCGTCCAGCGACCAGGCAGCGCTCAGGTTGCCAGCCATGCCGCAGATCACGAACAGCAGAAGAAATCGCATCGGACCAAGGCTGCGCTCGGCCGGCAGTCCGAAAATCAGGAGGAACAGCAGGTTGCCAAGCAGGTGCAGCCAGTTGGCGTGCAGAAACAGTGAGCTGAGCAGGCTGAGGCTGCCGGGCTCCCACAGGCTGTCCATCATCTGCGAGGGCTGGAACAGCGTGGCTGGCACCGTGCCCCAGCGCAGCAGCACCTCGGCGCGGGCGGACGGCTCGACGTTGGCCAGCCAGACGAAACCGGCCATGCTCAGCGTCACGATCAGGGGTGTGGCCCAGCGCCGATGGCTGCGCTGGCGCGATGGGACGTGCGAGAACACGCTCACGGACGCGGCAGCCGGAAGCGCAGTCCGTGGTAGTCCAGCACGCTGGCGTCGCGCTCGATGGCCTGCAGCTGCAGGCCCGGGGCGACCGTTTCGCCCTCGCGCAGGCGGCGGCCGTCAATGATGACCACCCGGGTGGAGGGGTCGTCGGTGTACACATGCATGCTGGTGCGCAGCGGCGGCAGGCCCTCGCGCTGGGCGGCGTTTAGCTGCGAAAGGCTGGGCAGCAGCTCGCGCGCCGGTTCCGGTGCAGCGGTCGGCGTGGTCGGCGGCGACGTGTCGATCGTGGCTGCGGGTGCTGCTTCAGGTGCGGGGGCTGGCAGCGGAGCCGGTGGCGCAGCGGCTGGCGCCGCCTGTGTCGGCGGTGGCGGCAGGGGCTGGGCGTGTTGCGGCACCGATTCGCGCTCCGTCGAGCGGAAGCCGGGATCCGAGGGCAGGCGCGATACGGGCGCTGCAGGCGCAGGTGCGGGCGGCGCCGGACGCATCGCATCGGTGGGAGGCGCTCGCTCCACGGCATCCTGCGTCGGCGCCGTAGCCAGCGTAGGCGCCTGCGCCAAGGGCGCCGCGTTGGAGGCTGCGCCTTCGACCCCGCCGCGCTGTCCCAGCCAGTAGGCGCCGACGGCCACCGCCAGCAGCGCGGTGAGGGCCGCCGGTATCTGCCAGCGCGCACTGCGGCGGCGCGCGGCCAGCGGCTGGCTGTCCATCAAGCCCGGCGCGCGGCCAAGGCGCCGCTCGGCTTCGGATTTCTTGAGTGCTTCCAGGATCAGCGACATGAGTGCCGGTCCCGGTCAGCGCAGGCGCCGCAGGCGCGGCCCCTGGCGTTCATGGCTGCTGGCGGCGAACTGCGTTTCGGGGCCGGCGATGCCGTCCGGCAGCAGGCCGTGGGACCCCTGCAGGCGGCGCACCGCGGCTTCCGTGGCGAGGTCGAAATAGGCCGGGCCGGCGGCGGCGTCCTCGCTCGACAGGTGGCCAGCCTGCTGCAGGCGCTGGATCAGCCATTCCACGGCGGCACCGGCATCACCGCGGCGCAGGTTGCCGGCGACGAAGGCCGGGGTGCGCCAGATCGCGTGGAACTCGCCCAGCCACTGCCGCTGCAGGCGCTCGGGCGTGGTTTCCACGGTTTCGCCATCGATCCACAGGCGCACGCGCCGCTCGCCGACTCCCAGCAGCACGGCCCAAGCCTCGCGTTCGCCCGAGTACAGGCGCAGCACCACCGGCCGCCGCAGCGATTCCAGCTTGGTCAGGGTGCCGGCCGAGCGCAGGCAGGAAACGCCCGCCGCGAGCTGGGACGGGCAGCGCTGGGCGCTGCGCACGTCGGCCTCGCCGGCGCGCACGGTCCACAGCGCGAGCAGCTGGTTCCAAGCGGCGTAGCTGGTGCCGTCGCTGCCCTCGATCACCGCCCGCAGGGCGTTGTCGTCGAGCAGATCGTCGGCAGGCTCGGCTTGGCCGGCTGCACCGGTATCCGCAAGGGCGGCTTCATCGACCTCGATCGGCGCGCCCGGCGGGCGCATCCACAGCGCCACCAGCGCCAGCACCAGCAGGACGCCAGCAAGGGCAGCCAGCCAGGGCTGTGCGCGTCGGGCCGGCGAAGCCAGCGCCTCGCGTGCGGCGAGGTCGACATCGCGCTCCCCGACCAGCAGGCGCTCGTGCACATAGCCAGCGGTAAGTGCGCGATCGGCGATCACGTTGATCAGGCGCGGCACTCCGCCGGCATGCACGTGGATGCGCTTGACGGCGAGCCGGGTGAAAGGGAATCGCTGGCAGCCCGCCACCGACAGCCGGTGCCGCAGATAGGCGTCGGTTTCGTCGAGCGACAGCGGGGTGAGGTGGAAGCGCGCCGTGATGCGCTGGGTGAGCTGGCGCAGCTCCGGCCGCGACAGCGTCTCGCGCAGCTCGGGCTGGCCCAGCAGGATGATCTGCAGCAGCTTCTGGGTGGCGGTTTCAAGGTTGGTCAGCAGGCGCACCTGCTCCAGCGCATCGAGGCTGAGGTTCTGAGCCTCGTCGATGATCAGCACCACCCGCAGGCCGTCGCCGTGGGCGCGCAGCAGGTAGCGGTTCAAGGCGTCCACCAGGCCCTTGAGGCTGCCGCGCAGGCCATCGACCTCGATCCTGAGCTCTTCGCAGATCGTTTCCACCAGCTCCACCGGCGACAGCCGCGGGTTCAGCACCAGCGCGACTCGGGTATCGGCGGGCATCTGCTCCAGCAGCAGGCGACAGAGCGTGGTCTTGCCGGTGCCCACCTCGCCGGTGAGCTGCACGAAGCCGCCGCTGCCGCCCTGGCCAATGCCGAACAGCAGGTGCGCCAACGCATCCCGATGGCGCTCCGACAGAAACACGAAGCGCGGATCGGGCGTGATGGAGAAGGGCGGCTCGCTCAGGCCGTAGAACTGCAGGTACATCCGGACGTTGCTTGGCCAACAGGGCGTGGGCGCCGACTGTATGCCGCCGACGCCAGGCCGAATGTTAGGACGGGGTTAATCGGTTCGCTGGTGGGTGTGGTGGAGAATGCATGGCGGCCTGCAGCCATTGCGTGGCTGGCAGGGCATGCCGAGGGCAGACACAAGCGCCGTGGCGACGACGAGCAAGGCCCGAAGACGTCGCCGGACACTGATGATTGGTCACCCGCCGGGCCTTAGGAAGGCCCGATCGACTCCATCCGGCGGGCGCCCCTGCGTGGGGCTCGGCACGCTTCGATGAATCAGCGCGCGCCTAAAGCGCCAGCCGCGGCTGCTGCGGCTCGATCCGGTGTTCGCCTTCCATGATCGCCTTGAACTCCGCGCGCGAGACCGAAACGTAGCGCTCGTTGCCGCCGATCTCCACCTGTGGGCCCTCGGAGACAGCGCGACCGTTGGCGTCGACCCGCACCACCATGGTCGCCTTCTTGCCGCTGTGGCAGATGGTCTTGATCTCGGTGATGGAGTCGGCCCAGGCCAGCAGGTACTGGCTGCCCTCGAACAGCTCGCCGCGGAAGTCGGTGCGCAGGCCGTAGGCCAGCACCGGGATCTTCAGCCGATCCACCACCTCGGTGAGCTGCCAGACCTGGGCCTTGGTCAGGAACTGCGCCTCGTCCACCAGCACGCAGTGCAGCGGCCCATGGGCGCTGATGTCGCGGCGGGTCATCTCCAGCAGGTCGTCGCTGCGCTCAAAGATCACCCCGGTCGCCTGCAGGCCGATTCGCGAAGCCACCACGCCAGCGCCGTAGCGGTCGTCCAGACGCGGCGTGAAGATCCGTGTGCGCATGCCGCGCTCGTGGTAGTTGTGCGCGCTCTGCAGCAGGGTGGTGGTCTTGCCGGCATTCATTGCCGAGAAGTAGAAATAGAGCTTGGCCAAGGCGGTGACACGGTTGGGGTGGCGGGCGCTGAGTATGCCGCATGACCGACGGGCGCTGCCCGCGGCCGCAGGTCCAGCAGGCCGCCGCGCCCGTCGGCGCGGAGGTGCCCGCAGCCGGGCTGGCTGCCACACTGCACGCCTCCTGATTCCGCAGCGCTGTCGCCATGATTGCCTTTCGCCAGCTTCGATCCGCCCCCTGCCTGCCCCGCCTTTTGCTGGTCTCTGTCCTGCTGGCGGCAGCCTGCCCGGCGGCCGCCTGTGCTGGCGCACAGCAGGCTCCGGCTCCGACCCTGGTCGAACTGCTGGCAACCAGCGACCGTGGCGACGCCTTCGACCGCAGCTTCCGGGTGCGCGTCCACAGCGATGGCTGCCTGGCCCTGCGGCGGCCGGCATTCCATCGTGAGCCGGGCGAGCATGTCGGCACGCTCGACGCCGCGGCGCTGCAGGGCGTGCAGTCGCTCGCCGCGCAGCCGGCGCTCAGGGCGATCGACCCGGCTGCCGCACTCGTGCGCGCGCAGCTCGCCTTCGCGCAGGCTGGATTGGCCGAGGTCGGTGCTGATGCGCCGCCGCGCGCCACCTTCGTCTCGCATCCCACCTGGTATCGCCTGCGCTTCTTCGATGCCGCGGGCGAGGTAACGCATGAGCTGCGGATGGAGTCGATCCTGCAGCACGCCGAGCTGCATCCGCAGGACCCGCAGCTGGCCACCCTGGCAGCCGCGGTCCGGCAGCTGCTGGAGTTGGCCGAGACCACGCCAACCCAGGCACGCAATGCGGCGGAGCCGCAGCCTTGAGGGCGCTGGGAGCCTGTGAAAAAACCATCCGCCTGCTGAGGCCTCCGCTGGACGCTGGTGGCGGCAGCGCGCTGCGCGACTCCTGCGGTTATCGGGTTCACCCAAATGCCTTGTGTGCACGTACCGCGCTTTGCCACGAACGCCCAGCGACGCCCTCGCGACGGCGTCTGGTTTTTTCATACGCTCTGACGGCGGCGTGCCTGCTGGCCTTGCCCGGGCTGGCCGGGGCCGGAGCCTTCGTCTTTACCGAGCCCTTCGGCGGACAGCCGGAGCGCCCTGATGCCATCACCCATCCGCAGGTCTATTCGGGCCTCGGCGGTGAGCTGGTGGACCTCACCGTCTGCCTGGACCGCAGCGTCAACGCCAGCCTGACGGCGCAGGCCGAACCGGCGGTGGTCAAGGCGGTCGATACTTTCAACCGCGGGCGCTCGCTGGGCGCCAACAACTATGCGTTGAACGCCGCTACCGACATCGCCTCCGGCTTCGATTTCGAATCGGTGCTGCTGCACGAGCTGGGCCACTGCCAGGGCCTGAACCACCCCAACCACGCCAGCGAATCGGGTTTCTCAGACCCGCAGGCCAACGGCACCAAGAGCCTGCGCGGCCCCAACGGCGGGTTCGACCAGGGCGCCGGCCCGGACGGCATCCACGGCTCGCGCGACGACGCCCGCGGCGACGACGTCAACCTGCACTGGTACATCCGTGGCCAGAACAATCCGGGCCTGTTCCTGCAGCGTGCCGATGCCAGCACGATGGCGCGTACGCTGGGCTTCCTGCCGAGCGGGCACACGTTCGCCGCCAACGCCGATCGCACGGTGATGAACGCGCTCGGCTTTGCCAACTCTGAAGCGGTGATGCAGCAGGGCACGCCGCCGCGCGAGGCCAAGCGCCATCTGCACCACAGCGATCTGATGACTCTGCGGCTGGCGCGCTCGGGCCTGGACCGCAGCCAGGGCACGGCCGACGACTACCGCTACCGGCTGCGCTACGTGGGCCGCCTCAGCAACCCCAGCAACAGCGTCTGCAACATCCGCATCCGCATCGACAACAGCACCGGCTTTGCCGTGTGCGGGGTCAGCGGGGTCGGCATCGGCGGCAATGCGTTCCGCATCACCGAAGCCCAGATCGCGATGAACAGCAGCGTGAACTGGTACTACTCGCCCGGGCCCAACACCGTCACCCAGATCACCTCCACCAGCCCCAGCCCCAGCGCGCCGGGACAGGCCTATTCCGCCAACGTGCGGGTGACCAAGGCCAGCGGCATCAGCATCAGCGGCAATCCGCAGGGCACCGTCGAGGTCGACGATGGCCTGGGTGGGCAGTGCAGCTTCAACCTCGCCTCTGCCGCCAACGGGCTGGGCAGCTGCCAGCTGCCGGGCAGCGCGGCCGGCACCCGCAGCCTCACGGCGCGCTTCTTCGGCATCGGCGGCTCCGACTACAGCGAGGGCACGGCCAGCCACAGCGTGCAGTCGGCGCCGCAGGCGACTCTCACCAGCATCACCGCACGCAATCCGATCAGCACGGTGGTGGGCCAGCCCTACCAGGTCAGCGTGTCGGTCACCGCCGTCGGCGCCACACCCACCGGCAGCGTGACCGTCAGCGACGGCGCCCAGAGCTGCAGCGCTGCGCTGGTCGGCGGCAGCATGAGCTGCAGCCTCAGCAGCCTGTCGGCCGGGCTGCGCAGCCTTGCCGCCAGCTACCAGCCCAGCGGCAACTTCCTGGCCAGCAGCGGCAGCGCCAATCACGTGGTCGGCGCCGCCTCCACCAGCACGACGATCCAGGCCATCGCACCGCAGCCCTCGGGCTTCGCTGCGCCGCTGGAGGTGACGTTCAGCGTGCAGGCGCAGGCGCCGAGCTCCGCCATCCCGATCGGCACCGTCACCGTCAGCGCCAGCGATGGCCCTGAAAGCTGCACCGCCAGCGTGGCGCAGGGACGCTGCAGCCTGGCCCTGCTGGGCCTGGGCGCGCGCACGCTGACCGCCCGCTTCGCCGCCACCCCGGATTTCCTCAGCTCCAGCGACAGCCGCACCCAGACCGTGGTGCAGGCAGGCACCACCACCCAGATCACCGCAATCAACCCCAGCCCCGCCCGCGTCGGCCAGTCCTATGTGGTTGCGGTGAACGTGAGCAACCCGCACCTGCAGCCGCCCGGCACGGTGAGCGTCAGCGACGGCGCGGGCAGCTGCGAGGTCACGCTGGTCGGCGGCGCCGGCAGCTGTGGCCTGATCAGCCTTCAGGCCGGCAGCCGCAGTCTGATCGCCAGCTACGTCGGCACACCTGAGTTCGCGGCCAGCAGCGGCTCTGCCGCCCAAGGCGTCCAGCCGGCTGCCACCCGCGTCGAGTGGCTGGGCAATCAGCCCAATCCTTCAGCGCCGGATGCGCCGGTCCGCGTGTTCTTCCAGGTGCTGCCGCTGGCGCCCGGCGGCGGCCAGCCCGCGGGTACGGTCAATATCAGCGCCGGCCCGGCTGAGGCCTGCAGCGTGCCGGTGGCGCAGGGCAGCTGCCTGCTGCCGCTGGGCGCGGCCGGGCCGCGCAGCCTGCAGCTCGACTATGCCGGCAGCCCCGACCATCTGCCGTCCAGCGCCAGCGGCCGCCAGGCTGTGGTCGAGGGTCTGCTGTTTGCCGACGGCTTCGAGGCGGCGCCGGGCGATTGAAGCCGGCGGCTTGGCCCCTGCGGCCGGCGTTCTGCGTGGACGGGGTATCCCGTCGCAGAGGTGCCGCCCATGAGTCGCATTCTTCCAGTCTGTCTGCTGTCCCTCCTGCTCGGCTCGATGTCTGCGGTGCAGGCCGCGGACTTCACCGTGACCCGCCTCGACGACCCCTCTTCCGCGTTGTGCCTCCCGGGCAACTGCAGCCTGCGCGGGGCGGTGCTGGCAGCTGCCAGCCCGGGCGCGCATCGAATCCTGCTGCCGCCGGGCATCGTCAACCTGCAGCTCGGTGCGCTGGAGCTCAGCTCACAGGTCCAGTTTGTCGGCAACGCCAGCAACACCAGCTCCATCAGCGCGACGGGTTCGCAGCCGATCCTCAGGGTGCTGGCGGGCGGGCAGGTGGAGGTCCGCTCGGTCATCCTCGACAGCACCCACGGGACCATCATCGAGCTGGGTGGCACGTCCTCGCTGCGGCTGGAGCGGGTCAGCCAGATCGAGAACCAGCGCGTTCTGATGGTGGATCCGGCAGCGCAGGCCGACCTCACGATCGTCGATTCGTTCCTGCGCGCGCTGGTGATCTGCGGCCAGCTCGGCGGCCACTGCCGCGTGGAGGGCAGCACCATCGGGTCGCTGATTGTTGGCGGCCCCGAGAGCCGGGCCGAGGCCCAGCTGCGGCGCTGCACGATCCAAGGCACGCCGGGCGTGCATCCGCTGCTGTCCGGTCTGATCGTCAACGGCCTCGCGGCGCTGTCGATGGAGGACTGCGAGGTCCGCAACAGCCTGCGCCCGCTGGCGCTCTACCAGAACGGCGCGGTCGGCCAGGCGCCGCCGGTGAGCGTGCGGCGCTCGCGATTCGTCGGTAACCAGGGCCCGCTGCGTGGCTCGCGGCGTGGCCTGGTGCAGCTGGAGGAAGTGTGGATCCACAACCATGCGGTCGACCCCAACAGCGGCTTCTCCACCGACTACACACAGGCGCCCTCGGTGCTGCTGGCCGAGGAGGGGCCGGACTGGCAAATCCTGCGCAGCGCCATCCGCACCAACTTTGGCGTGGCCAGCGACGGCCGTACGGTGTTGCTCAATCCGGGCGGACGGGTACTGCTGGACAACGTCTATTTCGAACACAACACTCGCGTCGACGGCCTCGGCACAGGCATCTCCGACGGCATCGGGGTGTACGCCGGGCCGGGGCAGGCGCCGCGCCTGCGCATCCTGCACAGCACGATCCTGCGCTCCAACCTGATTCAGGTCGGTGGAGTCGGGCCGGTATTCGGCCTGCGGGGAGCGCTGGCCGACGTGCGCTTCGACAACACCGCGATCAACGGTGTCTGCAACTTCCCCAGCCCCAATGTGGAGGTGGCCGGGCAGGGCAACGTGGTGGCGATGACCTCCTGTGGGCTCGATGCCGCCCACAACTTCACGCAGGTCACGCCGGCCCTGATCGAGCTGGAGCCTTTCGGCTTCTGGGGCGGGCCGACGCCCTCGCGGCCGCCGACCGCCGTCTCGGCCCTGGTGGGCAGGGCCAGCCCCGTGCACTGCAGCCCGCGCGACCAGCGCGGCGCGCTGCGTCCGGCCAACGGCGTCGGCTGTGATGTCGGCTCCGTGCAGCACAACGTGGCGATGCCGATGTTCGCCGACGGCTTCGAGTAGGCGCGCCCCACCCGCTGCGCGCCAGGCTTCGCGCGACGCCGGGGGTGGTGCCGTGGGGGTAGGTAGAATGCCGGGCCCGGCTTCCGCCCTCGATGCCCCCGCATGTCAGGTTTGAACCCCCAACAGGCCGCCGCCGTGGCCTACCGCAGCGGGCCGCTGCTGGTGCTGGCCGGCGCCGGCTCCGGAAAGACCAAGGTCATCACCGAGAAGATCGTGCGGCTGGTCCGCGAGGACCATCTGGGGCCCAACAAAATCGCCGCCATCACCTTTACCAACAAGGCTGCGCGCGAGATGCGCGATCGCGTTGGCAAGCTGATGAAGTCCGAGCAGGCGCAGGAGCTGACGGTCTGCACCTTCCATTCGATGGGGCTGAAGTTCCTGCAGATCGAGCACGAGGCCGCTGGCCTGCGCCGCGGGTTTTCGATCTTCGATTCCGACGACAGCAGTGCCCTGATCAAGGAGCTGCTGCCCAAGGGTTCGAAGCCGGATGTGGTCGACGGCGTGCGCGGCCTGATCTCACGCGCCAAGAACGACGTGCTGAACCCCGAGCAGGCGATGGCGGCGGCGCGCAGCCCGCGCGAGCGCGAGGCCGCGGAGATCTACGCCGAGTACCAGCGTCGGCTGGGCGCCTTCAACGCGCTCGACTTCGACGACCTGATCCGCCTGCCGGTGGCGCTGCTGGCCGGCAGCGAGGACCTGCAGCGTGCCTGGCGCGAGCGCCTGCGCTACCTGCTGGTGGACGAATACCAGGACAGCAACCCTGCGCAGTATGCGATGGTCAAGCTGCTGGCCGGGCCGCGCGGCATGTTCACCTGCGTGGGCGATGACGACCAGTCGATCTACGCCTGGCGCGGCGCCAACCCCGAGAACCTGAACCAGCTCAGCGTCGACTACCCCAACCTGCGCCTGATCAAGCTGGAGCAGAACTACCGCTGCGCCAAGCGCATCCTGCGCGCGGCCAACGCGCTGATCGCCAACAACCCGCACGAGCACCTGAAGGCGCTGTGGAGCGAGCACCGCGAGGGCGAGCCGATCCGGGTGTTCGAGTGCCGCGACGACGAGCACGAGGCCGAGCGCGTGGCCTCCGAGATCGCCCACCTGGCTGAGAAGCACAGGGCGCCCTGGAGCGACTTCGCCGTGCTGTTCCGCGGCAACTTCCAGTCGCGGCCGCTGGAGAAGGCGCTGCAGCTGCTGCGCATTCCCTACCACTTGGCCGGCGGCACGGCGTTTTTGGATCGCGGTGAGGTCAAGGACACCCTGGCCTGGCTGCGGCTGGTGGCGAACCCTGACGATGATGCCGCGTTCCTGCGCGCAGTCACCTCGCCCAAGCGCGAGATCGGCAGCACCACCCTGGCCAAGCTCGGCGAGCTGGCCGGCCAGCGCCACGAAGGCCTGCTCCGCGCCGCCGAGCGCACCGATGTGCTCAAGCTGCTGCCGGCGCGGCCCTCGGCGGCGCTGGATGGCTTTGTGCAGCTGATCCGCCGCTTCCGCCAGCTGTCCAACGTGCTGCCGGCGGCCGACCTGTGCCGCAAGCTGATCGAAGACTCCGGCCTGCTGGCCGAGGTGCGCGCGACCTCGCGGGACGACAGCCTGTTCCAGCGTCGCCGCAGCAATCTGGAAGAACTCGCAGGCTGGCTGGAGGCCGCGCGCGGTGGCGGCGGGCCGGGTGAGCTCGCCGCGCAGCTGGCCCTGCTCAGCCACGCCGATCGCGACGACCCGGGCCTGAGCGTGCGCCTGATGAGCCTGCACGGCAGCAAGGGCCTGGAGTTCCGCTACGTGTTCATCGTCGGCGTGCACGAGGGCTCGCTGCCGCACGATGCCAGCCTGGACGAGGGCAGGATCGAGGAGGAACGCCGCCTGATGTACGTCGGCATCACCCGCGCCAAGGAGCTGCTGCACCTGTCCTACCCCAAGCGCGCCAGGCGCTTCGGTGAGGTGGTCAAGAACGAGCCCAGCCGCTTCCTTACCGAGATCCCCGCCGCCGAGCTGCACTGGATCGGCCGTGACGCCGAGAAGGACGCCGAGCGCAAGGAAGACGTGGCGGCCTCGCACATCGCCCGGCTGGCGGCCCTGCTGGGGGATTAGCCTTCCGTTCGCGCCGCCTGCACCGGCCGCTGAGCATCTTGTTTATATGAAACGATTCGCACTGCTGCTCCTCATCCTGATTGCCGCCGCCTTTGCCGGCTGCGCCTCCTCACCGCGCGAGCCCACGATGCCCCAGCCGCCGCTGCCCGAAGTCGACCTTGATCGTTTCATGGGGCGCTGGTGGGTGATCGCCAACATTCCGTATTTCGGCGAGCGCGGCAACGTCGCCAGCGCCGACACCTACAGCCTGCGCGACGACGGCCGCATCGACGTGGTCTACAGCTACCGCAAGCGCTTTGACGAGCCGAACGAGCGCAGCCTGCGGGCCTGGGCGCGGCCGCTGCCGGGCACCGGCAACGCCCACTGGCGCCAGCGTTTCTTCGGCATCCTGTCGGTGCAGCTGCATATCCTGGAGGTCGATCCCGACTACCAATGGGCCCTGCTGGGTACGCCCAAGCGCGACTTGGCCTGGGTGTTCTCCCGCGAGCCGCTGATGGACGACGCCCAGTACGCCGACCTGTCAGAACGCCTGCGCCGCTTCGGCTACGAGCCTGCAGACATCAAGCGGGTGCCGCAGGTGCCTGAGCAGCAGGGGCTGCCGGGGTTTCAGTAGGTAGAGCTGGGATTGGGGATTCGGGATTGGGGATTCGGAGCTTCAGGTTACGGTTGACGAGAGGCTCGGCGGCTGATGTGGGAGCCTGCTTGCAGGCGACCGCGGCCTGAACTCTGGGTGCAAGGCCCGGCTGGCGGGCAAGTGCGCTCCCGCAGGGTTCGGGGTTGGGGATTCGGGATTCGTGATTCGGAGCTGCAGGTTGCAGTTGACGACAGGCTCGGCGGCTGTTGTGGGAGCCTGCTTGCAGGCGACCGCGGCCTGAAATCTGGGTGCAAGGCCCGGCTGGTGGGCAAGTAGGCTCCCGCAGGGTTCGGGTTTGGGGATTGGGATTCGGGATTCGGACCTTCAGGTTACGGTTGACGAGAGGCTCGGCGGCTGTTGTGGGAGCCTGCTTGCAGGCGACCGCGGCCTGAACTCTGGGTGTAAGGCCCGGCTCGTGGGCAAGCGCGGTCCCGCAGCGCTCGCGATTGGGGATTCGGGGTTGGGGGTTCGCGAAGCGGCGTGCTGCTGGCTTCAGCCGCTGCGCCGGCGCAGCGGGAGCTCTCTCAAGCGGGCGCAGGCTGCGCCCGGCTCAGGTGCTGCTGTCGCGGCAAGCTTGTTCCCGCAGCCGCAGGCAGGTTCTGACCTGAAGTCCTCCCCACGGCAGGCCTTCGGCGCGTAGCATGCGCGGCCTTGCGCATCTCCCGGAAGAACCGCCGTGATCAACAACGACATCCTGCGCAGCGTGCGCTACATGCTCGACCTGAGCGATCCCAAGCTGGTCGAGATCATCCAGCTGACGCGCGCCGACTTTCCCATCGACAAGGCCGAGGCGCAGGCCTTGACCAGGAAGGAGGGCGAGGAGGGGTTTCTGGAGTGCGGCGACAGCACGCTGGCGCACTTCCTGGACGGCCTGATCGTGCACCTGCGCGGCCGCGACGACAGCCGCCCGCCACGGCCGGTCGAAAAGCATGTCAACAACAACGTGGTGCTCAAGAAGCTGCGCGTGGCCTTCGAGCTGAAGGACGTCGACATGCACGCGATCTTCGAATCGGTCGGCATCGAGCTCGGCAAGCCCGAGCTCAATGCCCTGTTCCGCGATCGCAGCCACAAGAATTACCGCGTCTGCGGCGATCAGCTGCTGCGCAACTTCCTGCGCGGGCTCACCTTGCGCGTGCGTCCCGAAGTGGCCTGAGAACGGAGCACCTCCGGCGTGCCGCCATCGCGGCATGCTCATTCGCGTGGATGACATCGGCTGATGCGTGTCCCCGCGACGCTGCTGGGAAGCCTGCCGCGCGCCGTCCGTGGCGCGCGGCGCGCTATCAAGGTTCAGGAGCTGCCGAGCTGGAACACGAACAGCTGCCTGACCTGGAGGGGGACCGCCTGTCCCTCGCGCTCAGCCGGTGCGAACTGCCAGGCGCTGACGGCGCGCAAGGCGCTTTCTCGCAGGGTGGCCGAGTTGGACCAGTGCACCTTGGGCTGGGCCACGCGGCCATCGGCTTGGATCTCGAACTCCAGCAGCACTCGACCCTGCGTGCGGCGCCACAAATCGCTCTGGGGGTAGGCGGGTGACTCGCCCTGCAGCAGGCGTGGGCCGCTGTCGCACTCGGCTTCGGCGCAGAGCTCGCGTGCCTCGAGCTGCGCGTTGAAGTGCTGAACGAAGTCGTCCTGCTGGGCCAGCGCAGGGCCGCTCAGCGGCAGAGCCAGCGCGAGTGCGGCCAGCGGCAGGCGGGCGTAGGTGTTGCGACGGTCAGTCATCATGGAAGTCCCCTCATCGAGCCTCGGGTTGTCCGCGCGTCAGGCGCAGCGCCGGCGCATCCGGCGTTGGCTGCTACGCAGCAGGGCGCCCGATGGGGTTGATCCAGGCTGAAGCAAGAGCGTGCGCGGCGCGGGACTTGTCCACAGTGGCTGTGGAAAACCCTGTGCGCACTCCTGTGAGGCGCCTGCGCAACTCGAAGGCTGGCAGGCACTTGCGGGTTGCTGGTGATGGATTGACCAGCGCGCAGCAGCTACTTGAGCGCGTAGTACGCGGACTGGCTGTGCAGGCGCGACAGCCGTTCGTGGTCGATCCAGCCGAACTCGGGCCCGAGGCTGCTGCGGAAGGCATCGAGGTCGGGCAGGGCAGGCCGGCCACCATCGAGTCGCATCGCGTTCGCCATCGCCTTCCAGCCGAACCGCATTGCGCGCTGCGCGAGCGCGTCGAGCGCGTCGCGCTGGTGGGCATCCAACTCGGGCGCCAAGCGTGCGAGCCTCGGCTGGATCGGCTGCAGCCAGTCGGGGCCCCATTGCAGCGCCAGCCCGAGCGCCAGATTCTTCAGTGCATCCGGTGCCCAGGCGGTGTCCGGCACGACGCCAACGCCGCGCCTCTCAGGCATACAGCTCCGCATAGCCGGCCGCATCCACCGCCGACATGCCGCGCGCCTCGAAGGCCGCCCACATTGGCCGCCAGCGCTCGGCGTCGCGGGCCAGCGGGGATACAAGTCGCGGGCAGGTGTCGGCCACGATCGCATCCATCAGCGGGTCGGGCTGGGTGCCGCTGTAGGCGTACCAGGCGCGGGCGGCCAGCGCAGGGTTGTCGATGCAGGCCTGGGCGCCGCGGCTGATCAGGGTGCGCAGGGTGTCCACCACCGCGGCGTGCTCACGCAGGAAGCCGGCGTGGGTGAACAGCTCCAGTGCGCTGAAGTTGGGGAAGTCGCCCATGGCCGCGGTCACGAACACGTGTTCCAGCCCGGCCATGCGCGCCTCCACGCCCTCGAAGTTGGCGAAGCACAGCCAGGCGCCGTCGAAGCCGGCCTGCATGTTCTCCAGGTGCATGAAGCCGGCGCCTTCGATGGCGATGCGGGCGGGGTCGATGCTGGTGCCCTGTTTGCTGGCCCAGCCCTTGAGGATCTCGCGGGCGATGGCGTCGGTGACGCCGCCGGCCACCGGCGAGGCCAGCCGGATGGGCTCACCCGCCAGCAGCTTCCGCGCGCTGTCCGCGTGCAGCAGGATGCCGCCCTCGGTCTCGAAGAAGCAGCCCAGGGCGCGCAGGCCGGGGCGCTGGGCGTCGACCATGTGCAGGGGCTCGTTGCAGGCCAGCGCGATCTCGCCGGCGGCCACCGCGGCGAGCCCGTCGTAGTGGTCGTCCGGCTGCACCAGCTCCACCTCCAGCCCGGCCTCGCGATACCAGCCCTCGGTGATGCCGAGGATCAGGGGCAGGTGGTCGGGATTGAGGAACCACTCGAGGGCGATCTGCAGTTTCATGCGTGTGTCCGTGCTGCGGCTGGGACCGGCAATGATGCCTGCGTCGCGGGCGTCGCGGCTCAGCGGCCGGCGTCACCGGTGATCAGCGCGGTCGAGAAAGCCTGCAGATCGACAAGACGATCCTCGATCACGTTGAGCACGATTGGAAGCTGCAGGCGCTGATAGCCGTGCACGGCGACGTTGCGGAAACCCACCATGCGGCGCATCGACTCCGCCAACGAGTCGGGGACGCGCCGGGCCTGGGCCAGCAGCGTGAACACGTCGCGGGAGCTCTGCGGCAGGCCCAGCCGATCGCGGCGGATCAGGTGCTGGCCCATGTCCAGCGCGGCCTCGCAGGCGCGCTGGATGTTGAGGATGGCGGCATCCTGGCGGGTGACGCTGGCGCTGAAGCCGTCCGGATCGCCCGCGAACTCCTCACGCACGCGGGCCAGGCAGCGCTCGATGGTGGCGCCCTTGTTGAGCAGGACATCATCGGCCATGCACGCGGCCTTCCCGCTGGATGTCGGCGAGCAGCCCGGCGCGAGCGACATCCAGCTCCAGCTTGTCGTTGAGCACGGCCGCCTCGTAGGCATCGGCCTGCCAGTCGCGGGCCCACCAGCGCTCGCCGCGGGTGAGGATCTGATGCTGCAGGACGGTCGAGGCGGCGCGGAAGTCAACGAGGTCGACCTCGCAGCCGGCGAGGTCAGCAAGGTCGCTGGCGAGGTTCCAGAGCTCGACGGGGTCGGCATAGGCTTCGACCAGCACGGCAAGATCGAGATCGCTGTCCGCTCGCGCATCGCCCTGCACGCGGCTGCCGAAGGCATGGATCGCCATCAGGCGCGGGAGGCGTGAGCGCAGGGTCTGAACGATGGCGTCGCGGTCCATGGGGGCTCCTGTCTTCAGCGGAGGATAACGCGGTGCCCGCTCAATCGCGCTGCAGCAGCTCCCTTAGCCGATACAGCGCCGCATGCGCTTCTCGCGGGCTCAGGCTGTCCGGGTCCAGCGCCTCCAGCGCGGCCTTTAGCGCTTCGGCTGCTTCGTCCAGCGCAGGTTCGGCGGGCGTCGCTATCGGGGCGTCGAACAGTGAGAGCTGCGGCTGCGGTGTCGTGCTGCCCCCGCGTTCGAGTTCGGCCAGGAACCTGCGTGCCTGCGCCACCACCGGTTTCGGCAGGCCGGCGAGTGCCGCCACCTGCAGGCCGAAGCTGCGGTTGGCCGGGCCGTCCTTGACCGCATGCATGAAGTACAGGCGCTCGCCGTGCTCGACCGCATCAAGGTGCACGTTGGCGATGCCCGGCACTTCGCCGGGCAGGCTGGTCAGCTCGAAATAGTGGGTGGCGAACAGGGTGTAGGCGCGGTTGGTCTTGGCCAGGGCAATCGCGCAGGCGCGCGCCAGCGCCAGGCCGTCGAAGGTGGAGGTGCCGCGGCCGATCTCGTCCATCAGCACCAGACTGTGCGCGCTGGCGCTGTGCAGGATGCTGGCGGTCTCGGTCATCTCGACCATGAAGGTCGACTGGCCCTTGGCGAGGTCGTCGCCGGCGCCGATGCGGGTCAGGATGCGGTCGATCGGCCCCAGCCGCGTGGCTTCGGCCGGTACGAAGCTGCCGATATGCGCGAGCAGCACGATCAGCGCGGCCTGGCGCATATAGGTCGACTTGCCGCCCATGTTCGGGCCGGTGATCACCAGCATGCGGCGATCCGGATGCAGCACCAGATCGTTGGGCTCGAAGGGCGACTCCAGCACCGACTCCACCACCGGATGGCGGCCGCGGGTGATGGCGATGCCCGGCTCGGAGACGAGTTCAGGCCGGTTCCAGTCCAGCGCGCGGGCACGCTCGGCGAAGCCGCAGAGCACGTCGATTTCGCAGACGGCCTCGGCGAAGCGCTTGAGCGGCTGCAGCTCGGCGTTGAGCGAATCCAGCAGCTCCTCCCACAGCGCGCGCTCGCGCTGCAGGGCGCGTTCGCGGGCGCTCAGCACCTGATCCTCGAAGGCCTTGAGCTCCTCGGTGATGTAGCGCTCGGCGTTGGTCAGAGTCTGGCGGCGCGTGTAGTGGGTCGGCGCGCGCTCGGCCTGGCCCTTGCTGATCTCGATGTAGTAGCCGTGCACGCGGTTGTAGCCGACTTTCAGCGTGGCGATGCCGCTGGCTTCGCGCTCGCGGGCTTCGAGATCGAGCAGGAACTGATCGGCATTGGTGCTGAGCTGGCGCAGGCGATCCAGTTCAGCGTCGAAACCATCGCAGAGCACGCCGCCGTCGCGCATCAGCACCGGCGGCTGCGGCAGGATGGCGCGCATCAGCAGGTCGGTGACCACTGCATGCTCACCCAGTTCGGCGACCAGCGCATTGAGCCGCGGCGCATCCAGCGGCGCCAGCAGCTCGCGCAGGGCAGGGGCGGCGTGCAGGGCGTCGCGCAGGGTCGAGAGATCGCGCGGTCGCGCAGATCGAAGCGCGATGCGGGTGAGGATCCGCTCGACGTCGCCGAAGCCGCGCAGGGCCTCGCGCAGCGGCTCGTAGGCGCCGGTGTCGATCAGCAGGCCGACCGCATCGTGGCGTGCGCGCAAGCTCGCCTGATCGCGCAGCGGCCGATGCAGCCAGCGCCGCAGCAGTCGCCCGCCCATTGGCGTACAGGTGGAATCGAGCACGCCCAGCAAGGTGTGCTGGGTGCGGCCTTCGGCGTGCTGGTCCAGCTCCAGATGGCGGCGCGTGGCCGCGTTCATGGCGATGGTCTCGTCGGAGGATTCCGCCGAAAGGCTCTGCAGATGCGGCAGGCTCTGCTTCTGGGTTTCCTCGACATAGCCGAGCAGCGCACCGGCCGCGGCGATCGCAGCGTGCATCGTCTGCACGCCGAAGCCTTCGAGGTCCTTGGTGCCGAAAAAGCGGCACAGCGCGCGCTGGGCGGCCTCGCCATCGAACAGCCAGGGCGCGCGGCGGCGTGCGCCGGTGCGTGCGTTCAGAGACTCCGGCCAGCCGTCCTCGTCGGGGATCAGCAGCTCGGCCGGCTCCAGCCGCGCGATCTCGCTGAGCAGGGCGTCTTCATCGGCGACTTCAGTCACCTTGAATCGGCCACCGGCCAGATCGGCCCAGGCCAGACCAATCGCCTTCTTGCCGCGCGCCACCGCCATCAGCAGGGTATCGCGACGCTCCTGCAGCAGGGCTTCATCGGTGACCGTGCCCGGGGTGACGACGCGCACCACCTTGCGCTCGACCAGACCTTTGGCCAGCGCCGGGTCGCCGATCTGCTCGCAGATCGCCACGGACTCGCCCAGCGCCACCAGCCGCGCCAGATAGCCCTCGTAGGCGTGCACCGGCACGCCGGCCATCGGAATCGGCGCGCCCGCCGAGTTGCCGCGCTGGGTCAGGGTGATGTCGAGCAGGCGCGCCGCACGGCGGGCGTCGTCGTAGAACAGCTCGTAGAAGTCGCCCATGCGGAAGAACAGCAGCACGTCCGGGTGCTCCGCCTTGGCGGCGAAGAACTGGCGCATCAGCGGGGTGTGCTGGGAGAGATCGGTCGCCGACATCCTGGATTTCGGGAGGGCAGGGGGCGCGTAGTGTAGTCCGGCCGCGCCAGCGCGTCGGCCGGTGTCGATGGGTTTGGCAGTTCGCCTCTCCGCCGGCGTGTTCCAAATCGATTGCGCACCCGGTGGGCACGCGCGGGCCTTGGGTCAGCGCCGCCGCTCCAGCTGCCCCGAAAGCGTCTGCGCCTGCTCCATCAGTCCTTCCAGCACGCGGTCACGGTCACAGCGCGAGGCCACGGAACGGATGGATTCGCGGTCGAAGCCCGGGTTGCGCGCCAGCACCTGCACGATATCGGCGTGATCTCCCAGCCCGCCCGCGTAAAGCTTCAGCGCGACCAGATGCTCCAAGCGCACGCAGCGCAACACTGAGCCGCCAAGCGGCAGCGCATCGGCAAGGGCCTCGCGGACGGGGGCCGGACTGGGGTGCGCGGGGTTGAGGAAGTTCACGACTTCGACAAGATCGGCCGCGTCTCTACCCTCATCGGTCTTCGACCAGACCGAAAGCACCCCGCCTGGAGGATATTCGTCGTCCGGCAGCCTCAGTTGGGTCCGGAAGCCGAGTGCAGAGAGCTGGCGTTCGAGGGCGATCAACTGCCTGTGCGGATGTCCAAACACCGCGAGGTCGATGTCTTCCGTTCCACGCGTGTAGCCGTGCACTGCGAGCGCGGCGGCGCCGATCAGCGCCGAGTCCAAGCCCAGCGCCGCCGCCGCCTCGGCCACGCGCTCAGCGGTTTGGAGACTGTCGTCCTGCTCGGACATCTTCACCCAGCCGATGGAGGAGGCGCGCCCTGCGCCCCAGCTCAAGCGCACGGCGGATGCGTGCCAGCGCGTCGGCCGGCCCCTGCTGGGGAACGAAGGGGGCGCTGGTGCTGGTGCGGCGGGCGGGCGGTGTGGCGTGCATGCGTCCGAGTCTGGGCACGCTCCCTGCGGCGGTCAATGGACGCACCGCGCCGCTCTGCGCTGCCGGGCCAATGCCCCACGGATTGCTACACTCACGCCCCTATCGCGGTCCCCGGCCGCAGCCCCCTCCCAGCGACCCCAAGGCCCATGCCCCAGCGCATCCTGCTGCACGCCCTCGACGCCGACCGGCCGCTTTGGCTGGATCTGGCGCGTCTGCCGTCCGGGCCGCAGATGGGCGCGCCGCCGGCCGGTGCCGAGGCGGTGTTGCTGCTGCCTGCGGAAGAAGTGCTGCTGACCCGAGCGCCGCGGGTGGCGCGCAGCGATCGCCTGCTGCGCCAGGCGCTGCCGTTCGCCATCGAGGAGCGGCTGGCGGCGCCGGTGGAGCAGCTGCACATCGCTTTCAGCGGCGACGCCGATCCGCTGCAGGTGGCGGTGATTGCTCGCGAGCGCCTGGACGCCCGCCTGCAGCAGGCGCGCGCGCTGGGTCTGCAGCCGGTGTCGGCACTGTCCGAGGCCCTGCTGCTGCCGCCCTCCGAGGCTGGCCTGCTGTTGCTCGACGGCGAGCGCGTGCTGCTGCGCACGCCTGCCGGCAGCGTGCTGTGCGAGCACGTCGACGCCCTGCCGGGCCTGCTGGAGCTGCTGGCCGAGGCGGGCGCGCCGATCGAGGGGCTGCAGCTGCGCGTGTGTGCCGGCAGCGATGCCGCACGGCTGCCGGAGTCCTTGCGCTCACGTGCGCAGGCCGCTCCGGCCCTGGCGCAGCTGCTGGCGCAGGGCTGGCGCAGCGGCCTGGGGCCGGACTTGCTGCAGGGCGCGTACGCCCCGCGTCTGGCGGGCGACGCGCTGCCCTGGCTCAAGCGCGCGGCGGTGCTGGCGGGGCTGGCGGTCGGCCTTGCGTTCGGGCACGGCGCGGTCGAGCGCCAGCAGCTGCAGTCGCGGCTGGAAGCGCAGCGCGCGGCCATGGCCGGGCTGCTGGCCGAGGCCATGCCGGGCAGCCCGGCGATCGATCCGCGCGCCCAGCTGGAGATCGAATACGAACGACTGCGCCGCGGCGGTGCCGGCGACGATGCTCTGGCCCTGCTGGCGCGGATTGCGCCCAGCCTGTCGGGCAGCACGCGCTACAGCCTGGAGGCGCTGGACTACCGCAGCGGCGGCCTGGAGCTGACCTTGCGCGCCTCCGACCTGTCCACCCTCGACGGCCTGCGCGAAACCCTGGCCGCGCTCGGCCTGCAGGCCGAGCTGACCTCGGCCACGCCGGGCCAGGGCGGGGTGGAAGGCCGCATTCGTTTGCGCGGAGCCGGCGCATGATGGTCTGGTGGCTGGGGCTGTCGGCACGCGAGCAGAAAGTGCTGGGCATCGGCGCGGTGCTGGCGGCGGTGCTGCTGCTGTATGCGCTGGCGTGGCTGCCGCTGGAGCGCTCGCGCGCGGCCCTGCGCCTGCAGGTGGCCGCGGCCGAGGCCAACCTCGACTGGATGCGCGCGGCCGCGCCGGAAGTGCAGCGCCTGCGCGCGGGCAGCGCAGGCGGCGGCGAGCCCGCCCTGCAGGACCGCCGCTCGCTGCTGGCCCGCGTCGATGCCGGCGCCCGCGAGGCCGGGCTGGGCCCGTCCCTGCTGCGGGTGGAGCCCGCCGGCGAGGGCCAGGTGCGATTGAGCCTGCAGCAGGCCGGCTTCGATCCGCTGGTGGCCTGGCTGGAGGAGCTGTCCCGCCGTGGTGGCGCCCGCGTCACCGAGCTCAACGTACAAAGCACCGGCGCCAGCGGCCAGGTCGACGCGCGGATCGCGCTCGAAGAGCGCCGCTGATGGACCGCTCCCTTTTCCCACTGCAGGGCGGCTGTGCCGCCTGACCCGGAGTCCCGATGAAGTTTCTGATCCGCCTGGTGATCTTTCTGCTGCTGCTGGTCTTGGTGCTGGGCGTGGTCGCGCTGTTCCTGCCGGCCTCGATGGCGGTCGGCCTGATGGAGGGGCGGATGGGCGCGCTGCGGCTGGAGCAGGTCGGCGGCACGGTCTGGAACGGCCGCGCCGAGCGCGTGGTGCTGCGTGATCGCGAGCTGGGCCGGCTGGCCTGGTCGATCAAGCCGCTGGCCCTGTTCTCCAGGCGGCTCGACGCGGACCTGCGCCTGCAGGGGCCTGAGCTCTCCGCCGACGGCTTCGTCAGCAGCACCGGCCCCGGCAACCTGGTCATGCGCGGCATGCGCATCGGCCTTGATGCCCAGCGCATGCAGCCGGCGCTGGACGTGCCTGCCCTGCAGCTGCGCGGCCGCGTGGAGCTGGATCTGGATACCGTGGAGGTGCGCCAGTTCTTCCCCGCCCGCATCGATGGCCGCGCGATCTGGCGCGATGCCGCCGTCACCGGCGAGGCCGACGCCCGCCTGGGCGAACTGCGCGCGGAGTTTCTCACCCAGCCGGATGGCAGCATCGCCGGCACGGTGATCGACAACGGTGGCCCGCTACAGGTGGAGGACGGACGCTTCTCGCTGGGCGTGCGCGGCTACTCCGCCGAGGCCACCCTGCGCGCCCGCGATGGTGACGCCGCGGTGCAGCGCGCCCTGCAGCACATCGGCGTGCTGCAGGAAGACGGCAGCTCGCGCTTCGAACTGCAGGGCCGGCTGCTGCCGGTGCGCGGATGAGCGCGGAGCCGGCCTTCCTTGACGCCGCGCTGGAGGTGGCGAAACGCGCCGCTGCCGCCGCCGCCGGGGTGATCAACCGCTACTACCGCGGCCAGTTCGAGGTGATCAGCAAGGCCGACGACTCGCCGGTGACGCGTGCCGACATCGAGAGCGAGCAGGCGATCCGCGCGGTGCTGTCGGCGGCCTATCCCGACCACGCGATCTACGGCGAGGAGGAGGGCACTACAGGCGACGGGGACTGGCTGTGGCTGGTCGACCCCATCGACGGCACCAAGAGTTTCGTGCGCGGCTACCCGATGTTCAGCACCCAGATCGCGCTGATGCACCGCGGCGAGCTGGTGCTGGGCGTGTCCTGTGCGCCGGCCGCCGGCGAGCTGGCCTGGGCGCGCCGCGGCGGCGGCGCCTTTCTCGACGGCCAGCCGATCCGGGTGGCCGCAGCGCAGCCGCTGGAGCGCAGCGCGCTGTCCACCGGCAACCTCAAGACGCTGGCCGCGGCGCCGGGCTGGGCGGCGCTGGCCGGGCTGGTACGGCGCGCCGGCCGCACTCGCGGCTACGGCGACTATTACCACTACCACCTGCTGGCGCGCGGCGGCATCGATCTGGTGATCGAGTCGGACGTGAACATTCTCGACATCGCCGCGCTGGCGGTCATCGTGCGCGAAGCCGGTGGCGTGTTCACCGATCTCGACGGCGCGCCGCTCGGCCTGGACACCAGCACCGTGCTCGCCGGCAGCCCGGCCCTGCACGCGGAAGCGCTGGCCGCCTTCCAAGGCTGGCGCGCCTAGGCCATGAGCGAGATCAAGCCACCGCCCAAGCTGCCCACCATCCACGCCCTGCACGAGCTGGACTACGGCGGACGCTTCCAGGTCGAGCAGCTGGACCTGGAGTTCAGCAACGGCGCACGCCGCCGCTTCGAGCGCACCAAGCCGCGCGGGCGCGGCGCGGTGATCGTGGCTGCGCTGCCGGATCCGCAGACCATCCTGCTGGTGCGCGAGTACGGCGCCGGCCTGCACCGCTACGAGATCGGCCTGCCCAAGGGCCGCATCGATCCGGGCGAGAACGCCATCGAGGCCGCCAACCGCGAGCTCAAGGAGGAGGCCGGCTTCGGCGCGCAGCGGCTGGAAGTGCTGCGCGAACTGAGTCTGGCGCCGACCTATTTCAGCCACTCCACCACCCTGGTGCTGGCCGAGGACCTCTACCCGGAGAGCCTGCCCGGCGACGAGCCTGAGCCATTGGAAGTGATCCCGTGGCCGCTGGACCGGCTGCACGAGCTGATGCTGCGCGAGGACTGCTCGGAAGGCCGCTCGCTGGCGGCCCTGTTCATCGTCCGCGAGCTGATCCGGCTGCGGAGCGGGGCGTGAGCGCAGGCTTGGACCCCGCCCTGCGCGAGGCGGTGCTGGCGCTGGCGGTGCAGGCCGGTCGCAGCATCCTGGAGGTCTACGCCAGCGACTTCGAGGTCGAGGCCAAGTCCGACCGCAGCCCGCTGACCGAGGCGGATCTGGCTGCGCACGCCTGCATCCGAGATGGGCTGCGCGCGCTGCAGCCGTCGCTGCCGGTGCTCAGCGAGGAGTCCGCCGACACCGAGCTGACCCATCGCCGCGAGTGGCAGCGCTACTGGCTGGTCGATCCGCTGGACGGCACCCGCGAGTTCGTCAAGCGCAACGGCGAGTTCAGCGTGAACATCGCCCTGATCGAGCAGGGCCGCCCGGTGTTCGGCGTGGTGCATGCGCCGGTGGGCGGCGAGCTGTTCTGGGCAGAAGCGGAGCAGGGCGCCTGGCTGCGCGCGCCCGAGCGCGACGACGAACCACTGTGCGTGCGCCGCCCTGCGCTGGCGCCGCTGCGGGTGGCGGTGTCGCGCTCGCACCTGGACCCGCGCAGCGCCGCTTTGATCGGTCGGCTGTCCGGGGCCCTGCAGGTGCCGCTGGGCAGTTCGCTCAAGTTCTGCCGCATCGCTGAAGGGCACGTCGACCTGTATCCACGCTTCGGCCCCACCGGCGAATGGGACACCGCGGCTGGCCAGTGCGTGCTGGAGGCCGCCGGCGGCGCCGTGCTCGCGCTGGACGGCCAGCCGCTGCGCTACAACGCCCGCGACAGCCTCATCAACCCCGACTTCCTCGCCCTCGGCGATCCCGATCTGCCCTGGCGCGACTGGCTGTAGCCGGCGCCTGAGTCCCGCTTCCTGTGGGGGAGGGGCAGCGGCGAGGGTCCGTTCGAGGCCATGCCCCTCACTCCATCGACAGGCACACCGTCCATGCCCGCCCCGATTCCCAGCCACGCTGATCCCGTCGAGCGCCTGCGCGCGATCATGGCCCTGCTGCGCAACCCTGAGGGCGGCTGCCCCTGGGACCTGAAGCAGGACTTCCGCAGCATCGCTGCCTGCACCATCGAGGAAGCCTACGAGGTGGCGGACGCCATCGACCGCGGCGACTTCGACGAGCTGCGCGACGAGCTGGGCGATCTGCTGCTGCAGGTGGTGTTCCATGCCCGGATGGCGGAGGAGGAGGGGCGCTTCGCTTTCGCCGACGTCGCCGAATCGATCTGCGACAAGCTGATCCGCCGGCATCCACACGTGTTCGGCGACGCGACCGCCGACGAAGCCGACGCTGCGCTGGCCCAGTGGGAGGCGCAGAAGCGCGCCGAGCGCGCGGCCCGCGGCGAGACCGACACCAGCGCGCTGGCCGGGCTGACTCGCGGCCTGCCCGAGTGGGCGCGTGCGCAGAAGCTGCAGAAGAAGGGCGCCGCCGTCGGTTTCGACTGGCCGGATGCGACCCCGGTGATCGCCAAGCTGCACGAGGAGCTTGAGGAGGTGCGCCTGGAGCTCGAGAACGGACGCGGCCATCCTGCGCTGGAGGCCGAGATCGGCGACGTGCTGTTCGTGGCCATCAACCTCGCGCGCAAGGCCAAGGTCGATCCCGGCGCCGCCCTGCGCCAGGCCAACCTCAAGTACGAGCGTCGCTTCCGCCGCATGGAGGCGCTGGCCGCCGAGCGCGGCGGCACGCTCGCCAAGCTCGATCTCGCCTCGCAGGAAAGCCTCTGGAATGCCGCCAAGGCGGAAGGGCTGTAGGGGCGCGCTCTGGTTCACCGCCATGCGCAGACCAAAACGAAAGGCTCTTCATAGGGTGTGCCTTGGCGCGCCGCCGCGCGGGGGGCGGCGCCAGCTCGGTGATTGAGGGCCGAGCGCCTTTGTGCCGCGCGCAAGGCCGGACCGCGCGTGTCCTGCGTTACCCCCCCCCGCCGCGGGGCTGCAGCTTGCGAGGCTCTTTGCGCGCGGCAAGGTTCCAGTCCGCGACGGTGCGCCAAGGCACACCCTATGGAAGGCCCATCGCGATCGTAGCCAGCCACTGCTTCGGCGCAGCCAGCGCCGGTGTTTCGGGGGGCGCCCCGGCAGCGATGGGGATCGCCCTTGCCTTCGCCAATGCCGGTTGCGGTCGCGCGCTCAGGCCGCCTCGAACTCGCCAGCGATCCAGGTGCCGCGCGGTTCCAGCGCGTCGTCCAGCCAGACCAAATCCGCACAGCTGCCAATGCGCAGGCTGCCGCGTTCGCGGCCCACGCCCATCGCCTCTGCCGGCCAGGTGCTGGCCATGCGCAGGGCCTCGTCCAGCGCCACGCCCACCGACTGCACGAGATAGCGCACCGCCCCGGCCAAATCGAGATGCGCGCCGGCCAGCGTGCCTTCCGCGGTCTGCAGGCGGCCCTCGCGCAGCTGCACGGTTCGGCCCTGCAGCTCGAACTCCGACGGTCCCGCAGCGCCGACCGAGGGCATGGCATCGCTGACCAGCAGGCAGCGACCGCGCGGCTTGCAGTGCAGGGCCAGCTGCAGGTTGGCCGGATGCAGGTGCAGGCCGTCGGCGATCAGGCTGACGTAGCTGCTGGCATCCAGCAGCGCTGCCGCGACTGGCCCCGGCGCGCGCCCGGCGATCGGCGGCATGGCGTTGAACAGATGGGTGAAGCCAACCAGCCCCGCCGCCAGTGCCGCCTGTACCTGCTCGAAGCTGGCTGCGGTGTGCCCGGCGAACACCCGCACGCCAGCGGCGGTCAGGCGCTGGATCTGGGCAGGCAAGACGCGCTCCGGCGCCAGCGTCAGCAGCAGCGGCCCTGAGCGGGCGGCGAGAAGGGCATCCACCTCGGTCTGGTCCAGCGCGCGGAAGTGCTCGGGCTGGTGCACGCCGCAGCGTTCGGGATTGAGGTGCGGGCCTTCCAGATGCAGGCCGAGCAGACCCGGCATGCGCATGGCCAGTGCGGCAGCGACTGCCGCCTGCGCCGCACGCGTTTTCTGCGGGCTGTCGCTGATCAGGGTGGCCAGGATCGAGGTGGTGCCGCGGCGCCGATGGGCGCGCGTGATCGTGGCCAGTGTCTCGGGCGCGGGCGCATCGTTGAACAGCAGGCCGCCGCCGCCGTTCACCTGAAGGTCGACAAAGCCGGGCGCCAACAGGGCGCCGGGGAGCGCAAGGCGCGGTAGCTGCTCCAGTCCGTCCAGCTGCGTCTTTTCCGGCAGCGCGGCGATGCAGCCGTCTTCGATCAGCAGCGCCAGATCCTCGCGCAGGCCGGTCGGTGCGAGCAGTCGATCGGGTATCAGCAGTCGCGTCATCGCGGAGGGCATCGGAGTCTCGCTCGACGGGGGCGAGCCGCAGTGTAGCGGCTGCAATCGAGGCCGATGCGCCGCCCGTGCCAGGGCCTTGGCGGCGCGCGACAATGCCCAAAAAACCACGCCGCGGTGCCTTCCATGGCAGCCGCGGCGCTCCGGGGGGACAGGTCGGGCGGAAAACAGCGCACCCTTCAGGGGGATCCCCGGCCGTGCGTTGGGGAGACGCACCTCCGGGGTAGGAGCGCTGTTCGCCGCCCTATGTTTGGTTAACGGAGCCAGAGGCGCAAAAGGGACATCTGTCTCAGCGATCAGCGTTATCCGACGGGTGCAGGGTCCTCAGGCGGCCTGTCGAGCGCTGGCGCCGATGCGCTGATGCGCTGCGGCCATGCCGCTGCTGCGCGGCTCGGGGCCCAGGTTCAGGCCTTCGGCGCGGATGATCTCGACCTGCTGCACGCCAAGGAAGGCGAACACCTGGCGCAGGTAGGCCTCCTGGAAGTCGGCCGGGCTGGCATCGCCATAGACGCCGCCGCGTGTGCTGGCGACGATCACCCGCTTGCCGCCGGCCAGGCCCTCGGGCCCGCTGGCGGTGTAGCGGAAGGTCACCCCGGCCACCGCGATGCGGTCGATCCAGGCCTTGAGGGTGGAGGGCAGGCTGAAGTTGTACATCGGCGCGCCGATCACCAGCACGTCGGCATCCAGGAACTCCTGCATCACCTGCTGTGCCAGCTCGACTTCGACCGGATCGATCTTGGCCAAGCTGGCGCCGGTCAGGTGCGGCAGCGGCTGGGCGTCCAGATCGCGGTAGGTGACTTCAACATGCGGGCTGTCCGCACGCAGCTGGCGGACCAGTGCCGCGGTGAGCTCACGGCTGGCCGAGGCTGAGCCGAGCGCGCTGGAATCAAGCTGCAGGATCTTCATGGCGGACTCCGTTTCTAGGGTGGAGTCAGCTTGATTGGTTCATCTATTGCGATAAAGCCATCAAAAGTGCACGCTGAGTTGCGCTGGTGGAACGAGTGGCGTTCCGGCTAGCGACCCGAGCGACAGGCTCTGGCGAGGATCTCAAACCCACCCTTGCCCTGCTGCTACGAATCCCGAATCCCAATTCCCGACTCCCGGCTCTCAACATGCACGACCTCAACGATCTCCAATACTTCGCCCTGGTTGTCGAGCACGGGGGTTTCTCCCGCGCCGAGCGCGCCACCGGCCTGCCCAAGTCGCGGCTGTCGCGGCGGATCACCGCGCTCGAGGAGTCGCTGGGCGCACGCCTGCTGCAGCGCTCGACGCGGCGCTTCGCGGTCACCGACCTCGGCCAGGACGTGTACCGCCACGCACGCGCCATGCTCGACGAGGCCCAGGCCGCGCGCGAGGTGGTGGAGCGGGTCTCGGCGGTGCCGCGTGGCCTGGTGCGGGTCAGCGTGCCGGTCTCGCTGGCGCAGCAGCAGCTGGCGCGGCTGATGCCGGAGTTTCTGGAGCGTTTTCCGCAGGTGCGCGTGCAGCTGATGGTCAGCAATCGCCGGGTCGACCTGATCAACGAAGGCATCGACGTCGCCCTGCGCGTGCGCACCCGCCTCAACGACGACGGCAGCCTGATCCTGCGCAGCTTCGCGCGTATCGAGGAATTGCTGGTGGCGAGCCCGGCCTATCTCGCGCGTCACGGCCGCCCGCAGAAGCCCTCGGATCTCGCCGCACACAGCTGTCTGTCGATGAGCGAGGAGCCGGGTCAGCAGCGCTGGGAGCTGCACGGCCCTGGCGGTGCGGTGGAGAAGGTCGAGTTCGAGCCGCGGCTGATGGCCCACGACTTTCCGGTGCTGCGAGAGGTCGCCGCGGCCGGCCACGGCGTGGCCCTGCTGCCGGCCACGGTCTGCGCCGACCTGCTGGAAGGCGGCAGGCTGGAGCGCGTGCTGCCGGAGTGGAGCCTGCCGCAGGGCATCTGCCACGCGGTGTTCGCCTCGCGCAGCGGCCTGCTTCCGGCGGTGCGGGTGTTCATCGACTTTCTCGCCGAGCATCTGCCGCCGCTGCTGCAGGCGAGCATGGGCGAATGCCTGCAGCATGCGCAGGCCGCGCAGCCGCGCCCGGGCGCCGCACCGCCCGGCTGAATGGTGCCTGCAGCACCTTGGAAGCCCCGCCGTCGCCGGCCGTGCGAAAGCCGCACACTGCGCGCCACGCGGCGGGATGCTGCGTTGCCGGCCGCGCCGTGCACGGTTCAGGAAGAAAAGATGTCGCGGTCGCGGAGGTGCGCTTGAGTTTCCTGATGTTCGGCCTTGGCCTGGTGCTGCTGGTGGCGGGTGCGGATCTGCTGGTGCGGGGCGCCAGCCGCTTATCGCTTTCGTTCGGCATCAGCCCTCTCGTGGTCGGCCTCACCGTGGTGGCCTTCGGCACCAGCGCGCCTGAGCTGGCGGTATCGCTGCAGGGCGCGCTGTCTGGCCAAGGCGATATCGCTGTCGGCAACGTGCTCGGCAGCAATATCTTCAACGTGCTGTTCATTCTGGGCGTCTCCGCGCTGGTCGCCCCGCTGGTAGTGCACAGGCAGGTGGTGCTGCAGGAAGTGCCGGTGATGCTGGGCGTGTCGCTGCTGCTCTGGGCGCTGGCCGCCAACGGCGTGATCGGCCGCGCCGAGGGCGCACTGCTGGCCGGACTGCTGCTGGCCTATGTGCTGATGCTCTATCGACAGGCGCGGCGCGCGCCGGCCACCACCCAGGAGGAATCCACGTCAGAACTGCCAGCCAGCGGACCCTGGCTGGACCGCCTCTGGGTGCAGCTGCTGCTGATCATGGTGGGGCTGGTGCTGCTGGTGCTGGGCTCGCACTGGCTGGTCAGCGCGGCGATCGAGTTTGCGGCAAGGCTTGGCATCAGCGAGCTGGTGGTGGGCCTGACCATCGTCGCCGCCGGCACTTCGCTGCCCGAAGTCGCCACCTCGGTCATGGCGGCGCTACGCGGCCAGCGCGATATCGCGGTGGGCAACGTGGTCGGCAGCAACATCTTCAATATCCTCGGCGTGCTCGGGCTTTCGGCGCTGTTCGCGCCGGAGGGCCTGGCCGTGGCCACGCAGGCGCTGCGCTTCGACCTGCCGGTGATGGTCGGCGTTGCCGCCCTGTGTCTGCCGATCCTGCTCAGCGGGCATCGCATCAGCCGCGGCGAGGGTGCCCTGCTGCTCGCCGCCTACGTCGGCTACACCGCCTGGCTGATCGCGCAGGCGGGCTGAAGTCGTCCTGCCTGGGTCAGCTGTAGCCCAGCCACACCGCTACCACCAGCGCCGCCGCACCCAGCGCCAGCAATTTCAGCATCAGCGGCCAGACGAAGCGGAACCAGCGGTCGTAGGGGATGCCGGCCATGCCGAGGATGGCCATCAGCACCACGTTGGTGGGGATGATCGCGTTCGACAGGCCGTCGCCCAGGGTAAAGGCCAGCACCGCCACCTGCCGCTCGATGCCGACGACATCCGCCAGCGGCACCATGATCGGCATGGTGGCAAACGCCTGGCCGGAGCCGGAGGGAATGAAGAAGTTCAGCAGGCTCTGCATCAGCAGCATGCCCACCGCCGACAGCTCGCTGCCGACCATGCCGAGTGGAATCGAGGCGCCGTGCACGATGGTGTGCAGCACCTGGCCTTCTTCCAGGATCAAGGCGATCGAGCGCGCGAAGCCCACCAGCAGGGCCACCACCGCCAGCTCGGCCGCGCCGTTGGCGAAGCGCTTGGCGAGGTCGTCGGCTGACAGCCTGCCGATGAAGCCCGCTACCAGCGCCAGCGCCAGCCACAGTGCGCCCAACTCGGTCAGGTACCAGCGGTGGACGCGGATCCCGTAGACCATGGCGATCACTGCCAGTGCGGTCAGCCCCAGGATCAGCAGATGCCGGCCGGTCAGCGCCGGATACTCTGCCATCGCGCTGTGGCGCGGGTCCTTGAGGTCAGCGACCAGGCTGGCGGCGGGGTCGGCCTGCACGCGCCTGGAGTAGGCCCAGACGTGGTGCGCGGTGACCGCCACGAAGGGCAGGAACAGCGCCAGCCGGTACTCCCAGCCCGAGGTGGGCGGCAGCTCGGCAATGCCCTGCGCGACCATCACCGTATACGGGTTGGTCCAGGCGATGCCGAAGCCGACGCTGTAACCGCAGATCATGATGCCCATCGCGGTCATCGCATCCAGCCGCATCGCCACGCACAGCGAGATCAGCACCACGGCGAACGGGATGTACTCGGTCGATACTCCCAAGGTGGCCGAGCCGGCCGCCAGCGCCGCGGTGCCGAGCACGATCAGGGTCGCCGGCGAGTGGCCGATCTTGCGCAGCAGCCAGCCGAGGCTGGCGTCGATCACGCCGGTGGCGCGCAGCACGGCGATGGCGCCGCCGACGATCAGCAGGAAGAAGATGATGTCCTGCGCAAACGCCAGCGAGCGCGGCACCGCGGTGAACAGCACCAGCGGCGACAGCCAGACCCGCTCCTCGTGCACGCTGTAGCTGCCCGGCACCACCATCTGCCGGCCCTGCGCATTGGGCTGGGTCTCGAAGCTGCCCTGCGGCAGCACCCAGGTGGCCAGCAGCGCCAGCGCCATGATCATGAACAGCAGGGCGAGGGTGTGCGGGACGCGCAGTCCTTTGCTCATGGGGTGCTTGGCCTCGCAGTGGGGAGCCGGAATGCTAGCCGATGCGGCGCTCCCTCGCGTCGGCCGGGTCTTCCTGCACTTTGCGGCGATTCGCCGCTGGCTACACTGCAGGTTCATCGCATTCCGGAGCCGCCCATGAAAACCCGCGCCGCCGTCGCCTTCGAAGCCGGCAAGCCGCTCAGCATCGAAACCGTCGACCTGGAAGGCCCGCGCGCAGGCGAAGTGCTGGTCGAGATCAAGGCCACTGGCGTTTGCCACACCGACGAGTTCACGCTGTCCGGCGCCGACCCGGAGGGCCTGTTTCCGGCCATCCTCGGCCATGAGGGCGCAGGCGTCGTGGTCGAAGTCGGCGCGGGCGTGAAGTCGCTCAAGCCCGGCGACCACGTGATTCCGCTGTACACCCCCGAGTGCCGCGAGTGCGAGTACTGCCTGAACCCCAAGACCAACCTCTGCCAGGCGATCCGCAGCACCCAGGGCCAGGGCCTGATGCCGGACGGCAGCAGCCGCTTCTCGCTCGACGGCCGGCCGATCCGCCACTACATGGGCACCTCGACCTTCTCCAACTACACCGTCGCGCCCGAGATCGCGCTGGCCAAGATCCGCGAGGATGCGCCCTTCGACAAGGTCTGCTACATCGGCTGCGGCGTCACCACCGGCATCGGCGCGGTGATCTACACCGCCAAGGTCGAGGTCGGCTCGAAGGCCGTGGTGTTCGGCCTGGGCGGCATCGGGCTCAACGTGATCCAGGGCCTGCGGCTGGCCGGTGCCGACATGATCGTCGGGGTGGACTTGAACCCCGCACGCGAGGCGATGGCGCGCAAGTTCGGCATGACCCACTTCGTCAACCCGAAGGACGTCGAAGGTGACCTGGTGCCATATCTGGTGTCGCTGACCCGGGGCGGTGCCGACTACACCTTCGAGTGCATCGGCAACACCCAGGTGATGCGCCAGGCGCTTGAGTGCGCGCACAAGGGCTGGGGCACCAGCGTGATCATTGGCGTGGCCCCGGCCGGTGCCGAGATCAGCACGCGGCCCTTCCAATTGGTGACGGGGCGTAACTGGCGCGGCAGCGCCTTCGGTGGCGCACGCGGCCGCACCGACGTGCCGAAGATCGTCGACTGGTACATGGAGGGCAAGATCGACATCGACTCGCTGATCACCCACACCCTGCCGCTGGAGCAGATCAACGACGCCTTCGACCTGATGCACCGCGGCGAGTCGATCCGTTCGGTGGTGGTGTACTGATGGCGCTCGAAACCCTTTCGGCCCAGCGCTGCTTTGGCGGCGTGCAGGGGTTCTACCGGCACGCGTCCGAGGCCTGCGGTGGTTCGATGCAGTTCGGCGTTTACACGCCGCCGCAGCCGGGCCCGCGGCCGGTGCTGTTCTATCTCGCCGGGCTGACCTGCTCGCCCGAGACTTTCGCGATCAAGGCCGGTGCGCAGCGCATCGCCGCCGAGCTTGGCCTGGTGCTGGTAATGCCGGACACCAGTCCGCGCGACACCGGCATCGAGGGCGCCACCGGCGACTGGGAGTTCGGTGAGGCTGCGGGCTTCTATCTCGATGCCACACAGCCACCGTGGAGCGCGCGCTTCAACATGCAGCGCTATCTGCTCGACGAACTGCTGCCGGAAGTGGCCGCGAACTTTCCGGTCGATCTGCAGCGCTGCGGCGTGTTCGGCCACTCGATGGGTGGGCACGGGGCGCTGACCCTTGCGCTGAAGAATCCGTCGGTGTTCCGCAGCTGCTCGGCCTTCGCCCCGATCGTCGCTCCCAGCCAGGTGCCTTGGGGCGAGAAGGCGCTGTCCCGTTACCTTGGCGGAGACCGAGCGGCGTGGCGTGCATACGATGCCACTGCACTGATCGAGGATGGGCATCGTTTTGACGGTGAACTTCTAATCGAGCAGGGCCTGGATGACAGGTTCCTGATCGACCAGCTCAAGCCTGAACTGTTCGAGTCTGCTTGCGCTGCAGCGCGGCAGGGCTTGAGAGTGCGTCGTCATGCCGGCTACGACCACAGCTACTGGTTCATCCAGAGCTTTGTCGAAGATCATCTGCGGCACCACGCCGCAGTGCTTTGAGCGCGGGCTTGGAGCCCTAGCGCGCCACGCGCAACGCATCACCAGCGCCTGACGGTGGTTTGGCCGCGGCTCGTCCTTGTTCGTCGTCGCAATCGCTCCGCTAAAGCGTGTCCTCGCGCGTTGGTCGGCAGCCGAATCCATCGCCAGCGGTCTGACTGTTGGCTACCCGCGGCATGCTGACTGCCGCCATTGGGCAGACGCTCCTTCGCGCAGGTTCAAGGGTGGGTATGGCGCCGCAGGCGGCCGCAGCAGGCGGATGGTTCTCACATGCTCTCAGCTCATCGCCGAATTTCACGCGCCCGCATCGGCATCGAATCCACCGCCTGGATCAGCTCCACCAGTTGCTCAGGGCGTGCTACCGCGCCTTTCAGCCCTCCGTCGAGGCCGAACAGGTACAGAGTTGAACCCTCGGGCGCCTTTCGCAAAGCCCGGCGGAGACTATCCAGCGCAGGCCCGTGCGTGGGCGGGGCGGCCAGCGGTTCGGCACCGCCAATCCAGCCGAGCTGCTCACCCTGCAGCAGCCAAACGGCCATGCGACGCTCGCGCAGCGCGTGATCGTGCTGGCGCAGGGCTGCGGCGACGGCATTGCTGGAAAGCCCCTGGACCACCACCAGCCGCTGCTGCCAGCGGTGTGCGCTGATCCACTCGGCAGCGGCCGGAGCCGACAGGCTCAGCAGGCACAGGAAGCAAAGCGACAGGGGCATGCGCATGCCGCAAGCGTGCAGACAGCGGCGTCGAGTGAAGGTGGAGCTGCGCTGCAGTCCTGTGCGGACAGGCTCTTTCCGCGGGGATGTTCACCCGCACACGTGCGGATGCGCCAGCCGTGAGGCCGCCGTCTACACGCAGGGGACACTGCACTGTTCGCGCGGCCTGCGGCCCTCGCCCTGACACGCGCGACGGCAGCACCTTTGGCGAGGTTTGCCGCCACTGGCTGGGCTGGCCGAGCTCCATGGAGCTCACCCGTCGCACAGTGTCGCTGCCGCCCAGCGAAAGGCTCGCCGGAGCGTCCCGCGTTTTCGCGCGCTGCCCAGAGCGCCCTCGCGCGGGCGTGCCGACGTATCAGCGTGCGCGTGCTGCGCGGCGGCGAGCCGCCGTATGCAGGGCTGCTCTGTCGGGTAGCAACGCCGGGTAACCCAGGCCGGTCGTGTTCAGAGGCCGCGACTCCGGCGGCGCCGGGCCCGCGGCCGCTGAACACTATCCTGCAGAACCTGGATCTTCAGCCTCTGCTTAGATCAGTCGCTCCTGGCGCGGCGGATCTTCCGAATCGTTGCGCGTCGCCGCTGGAGTGTCCGCTGCGTCCTCCGCTGCGCTGACGGGAGAGCCCTCTGGCTCGGAATCCTGGGAACCGGCCTTGCTGTCGGCAGCCGGATCTTCCGCCGCAACCGCAGGCGGCTTGGGAGCAGCAGGAGCCTCGTCAGCGGCGGGAGCCTCTGGAGCAGCGGAACTCTCCGGAGCAGCAGCAGCCTCCGAAGCAGCAGCCTCCGAAGCAGCAGACTCCGAAGCAGCAGCCTGGTCTGCAGCCGGAGCCACCGGATCCGCTGGACTCTCCGGGGCAGCAGGAGCTTCGGCCGCAGGCTCGGCGTAGACCTCAGCGGCCTCCTCGCGCGCGGTGACGTGCGGCTGGGCCGCCGCAGCAGGTGCAGGGGCGGATAGCGCAGTGTCCACCCCGGTCGCGGCTTGCGGTGGGGCGACCTCCGCAGTCGCCGCTACGGCTGCGGGCTCAAGGCTGGGCGCGGTGCGTGCCTCGGAGGTGACTGTGGCGTCGGCCGGTGCGCCTGCTTCTGCATCCTGCGCCTTGGCAATGGCCGTGAGTTCCGTCTCAGCCGCAGCCGGGCTGTCAGCCTCGGCTTGTGCCAGATCCTGGCGCGCGGTGGGCCTGTCGGCTGTTTCCGCAGGCACCCTTGGCGCGTCCGGCACCGGGGCTGGCAGCGCGTCCGGCGTGGCGGGGGCTGCTGGGGTGTCGGCGTTTGCGCTTGCCATGGGCCCGGCATCCGCGGGTGCGGCGGAGGCTTCCGTCGCCTCATGCGCCAGCGGCGCCGCGCCGTCGGATTCGGCGCTGCCCGCGACAGCCGTTGCGGCGGCCCGAGCGGCTCGTGGAGCGCGCACGCGCGGCGCTGGGGGCGACGTATCCCGTGGCTCGCCTGCGCTCTCGGCCTGGGATTGGGCTGCCGCCTCGGCGGCCTGCGCGCTGCGTGGCAGCGGAGAAGGCACGAAGGGTGGAGCCTCGCCACGGGCGGGAGCTTCCGGAGCCTGCACGCTCAGGTCCGCATCGGCGTCCTCATCGGCGCCAAACGCGGCCTGGGCCTCGATGGTTTCCGTCACGGACTCGGAGTCAGTGGCCTGGTCGAGTTCGTTGATCTCGTCCTCGCCCTCGGCGGGTTCGTCCAGACCCAGAGCTTCTTCGCTGCCATTGGGCGCGCCTTCGCGACGACGGCGCCGGCCACCACGACGACCGCGACGGCGACGGCCACCGCTGGCTTCCGCGCCTGCCTCTGCCGCCGCGGCGGTTTCTTCGCTGGTCAGGGCCGGGGCGTCGGCATTGGCCGCGGTGGCTGCTGCCGCGGCTGCTGCCGCTGCCGCCACAGCGGCCTCTGCTGCCAAGGCGGGATCGACGGCTTCGGCTGGCTTGGCCTGGGCGCCCGCAGGGGTGCGCTCGCGGCGTTCGGCCTTGTCCTGCTGGCGTTCCTGGTTCTTGTCGCGTGGTTTTTCCTGCGGCCGCTCAGTGCGCTCGCCGGCCTTTGCCACGGCCTCAGCCTGTTTGCGCGGCTGCTCTTGGCGCTGCTGCTGCGGCTCGGCCTTGGTGGGCTGCTCACCGCGGTTGCCGCGCTCGCGGCGACGCCCACCCTCGTTGCGGTCCTCGCCCTTGCCGCCACGTCCACCGCGACCGTCCTGGCGCTCGCCACGTGCCTCGTTTCGCTCGGGGCGCTCCGGGCGGCGGCTGTCCCGGTTGGGCTTGCCGTCACGCGATTCGCGCCGGCCCTCGGCCGGGGCTGCCTCGGCGCCGCCGAAGCCGAGGATGGTCTTCAGCTTGCCCCAGAAGCCCCCTGCGGCGGGCGCGGCCGGAGCGGATGGCCGCTGCTGCGGCGCAACCTGACGCGGTGCTTCGGCGCGGGCGACCGGTGCTTCCTCGCGCTCCTCGCGCTCTTCACGCACGGGTGCAGGGGTGGCCGGCTTGACCGCGCGCACCGCCGGCGGCGGCGGAATGTTGAGGTTGGCGCGGGTCAGTGCGTGGACTTCCTGCTTGCGCGGGGAGGTTCGGTAGTAGCTCGGCTTGGCGGTTTCCTCCGCAAGCTCGCCATCGCGGAGGCGCTGCACGTTGAAGTGCGGCGTCTCCATCTGCTCGTCTGCAACGATGATGACCGGCACCTCGTGGCGCTGCTCCACTTCCAGCAGCCCGCGGCGTTTCTCGTTGAGCAGGAAATTGGCGATTTCGTGCGGGGCCTGCACCAGCACCTGGGCAGTGTTGTCCTTCATGGCCTGCTCTTCGACCAGGCGCAGGATCGACAGGCTCAGCGACTCCACGCTGCGCATGCGGCCGTGGCCGTGGCAGCGCGGGCAGACGAGCTGGCTGGACTCGCCCAGGCTCGGACGAAGGCGCTGGCGCGACATTTCCAGCAGGCCGAAGCGCGAGATCCGGCCGACCTGCACGCGCGCGCGATCGTGCTTCAGCGCGTTCTTCAGGCGTTCTTCCACCTCGCGCTGGTGGCGGCTGGACTCCATGTCGATGAAGTCCACCACCACCAGCCCGCCGAGGTCGCGCAAGCGCAGCTGGCGGGCCACTTCGTCGGCCGCCTCCAGGTTGGTGTTGAAAGCGGTCTCTTCGATGTCGCCGCCTTTGGTGGCACGCGCGGAGTTGACGTCGACCGCGGTCAGCGCCTCGGTCTGGTCGATCACGATCGAGCCGCCGGAGGGCAGGCGCACCTGCCGCTCGTAGGCGTTTTCGATCTGCGATTCGATCTGGTAGCGGTTGAACAGCGGAATGCTGTCCTGATAATGCTTGAGCTTGCGCAGGTTCTGCGGCATCACCTGCTCGACGAAGTCACGGGCCTCCTGATACATGGCCTCGGTGTCGATGAGGATTTCGCCGATGTCGTTGCGCAGGTAGTCGCGCAGCGCACGCACGATCAGGCGTGACTCCTGATAGATCAGGAACGCGGCCGGCTTGCCCAGCGCCGCATCGGTGATCGCGCGCCAGACCTGCAGAAGGTAGTCGAGATCCCACTGCAGCTCTTCGGCATCGCGACCGACGCCGGCGGTGCGGATGATGATCCCCATGTCGTCGGGGATATTGAGCTTGTCCATGGCCTCTTTCAGGGCCTGGCGGTCCTCGCCCTCGATGCGGCGCGAGACGCCGCCGGCGCGCGGGCTGTTGGGCATCAGCACCATGTAGCGGCCGGCCAGCGAAATGAACGTGGTCAGGGCGGCGCCCTTGTTGCCGCGCTCTTCCTTGTCGACCTGGACGACCACCTCCTGGCCTTCCTTCAGCAGCTCCTTGATGCCGTGCTTGCTGGCGTCAGTGCCGGGCAGGAAGTAATCGCGTGAGATCTCCTTCAGCGGCAGGAAACCGTGACGATCGCCCCCGTACTCGACGAAGGCAGCTTCCAGGGAAGGCTCGAGCCGGGTGATGCGGCCCTTGTAGATATTGGACTTCTTCTGTTCCTGGGCAGGCTGCTCGATGTCGATGTCGTACAGGCTTTGGCCATCGACGATGGCGACGCGCAACTCCTCCTGCTGGGTTGCGTTGATCAGCATTCTTTTCATTGGATTGTCATTCCTCGCGCGCTCACGCGGGGAACGCCGGAAATCCCGGCCAAGGCATGCGAAGGCCGCGCGCCCGAAGCGGAGTCACCAGCGCTGCGACCGTTACCGGGACCATTGAAGGCCCGCGGGAGCGCCACACGTTGTTCTTACCGGCCGGCGCGCACAGCGGGAGCCCCGCCACGCCCGCCCGACCCCCGTCCCTTGGAAACCGCCGCCAGAACCTCGCCAGGCGAGGGAAGCGGCGGTCATCCGCGGGTCACACGAATGCCGCTGCCGGCGCGGGATCCGTCCCGCCACCGGCGGCTCCGGGCACGCGGCGCACGCTTTCGCGGCGCACACGCGGCACTGGAGCTGCTCGAAACGAGCGCTGCCCGACCCCTTGAGGGGGCCGGGCCAACGCCGATTCCGCACCGGAGCCAACCCTGGCTCCGCGCAGCGCGGGGGGCCTCGCCCCCCTGCCGCGCACATCTCTGTCCAAACCTGATTCATCTGCGGGGCAGCGCAGCCGCTACCATGTACGACCCGCCTTGAGCGGCGCCGCATCTGGCCCGCGCCTTGCCCGCAATCGGGCTTCAGCGAGCCGCATGCTCCACGGAAACAGCCCCCAAAGCGACAAGGGCGCTGCAAAATCAGGACCTTATCGCGCGTGAAGTCTAGCAAGCCGGGTGCGGCCGCAGCAAACGAAGGATCCGACCGTGCCGCAGTCGCGAGTGTGCGCCTAGTGCAGGTGCCGGCCGACCGTGTCGGCCAACGTCTGGACAACTTTCTGCTGGGACAGCTCAAAGGCGCGCCGCGGTCCTTGATCTACCGCATCCTGCGCACCGGCGAAGTGCGCGTGAACGGTGGCCGCGCCAAGCCGGAGACGCGACTGCAGGGCGGCGAGACAGTCCGCATTCCACCGGTTCGGCTCGCCGAGAGAGAGGCTCCGCAGGAGGCGCCACGCAGCCAGCTTGAGCGCATCCGCGAGGCGATCGTTTTCGAGGACCGCGCCCTGCTTGCGCTGGACAAGCCCAGCGGCATCGCTACCCACGGCGGCAGCGGCATCAGCTTTGGCGCCATCGAACTGCTGCGCCAGCTGCGACCGGGCGAGCCGCTGGAACTGGTGCACCGGCTGGATCGCGACACCTCCGGCCTGCTGGTGGTGGCCAAGAAACGCTCGGCGCTGACCGAACTGCAGCGTCTGATCCGCGAGGGCAGGCTGGAGAAGCGCTATCTGACCCTGCTGGTGGGCGACATCGGACCCAAGCCCTTCAGCGTGAATGCCCCGCTGCGAAAGTTCGAGCTTCACGGCGGCGAGCGCATGGTTCGGGTCGATCCGGTGGACGGCAAGGCTTCACTTAGCCACTTCCGCCGGCTCGGCCTGCACGGCGGCCACAGCTACACCGAGGTGCGCATCGATACCGGGCGCACCCATCAGATCCGGGTGCACGCCCAGCACAGCGGCCACCCGGTCGCCGCCGACGAAAAGTACGGCGAGCGCGAGGCCAACAAGGCGCTCAAGGCGGTGGGCCTGAAGCGCCTGTTCCTGCATGCGGCCAGCCTGAAGTTCGCGCTCAAGGACGGCACCGAGCCCTATGCGCTAAGCGCGCCGCTGCCGGCCGAGCTGAAGGCCGTGCTGGATGCGCTCAGAGGCTAGTGTAGTGATTCGTACTTGGCGGACAGTAGCTGCGAGCAGGTCTGTGTGGCTGGCAAGGCGCGACGACGAGTCATGGCAGCGCTATGGCGAGGAAGAGGAGCGCTGACAGCCGCTCAAGGACGCTGCGGATACGTTCGCTCAAGTGCGAATCACTGCACTAGCAACTACAGCGGCGCGAACACGAAGCGCCCGCCGACCTCCAGCGAGCGCAGCAGACCGGGCGGCAGCAGCACCATCGCGGCCAGGCCGAGCGCGGCGTGCGAGGCGAGCTGCGGCAGCAGGCGGCCGTGGCGCAGTGCCAGCCAGGCCCAGGCGCTACCGCCAGCAAAGGTCAGCAGCATCAGTCCATCGTTGGGCAGGTGCAGGCCGCAGAACAGCAGGCCGGCCCACAGCGGCAGGGCGCGCTGGATACCCAGCGACTGCAGATGCGGCAGCACGAAGCGCGCCAGCCACAGCTGCTGCAGCGCCACCCAGCCCAGATAGCGCAGCAGCCGCTCGCCGTCGGGGGTGTCCAGCGACCGGCCACCGGTCGCCATGGCGATGGCGACGAGGAATGCCACTCCGGCCACGCTCAACAGCCCGGCTTCGATCCAGGCGGTTCGCGCGTGTCCGGCGGCGACCGGCGCCGCCCGAGGCCGCAGTATCAGCACAGCAATCAGCCACAGCGCGATCAGCGCGGCGTCGGCTGCGGCCGGCGGAAATCGCGGCAGCCCGAAGGCCAGCAGAAGCATCGGCAGGCCCGCGCCGAGCAACAGCGCCAGCCCGGCCCGACGACCAGCGCAGCGCTGCCGCCGCAGGGCGAGGGCCGCGAGCACCCACAGCGCGCCGGCCGCGAGCGCGGCGATCACGCCCAGGCCCCGAATCTGCTCGGCGATCCACACTGCCCAGCCCGGAGCCGTGCTGCCCACCCGCGGTAGCGGTTGTTGCTGCGACAGGGCGTCGCGCTGGGCGAGCAGGCTGGCGGGTGGGCGCCGCCAGTCCAGCTGCAGCTGCGGAGGCAGGCAGCCCTGATCGCCGCAGGCACGCGGATGCAGGCTCAGTGACTGCAGCTTCACCTGCTGACCGCGCCCGGCCTCGATCTGCAGGCGAAGCTGGATGGGGTCGGCGTCCAGCGGCGGCAGCAGCTCGGCCAGCAGGTACTGGCTGGGCCGGTCCTTGTCTTCGGGGCGCCACGATTGCCATGGCCCGGCCGGCACGTCCGGACGCAGATCCGAGGCGGCCGCCAGTCGCCAGCGCAGCGGCTGCTCGCTGTGCAGCCGCAGTCGCAGCTCCGGAGCCGCCGCGCGGTCGACGCGCCTGCCCGACAGGCGCAGCCCGAGGTTGGCATGGCCCTGCGGCAGCTGCAGCTGCAGTCCGCTGGTCTCGCTGCGAGACAGCACGGTCGCCGCGAGCGGGGGGCCGACCAGCGCGTTCGGATCGGCAAAGCGCCAGGCGTAGGGAGACTGACCCGCCGCGAACAGGCGCAGTTCGGCACGCGCCTGCGCCTCAAGCTGGGCCGCGGATCCGAGGGTGGCCAGCAGCGCGAGGCCAAGCGCCAGCCACAGCAGCGAATCCAGCCGCTGCACCCAAACACCGCGCAGCCGGCGGTCGCCCATGGGTCAAGGTCCGTCTGCGAGCCCGCACTGGACAGGCTGCTTGCGCTGCTCGCCTGTTGCCGACCGTGCAGGGCCTGGGTGGGCGTGCGGCGTGGACACGTCGATCAACCGGCGCCGAGCAGGCTCTCTGCCTTGGCCGCGCAGATCAAGTCGTTCTGGGACAGGCCGCCGACGTCGTGGGTGGAGAAGCGCACGACGCAGCGGTCGTAGTGCACCGACAGGTCGGGGTGGTGATCCTCGCTGTGGGCGATGTAGGCCAGCGCGTTCACAAAGGCGAGGGTGCGGTAGTAGTCGCTGAAGCGAAAGGTCTTGCTGAGCGCCTGTCCGTCCTCGACCAGACTCCAGCCCGGCAGGACCTGGAGTGCGGACAGCGCCTGCGCGGCGGGCAGCAGGTGCTCTGCGCCGCGGAGGGGCGCGCAGCGCTGGGCGGCGAGGTTGGCGAGGCCGGATGCGGCGGGGTTCGGCGTGCTCATGGCGGGCTCCTGGGGGTCGACAGGGGGGGGCGACAGCGGGCCCCGAGTATAGCCACCGCGAGCCGTGCTCCCGTCCGCCTGCACTCGATGCTGTACCATTTTGGTCCGGTTTTCCCCAGGCCTCGTCCATGCTCCAGATCAGCAGCAGTGCCCAGCAGTACTTCGACCATCTCATCCGCCAGCAGGGCGGCGACATCGTTGGCATCCGCCTGAGCGCGGTGCGCCCCGGCACGCCATCGGCCGATGCCCGCCTGGAGTTCTGCGAGCAGGTCGACCTGAAGGGCGACGAGTGGGCGCTGGAGTGCGAGGGCTTCACCTTGTACGTGGACGCTGCCGGGGCGGAATACTTCACCGACGCCGAAATCGACTTCGAGCAGAACGCCACCGGCGGCCAGCTCACCGTGCGCGCGCCACGCATCAAGGGCGTGCCGCCGGGCGCCAGCGCCAGCCTGGTCGAGCGCGTGCAGCACGTGATCGACACCGAGATCAACCCGGGCGTGGCCAGCCACGGTGGCCGGGTAACGCTGGAACAGATCACCGCCGAGGGCGTGGTGGTGCTGCGGTTTGGCGGCGGCTGCCAGGGCTGCCGGCAGGTCGATGTGACCCTGAAGCACGGCGTCGAGAAGACCCTGCTGCAGCGCGTGCCGGAGATCACTGCCGTGCGCGACGCCACCGATCACGCCAAGGGCGAGACGCCTTACTTCGCCTGAGCCTGTTGGCTCAGGCGAAGCGGGATTCGGGAGTTGGGATTCGGGATTTGCGTGGAACGGCGCGGGGCGGCGGGCCCGTTGTTGATCCGCTGTTGTCGCGGGCGCGACGCATTGTTCCGCGGATGAGGGCTCAGTCGCGGCACTGGGTCACAGGCTGCCGTGGCCTCTCGCACATCCGCTTGCCATGGGCGCGGCCTATGGTGGCCAGATGAAATTTCTGACGAATGAAAGATCGAGTGCCCCGCTGCGCGCCTGCGCTGCGGGCGGGGTGCTGTTGGCCTTGCTGCTCGGCACCGCGTGCTCTCGTGGGCCCGAACCCGAGGCCGCGCCTGCCGCCGTGCGCGCCTCCAACAGCGCCGAGCGCTCGGGCCTGCCGGTGCGCGGCTACCGGGTGGAGCCGCGCACGCTGGAGCGTCGCGTCGACGTGGCTGGCACGGTGGCTCCGCTGCAGGTGGTGGCGCTGGCGGCGCGCACGGACGGCGTGCTTGACGAGGTCCGGGTCGAGGAAGGGGATCGCGTGGTGGCCGGCCAGCTGCTGGCGCGCATCGACGTGCGCGAGCAGAGCGCCGAGCTGGCCCGCGCACAGGCCGGGCTGCGCGAGGCGCAGTCGCAGCTGGACCGCCTGCTGACCCTGCGAGAGCGCGGCTTCGTGGATGCGGCGGCGGTGATCAGCGCGCAGTCGGCGCAGGAGGTTGCCGCCAGCACGGTGCAGCTGTGGCGCACGCGGGTGGAGTCGGGCCGCATCGAAGCGCCGCTGGAGGGCTATGTGATCCGCCGCATGATCGAACCCGGCGCCTCGATCGGGCGGCTGGCGCCGGCCTTCGAGCTGGCCGACCTCGATCGGCTGGTGCTGCGGGTGGGCATCTCCGAGCTGGACGCCGCCGGGCTGGCGGCCGGTGACCCGGTGCCGGTGCGGGTGGATGCCCTGCCCGGCGCCGAGCCGCTCGACGCGCGGATCCGTCGGATCGCGCCGACCGCCGATGCGGCCAGTCGACTTGTCATGGTGGAGATCGAGCTTCCTCAGGCCTTCGCGGCTGGAGTACGCCCGGGTTATCTCGCTCGCGCCAGCCTGCTCGTGGACGTGCGTGCTGAAGCCTTGGCAGTGCCGGCCGGGGCGGTGGGTCTCAGCGGCTCCGCGCATGTCATGCGGATCAACGAGGCGCAGCGGCTGGAACGGCGCGAGGTTGAGCTGGGCGTGGTGCGCGGTGACTGGCGCGAGATCCGTTCCGGCTTGGCCGCAGGAGAGGTAGTGCTGGCCACGAGCCCGCTGGAAATGGCCGTGGGTGAGCAGGTTCGCGTGGTCGAGTGGCTGGAGGCGCAGCCATGAACGAGCCCGTCCAGCGCGAGCCGGTGCGCGCCACCCGCCTTTATCGCGGGCTTACCCATGCAGCGATCCGGCGCCCGATCGGCACTCTTGCGATCGCCAGCGTGGTGCTCGTGCTGGGGCTGTTTCTGATCGGGCGGCTGCCGGTCAACCTGCTGCCCGAGGTGGTCTATCCGCTGGTGAGGGTGGTGGTGAACGTACCCGGCAGCGCCGCCGAGGTACTGGAGGAGCAGGTCACGCGCCCGTTGGAGCGCCAGCTTTCCGCCACCGAGGGCGTGGTGCGGATCGCCTCGGAGGCCGAGGAGGGGCGCACCGACGTCAACCTCATCTTCCGCTACGGCACCGACCTCGACCTGGCCCTGCAGAATGCCGGCCGCCTGCTGGAGCAGGTTCGTCCGCAGCTGCCCAACGACATCGAGACGCCGCAGTTGGGCAAGTGGGATCCCGGTGCTTCGCCGGTGTTCGAGGCGGGGTTCTCTTCCAGCCAGCGCAGCCCGCGCGAGGTGCGCGACTGGCTGGATCGGAGGCTGGCCCCACAGCTGCAGTCCATTCCCGGCGTGGCCGCCGTGGAGGCTGCCGGCGGCCAGGTGCGCGAACTTGAAGTGGTTGTGGACCAGCAGCGCCTGCGCGCTTTCGGGCTTGCGCTGGCCGATGTTTCCAGCCAGCTCGCTCAGGACAATCTCAACCTTGCCGCCGGCAATATCACTTCGGCCAGTCTGGACGTAATGGCGCGCACCGAAGGCCGGCTGCTCAGCGTGGAGGAGGTGGCCGCGGTGCTGCTGCGGGTGCCGGGCAGCGATCGCCGGATTCGCCTTGACGAGGTCGCCGAAGTGCGCGACGGCTTCCGCGAGCAGCGCCTGTTCGTTCGTCTCGACGGCAAGCCCGCAGTGCAGCTTTCGGTGTTGAAGCAGCCGGATGCCAACACCGTGGCGGTGGTCGACGAACTGCAGCGGCGCCTGGGTTCGCTGCAGGCATCGGGCTTCATCCCCTCGGACATCCGTTATGGCGTCATTCGCGATGGCGCTTACTTCGTGCGCGGTTCGGTGAGCTCGGTGTCGCAGGCGGCCTTGCTGGGCAGCGCGCTGGCGATGCTGGTGGTGCTGATGTTCCTCGGCAGCCTGCGCAAGAGCCTGGTGGTGGGGCTATCGATCCCACTGGCGGTCATGGCGACCTTCGCGATGATGGCGGCGGCGGGCTTGAGCTTGAACGTGATGAGCCTCGGCGGGCTCGCGCTCGGCGTTGGCCTGCTGCTCGACAACGCCATCGTGATGCTGGAGAACATCGCCCGCCATCGCGAGCGTCTGTGCAAGTCCGCCGATGAGGCCGCCCACGCCGGCGCCGACGAAGTGATGTCCGCGATCACCGCGGGTACGCTGACCAACCTGGCGGCCGTGGGGCCGTTCCTGATGGTGGCGGGCCTTGCCACCCTCGTGTTCCGCGAACTGCTGGCTACGATCTCGTTCGCTGTGGTGGCCTCCTTGGCGGTGGCGCTTACCGTGGTGCCGATGCTGGCGGCACAGTTCGGTCGCCTGAAGTTCAGCTCGGGCTTCAACCGGCTTGCCCTGTACCGGGGTTTCGATGCGGGCGTTGAGCGGCTGGCTGCGGGCTACCGTCGCCTGCTCCGGAAGGCCTTGCGCCGGTGGCTTGCGGTGCTCGCTGCCGGTCTGTTCGCCTTTCTTGGCAGCCTGTGGCTGCTGGCGCAGCTGGGCAGCGAGTTTCTGCCCCAGCTGGACGATGGCCAGTTCAATCTGCGGGTGGCGCTGCCGGTAGGCGCGACGCCGCAGGAAACCGACGAAGCCGCACGCCGGATCGAGACGGCTGTAGCCGGCCTGCCGCACGTGCAGGGCGTGTTCACCTTCGCCGGCGGCTTCGTGCAGGGTGGACAGGTCAACGAGCGCCCCGGTCGGATCAATCTGAACGTGCGCCTCGATGACGCCAGCGAACGCCCGGACTGGCCGGCGGTGCGCTGGGTTGGCGAGGCGCGGCGCCAGCTGGAGGCGCTGGACATCCCCGGCAGCCGCGTGCGTATCGGCCTGCCCGGTATCCGCGGCTTGAATTTCGGGGTGACCGGCGAAGACATCGAGCTGCGCGTGACCGGCGACGACCTTGGCCAATTGCAGCGCATCGCCACCGAGCTGGTAGCCGCCCTGCGCGAGCTGCCGGGGCTGGGTGCACTGGAGCTTCAGGACGAGGATCGCAGCCCGCAGCTGCGGGTGGACGTGGATCGCGAGCGTGCGGCGGCGCTGGGGGTAGACGTGCGGCAGGTCGGCAGCGCCCTGCGTGATGCGGTGCGCGGTGCGGTGCCGACCCGTTTCGCCAGCGGCATCGACGAATACGACATGCGCGTGCGCCTGCCGCGCGAGCAGGTGGCCGATATCGACGGGTTGGGGCAGGTGATCGTCGGTAGCGCGGGCGGGCAGCCGATCCTGGCCTCGCAGGTGGCGAGCTTCAGCCTGGTTGAGGCGCCTTCCGAGATAGCCCGGGAGAACCAAGTGCGGGTGCAGCGGGTGGTCGGCACGCTGGATGACGACAGTATCGATCTTGGTAGCCTGGCGGTGGAGGTGCAGCGGCGGATCGCTGCGATCGAAATGCCGCCAGGCTATGGCGTAGTGTTGGGCGGCCAGTTCGAAACCCTGCAGGAGACCCGCCGCGAAATGCAGGCTGTGATCGCTCTCGCTGTGTTCCTGGTGTTCGTGGTGCTGGCGGTGCAGTACGAGAAACTGTCCAGCCCGCTGGTGATCATGACGGCCGCGCCGCTGGCCATCATCGGCTCCGCTCTGGCGCTGTGGCTGGCCGGCCTGCCGGTCAGTGCACCGGTCTTCCTCGGTCTCGTGCTGCTGATCGGCATCGTGGTCAACAACGCCATCCTGCTGGTCGAGTACGTCGAGCGTCGGCAGGCCGCTGGCGATCAGCTGGTGGAGGCGCTGGTGGAGGCTGGCGGCATCCGCCTGCGGCCGATCCTGATGACGACCCTGACCACGGTGGCCGGCATGCTGCCGCTGGCCATCGGCGCGGACTCCGGCGGCCTGCTGATGCAGCCGCTGGCGGTGGCGGTGGTGGGCGGCCTGCTGTCGGCGATGCTGCTCACCCTGTTCGTGGTGCCCTGTCTCTACCTGGTTGTGCAGCGCGCTGTGGCGCAGCTGCGGCGACGCCTGCTGAGCGCGCCCGAGCAGCCGCTGACGCGCGCGCTCTGAGCCGCGCTCAGGGCGGCGTCGTGGCGGCCGCGATCGTCGCCAGCGGCGCTGGCCGCGCGTACGCCCAGCCCTGGCCGAAGCCGATGCCCAGCGCCTGCAGCGCTTCGATCTGCGCAGGCGTCTCCACGCATTCAGCAACGATGCGCAGGCCGAGCGCGCCGCCGATGCTGGCGATGGATTCGACGATGGCCCGATCCAGCGCATGGTCGAGCATGCCGTGCACGAAGCCGCCGTCGATCTTGAGGTATTGCACCGGCAGGAACTTCAGGTAGGAAAAACTGCTGAAGCCGGTGCCGAAGTCGTCCAGGGCAAACTCGCAGCCGTGGCTTCCCAGCTCGCGGATCAACTCGATCACATGGTCGATCTGCACCACCGCCGCGGTTTCTGTGATCTCCAGGCACAGTCGCCCCGGGTTTACTCCACGTGCTTCGCATCCGGCGAGCAGGAAGGCGGCGAAGCCGGGCTGCGAGACGGTGCTGCCTGACAGGTTGATGCCCGCCCGCGGCAGTGCGCCGGTGGCATCCGCAGCAAGGTCGTCCAGCACGCGCTGCAGCACCCAGCGGTCGATCTCCTCGACCAGGTCGTAGCGCTCGGCGGCTCGGATCATCAGCTGGGTATCTGCGAGGCTGCCATCGGCGAGGCGGATCCGCAGCAGGGCCTCGTGGTAATCCGCGTCGCCACCCTCGATGTGAACCACTGGCTGATAGACCAGGAACATCCGGTCACCGGCCATGGCTTCGCGGATCTCGTGCACCATCTTCATCTCGCTCAGCGAGGTGGCGGCGCTTGCGTCGCAATGCTGGTAGACCCGCAGGCGGCCGCGGCCTGCCTGCTTGGCGAGGTGACAGGCGATATCCGCCTGCTTCAACGCTTCTTCGTGGGTGCCCACGCTTTCGTCAAGCAGGGTCAGCCCGGCGCTTGCGCGCAGGCGATAGGTCTGACCTTCCACGCTGAAGGCTTGCTCGGCGAGGCGCTGCAGGCCGGCCTCGATGCGATCGATGAGCGATTTGGACTCGCCGCTGCGGTAGCCCACCAGCAAGGCGAATTCGTCGCCGCCGAGGCGCCCGGCGATGTCGCCGGTGCTGAGCAGGCCGCGCAGAAATCCGGCGAAATCGATCAAGAGGCTGTCGCCGACGCGATGGCCATAGGTGTCGTTGACCAGCATGAACTGGTCGAGATCGAAGTGCACCAGCGCGTACTGCCCTACGTCACGTCGCGCGCGCTCAAGCGCGAGCGCGAGATGGCCCTCGAAGCTGCTGCGATTCTGCAGGGTAGTAAGCGGGTCGTGTTCCGACAGGAACAGCATTTGCTGATGCGTCGCGCGCTGTGCGGTGACATCGCGGAACACCAGCACCGCGCCGGCCGGCGTGTCGCCGTGTGACCCCCGGATCGGGGCCGCCGAATCCTCCACCGCGTACTCGCGGCCATCGGCCGCCAGCAGGATCGAGCCAGGCGCCAGCTCCACCGTGCGGCCGGTTTTCAGGCTGCGTCGAACCGGGCAGGCCTGGTCTTGGCGGGTAAACTGGTTCACCACCCGGAAGACCTCTTCGATGGGACGTCCGCGCGCCTCCGACTCTGGCAGTCCGGTCAGGCGGCTGGCCACAGGGTTCATGCGTTCCACCTGTCCTTCGGCGTCGGTGGTGATCACTCCGTCGCCGATGCTGTAGAGCGTTACCGAGACCCGGTCGCGCTCGATCCGCGTTTGCTCCTCGCTGGCGGCCAGCGCCGAGAGCGCGGCCTTGAGTTCGCGCAGCCGCAGGTTCAGTGCCTCGAAACGATCGAGGCCTGCATCGGCGCGGCCGAGACGGATGCAAACGCTGCGCGGGCCTGACTCACCCGCGCCACTGAGCGCGAAACCCCAGGCGCGCAGCTCCATGGGCCCGGCATCCGCAAGCTGCCAGCCCAGCCTCGCCGGTGCCGGGCGCGAGCTGCGCGCGGCCTGCAGCAGGAAGGCACGCAGGGCAGGGCGCGCGTCGTCGGTGACCAATGCCGAAACCTCGACGGGTGGCTCGGCGGCGCCCAGCAGGAGTTCCCGTGCGCGCTGGTTCAACCATTCCAGACGTCCTTCGGCCTCGACCAGCAGGATGGCATCCGGCAGAGCGTCCGCAAGCGCGCGGAACGCCGCGGGTACGCTCATGCGCGTACTCCGCGCAGGAACTCGACCCCACCCTCGCTGGCCCCGGCCAGGCCAAAGCGCACGCGCACGCGGCAGCGGGCGTCACCGCGCGCCAGGGCTTCGTCGATATGCACGAAGGCATGCCCGAGGTTCTCTGCGGCCAAGGTGCCGAACACCGAGGTGGTCATCTGGCACAGCGACTCGCGCCCCCGCACGAACTCGCCGAAGGGGCAGCGGTCGTTGACGAGGACCATGCCAGCGGCGTCGATTGACTCGATCCGGAACCCGCCCTGGATCCTGCGCTTGAGGTCCACCAGCGTTGCTGCCAGCTGATCGGGGTCGAGCGTCTTCACGCCAAAGGCATGGCGGTACTCGTCGTTCATCCAGTCGGCCATGCGTTGACCGACCACGGCGATGAAGCCTTCGGCCTCACGCAGCCCGACCACCTCTTCGAGCACGCCGGACAGATCGCGCAGAAGTCGCCGCAGGAACAGGTCGCGGTCAAGCGCCAGCGGCAGCTTGCCGGCGTCCGGTGTCGCATCGATGGAACTGCTCACACGCCTCTCCTGCGCCGTGCATACGCCCCGGGAAGTTGAGGATAGCCGCCGCCGGGGCTGACGCCCAGTCCCGGCGGCAGGCTGGCTCAGGCCAGCAGCGAGCGCAGCATCCAGGCGTTCTTTTCGTGGATGTTGAGGCGCTGGGTGAGCAGGTCGGCGGTGGGCCCGTCGCCGGCCTCGGCGGCTGCTTCCAGCACTTTGCGTGCGGTCCGGCATACTGCCTCGTTGCCCAGCACCAGCTGCTCCACCATGGTCTTCCAGTCAGGCACTACGGCGTTGTCCTGCTCCTTGAGGCTGCTGAGCTTGGCGAACTGCTCATAGGAGCCCGGCGCCGAAAAGCCCAGTGCGCGGATGCGCTCGGCGATTTCGTCAAGTGCCGTCCACGCTTCCGTGTACTGGGTCTGGAACATCAAGTGCAGGCTGTTGAACATCGGCCCGGTGACGTTCCAGTGGTAGTTGTGGGTCTTGAGATACAGGGTGTAGCTGTCGGCCAGGAAACGCGCCAGACCCTCGGCCACTTTCTTGCGCTGCTTGTCGCTGATGCCGATATCGATCTTCATGAAGTCCTCCAGTTGTGCTGCGGAGCGTGCAGGCACGGGAGCCAGGCACGCATGTCGGTAGAATCGCCGGCCCCCCGGATCGAGGCCTTGCGCCGGATCAAGCGTGAGCAATCTACCTGTCACTCCGCCGGAACCGGCCGCGCCTGACGAGGCCATGAGCCAGCGCGCGCTTTCCAAGATGCGCGCGTCGCTGTCGCGCGCGCTGTCACGCGATCAGCGACGCCTGCGCCAGCTCCTTTCGAACTGGGAGCGTGAGCCGGCGAATGCAAGCCGGCGTGAAGTTTTCGACAAGGCGCTGGCCACCTCCCTGGCGGCCCGCGAGGCGCGGGCGCAGGCCCTGCCGAAGCCGGAGTTCGATGTCGAGCTGCCGATCGCCCGCGAGGCCGAGGCAATCCTCGCCGCCATCCAGAAGCATCAGGTCGTGGTGATTGCCGGCGAAACCGGCTCGGGCAAGACCACCCAGCTGCCCAAGCTGTGCCTTGCCGCCGGCCGCGGTGCCGCCGGCATGATCGGCTGCACGCAGCCGCGGCGCATCGCCGCGCGCTCGGTGGCCCGACGCGTGGCGGAGGAGCTGGGCACCCAGCTGGGCAGTGCGGTCGGCTTCCAGGTGCGCTTCACCGAGCAGGTTGGCGAGCAGACCTTCATCAAGTTCATGACCGACGGCATCCTGCTGGCCGAGATCCAGTCGGACCGCATGCTTTCGGCCTACGACACCCTGATCATCGACGAGGCCCACGAGCGCAGCCTCAACATCGATTTCCTGCTGGGCTATCTGAAGGACCTGCTGCGCCGCCGTCGCGACCTCAAGCTGATCGTCACCTCGGCCACCATCGACACCGCGCGCTTCGCCCAGCACTTCGAGGGCGCGCCGGTGATCAGCGTGGAGGGCCGCAGCTACCCGGTGGAAACGCGCTACCGGCCGCTGGAGCTGCTCGGCCGTGATGAGGGCGGCGGCACCGTGCCCGAGGGCATCGCCGCGGCCATGGACGAGATCAATCGTGAAGATCCGCGCGGCGACGTGCTGGTGTTCCTGCCCGGCGAGCGCGAAATCCGCGAGACGCATCTGCTGCTCAGTCGCCGCAACTACCGCGAGACGATCGTATTGCCGCTGTACGCGCGGCTGTCGGCGCGCGACCAGGACCGCGTGTTCAACCCCGGCCCGCAGCGTCGCATCGTGCTCGCGACCAACGTCGCCGAGACCTCGTTGACGGTGCCGCGCATCCGCTACGTGATCGATCCGGGACAGGCGCGGGTCAAGCGCTACAGCCCGCGGCAGAAGCTTGATCGACTGCAGATCGAGCCGGTCAGTCAGGCCTCCTCGAACCAGCGCGCCGGCCGCTGCGGCCGCACCGCGCCGGGCGTGTGCTATCGCCTTTTTGCCGACAGCGATTTCGCCTCCCGCCCTGCGTTCACCGACCCCGAGATCCTGCGCTCGTCGCTGGCCGGTGTGATCCTGCGCATGCTGGCGCTGGGTCTGGGACGCATTGATGACTTTCCCTTCATCGACGCGCCCGACGAGCGCGCCGTGCGTGACGGCTGGCAGCAGCTGATCGAGCTGGGTGCGGTGGCGCCCAACCGGCAGATCACTCCCCTGGGCCGGCAGATGGCGCGGCTGCCGATCGATCCGAAGCTGGCGCGGATGCTGATCGCCTCCAAGGATTTCGGCTGCACCCGTGAACTCATCACCATCGCCGCCTTCCTGAGCATTCAGGATCCACGCGAGCGCCCGGGTGAGGCTCGTGAAGCGGCCGACAACGCGCATGCACTGTTCGCCGATCCACGCTCCGAGTTTGTCGGTCTGATCAAGCTGTGGGCCGGGTACGAAGCCGCGCGAGAGGAACTGACCGCCAACAAACTGCGGGACTGGTGCGGCAAGCACTTCCTGAACTTCCTGCGCATGCGCGAGTGGCGCGAGCTGCACCGGCAGCTGCTGCTGGCCTGCACGGAGCTGGGTATCGAGCCCGGTACCTCGGCACTGCCAGCCGACGAGTCGCCGGCGCCGGGCGCGGCCGCCGCGGGTTACGCGCGGCTGCACAAGGCCATCCTCACCGGCATCCCCAGCCAGATCGGCCGGCGCAGCGAGAAGGGGCTGTACGAGGCGCCCCGGCAGCGCAAGTACGCGCTGTTCCCGGGCTCCAACCTCGCCCGCAAGCCGCCGCCCTGGGTGGTGTCGGCGGTGGTGATGGAGACCCAGAAGGTCTACGGCCTGATCAATGCCAGCATCGAGCCCGAGTGGGTGATCGAGGCCGCGCCGCATCTGCTGAGCCGCAAGCACTTCGATCCACACTGGGCGCGCAGCCAGGGCCGCGTGATCGCCTCGGAACAGATCAGCCTGCACGGCCTGGTGCTGGCGCCGAAGAAGCCGATCAGCTACGCCGGTATCGATGCGGCGCACGCGCGTGAACTGTTTATCGCCCAAGGCCTGGTGCCGGGCGAGGTCAACCTTCGCGTGCCGCTGCTGGAGCGCAACCAGAAAGTGCTGCAGCAGGCGCTGGAGGACGAGGCCAAACTGCGCCGCGTCGGCATCGTGATCGATGTCGATGCGCAGGCGGCCTGGTACGGCAAGCGCCTGCCTGAGGACATCAACACCGCGCAGGGCCTGGAGGCCTGGTACAAGCGGCTGACGCCCGAGCAGCGCGCCGCCCTGGAATGGTCGCTGCCGGATCTGATTCCCGCCGACGAGACCGATGCCGGACGGTTTCCGAATTCGTTCCGGATTGGCGACGTCAGCCTGCGCCTGTCCTACCGCTTCGAGCCTACGGCGCTCGATGACGGCGTCACCCTGCAGCTGCCGCTGCATCTGCTGAATGCCTTGGACGCCGCGCGGCTGTCCTGGCTGGTGCCAGGCCTGCTTGAAGACAAGGCCGCCGAGCTGCTTCGCGGCCTGCCCAAGGCGCTGCGCCGCAACTTCGTGCCGGTGCCGGACTTCGCCCGTGCCTTTGTCGAGGCCGTCGCCGCGGACAGCCAGGACCGGCCTGTCACCGAGTGTCTCGGCGAGTTCCTCAAGCGCAGCACCGGCATCGATGTGCCGGCCCCGGAATGGGATGAAGCCAGCCTGCCCGCGCATCTACGCTTCAACCTGCGCCTCTCCGAGGGCAAGCGGGTGCTGGAGGAGTCGCGCGACCTCGCCGATCTGAAGGCGCGCTTCGGCGAGCGCGCGCAGGCTGCGTTCGCGGCCGAGGCCGGGCGCAAGATTGACGGGCAGCCGGTCGAATACTTCCCCGAGGCCGGCGTGGCCGAGCAGATTCGTGGCGCGGCGGGCGTGCCCGCGTTTCCGGCGCTCAGCGCCGAGGCCGAGAGTGTGCTGATCCGGGTCTACGCCGATCGCGATCAGGCCTTGGCCGCGCACCCTGCCGGCGTGCGCACGCTGCTGACGCGTGCGCTGGCCGACAAGCTCAAGCAGGCGCGCAAGCAGCTGCCCCTGTCACCCAAGACGGGCCTGATGTACGCGGCGGTCGAAAGCAGCGAGCGCCTGCGCGAAGACCTGGTCGAGGCTGCGCTGAACGCGCTGGCCGGCGCGCAGCCGGCGCGCATACGCACCCGCTCGGCTTTCGACGCACTGGCGGCCGACATCGCGCGCGGCCTGTTTGCCGAGTCCATGCGCCGGCTGGAGCTGACCGAGCGCATCGTCGCCGCCTATGCCGAGCTGGTACCGGCGCTGGAGCAGAAGCTGATGGGCCACGGCACCGCCAGCTACGACGATCTGCGCGTCCAGCTCAAGGGCTTGGTGCATCCGGGCTTCCTGCGCGATACGCCCTACGAACGCTTGACCGAGCTGCCGCGCTACCTGAAGGCCATGCGGCTGCGCGCCGAGCGCTTGCGCCAGGACCCCATCAAGGACCAGGCGCGAATGCTGGAGCTGCTGCAGTTCCGTGAGGCATTCGAAGAAGCCAGGCGCCGCGGCCTGGATACCCGGCCGGGCTGGCAGGCGCTGCGATGGGCGCTGGAGGAGCTGCGAGTGTCGCTGTTCGCACAGGAGCTCGGCACGCGCGAGACTGTGTCGGCCAAGCGCCTCGCGCGCCTGCTGGAGCAGGCGCGCGAGGCGGCCTGAGCAGTTTGGCGCCTACTCCCTCTACTGGATGCGGCGCACCCGGACGCGCGCGTTGTAGCCCTCCACGCGCAGGAACCAGGCGCCGAACACGCCCTTGGTGATGGTGACCTGCGGCGACTCGAGGTTGGCGCCGGCGAGCACGCTGGGCTCGGATTGCTCCCAGACCTGGCCGTTCTCAAGCGGGAACTGGGTTTTGCCGCTCCAGCCGCGGAAGCTGCCGCGGATACGGCTCTCCACGCGGTCGCCTCCAACACTGAGGCCGGTAAGATCCTGGCCTGCCTGGGTCGGCGCCTCGGCGCTGCCGACAGGCAGAGAGAGCCCGCGCTGTGCCAGCCAATCGTTGAGGAAGCTCAGCTCTTCGGCGCTGAGCTTGTCGAGGCCAGCCGCCTTGAATTCGCGCTCGCTCATGCGCTCTTCCAGGCTGGAGAAACCTTGGGCGGAGGCGGCTGCGGTGAAGCCGAGCAGCAGCAGGGCTATCAGGAAACAACGGAGGCGTGAGCGCATGGGTTTGGATTCGCAAAGGACCGAGCCGCCGAGTCTATGCAGTCCTGCCCGGTGCCGCCAGACCCGGGATCGTCCCGAATGCTTGCGTTCATGTGTCAGCAAGAGCCGGCGCGCGCCGCCGGGAGAACACCGGCGGCGCGCGGCCGTCATCCCTCAGAAGCCGAAGCCGAGGCTCAGGAACACGCGGGAATCCGCGTTGCGGCCGAAGTAACGGTTGCCGTTGCCGTTGGTGTCGGTCCACGCCAGCGCCAGGCTGACCGGGCCGACGTCGCGCGAGAGAGTCAGGCCATAGTCGGAATAGCCCACACTGCCGTCATCCAGCACGCCGGAGGCGAAGCGCGAGTAGCCGATGTTGGGGGTGAGGGTGAACTCCGCCGGCAGTGCCAGATCCAGACCGGCGCCGAAATACCAGCCGTCTTCGCCGCTGTTGTAGACATCGTTGCTGTAGGCGACCGTGGTGGTGAGTCGCTCGTTGAAGGTCAGGCTGCCGACCAGCTCGAGATAGTTGTAGTCGTTGGCGCCCGGGTAGCGGTACTGCAGCAGCTGGATGTCGGCCGCCACGCCACTCGATACTTCGAAGCCATAGCCCACGAAAATATCCCATTCGAGGTCGGCGGGATCGCCCGGCCCGAAATCCACATTGGAGAGCCAGGTGCCGACGTAGAAGCCGGAATCGAAGGCGTAGTCGAGTCCGAACTGAAGCGCCGGATCCTCGTCAGTCTGGGACACGCCGCGGAACACATAGTCGGTGACCGCGGTGATTTCCCCGGAGAGCTCGCCCGCGCTGGCGGTGCCGGCGAGCAGGGCGGACAGTGCGAGGGTGCCGACGGCCCCGCGGATGGAACGTGCAAGTCGATTCTGCATGCTGGCCTCTCTGCGCCTTGTTGGCGCCTGTAGTGTGGGACTCGGGGGGGTAAGCGCGTTATCGCACTGCAGCATGGAATGTTCAAGCGACTCGCTGCCCCCGGTTCCACAGCGTCGCAAGCTGTCCAGAGGGCCGCCGGCGCCGGCCGGGCTGCGGGTTTGCAACACTCGCGGGCTGCTAGGCTGTTGCGAGCATGGATCTCGATACCTTCAAGCGCAGCGCGCTACCTTTGCTGGATCGCCGCCGGCTGCACGCCTTCGGGGTGTTCCTGTGGCGTCGATTCGTGGAGGACCGCTGTTTCGAGACTGCCAGCGCGCTGGCTTACGCGACCGTGTTCGCGATGGTGCCGCTGGCGGCTGCGGTGTTCGGCGTGATCAGCACCTTCCCGGTGTTCGACGCCTGGAGCGAACAGCTCACCGCGTTTCTGTTCAACAATTTCGTGCCGCAGGCTGCCCGCGCCGTAGAAACCTACGTGCGCGACTCCGCGGTGAGCGCGTCGCGGATGACCCTGGCCGGCGTGATTGGCCTGCTGGTGGTGGCGCTGCTGCTGATGAAGGGCATCGAGGACACCTTCAACCGGATCTGGCGAGTGCCCAGCGGCCGCGGGCCGATGGCGCGCTTCCTGATGTACTGGGCCGCGCTGACCGTCGGCCCACTGCTGGTGGTGGTGAGCCTCGCGCTGTCGTCCTACCTGTTTTCACTGCCCATGCTCGCGGACGGCGCGCGGGCGGGCGGACCAGTGCTGCGGACAACGCCTTTCCTGCTGGTGCTGGCTGGCTTCACCTGCGCCTTCGTGATCGTGCCCAATCGCGGCGTACGCCTGCGCGACGCCCTCGCCGGCGCCCTGCTGGCAGCGCTCCTGTTCGAGCTGGCCAAGGCGGGCCTGAGCTTTTATCTACGGCAGGTGCCGACCTATGAGCAGATCTATGGGGCGCTGGCGGTGATCCCGATCTTCCTGCTGTGGGTGTACCTGAGCTGGATAGCGGTCCTGCTGGGTGCTTCGTTCGCGGCCTCCCTGAGTGCCTTTCGCTATCTTCCCAGCGAGCGTCGGCTACCAGCGGGCCTTGAGCTGCTTGGTCTGCTGCGCCTTCTCGGGCGGTTCGCGGAAGCGCAGCAGCGTGGCGAGGAGTTGGATACCGATGCCCTGCGCGAGCGCGAGCCCAGTCTCAGCGACGATGAACTGATGCGCATGATCGAGCTGCTGCAGGCGCAGAGCGTGCTGCGCCGGAGCGAACAGGGCGGCTGGCTGCTGGTGCGCGACCTTGATCGCATGCGGCTGCGCGAGCTCTACAGCGGCGCGCGACTGCGGGTGCCGCTGGAGGCCCTGCCGCCGGAGCTTTTGGCGGATGCGCTGGGGCGCAGGATCGCGCCACGCCTGCAGGCGCTGGCGGCGGGTTTGGGCGCCCCCCTGGATACGCCGCTCTCGCACTGGCTGCGCGATGCTCATGATCCAAACGACGAAACCCCCGGGGATCTGCCCTGATGAAATCGCTCCTGACTGCGTTTTTCTTGAGTCTTGCGCTGGCATCCGCCGCAGGTATGGCGCAGCAGCAGCCGGCCTCCCCCGAGCAGGACCGCGCTGCGCCCATCGAGCTGCAGGTGCAGACCCTCGACCACGGCCCATGGGCGATCGAAGCACATCGCGGCAGCTGGGTGGTGGTGAACTATTGGGCCACCTGGTGCGCACCCTGCCGCAAGGAAATGCCCGAGCTTCACGCCCTGCACCGCGAGAACCCAGAGGTGGAGGTGCTCGGCTTGGCCTTCGAGGAAATCGAGGAGGCCGAGATGCGCGCGTTCCTTGAAGAGCGCCCGGTCGCCTACCCAATTTCGCTGGTCGATGTGTACGAACCCCCGGCCGCCTTCGAGGTGCCGCGCGGCATGCCCATGACCTATCTGCTCGACCCAGAGGGCCGGATCGCGCATCGCTGGCTTGGGCCGGTGACGCGAGAGGACATCGAGGAGCGGATTGCTGAGAGTGGGGATTAGGGATTGGGGATTGAACCTGCGCTGCACGCAGGGCATCCCGCGCCTCGACTCCGCTGATTACCCGCAGCCCTGATACCGCGGGCTTCGAATCCCCAATCCCCAATCCCGGCTTCTATCTCCCCAAGGCGCGAATCGCTTCGTCGAGGCCGCGCAGGCTCATCGGGAACATGCGGTCCTCCAGCAACTGGCGCACCAGGCTGACTGAAGTGGTGTAGTCCCAGCTCGGGCGGGGCAGGGGGTTGATCCAGACGGCGCGGCGGAAGTGGCCGAGCAGGCGCTGCAGCCAGACCGCGCCAGGCTCTTCGTTGTCGTGCTCCACGCTGCCTTGGGGGTGAGTGATCTCGTAGGGCGCCATCGCGGCATCGCCCACGATCACCAGACGCCAGTCGGGCGGTAGGCGGTGGATCAGGTCCAGGGTCGGCGTCCGCTCGCTGCGGCGTCGCACGTTGCTGCGCCACACCGATTCGTAGACGCAGTTGTGGAAGTAGTAGTGTTCGATGTGCTTGAACTCGCTGCGTGCGGCCGAGAAAAGTTCCTCGCACACGCGCACGTGGTCGTCCATCGAGCCGCCGATGTCGAGCAGCAGCAGCACCTTGACCGCGTTGTGGCGCTCGGGCCGCAGCCGGATATCGAGCAGGCCGGCGTTGCGCGCGGTGCCTGCGAGCGTGCCGTCCAAGTCCAGCTCCGTCGCAGCACCTTCGCGAGCGAAGCGGCGCAGGCGGCGCAGGGCCAGTTTGATGCTGCGTGTGTTCAGCTCGACGGTGTCGTCCAGGTCGCGGAAGCTGCGCGCCTCCCACACCTTCACCGCGCGACGGTGCCCGGCCGACTGCGATCCAAGGCGGATGCCCTCGGGGTGGTAGCCGTGCGCGCCGAAGGGGCTGCTGCCGCCGGTGCCGATCCAGCGGTTGCCGCCGCTGTGGTGGTCCTTCTGCTCGGCCAAGCGTTCGCGGAAGGCCTCAAGCAGCCTGTCTAGGCCGCCCAGTGATTCGATCAGCGCCTTCTCTTCCTCGCTGAGCTGCCGCTGCAGGGCGCGCCGCAGCCACTCCGGAGGCACCGCGGCGCACAGACCCGAATCGATCGGTGCCTGCGCGGCCAGCCACTGCCCGAACGCGCGGTCGAAGCGGTCGAAGTGGCGCTCGTCCTTGACCAGCACCGCTCGCGCGAGCGCGTGCAGCTCCTCAAGATCGGCAAAGGCAAGGCCGTGCTCCAGCGCAGCATGCAAATCGAGCAGTTCGCGCAGGCTGACCGGCACGCCGCTGGCGCGCAGTCGCTCGAACAGGCCGATGAACATGGCGTTTCAGCCCTGGCTGCGGCGGGTCATGAAGGCCAGCCGCTCCAGCAGATGCACGTCCTGCTCGTTCTTGACCAGCGCGCCGGCAAGGGGCGGAATCGCGCGGCGTGGATCGCGTTCGCGCAGCACCGCCTCAGGCACCTCGTCGGCCAGAAGCAGTTTGATCCAGTCGATCAGCTCCGACGTCGAGGGCCGTTTCTTCAGGCCCGGCACTTCGCGAAGCTGGAAGAACACCTCCAGCGCCTCGTTGACCAGGCTTCCCGAAATGCCGGGAAAGTGCACGTCGACGATGCGCTTCAAGGTCTCGCGGTCCGGGAAGCTGATGTAGTGGAAAAAGCAGCGGCGCAGGAAAGCGTCGGGCAGCTCTTTCTCGTTGTTGGAGGTGATCAGGATGATCGGTCGATGCTGCGCGCGCACGGTTTCGCCGGTCTCGTGCACGAAAAACTCCATGCGGTCGAGCTCCTGCAGCAGGTCATTCGGGAACTCGATGTCGGCCTTGTCGATCTCGTCGATCAGCAGTACGCAGCGGCGCTCATGGGTGAATGCCTCCCACAGCTTGCCGGGGCGGATGTAGTTGCGCACGTCCTCCACGCCGGCCACGCCCAGCTGCGAATCGCGCAGGCGGCTGACCGCGTCGTATTCGTAGAGCCCATGGATGGCTCGGGTGGTGGATTTCACGTGCCAGCTGATCAGTGGCGCCTGCAGGCTGGACGCGAGCTCTTCGGCCAGCAGGGTCTTGCCGGTGCCGGGTTCGCCCTTGACCAGCAGCGGGCGCTGCAGCGTGATGGCGGCCGAAACGGCCTGCCGGAGCTCGGAGGTTGCGATGTAGCGTTCGGTGCCTTGGAAGCGCATGCGGTGGCCTGGGCGAGGGAGAGAGGCGGAGCGGACGATTGACGCACCGCGGGGCGCGCATTATCATCCCGCGGCTTGAAGGCGGCCGCTGCCTGGTGTGGCGACCGCCCGCTGCTGAAGGCCCGGGGTATAGCACAGCTTGGTAGTGCGTCTGCTTTGGGAGCAGAAGGTCGGGGGTTCGAATCCCTCTACCCCGACCACCTCGCCGGCACCGGCGTGGCCCGCGGGCTCTCCGACGGTTGCAGGCTTGCGTTTTGCGCCTGTAGCTCAACCGGATAGAGCACCGGCCTTCTAAGCCGGTGGTTGCAGGTTCGATTCCTGCCAGGCGCGCCAGCAGCACACGGATTCAATGGTGGATGTAGCTCAGTTGGTTAGAGCACTGGATTGTGATTCCAGAAGTCGCGGGTTCGAGTCCCGTCTTCCACCCCACATCAAGGATGCGGCACAATGCGCGTCCGCCGCGGCCAGCCCCTGGGCCCCGCGGTTGCTGGTCCCAGGTCGGGCCGTTAGCTCAATTGGTAGAGCAGCGGACTCTTAATCCGTAGGTTCTAGGTTCAAGTCCTAGACGGCCCACCACCTCACTCTCTGCGCCCAGGCGTGCGCTCAACCCCATCCGGAATCAAGCGAAAGTGGCGGAATTGGTAGACGCGCTGGATTTAGGTTCCAGTGGGCTAGCCCGTGAGAGTTCGAGTCTCTCCTTTCGCACCATTCTTCGGATCGGCAGAGCCCACCTGCCCGGTCTCGGACCTGTTCTGGCCCCATCCGCATCCACCTGAAGCCCCGCGCCTGCGCTCCCCCCCGGGGCCTGCGCAGGCCCCGGGGCGGTCCGCCCATCCAGGAGTTCCCATGCAAGTCTCGGTCGAAAACGTTGGCAAGCTCGAGCGCAAGCTCACCGTTCGCCTCCCTGCAGAGAGCCTGCAGACGCAGGTGGCGACACGCCTGCGCGAGCTGGGACGCACCGTGCGTCTGGCCGGCTTTCGCCCTGGCAAGGTGCCGCCGAAAGTGATCGAGCAGCGCTTCGGCGCCCAGGTCCGCTCCGAGGCGCTCGGGGAAGTGATCCGCGAAGGCTTCAGCGCAGCTGTGCAGCAGGAGAAGCTGCGTCCGGCCGTAGCGCCCTCGATCGAGGCCACCGAGACCGGCGAGGGCGGCGAAGTCGCTTTCACCGCCACGTTTGAGGTCATGCCTGAAATCGGCAATATCGACGTCTCCAGCCTCAAGATCGTGCGGCCGGTTTCTGCCGTCGAGGACGCCGATGTCGAGCGCATGATCGAAACGCTGCGCCTGCAGCGCCGCACCTGGACTCCCGTCGAGCGTGCCGCACAGGCCGGCGACATGGTGATGTTCGAGTCCCGCGGCAGCGCTGGTGATCTGCGCATTCCCGCCGAAGGCGTGGAGCGCTCGGGCACCATCATCGGTTCCGGCGCGATACTGCCGGCGATCGAAGAAAAGCTGCAGGGACTGGCCGCGGATGCAGAGGCCGAGTTCGAGGTGGAGTTCCCGGCTGATTACCGCGTCGAAGCGCTGGCCGGCAAGCCCGTGCAGATGCATGTCCGCGTCGTCCGCGTCTCCGAGGCCGAGCTGCCCGAGCTGGACGCGGAGTTTGTGCAGAGCTTTGGTGTGGCAGCAGGCGATATCGAGACGTTCCACCGTGAGGTCCGCGCCAATCTCGACCGCGAGCTGAAGGGCGCGCTGATGGCGCGTCTGAAGACCGAGGTGGTCGAGAAGCTGCTGGCTGCCCACGCGGAGCTGGATCTCCCCGCCCGCATGATCGACAACGAGGCCCAGGCGCTGGCGCGCCAGGCTGAGCAGGAAGCCGAGCAGCGCGGCCAGAAGGGTGCCAAGGTCGATCCGGCCGTGTTTGCCGACGCGGCCCGGCGTCGCGTTGCCGCTGCCCTGCTGTTGGGTGAGCTGGCTCGTCAGAACGATATTCGCCTCGACAGCGCACGCCTGCTCGAAACCCTCAACATGATCGCCTCCACCTACGAGGAGCCGCAGGAAGTGATTGAGCTGTACCGTCGCGAGCCGCAGCTGATGCAGGGCCTGCAGAGCCGCGTGATCGAGGACCAGGTGATCGACTGGATCGCCGAGCATTCCGATCTGAGCGAGCAGACCCTGCCCTTCCAGGACGTCATGCGGCCGATGACCGGCGGCTGAGATCGCGCTCGCTGCACCTGAACGGCCGCCGGTATCCCCGGCGGCCGTGTCGTTTCCGGCAGCCGTCCGTGCATGCGTCGGGAACACGTGGGCAGCTGCTACTCTTTTCCCTGTTGGCGGAGGCTGGCTTGTGGCGCGGGTGCGCCGCCTCCACTTAGAACCAAAGCGGACACCTTTCAAGGACGTACAGCCTGATGAGCATCACCAACCTCAACCTCGTGCCAATGGTGGTCGAGCAGACCAGCCGCGGCGAGCGCGCCTACGACATCTACAGCCGCCTGCTGAAGGAGCGCGTGATCTTTCTGGTCGGCCCGATCGACGACCATATGGCCAACGTGGTGGTGGCCCAGCTCCTGTTCCTTGAGTCGGAGAATCCCGACAAGGACATCCATCTGTATATCAACAGCCCGGGCGGCGTGGTCACCGCCGGCATGGCGATCTACGACACCATGCAGTACATAAAGCCGGACGTCAGCACCATGTGCATCGGCCAGGCCGCCAGCATGGGCGCTCTGCTGTTGGCCGCCGGCCAGTCCGGCAAGCGGTACGCGCTGCCGCACTCGCGCGTGATGATTCACCAGCCGCTTGGCGGCTATCAGGGCCAGGCCAGCGATATCGAGATCCACACCCGCGAAATCCTGACCATTCGGGACCGGCTCAATCAGATCCTGGCCAATCACACAGGGCAGGCGGTCGAGCAGGTGGCGCGCGACACCGACCGGGACAATTTTCTCTCCGCGCCGCAGGCCCGGGATTACGGCCTGATCGACGCGGTGCTTGAGCGTCGACCCGACGAATCGATCAAGCCGGCCTGAGGTCAAGCACCACCTCCGAGCGCGAAGGCGGCCGTCAGCGGCCCCGAAACCCTGTGCTATTCTCGGGGGCATCGTCTTCTGATGCAGGGTTTTTGGTCCGCGCGACCAGCTCAAGACGCTGATAAACAAGCAGTTTGGCCGGCGTAGCGATGGGCGCCTGGCTGGCCCCGGTCGGCATTGCCGGCAGGGATCTGGTTTCCTAGGACCATCGGGACGAACGACGAATGAGCGACGAGCGACAGGGCAGGGCGAGCGAAGGCGGCAAGATCCTCTACTGCTCCTTCTGCGGCAAAAGCCAGCATGAGGTGCGGAAGTTGATCGCTGGTCCCAGCGTGTTCATCTGCGATGAATGCGTTGAGCTGTGCAACGACATCATCCGCGAGGAGCTGGAGGAGAAAAGCGCCTCCACCCGCAGCCATCTGCCCAAGCCGCGCGAGATTCTCGATGCGCTGGATCAGTACGTGATCGGGCAGTCGCGGGCCAAGCGCACGCTCGCGGTAGCGGTCTACAACCACTACAAGCGCGTCGAGAGCCGCTCGCGCAATGATGAGGTCGAGCTCTCCAAGTCGAATATTTTGCTGGTCGGTCCGACCGGTTCCGGAAAGACATTGCTCGCCGAGACGCTGGCGCGGCTGCTGAATGTGCCTTTCACCATCGCCGACGCCACCACGCTGACCGAGGCCGGCTACGTGGGCGAGGATGTCGAGAACATCATCCAGAAGCTCCTGCAGAAGTGCGACTACGACGTCGAGAAGGCGCAGACGGGCATTGTCTACATCGACGAGATCGACAAGATCTCGCGCAAGTCAGAGAACCCGTCGATCACTCGCGACGTATCCGGCGAGGGCGTGCAGCAGGCCCTCCTCAAGTTGATCGAAGGCACGGTCGCATCGGTGCCTCCGCAGGGTGGACGCAAGCATCCCCAGCAGGAGTTCCTGCAGGTCGACACCCGCAACATCCTGTTCGTCTGCGGCGGTGCGTTTGCCGGGCTGGAGAAGATCATCCAGCAGCGGTCATTGGACAACTCGGGCATCGGTTTCGGCGCCAACGTGCGCAGCAAGGACCAGAAGCCCAATGTTGGCCGTCTGCTTGCCGACGTTGAGCCCGAGGATCTGATCAAGTTCGGCCTCATTCCCGAGTTCGTTGGCCGCCTGCCGGTGCTGGCGACACTCGAGGAACTCGATGAGGCCGCCCTTGTGCGGATCCTGACCGAGCCGAAGAACGCGATCACCAAACAGTTCAAGCGTCTGTTCGAACTTGAAGGCGTGGAGCTGGAGTTCCGTCCAGACGCCCTGACCGCGGTTGCCCGCAAGGCTCTGGCCCGCAAGACGGGCGCTCGCGGCCTGCGAACCATCCTGGAGCAGGTGCTGCTTGACACCATGTTCGAGCTGCCCTCCTTGGAGAACGTCTCGAAGGTCGTGGTGGACGAAAGCGTGATCAACAACCAGTCCGACCCTTTCGTCATCTACGAAAGCGCGACGGCTCAGCCGGCGCCCAGAGCGGCTGCGGAGTAAAGGCAGCGCCGGCATATCGACGCCCCTCCCATGCGTGGCGGGGGCGCACACTGTCCGGTGCTGTTCTGCGAAACCCTTGAATAGCAGAGGGCTTTCCCGCCGTCGGCCCCGCATAAGGGCCACGCGCGTTCAGACAGGCTGCGTCCGCATCTTGCATGCTTGGCCTGCACAGGTCTGATCGCACGCTTTGCCCTTGCAAGGCTGGCAGCCGCCCGCATCTCTGGCGCATCGGCGCCCGGGAACTCCCCCTCGCCTGCCCCAGGAGATTCCCATGACACAGCCACAGGTTTCCGCCCGCATCGAGCTGCCGGTGCTCCCGCTGCGCGATGTGGTGGTGTATCCGCATATGGTCATCCCGCTGTTTGTCGGCCGGGAAAAGTCGATGGTGGCGCTTGAGCGTGCCATGGCCGGCGACAAGCAGATCCTGCTGCTCGCACAGAAGGCCGCGGACATCGACGATCCCGGGCCCGAGGACCTGCATCGGGTTGGCACCTTGGCGCAGGTGCTGCAGCTGCTCAAGCTCCCCGACGGCACGGTCAAGGTACTGGTCGAGGGCACGGCGCGCGCGCGGATCGATGTGATCGACGAGTCCGAAGGTGCCTTGCAGGCCAGCGGTGAGGTGGTGGATTCCAGCAGCGGCGAGGATCCTCGCGAGCTTGGAGTCATCCAGCAATCCTTGCTCGGTCTGTTCGAGCAGTACGTCAAGACCAATCGCAAGATCCCGCCGGAACTGCTGTCGACCCTGGGCGGGATCGATGATCCCTGCCGTCTGGCTGACACCATCGCAGCCCATCTCGGCGTGCGCCTCTCCGAAAAGCAGACCCTGCTTGAGACGCTTGAGGTGCCTCGGCGCATGGAGATGCTGATCGGTCTGGTCGAGGGCGAGATCGACGTGCAGCAGATCGAGAAGCGCATCCGCGGCCGGGTCAAGTCGCAGATGGAGAAGAGCCAGCGCGAGTACTACCTCAACGAGCAGATGAAGGCCATCCAGAAGGAGCTGGGTGAGCTGGATGACGCGCCCAACGAGATCGAGGAGCTGGCGCGGCGCATCGCCGCCGCCGGCATGCCCAAGGAGGTCGAGGCCAAAGCCCGCACCGAGCTCAACAAGCTCAAGCAGATGTCGCCTATGTCCGCGGAAGCGACCGTGGTGCGCAACTACATCGACTGGATGGTCGGCGCACCGTGGAAGCTGCGTACGCGGGTGCGGCGGGACCTCAGCCTGGCGCAGAAGGTCCTGGACACCGACCACTACGGTCTCGAGAAGGTCAAGGAGCGCATCCTCGAGTATCTCGCCGTGCAAGCGCGGGTCCGCGCGATGAAAGCGCCCATCCTGTGCCTGGTCGGGCCGCCCGGCGTGGGCAAGACCTCGCTCGGCCAGTCCATCGCCAAGGCCACCAACCGCAAGTTCGTGCGCATGAGCTTGGGCGGTGTGCGCGACGAGGCCGAGATCCGTGGGCATCGGCGCACCTACATCGGCTCCATGCCCGGGCGGATCATCCAGAACCTGTCCAAGGTGAAGAGCCGCAATCCGCTGTTCGTGCTCGATGAGATCGACAAGATGAGCATGGACTTCCGCGGCGACCCGAGCTCAGCGCTACTGGAAGTGCTGGACCCTGAGCAGAACAACGCCTTTGCCGACCACTATCTCGAGGTTGACTTCGACCTGTCCGAGGTGATGTTTGTCGCGACTGCGAATTCGCTGAACATTCCCGGCCCGCTGTTGGACCGCATGGAGGTGATCCGCATTCCTGGCTACACCGAGGATGAGAAGCTCAGCATCGCGAGCCGCTATCTGCTGCCCAAGCAGATCCGCGCCAATGGTCTGAAGCCGTCCGAGCTGTCGATCGACGGGGAAGCCCTGCGCGCAGTGGTCCGCTATTACACCCGCGAATCCGGCGTTCGCAACCTTGAGCGGGAGATCTCCAAGATCTGCCGCAAGGTGGTCAAGGCGCTGGTCCTCAAGCCCGCGCTCAAGATCAAGGCAAAAGCCGGCAAAGGGCGCAAGCCGCCGAAGCTGCGCGCTCCGCTCGCATCGGTTGCGGTGACCGAGGCGAATCTGGCCGAGTACCTGGGCGTACGTCGATTCGATTTCGGTCGAGCGGAAAAGGACAACGAGATCGGCCTTGTCACTGGACTTGCCTGGACCGAAGTGGGTGGCGACCTGCTGCAGATCGAAGCCACCGTGGTGCCCGGCAAGGGTGTGCTCATCCACACCGGTCAGTTGGGCGACGTCATGCAGGAGTCGATCAAGGCAGCACAAAGCGTCGTGCGCTCGCGCGCCGAGCGTCTTGGGCTCGATCCGGAGTTCTACCAGAAGCTCGACATCCATGTGCACGTACCCGAGGGGGCGACACCGAAGGACGGGCCAAGCGCGGGAATCGCCATGTGCACCGCTCTGGTCTCCGTCCTGACGCGGGTGCCGGTGCGCTCGGATGTGGCGATGACCGGCGAGATCACCTTGCGCGGACGGGTGCTCCCAATCGGAGGCCTCAAGGAAAAGCTGTTGGCCGCACTCCGCGGAGGCATTCGTACCGTCATCATCCCCGATGAGAACGCCAAGGATCTCGCCGATATCCCGGCAAATGTCACCGAGGGGCTTGAGATCAAGCCCGTGCGTTGGATCGACGAGGTGCTCGACATTGCACTTGAGGCTCCGCTCGGGCAGCCCTCGCGCGCGCGCTCCAAGGCAGTTGCGGCAGGTGGCAAGGCCATCAAGCCGCGCAAGCGTGGGGCGCGCGCGACCCCCCTGGAGAAACCCCGCCGGCCCCACTGAGGTGCATCGACCCCCTGCAGGCGCATCCGGGAAAGCGGCCCGCGCAGGGCGTCTCGCGGGCCCGCTTGCTGGAAATTGGTGTTTGAAGCCCTGCGGACCGCATAAAACCTAGGGTTTTCGGTTGCGCAGCGCGTTCCGCCGCAGTATAAAACCGGGGTGCTCGGGCATACCGCCCGGGCCACGGTCGGGCCGGGTGGGGGCTGCCTCTCTGTAGGAGGAGGCAACCACGGTCTGCAAGAACTCAGCGGGAAACCGCATTCCGGAGTGACACATACCATGAACAAAGCTGAACTGATTTCCGCCATTGCGGATGGCGCAGAGCTGTCCAAGGCCGACGCCGGCCGCGCGGTCGACGCGCTGATCACCGTCGTCAAGAAGGCGCTGAAGAAGGGCGACACCGTTTCCTTGATCGGCTTCGGCACCTTCTCCATTCGCAAGCGCGCTGCGCGCGTGGGTCGCAATCCGCGGACCGGCGAGAACATCAAGATCAAGGCCAGCAAGAACCCAGTGTTCAAGGCTGGCAAGGCGCTGAAGGATGCTGTAGGCTGATCGGCTTTCCCGGGTGCTTAGCTCAGCGGTAGAGCGTCTCCCTTACAAGGAGAGGGTCGGGGGTTCGAAACCCTCAGCACCCACCAGCTTCCGGTCGCGCCCGGAATGATCACGTTGAAAAAACACTGAAAAAAAGCTGGACAAGCCGAAAAACTTGCTGGCATAATTTTGGGCTTAGCGCGGAGTGGTAGTTCAGTCGGTTAGAATACCGGCCTGTCACGCCGGGGGTCGCGGGTTCGAGTCCCGTCCACTCCGCCATCTCTTCCAAGGGCGCCCGCGTGGCGCCCTTGTTTTTTGGTGCATGCGCTCGTGCCCGTCGGCTTACTATGTGCACCCCGCGCATTCGCGCTTCTCCAAGCCTTCGGTCACGGCCGGGGCCTCAACCTGAGCTACGGTCCTTCGCATGCTGCAGAAACTGCGTGAGAAAACCACGGGCTGGGTCGCGGTGGTCATTGTCGCCGCGCTCGCAATCCCTTTCGCTTTCGTCGGCATCGAGAATTACCGACGCCCCAATCTCGATTTCGTGGCCAAGGTCGGCGAAATCGAGATAAGCCGCGACGACTTCCAGCGCCGGCTTGAGGGTTACGTCGAGCAGGCTCGCCAGATGATGGGCGAGTCCTTTGAGCGTCGCCTGGTGGATACCCCCGAGGCCCGGCGTCAGCTACTCGACCGGATGATTGACGAGGCTCTGTTCCGGCAGGCAGCGGACGACCTTGGCATGGTGGTGCCGGCAAGCGAGATTCGCGACGAGATCATGGCCATTCCTGCCTTCCAGGTAGCGGGTGAGTTCAACGCGGAGCAGTACCAGCAGCTGTTGGCGATGCAGCGTTTGAGCCCGCGAGGTTTCGAGCAGCTGCTCCTGCAGGATCTGCAGTCGCGCGCGCTGCCGCAGAGCGTTGTCTCCAGCGCTTTTCTCAGCGATGCACAGGTCGACACCTTTCTTCGCTTGCGTGACCAGAAGCGCAGCTTCAGCTACATCGAGATGCCGACCACGGAAGTGGATGCGGAAGTCACCGAAGAAGCCCTGCAGGCGTTCTACGAGGGCAACCTCGAGCGCTATCGCAGCGAGGAGTCCGTTCGCATCCAGTACCTCACGGTAGGCCCCGAGCAAGTGGCGCCCGTTGCCGAACCGTCCGAAGACACGCTGCGCCAGCGCTACGAGGAGGCTGGCCGCAGGTTCGTGGAGCCGGAGCAGCGCCTGGCTTCGCACATCCTGATCAGGGTGCCTGCCAATGCCGATGCGGAAGCCGAGCGCGCGGCGCTGGAGCAAGCGGAGCAGGCTGCCAACCGGGCCCGGGAAGCTGACGCTGACTTTGCTGCGCTGGCCTCCGAGCTGTCTCAGGATCCAGGCTCCAGCAACACCGGCGGTGATCTGGGCTGGTTGGAGCGCGGGTTTACTGACCCGGCTTTCGAGGACGCGCTTTTTGCCATGGAGGCCGGCGTGATCAGCGAGCCGGTGAAGTCGTCCGAGGGCTGGCACGTCATCCAGCTGCGTGAGATCCGCGATGAAGTCGGCAAACCCTTCGAAGACGTGCGCGCGGAGTTGCTCGCCGAGTACCTGTCCGCCGAGCGCGAGCGAGCGCTCAGCGATCTGGGTGGTCGTCTGGTCGATCTCATCCTGCGCGATCCCACCAGCCTTGACACGACTGCCGCCGAGCTGGGCGTCGAGCTGCAGACTGCGGGGCCGATGACCCGCCAGGGCGGCTCCGAGCCCTTGCTCTCGAACCCTCGGGTCATCGAGGCCGCATTCTCCACGCCCGTGCTTGAGGACGATCTGGTCAGCGACGCAATCGAGCTCGACGGTGGGGTTCGGATGGCGCTGCGCGTAGTCGAGCGCACGCCTTCCGACGTGCAGCCGCTGGACAGCGTGAGGGCCCAGGTGCAGGCGGATTTCGATTTGCAGCGACGCGAGGATGCTGCGCGTGCGGAAGCGGCGGCGCTGCTCGCCGCATTGGAGTCAGGCGAGTCCACGCTCGAGACGATCGCCGAGGCTCGCGAGCTGGAGTTGAAGGACGCCCCGGAGACAGGCCGCAACGCCTTCACCGTCAATCCCGTCCTCCTCCGCGAAGTGTTCCGGCTCGCCCCTCCCGAGGCCGATGCGCCGAAGCTGGCCAAGATCGATCTCGGCGGCATTCGCTTCGCGCTGGTGAGCCTTTCCAGCGTGATCGACGGTGATCCTTCGCTGGTGCCTCAGGCGGAGCGTGACGCGCTGCGAAGCCAGCTGGCCGAGGCCACCGGTGACGCCGAGGCTCGGGCGCTGGGCGCCGCGCTGCGCCAGCGCTTGCCGGTGCAGTTCTCCGAGGAGCGGCTGTAACGTCTGGGTCCGACGCTGTCCCGCCGGCCCGGTCTGGATCGGCGGGACCGTGCAGTCAGGCGTTGCGAGGCTGACTTCACCAACAAAAAGCCCGCCGAAAGGCGGGCTTTTTGTTGGGCTGCAGCGGATCTTCAGACGTCGATGCCGGTCATGCCCAGCACGTTGTAGCCGCAGTCGACATAAGTCACCTCGCCGGTGACTCCGGCGGCCAGATCGGAACAGAGAAAAGCGCCGACATTGCCAACGTCCTCGATGGTCACGTTGCGGCGCAGCGGGGCGTACTCGGCGACGTGAGTCAGCATCTTGCGGAGGCTCCCCACGCCCGAGGCGGCAAGCGTCTTGATGGGACCCGCAGAAACGGCGTTGACGCGTGTGCCCTCCGGCCCGAGGTTCAGCGCCAGGTAGCGCACGCACGACTCCAGACTGGCCTTGGCAAGGCCCATCACGTTGTAGTTGGCAAGTGCGCGCTCTGCGCCGAGATAGCTCAGCGTCAGAATGCTGCCCTTGCGACCCTGCATCAGCGGTCGCGCCGCCTTGGCCAATGCCGCCAGGCTGTAGCTGGAGATGTCGTGGGCGATGCGGAAGTTCTCTCGGGTGAGATTGTCCAGGAACTGCCCGTCCAGCGCCTCGCGCGGGGCGAAGCCGACCGAATGCACGAGCACATCGAGATGCCCCCACTGCTCCGCGAGGGCCTGCATCACCGCATCGATCTCGGCATCCGAAGCAACATCGCAGGGCAGCACGGGCCCCCCGCCGAAAGCAGCGGCGGCATCTTCAACCCGTGAACGCAGCTTTTCGCCCTGGTAGGTGAACGCGAGTTCCGCGCCCTGCTTGTGCATGGCTTCGGCAATGCCCCAGGCGATCGAGCGCTGGCTGGCGATTCCCACGATCAGCGCGCGCTTGCCCTGCATGAATCCCATGATTCTTCCTCGTGTTGGCGTGGCCTGCGCCGCTCCTGCGGCAGCCACCGGATAGCCCGGCAGGACCGGGCCGTTTCAGTCGGCCCCGAACCGATCACGGTTCGAGCCGGATGCTTTGGCCGATACGCAACAGCGCGCGGGCATCAAGCCGATTCCACTGCCTGAGTTCGGCGATGCTGACCCCATAGCGTGCAGCGATTGCAGACAGGGTGTCACCCTGCGCCACCGTATGCAGGCGCGGTTCGGGGATCGGGATCTCGCCGCGGCGCACGCGAGCGGCGAACTCCAGCCAGTCGCGGGCGGCATCTTCCGGCAGAAGCAGGTCAGCATCCCCGCGCGGGCGCGGCAGATCGCGCAGCAGCGGGTTCCAGTGCCGCAGTTGCGCGGGCGGCAGACCCGACACTTCGGCCAGCAGCGGCAGGCGCTTCAATCGTGGCGGGGTAGGCACGCGCACCAGGCGCTCGAAAGCATCCGCTGGCGGCAGTTCGATCCCGTGGCGCTCGGGTTCGCTGAGCAGGCAGGCCCAGGTGCGCAGCTTCTCGACGTATTCGTAGGTGATGCGCGCCAGACCTGTCGGCAGGGTGCCGGCGGGCGGTTCGGGCTGGCGTTCCAGCAGTTTGCGCAGTCGATACGGACCTGCGTTGTAACCGGCCGCAGCCAGGGCCCAGTCGTCGTGGCTCTCCTGCAGGCCGCCGAGCATCGTCAAAGCGGCGTCCGTGGCGCGCACCACCGACAGCCGCTCGTCGACCTCGCTGCTCACCCTAAGGCCAAAGGTGCCGGCGGTGTCACGTGTGAACTGCCACATCCCCGCTGGCCCCTGCGGCGAGCGCGCCAGCGGCCGGTAGTGGCTCTCGATGATCGGGATCAGCGCGAACTCACCGGGCAGGTCACGCGCCTCGATTTCTCCTAGAACGTACTCAAGCAGGGGCAGCATCGGTTCCAGCTGGCGGGCGAAGCGGTCGGGGCGCGGCGCGTAAAGGCGCAGCCAGCGTCGCTGCGCCTCGCTGTCGTCGCAGTGCTGGTCGGTTAGCCGGGCGCGCAGGCGTTCGTAGACGTCGAGCGTGGGTTCTGGCGCGGGCGCCGCATCAGCGCGCGGGGTTGGCGGCACCGCCGCTGCCGGGGCGGCGGCGCGTGGTGCTGCCGGCGCTGGCGCTGGCGTAGGCTGAGGCGGCTCGGGCGTCGGCATCCTCGGCGCCACCTGACAGCCTGCCAGCGCCAGCGCCAGGACCAGAGCAGTCAACGCCGGCTGTACCCGCGAGCGCGCCCTCATCCGCGAAACTCGTCCTTCCACCCACGCAGGGCCGCGAACGCGGCCACCGGATCGGCGCCTGCGGCCAGCCCTCTACGCGCCTGCAGCGTTGCCAGGACGCCCGGCTGGCGCACCCGCAGGAAGGGGTTGCAGTCGCGCTCCCGCTGCAGGGCCACCGGCAGGCTGGCCAGGCCGGCCGCCCGACGGGCTTCCACCTCGGCGATGCGCGCCCGCAGCGCGGGGTTGCCCGGCTCGGCTTCCAGCGCGAAGCGCGCATTCGCCAGCGTGTACTCGTGCGTGCAGCACACGAGCGTGTCGGCTGGCAGCGTATTCAGACGATCCAGCGAGTCCAGCATCTGTGCGGGGCTTCCCTCGAACAGCCGGCCGCAGCCGAGGCTGAACAGCGTATCGCCGCAGAACAGTGCGCCAGCGCTCAGGAAGGCGATATGGCTGCGGGTGTGGCCCGGCACCGCCAGCACCTCGATCGGCCAGGGCCACTCCGGCGGCTGGATTCTGTCGCCACCGCCGACCCGGCTGAGCACATCCGGAATGCGATCATCCTGCGGCCCATAACAGGGCAGCCCCAGACGCGACTGCAGTTCCATGAGACCGCCGATATGATCGGCATGGTGATGGGTGATCAGCACCGCCCGAAGGTGCAGGCCGGCCTCCACTTCGCGCAGCACCACGGCGGCGTCGCCCGGGTCCACCACCAGCGCCGAGCCGTCCGGCGCGTACTGCAGCCAGATGTAGTTGTCTTCAAAGGCGGGCAGGGGACGGAGAAGAGGCAATGGCGGATCCAACGCGGATGAGGGCCGGAGAGTCTGGCAGAAGCCGCAGCCGGGGGCACGCTGCGGGGCCCACGGCGGTGTTCCTGCACGGCGCCGGTGGAGGTGCTTGGGAATGGGATTGCTGGAGCAGGCTGTGGCGCGCTGAGGGCCTGTCCGTGCTGTCACCGTGGCTTCCCGATCAGGACGCTCTGGCGGCCGTGCGCGGCGCGCTGCAGGCCTCGCTGCCGCCAGCGCCGGTGTTGGTGGGCGCGAGCCTGGGCGGTTTGCTGGCGCTGCAGCTGGCTGCGCCGCTGGCCGCCGCAGCCCTGATCCTCGTCAACCCCCTGCCACCGGAGCCTTGGTCGCAGCTGCTGCCAGCTCGACGTCTGGAGCATGTGCCCGATTGGGGCCTGCGTGCCAGCCTTTCCGGCACGCGGCGAGCGATCCCCGAGCTCGATCCAGTCGATGCATTGGCGGTGTTCCGCGGCTGGCGCGACTGCAGCTCGGCCCTGCTTGCGCATGCGCGCAGCGGGCAGGTTTTTGATACGCCGTCCTGTCCGATCCTCATGATCGCCAGTGCGCACGATGCAGAGGTGCCGGCGGCCGTGTCCGCCGCGCTGGCGGAGGCACTGGGGGCGGGACTGCTTCGCGTGCCGGGTAGCCATGTCGCGCCGCTGCTGGGGCCGGCCGCAGGGGCGTTGGCGCAGCACGCGCTGGGGTGGCTGCGCCGGACGGTCCCCGGAAGCTCTGTAAGCCCCTCATTCAGGAGGGTTTCCGCCGGCTGAACGCGGCCGGTCGGGTTCAGAATGAATTCAGTGCCGCGCTCCTAGCGTCAGCCTCGCCGGATCCGCCGGCACTCGCGACAGGAGTCGACCATGCAGCGTTCCAGCCTCCGTTTTCTTGCCCTCGGCCTCGGCGCTTTCGCCCTTGTGGCGGGCAGCGCCGTATCCGCTCGCGGCGGCCATGCCGAGTACGACTGGGCGCGCGTGGTCGACGTCCGCCCGATCTTCCAGACGGTCCATCACCCGATCAGCCGCGATGAATGCTGGAGCCAGCCGGTCACCTACCGCGAGCCGGCCCGCTACCACGGCGGCAGCCGCGACCGCACTCCCGCGCTGCTTGGCGGCATCGTCGGTGGCGTCGTCGGCAACCAGTTCGGCAACGGTCGCGGCCGTGATGCGGCAACCGCCGCGGGTGCCGCACTTGGCTATGCCATGGTCCGCGATTCGCAGCGTCACTCCGGCGGCCGCTACAGCCATGGTCGCGAGTACATCAGCTACGAGCAGCGCTGCCGGGTGGTGACCGAGCACCGTCGCGAGGAGCACGTGATGGGCTACGACGTCGCCTACCGCTACCAGGGGCGCACGCACTGGACGCGTACCGATCATCACCCCGGTGACCGCATCCGCGTCCGCGTCGACGTGCGCCCCGTGCACTAGCAGTTCCCGCTCGCCTGCACCCGAACAAGCCGCGCTGCATCGTGCAGCGCGGCTTGTTCATTTTGGGGCTGCTCGGCACAGTGGCGCCCTTCTACCCGGGATCGTCCGCTCATGTCGCTGTCCTCCACCCGCCTCGGCCTTGCCCTCGGTCTCGTTCTATCCGTATCGGCCGCCACCACTGCCGCCGCCGAGGCCCATACGCTGCTCCACAACGCCCGTATCCACACTCTGGACGCTGATGGACGCGTGGTCGAGGCAATGGCCTGGGACGCACAGGGGCGGCTGTTGGAGCTGGGTGACAGCGCTGCGCTGGTCGAACGCCATGCCGGAGCAGCACGCATTGACGCCGGCGGCAGCACCGTGGTGCCCGGCCTGATCGACGCACATGGCCACCTGATCAATCTCGGCCATGCTCTGCTGCGCGCGAATCTCGTGGGCGCTTCCAGCAAGCAAGAGGTGATCCAGCGCCTGCAGGCGCATGTCCGCGACCTGCCCGAGGGCGAATGGCTGCTCGGCCGCGGCTGGGACCAGACGCGCTGGCCCGGCGGCGAGTTCCCCACCGCCGCCGACCTTGACGCGCACTTCCCTGATCGCCCGGTCTGGCTGGAGCGCATCGACGGCCATGCCGCGTGGGGCAACAGTGCGGCGCTGGCTTTCGCCAGCCAGCCGCTGGAGGGCGACTGGCAGCCCGAGGGCGGGCGCATCCTGCGCGACCCAGAGGGCCGCCCGACCGGCGTCTTCATCGACACCGCCGAGGACCTGGTAAACGCCGCCATTCCCCGGCCCTCGGCTGAAGTGGAGGCGCTGGCCCTTCAGAAGGCCGTGCAGGAGGCCGTGCGCTTTGGACTCACAGGGGTCCACGACGCTGGCGTCTCCCTGCGCCAGCTGGCGCTGTACCGGCGCTTCGCGGATGAGGGCCGACTGCCGCTGCGCGTGTATGCCATGGCCAATGGCGATGCCGAGGCACTGGATGCGCTCTGCGCCATGGGCCATTACCGCCATCCTGGAGGCCGCCTGCAGATGCGCGCGGTCAAGCTCTATATCGACGGTGCGCTCGGCAGCCGCGGTGCCGCCCTGATCGAAGACTACAGCGACGAGCCCGGCAACCGCGGCCTGCTGCTGGCCGAGCCCAGCGCCTTCGAAAAGACCTTGGCCAAGGCCCGCGACTGCGGCGTGCAGGTGGCGGCCCACGCCATCGGCGACCGCGGAAACCGGGTCGTACTCGACGGCTTCGAGCGCGTGCTCGGCGAATCCGCCTCCGCCGACCACCGCTGGCGCATCGAGCACGCGCAGGTGGTGAGCCTGGACGACATCCCGCGTTTCCCCCGGCTCGGGGTGATTGCCTCCATGCAGCCCACCCATGCCACCAGCGACATGCGCTGGGCGCAGGACCGGCTGGGCCCGGCGCGGCTGGCCGGCGCCTATGCGTGGCGGCGCATGGTCGAAGCGGGTGCGCTGCTCGCGCTGGGCTCGGATTTCCCGGTGGAGGAGGTCGACCCGGTGCTGGGCCTGCATGCCGCCGCCACCCGTCAGGACGCTCGCGGCTGGCCCGAGGGCGGTTGGCTGGCCAGCCAGCTTCTGAGTCTGGACGAAGCCCTGCGCGGCTTCACCCTGCAGGCCGCCTACTCCGGCTTCGCCGAGGCCGAGGTCGGCAGCCTGGAGCCCGGCAAGCGTGCTGACTTCGTGTTTCTGTCCCGAGCTTTGGAGGGTCTGGATCCGGCCGACATCCTCGACCTGCGGGTGGAGTCCACCTGGGTTGACGGCCGCCGCGTGCATCCTCGTTGAGAGCAGGGCGCCGACATGCCGCCTGAATGTGGCGCGCGTGTCCGCCTCTGGGCTGCGGCTGGCCGTGGTTTACTGCACGCTTATTCGACTCGGTGTGCGGGGCCTTGCATGACGGCGGCAGGGGACGGGGCTCGGCTCCGCGGGCAAGCATGAGACGGCGTCTCAAGCGCTTGCTGCCGAAGCCTGAAAGCGTGCGCGACAACCGCTGGTTGCGCTGGCTGGGGCCTACGCTGCATCACCCGCGGCTGTGGCATCTGAGCCGTCGCGGCATCGCGCTCGGTTTTTCGCTGGGTGTTTTCTTCGGCCTGCTGTTCCCCATTGCCCAGATTCCGCTGGCGGCGGCCGCTGCCGTGATGTTGCGTGCAAACGTGCCGGTGGCGATCGCCAGCACCTTCGTCAGCAATCCCGTCACGTTCCCGGCGATCTATTACGGCGCCTACAGGCTGGGTGCTGCATTGGTTGGCGAGGACGAGCGCATGCAGGCGCTGTCCGCACCGGAGGAGGGGGCCGCTTGGCCTGACCCGCTGCTGGTGATCCCACCCATCCCCGATGCGGAGCAACTGGGCTGGATCAAGCGGAGCTGGCTGCGTTTGCGCAGCTTGGGCAAGCCGCTGTTGGTCGGTATCGCGATCATTGCGATCAGCGGCGGGCTGCTCGCTTACCTGGCTGCCAACTGGGCGTGGCGCCTCAACACTTCCGTGGCCTGGCGCCGCCGCGTGCGGGAGCGGCAGCGCCGCAAGCTGATGTCCCAGAGCGCGCCACAGGAGCCCCCAGCGGAATAGACGGTCGAAGTTTTTGCGCGTTCTCAGCGCAGTTGCCGTGGCGGGTGCCAGCACCAATGCCAGGGCTCGTAGGCGATGCCGTGGGGGTTGTTGCGCGGGTAGCTCATGACAAACCCGAACCGCGCAGCATGCTCGCCGAGCCAAGCGAACGCGGCCGTGGTTTCGAAGCTTTCCTCCGCCGGCGGCTCGTCGGGGCAGGACAGATCCAGCGCGCGCCCGCTGTGGTGCTCGGAGTAGCCCGGCGGTGCATTCACCCGAAGGATTTCGTCGAGCGTCTGACCCCGCGCCAGCTTGCGGCGGAAAATGCCGGCCTGGTGATGCAGGCCGCGGAAGCCCGAGACCACCTCCAGCACCACGCCGTCCAGGCGTGCGGCGGCGCACATCCGCTTGAAGGCACGGGCGGCCCGCGCATCCAGCAACAGCGGGCGCCCGTAGCGGTCACCGCCGGCGAGACGGAGGCTGCGAGCCTCGTCCGTGCGAGGCAAGGCGCGCAAGGCCGGGTTCGAAGGCTGGATGCCAAGCGCGCGCCGAAGGCTTTCGGCGAGGTCCCGGGCCGGCGAGGCGCTCAGTCGAGCCAGACGTGCGCGGGCCGGCCGCGATGTCGGCTGCCAGTCCCCGCCCGACCACAGGGCCAGCACCGTGCCGGTTTCCGGATCGCGCAGGCACCACTGGGCTGCGGAAAGTGCACGGCGGGCCGCTGTGCTACGCACCGAGACCGCTGCCGTGCTGCAGACGTGGACCCGGTAGCGAGGCTGTGACAGCCAGTGGCAGACCCCGCCTCGGGGCGGGCCGCCCACCAGGATCGAGCGGGAGTTGGAGCGCAATGCCGGCATGGGGGCATGCTGGCTTGCCCGCGAGGGTCCCGCAAGCGCCTCGTGTAGTGCACGCAACAGATCAGCAGAAACTGGCGCTTTCCTTGCGCGCGGCACCTGAGTGGAGTGACCGGGGCGGCCGCGCGAGCCTGCCGTTTATCGGCGAGCACACGAAAGGTTTACGCGGTGTTCAGTCCTTGTTGACTCCCGCCGCTACACTCCGGCCACAAATCCAGAGCGCGCCGCAGGCCACATTGCGGCGCCTAACTGTAGACTTGGAGCAGTGCCCGAACGGGTCGGTCCGGCCCAGCGCCGCCATGGAGTGTCTTGATGCAGTCTTTTTCCCGAGTTTTTGTCCTTTCCAGCGCCTTCGCTGGAATCTGCTCCCTGGCTTGGCCGGCCGATGCACATGCGACCGGCCTTCACGGAGCGTCGCGGCTCGGTGCCGCTTGGGCCAATGCCGGAGACGAGTCGGGCCAACGGGCGCTGGAGCACAAGTCCGCAAACTTCAAACCCCTTGATGCCCGGCTGCTCTGCGCACCCAGCGAAACCTCGGTTTCCAAGGGCGGCCTCGGGCTGTTCGAAGGGCCTGGCGGTCTGGTGCTGCAGCCAGTCGCAGCCGGCACCGAATGCAAGCTGCTCGCGACAGGCGCCAACCTGAATATCCAGTTTCCCGGCCAGGGCGCGATTCTGCTCGGCGGCCCGGTCAACTACCGGCTCAGCGAGACCCCGCGCAGGGCCGAGTTCAGCGTGATCGAACCATTGCTGTGTGAGAGCTACTACACCGCTACCGATCGGCTCTCGCTGCGCATCACCGACAGTAACGGTGTGGAGCGAAACCTGGGCGGCGTGCTGGGGCTCAGCTACGCGCCGGGCCTGGGTCGGGTCGCGCCCTCGCTGGTGCAGGCCGCGGGAGAGCGCGGCCCACTTCTGCAGTGCTTCAGTTTCCCCTTTGCGCAGCTCACCACCAATCCGCCCGCACCGCCTGCGCCCCTGTCCCAGAGCGCGATGTTCCGCTCGGGCTTCGAGAGCACGGCAGACCTGAGGGTCGAGATTCTTGATGCCGGCGGGGACCTGCTGATTTCCCGGCAGGATGCAGTACTCAATTCCGCATTCAGCTATCGCATCCGCGTTCGCAACGTGGGCGAAGCGCCGGCGGCTGGCGTCGTGGTCCGCGAGTTCGTCCCCACCGGGAACCTCTACGCCGCCCGGATCAACCCCGGCACATGGAGCTGTGAAACCAGCACCGGCGCCAACTGCACACCCGCCACCGGTGCCGCCGGAGCGCTTGTGGATTCCGGCATCACGCTGGCGCCCGGCGCCTACCGCACCTACACCCTCAGCCGCACCGTGATCTCGGGCACTCCGCCCAATCGCACCGTGCTCGCCGCAGCTGCCTTCGCGGACCCGCTGGCCGCCAATGCAGGCTTCGACCCGCAGCTGGGCAACAACAGCGCCCCGCTGATCATCGAGCTGGTGCCCAACCAGCTGCCGCAGTTCGCCTGCAGCTACCCGGATCGCAACCTGCCTGCAGACTCGTCCACCTGGGTCTGGAACAGCGATCTGCCGGTGACCATCACCCTGGACGAGGTGATCGGCGGCGCTCCGGCAGCTGTGGAGTTCGAGTGCCGTGTGCGTGATCCGGACGCGGGCGAAGGCTTCGCGCTCACCGGCAGTCCGACCAACAGCAACCCCGCATTGGTGCCCAACGCAGACCTGGTGACGCCCATCGGAGTCGACGGCGACCATTTCGACGTCCGCATTGCGCCGGCCGCCGCCCAGATTGGTAGCGCGCTGATTGTTCAGACCGCCACCGATGACCGTCTTGGCGTGGGGCGGGTTCGGGTGAACCTTGAGGTGCGGGATGTGAACGCCCCACCGGAGTTCGAGTTGCTGTATGGAGAGCTGGCGCTCTCGCCGGCGCCCATCGCGGGCCCGATGAATGATGGGGATGGGAATCAAATCCCGCTTGGCCTCTACTCGCGTGCGAACAACTGCTTCGACTCGGGCAACGGCCTCTGCCAGATCACCTTCCCGCAGTTCATCTTCGACACGAGCATCGGTGTTCCCCCGGAGTCGCCGGGGCAGCAGCTGGTCATCAGCGTGGGAACCTGCAGCCCGGCCGGTATGCTTCAGGGAAACATCCAGATCACGCCTTCCGGCCCGGTGTCCGCTGACACGGAGTTCCAACTCCAATTCAGCTACCTGAAGTCGAATGCAGGGGCAAATACCTCGCTCGTGGTGACCTGCCCGATCACCGCTACCGACACGGGTAATCCGCCCGGTGGACCGGTGACTCGCAACCTGATCTTGCGCTATCAGCAATAGGGTCTTGCTGACAGCACTTCCCGCAAACGCCGGAGCTTGCTCCGGCGTTTGCTTTTGCAGTCCACTGTGGTCATGAGCAGACTCGCGCCCGTCGCTTCCCCTTCCGATTGGCTGCAGCACCGCCCCGTGTCCGTCCCGGCGCTGCCGGAGGAACTGCGTGGCTGGCTGCTGGCGCAAACCGAGGGCGATGCCGGCGCGGCGGTGCTGGCCGACGCGCTAGGCCTGCTGGATCGCCTAGGGGCGGATGCCGAGACCCTGCAGGCGGCGCTGTTCTATGCGCTGCCGGCGGCGCGCGAGGCGCTGCCGGGCCTTGCGGCGGCGCCGGGTTTGGAGGCCCTGCTGGAAGGCCAGGCGGCGGCCGAGAAGGTCTGGAGCCTGTGGGGCGAGCGCGGCGTGCATAGCAGTGCGGAGGGCCTGCGGCGGCTGCTGCTGGCGATCGTGCGCGATCTGCGGGTGGTGCTGATCCTGCTGTCGCGTCAGCTGGCCGAAATGCGTGCGGCCGCCAGCCTCGATGAACCCGAGCGTCGCCGCCTCGCCCAGCTCAGCGCCGACATCCACGCGCCGCTGGCCAATCGGCTGGGCATCTGGCAGCTCAAGTGGGAGCTGGAGGATCTCGCCTTCCGCTATCTGCAGCCGGACACCTACCGGCGGATCGCCAAGCTGCTGGACGAAAAGCGCGGCGACCGCGAGCACTTCATCGAAACCGCCAAGTCGCGACTGCGCGCGGCGCTTGCCGAGGCCGGCATCGCCGCCGAGGTGGCCGGCCGGCCCAAGCACATCTACAGCATCTGGAAAAAGATGCAGCGCAAGGACGTGCCGTTCTCGGACCTGTATGACATCCGCGCCGTGCGCGTACTGGCAGACGACATCACCGCCTGCTATGCCGCGCTGGGCGTGGCCCACAGCGTGTGGACGCCGATTGCATCGGAGTTCGACGACTACATCGCCAACCCCAAGGGCAACCAGTACCGCAGTCTGCACACGGCGGTGGTCGGGCCCGAGGGCAAGACGCTGGAGATCCAGATCCGCACCCACGACATGCACCAGCACGCGGAACTCGGCGTCGCCGCGCATTGGCGCTACAAGGAAGGCGGCGGCGGTGACGCGGGTTTCGAGCGCAAGATCGCATGGATGCGCCAGCTGCTGGAGGGCAAGGAAGGCGAGGAGGACAGCGCCCTGCTCGCCGGGCTGTCGACCGAGCTGATCGAGGACCGGGTCTACCTGCTTACTCCGCAGGGGCAGGTCATCGACCTCCCTCGCGGCGGTACGGTTCTGGACTTCGCGTACCACGTGCACACCGAAGTGGGACATCGCTGCCGCGGTGCCAAGGTCAATGGCCGGATCGTGCCGCTGACGCACGCGCCCCGCTCCGGCGACCGCGTCGAGATTCTCACGGCCAAGACCGGTGAGCCGCGCCGCGACTGGCTGTTGACCAACTCCGGCTACCTCATTTCAGGCCGCGCCCGCGACAAGGTGCGCGCCTGGTTCCACAAGCTTGACCAGGCGCGGAACCTGCAGGCCGGCCGTGAAGTCCTGGACAAGGAGCTCAAGCGCCTTGCCCTGCACCAGCTGGACCTTTCGCAGGTGCTGCCCAAGTTCCGCCTGCCGCGACTGGAGGATCTGTATTTCGCCGTGGCGCTGGGCGACATCAGCCCCAGCCAGGTGGCGCGTGCCTTGCACGAACTCAGCCAACCCAGGGCCGAGCCCGAACCGCAGCGGGCGGCCTCCAACGTCAAGCCGCCCAAGCCTGATCGCGGCATGACCATCGAGGGAATCGGCAATCTTCTGATCCAGCTGGCGCGCTGCTGCCAGCCGGTGGCGGGCGATCCCATCGTCGGTTTTCTGACCCGCAGCCGCGGCGTCAGCATTCATCGGCAGGACTGCGCCTCGATGCAGCACCTGGCGGCCCGCCATCCCGAGCGAGTGCTGCCGGTGGAGTGGGGCCGCCGCGGCGGCCAGAGTTACCAGGTCGACGTGGTCGTGCGCGGCATCGACCGCAAGTGGCTGCTGAAGGACTTGAGCAACGTGATCGGCGTGGCCAATGCCCACATCCTTGGCGTGAACTCGCGCGTTGACGCTGCGAGCGCGGATGCGGAGCTGCGATTTTCGCTGAAGGTCAGCGATTTCCAGCAGCTCGGCGACCTGCTCGGCAAGATGGCCGCGGTGCCGGGCGTGCGCGAGGTGCGGCGCACGGCCGCCTGAGCCGTATTCCGGCTGCAAATCGCGGACAATGCCTGCCATGTCTTCATTGCGTGCTTCTGAAGCTGCGCCCCGACTGGACTGGTTCGCCAGCGCCTTCGGTCGACGCCTGCTTGCCTGCGAGGCCAGGGCGCTGCAGGAGGCCGGCCTGGGCGCCCGCGGCGGGCGGACGCTGGTGATCTCCGGCAGCCCTTCGGCGGGTTTTGCGCTCGCGCTGGATGCTCCGCAGCGTCCGCTGCAGCTGGCGTTCGATGCGCGTCGTGGGCGCCTTGAGGGCGGCCTGCGTGCGGGTCTGCAGGGCCTGCCGTTCTGTCGCGAAAGTTTTGGCTTGATCCTGCTTTGGCATCTGCCCTCGCAGCGCGGGTTCGATCAGCTCGACCTCGGCCAGCTCGCCGAGCTCCTGCTGCCCGAGGGTGAGCTCGCACTGGTCGCACTCAACCCGTTTTCGGCGTGGCGTCTGCACTGGCAGCGTTTCGGTCTGGCTTCGCCGGGCGTGGGCGGCCTCGGTGGGCGCCTGCTGGAGGCGGGCCTTGAGCTGCGCGCGGCCCGCGGCCTCGGCCCACGTTGGCCCTGGGCCACGGCCGATGGGCTCGATCCAGTGGTGCACTCTCCGCCGCTGTGCGGCAGCGTGCTGCTGCTGGCGAGGCACCGCCGGCCGGGCGTGAAGCTCCTGCCCAGCGGCCGGATGGCGCCGCTGCGCATGGGCGCAGGATGAACGCGGGCCACAGGTCCGCAGTTTCGGATACACGATGAGCACACCCAAGAACGTCGAGATCTACACGGATGGCGCCTGTCTGGGAAACCCCGGGCCGGGCGGTTGGGGCGCGCTGTTGCGCCATGGTGCCCACGAGAAGGAGCTCAGTGGCGCCGAAGCCGATACCACCAACAACCGGATGGAGCTGTTGGCCGCCATCCGCGCCCTGCAGGCGCTGCGTGAGCCCTGTACGGTCGAGCTCTACACCGACTCGCAGTACGTGCAGAAGGGCATCAGCGAATGGATGGCCGGCTGGCAGCGGCGTGGCTGGAAAACCGCCGACGGCAAGCCGGTCAAGAACGAGGACCTCTGGCGCGAGTTGCTCGTCGCCCGACAGCCGCACGCGGTGCGCTGGCACTGGGTGCGCGGCCATGCCGGCCACGTTGAGAACGAGCGCGTCGACGTCCTGGCACGCGACGCTGCGCTGGCTTTGAAGGAGGGCAGGGCATGAGCATGCGGCAGGTGGTGCTGGATACGGAGACGACGGGCATGCCTGTGGAGCGAGGCCATCGCATCATCGAGATCGGCGCGGTCGAGCTCATCAACCGTCGCTTGAGCGGACGTCGCTTCCACTACTACCTGCACCCGGACCGTGAGATCGACGAAGGCGCTCGGGCGGTCCACGGCATCAGCCTCGACATGCTGGCGGACAAGCCTCGCTTTGCCGAAGTGGCCGATGAGCTGGTCGAGTTCCTGCGCGGGGCCGAGCTGATCGCCCACAATGCGGCGTTTGACGTGGGCTTTCTCAACGCGGAGTTCGGGCGCCTGCCGGAGGCGCCAAGGGTCGCCCAGCTGGCCGTCGTCACCGACAGCCTTGCGTTGGCGCGGGAGCGGTTTCCGGGCCAGCGCAACAGCCTTGATGCGCTTTGCAAGCGGCTGGGGGTAGATAACGCCCACCGCAATCTGCACGGCGCCCTGCTCGACGCCGAGCTGCTTGCTGATGTCTTTCTTGCGTTGACTTCCGGCCAGAGTGATCTGAGCCTGGCCCCCACGATTGAGTCCAGCAGCGAAAGCGCCCGTCGGCGCGTGCAGTTCGACCCCGTGCTGTTGCCGCGTGTCCACGCCTCCGAGGAGGAGTGCGCCGCCCACCGTGTTTGGGTGGAGCGCCTGCGTGCGGCCAGCGGCGGCCGCAGCCTTTGGCCTGAAGCCGTGGACGCCGGGGCCACGGGATGAAGCCGTCCGGATCGCCCCGGCTGCCGGTGGATGCTCCGCAGCGGATCGGTAGCTTTCGCGTGCTGCGGCTGCTGGGGGGCGGCAGCACGGCGCGGGTCTGGCTGGCCGAGCATCCGCTGCGTCACCGGCCGGTGGCGGTCAAGGACCTGCACCCCGACCTGCAGTCGGATCCGGACGCGCTTGCCGGGCTGCTGGCGGCCGTGCAGCGCGCACGCGGCCTGCATCATCCGGGCCTGGAGCGCATCGTTGAGGTGCTGGAGTCGGCCGACAGCGTTCAGATCGTCAGCGAGTATCTGCCCGGCGGCAGTTTGCGCGACCGCCTGAGCGCAGGCCCGCTGCCGGTGGTGCTGGCGCTGGCTGTGTTTCGCCAGCTGCTGTCCGCACTCGCGGCCCTGCACGGGCGCGGTTTGGTACATCGGGACATCAAGCCCGGCAACGTGCTGTTTGATGCGGATGGGCGTGCGGTGCTGGTGGATTTCGGGCTGCTCTGCCCGATCCGCGTGCGCGCTCCGCTGCAGCCGGGCGATGCTGTGCTGCCACCGGCGGCGGGCCAGGGTTCGTCGCGCGCCGGGCAGATCGCCGGCACTGCGGCCTACATGGCGCCGGAGCAGGCGCGAGGCGAGCATGTCGACGGCCGCGCGGATCTCTACAGCCTGGGCGTGCTGCTGCAGGAGTGCCTGACCGGGCGGCTGCCTTTCGAGGCAGACGATCCGCTGGCTTTGGCCGAACTCCACGCCAAGGCCGAACCCCCTCGTCTGCCGGCGCACGTGGCCTGGCTGCAGCCGCTGCTGGACAGCTTGCTGGTCAAGGAGCCAGCCGAGCGTCTGGCGAGCACGCAGGCGGCGGCCGAGGTGCTGGAGATCCTGAGCCTGGCCGAGCCCGCATCGCAGGGCCTGCAGCCGTTTGCCGCGGCGCCGAGGCTGCCTCCGCCGCAGCGGCCTCGGGCTCTGGTCTGGCCTGCGGTTGCGGCAAGCCTTGCCCTGCTGCTGCTTGTGCTGGCGCTGCTTTGGCACGGGCGTTGAGTCCGTAACTCAGCGCGCAGCGAAAACCACGGGCGGCGCTTGGCGTTCGTCTAGAGCTGATGCACTCGGGCTCCACGCGGTCGGGCGCAGCAGGGAACGCAGGATTCGACTGCTGCGCTGCGGCCATGGGAGCTCGTCGGCGGCCGCAGTCGGCGGGCGGTTCTCACAGCCTCTCAGCCTGCTTCGAAACCGTTGCGGAAGATTCGCGGATCCACCTGTATCGGCACAAAGCACGTTGCAACGTTGATGCGCGGCTGGATGATGTCGCGCGCGCACGGCGAGAAGGTGCTGGATCCGTTGATCGACGGGCTCATCAGCCAGTTGCCGCTTTGCGACTCGCAGGGCGAGCCCGACTGGCCGTCGTGGCGGGCGCCGAAGTTGTGGCCCATCTCGTGCGCCACCACCAGGCTCCAGGTGTTGTTGTTGTTGGGCATGCGGTTGACGCCATAGCCGCTGTTGGCGCTGCAGAGAACGCTGACGTAGGCGACGCCGGCGATGTTGCCGTCGAAACCGCGGCCGCTGAGCAGATGGTTGAGCCCGCCTTTGGGGATCGAGCTGCCCGCACCTGTCGTCATGAAGGTGCGGAACTCACCCAGCAAGGTGCTGCCGCTGGTGGCCGTCATGTTTGCGTTGTCGGTCAGGTGGCGCAGCTGGGCAATGCCGATCCGGGTCTGGAACTGGCCGCTGTAGATGCCGTCGACGACGTTCATGCGGGTCGCCACCACCGCATCGCGGTTTGCGCCGTGAACCGTGCTGAACTGGGTGTCGGTGACCAGGGTCAGGTTGAGCTGGCGCACCAGGTTGCGGGGCTCGGCCTGCTCGCCCAAGGCTTGGCCGAGGTGATCGGCGAAGCTGCGGTAGTCCATGCGCTTGCCGACGGAAGCCGCGCGCGGCGCAAAGGCCTTGGGCTCGATTGCATCGTCGCCAAAGGGCGGCAGCTCGAGATCCGACAGTCGGTACAGCACGTGCGGGCCCTTGGCTGTCTCCAGCAGCAGATCGGCGACCTCCTCGGCGGGGTCCAGCAGGAACAGCTCGGTGCCGTCGAACCAGGCACCGCTGTAGCGTCCGTCCACCTCGGACAGGCGTACCCAGCTGCCCTCCAGGCGATCGATTTCGCCCTCCCAGAAGCGATAGCCCTCGGCGTGGAGGCGCTGGCTGCGATCGTTGCCCAGTCCGTGCAGGAGGGCCTCGTTCGGCTGCAGGAGGAACTCCAGGGCGATCCCCTCTACCCGCAGGCGGAGCCGGTCATCGCGGCCGGTGATCTGCTCCAGCTCCGCGCCGGCATGGGCGTGGATGCGCGGACTCCCGGCCCAGCACTCGGCAGGGACCAAAAGCAGCGCTGACAGGCAGACGCAGAGGAGGGCACGGAGCATCGGCGGCGTTTCCGGTAACTATTCGTGACATTTTCCACGAATGCGCGCGGAAAATGCGCGAACCGGCGCAGAGTTTCGTTGTTCCACGATCGATAGGGTCGAGCTCTGCCCGCGGGTTGGTGACCCAGCCGCGTGCCCTGAACCCACTCTTTGGAGTCCACGGATGATTCGCGCAACCATTCTGTTGTCAGCCCTCATCCTGATGGTCCCCGGTGGGGCATGGGCCTTCAGCTACGTCATGCTGTCCGACGAGGCCCTGCTGCAGCAGTCCGAGGGCGTGGCCCGAATGCGTGTGCTGGAGGCCGTGCCCGCCGCCGACGGTGACCGCGAGACCGTGTATCGGCTCCAGCGAATCGAGCAGTTCAAGGGGGCAGCGCTCGAGGCGCACGTGGCGCTGGCGCTGCCGGGCACCCACGATGCGCCCTCGCTGAATTTCGTGGTCGCCGGCGTGCCGCGGCTGGTCCCCGGCGGCGAGGTGCTGCTTTTTTTCAGCCGCCGCCCGGACGGCACTCTGCAGGCCCAACAGCTGAGCCTCGGTGTTTTCGGCCGGATCCGTGCCGACAACGGGGCCGAGTACTACGTGCGCGATCTGGAAGGCAGCGCCGAGTACCCGGGCCGCGGTTTCACGCTTCAGTACCACGCGCCGCGTGCGCCGGCGGCCTTCGAGGACTGGATTCGCCGGCGCGTGGCCGGGCACAAGGCCGATGCCGACTACCTGCGCACCGCGGTGCGAAGCAACCAGCTGGCTAAATACACCTTCAGCGTGTTCGGTTTCTCCACGCCAGGGCCTGGACGCTGGTTCCAGTTCGACAGTGGCTCGACGCTGCCTTGGACCGATCGCCCTGGTGGGCAGGCCAGCGGCGGCAACAGCGCGCAGCAACTGCAGCAGGCGCTGGCCGCTTGGACCAATGACCCGGGCAGCCGGATCTTCCTCTCCTATGCCGGCACCCAGGCCAGTTCGCCCGTGTGCAGCTCCAGCAGCGATCCCGGCTGTTTCACCGGGCATGTACTTTGGAACGATCCCAACAACGAGATCGAGGGCAGTTTCAGCTGCAGCATCGGCGGTGTGCTCGGCATCGGCGGCTCGCTGGCCTTCAGCAATGGCCAGAGCTTCAACGGCCAGACCTGGTACCCACGGGCGAGGGCGCGGGTGGTGATCCAGGACGGCGCCGGCTGCTTCATGGCCGAAGCCGGCGGCGCCAACGGCGCCGAGCTGCTGGCGCACGAGATCGGCCATACCCTGGCTTTCGGGCATTCCTGTGGCGACAGCGCCAGCCCGACGTGCGGCAGCAGCAGCGTCCTCAACCAGGCCATCATGCGTGCCTTCGCCCACGGCGGTGGGCGCGGTGCGACGCTGGGCGCCGACGATCTTGCCGGCGCCGCCGAGGCCTATCCCCCGCTTGGGGACGCCACGCCACCCACGGTGCCCACCAGCCTGACCGCTTCCGCGGCAGGGCAGACGTCCATCAGCCTCGGATGGGCCGCATCGACCGACACCGGCGGCTCCGGGCTGGCGGGCTATCGCGTGGAGCGCTGCCAGGGGCCGAGCTGCAGCAACTTCCAGCAGGTCGCGACGCCGACCACGAACAGCGCCCTGGATAGCGGCCTGACTGCAGGCGCCACCTACCGCTACCGGGTCCGCGCCGTCGACGGCGCCGGCAACTTCAGCGCCTACAGCAACATCGCCCAGCTGCTGCTGCCGCCGCTGCCATGCGCCACCCCCTGCCTGTTCCGCAACAGCTTCGAATAGCCGCTCGCGGATGCCCATGGCACGCGCGAGCGGCTACACTTGGCGGCTCGTGGAGGGATGGCCGAGCGGTTTAAGGCACCGGTCTTGAAAACCGGCGTGGCAGCGATGTCACCGTGGGTTCGAATCCCACTCCCTCCGCCATCCCCGCAGCGCATGCACGTGGAGCCGCCGTGCGATCCCGGATTGACCTGAACTGCGACGTGGGCGAGAGCTTCGGTGACTGGCGCATGGGCGCGGACGCCGAGCTGCTGCCGCATGCCAGCTCTGCCAATATCGCCTGCGGTTTCCACGCCGGCGATCCGATGGTGATGCACCGGACGGTTGCGCTTTGCGTTCGGCACGGCGTCGCCATCGGCGCCCATCCCGGCTGGCCTGATCTGCAGGGTTTCGGGCGTCGCGCGCTGGCCGCCAGCCCGGCCGAAGCCTATGCCTTCGTGCTGTATCAGATCTCCGCGCTGGCCGGCTTCGTGGGTGCAGCCGGTGCGCGGCTTCAGCACGTCAAGCCGCATGGTGCCCTCTACAACCAGGCTGCGCGCGATCGTTCGCTGGCGGACGCGATCGCTGCGGCCGTGCGGGATGTCGACCCGCAGCTCAGGCTTTACGGTCTGGCTGGCAGTGAGCTGCAGGCCGCAGCGCTCGCACACGGCCTGCAGTGGGTGGCAGAGGCCTTCGTCGAGCGCGCCTATGAACCCGACGGCAGCCTGGTTGCGCGCTCGCTGCCGGGCGCCGTGCTTGAGGACCCCGGCGCTATCGAGTCACAGGTGCTCGGGCTGCTTGCCCGCGGCGAGGTTGCAGTGCGCGGCGGCGGCACGCTCAGGGTCGACGCCGACACGCTGTGCCTGCACGGCGACCGCGCTGATGCGGTCGCCCTCGCACAGCGCCTTCGTCGCCTGCTGGCGGCGGCGGGCGTCGAGGTCTCGGCGCCGTGAAGGCCGGCGAGGCCTTTACTGCCAGTTAACCCGCCCTGCATCGGCTGGCGCGATGATGGGGGTCATGCCTTCCTGCGGAACCTCCCCCATGTCCCAGCCCCGTCGCCTCGCAGCCGCCCTTGTCTGCTGCCTGCTGGCCGCCGGGGGCGCGTCTGCGCAGTCCCGCGATCCACTGGCGCTGCCGGATATGGGCTCCTCGGCTGACACCCTGATCACGCCGGCGCAGGAGCGCCAGTACGGCGAGGGCCTGCACCAGCAGCTGCGCGCCTTCGGCATGCTGCTTGAGGACCCGCTGCTGGACGAATGGCTGCATCGACTCGGTCAGCGGTTGGCGAGCGAGGCGGATCGTCCGCAGCAGGACTTCACCTTCTTCTGGATGCGCGCCCGCGACATCAACGCGTTCGCCACCCTTGGCGGTTTCGTGGGCATGAACGCCGGGCTGGTGCTCACGGCGGAAACCGAGGACGAGGTCGCTGCCGTGATGGCGCATGAGATTGCCCACGTCACCCAGCGCCATATCGTTCGTGCCGTCGAGCGCCAGAGCAAGGACTCGCTCCCCATCCTGCTGGGCACCATCGCCGCTATCGCGGTGGCTCAGCAGGCAGGCGGGACCAGCGCCGGCAATGCCACCCAGGCGGCAATCACCAGCGGTATCGCGCTGATGCAGCAGCGCGCGATCAACCACACCCGCGCCAACGAATACGAGGCGGATCGGGTCGGCATCCTGATCCTGCAGCGTGCCGGCTACGAGCCGATGGCGATGGCTGATTTCTTCGCGCGGATGCACCGCTCCCTGCGCTCGACCATCGGCGAGGAAGCGCCGGAGTTCCTGCGCACCCATCCGGTGACCAACAGCCGCATCAGCGAAGCCAAGGGCCGCGCCGAGGGTGCCACCCGGCCGCTCGGCTTCGTGCCGCCCACCGCGCTGCGTGGGCCCCTGCATCCTCTGTTGCCCGAGCGCATCGCGCGCGACCTCGACGTTGACGGCACTCCCGATCGCAGCCTGTTCCCCTGGGTGCAGGCACGCCTGCGGGTGCTCAGCGCCGAGAGCCCGGCGCGCGCCATGGACGAGCTGCAGCGACGCAACCTGTCCTTGGGTGAGTCGCTGCCCGAGGCCGAACGCTATGCCCTGGCGCTGGCGCTGGGCTTGAACGGCCGCGCCGCCGAAGGCCTCGTCGAGCTTGAGCGCGTGCGCGAGTCGCCGCCGGGCGTGTGGCTGCCGCTGGCGCGCGCGGAGCTGCTGCACCTTGCGGGTCGACAAAGCGAGTCGAACGCCCTGTATGCCGAATTGACGGCCCGCCACCCGGGCAGCCGCACGGTGGCGCTGAGCCAGGCCGAGAGCCTGATCCGTCTGGGCACGCCCGAGGCCGGCCTGCAGGCGCAGGCCGCGCTGCGGCCGCTGCTGCAGGGGCGCAGCAGCGACGCTGCCCTGCAGCGCAGCCTGGGCCGCGCCAGCGAGCTGGCAGGCGACACCATCCGCGCCACCGAGGCCCATGCCGAGGCGGCGTTCCTCTCGGGTCGCGCGGAAGACGCGTTGAACCAACTGCAGACCTTGGCCCGGCGCGAGGATCTCGACTACTACCAGCGGGCGCGGGTGGATGCTCGGATCACCGAACTCACACCCATCGTGCTGGAGCTGCGCGAGCGCGGGCAGCGGGTTTCGCGCAGCCAGACCGGTGGCCTCGGCCTGCGAGCCGAGCCGCGCATGCGCTGAGCGCCTGTCGGTTGCGCTGGCCACCGGGTCGCCTCTGCAGGGCCGTTGGGGGGGGCGCAATCGCAAGCGCGTGCGCCTCGCGGGACCTGCCCAGAGCCGGCCGGCGCCGGCCGAAGCGGGTGCGCCCTCGCCTGAGTTACGACCCCTGACGCGGGTTCCTTCAAGGGTGCGCATCGGCCCCCGCTCCAGCGCAGACGGCGGTCGCGCGGCGGGGCGCTTGGCCTGTCATTGCCGGGTCACAAAAGTGTTATCTACTGGGGCGGCATCTGAACCGGCAGGCGTTGAACGCATCGCCGGCCCCGTGTCCCGCAGCCGGTGGGACGCATGCCCGAGGACGTCCCGTGCAGAAACAGATCCTGATCGTCGACGACGAGCCCGCCATCCGCGACATGGTCGCCTTCGCCCTGCGCAAGGCGGAGTACGAGCCGGTGCACGCAGCCGACACCCGTGAGGCGCAGGCGGCCATTGTCAGCCGTGTCCCCGACCTGATCCTGCTGGACTGGATGCTGCCAGGCATGAGCGGCGTGGAGTTTGCCCGGCGCCTGCGCAAGGAGGGGCTGACCCGCGAAGTGCCGATCATCATGCTCACCGCGCGCGGGGAGGAGAACGATCGCGTCAGTGGGCTGGAGGCCGGGGTCGACGATTACGTGGTCAAGCCATTTTCAGCGCGCGAGCTGCTGGCCCGCATCAAGGCCGTGATGCGGCGCTCGCGTGGCGATGAGGAGGATGGCAGCGTCGCGATCGGGGGGCTGCGCATCGACGGCGCCGCGCATCGGGTCTATGCCGGCGAGACGCCGATCCACATCGGCCCCACCGAATACCGTCTTCTGCATTTCTTCATGACCCACCCCGAGCGCGTGTATTCACGCACCCAGCTGCTGGACCACGTGTGGGGTGGGAACGTCTATGTGGAGGAGCGCACGGTGGACGTCCACATCCGACGCCTGCGCAAGACACTTGAGCCGCATGCGCTGGATCCGCTGGTGCAGACCGTGCGTGGTGCCGGCTACCGGTTCTCGACCGATCTCCAGGCCTGATCCTCCGGGCTGATCCTCAGGCCTGATCCACAGGCCTGAGCCCAAGACCGGCACAGGGCCCCAGCCTGCGTCACGTCCGTTTCTGCCGGCCGCTGGTGCGGCCACCTTGCGACCTGCGAACATGCCCGGCGTGCCCCTCCGTCCTTCCCCCATCCGCAGCCCACTGCGTCGCGCCTGGCAGCTTTCCGCCTGGCGGCTCGCGGCCATTGTGCTTGGCTGCCTGCTGCTCGGATTCGCCCTCGGCCAGCCGTGGCCGCTGCTGGCGCTCGGCCTAGCGGCTATCCTCGCCTGGCACTATCTGCAGCTGCGGACGGTGCTGGGCCGGCTGAACCGTCGTGAGCGCCTGGAGCCGCCGGAGGGGCGCGGCGTCTTTGCCGAGCTGACCCGGGTGCTGCATGACCGCCAGCGCGAGAATCGCGAACGCAAGCGTCGACTGCTGGGCACCCTGCGTGCCTTCCGCCAGGCGGCCGCCGCGCTGCCGGATGCCGTGGTGGTGCTTGATCGTCGCGAGCAGCGCATCGACTGGTTCAACGAAGCCAGCGAGCGCCTGCTCGGGCTGTCCTATCCCACCGACATCGGCAGTCGATTCTGCAATCTGGTGCGCTCGCCGCGGGTCACCGCCTGGATGGAATCCGGTGCCGGCGAGCCCCTGCTCGACGTGCAGGGCACCGGTGAGGAAAGCCTCCGGCTGTCAATGCGGCTGATCGACTACACGACCGAGCAGCAGCTGCTGATTGCCCGCGATATCAGCAAGCTGCTGCATCTGGAACAGGTGCGGCGCGACTTCGTGGCCAATGTCTCGCACGAGCTGCGCACGCCGCTGACGGTGCTGCACGGCTATCTGGACATGCTGGAGCCCGAGGACGTGCCGGAATGGGCGGGCATGCTCGGCGAAATGCGCCGGCAGTCCGGACGGATGACCCAGATCGTGGAGGATCTGCTCACCCTTTCGCGGCTAGAATCCCGCGACTCCCTGCCGCTGGAGACCGTCGAAATGGCCTCGATGCTGGCCTCGCTTCAGGGTGAGGCCGAGGCGCTGAGCGCGGGCCGCCATTGCATCGAGGTGGTCGACAGCGCCGGCGTCGATCTGTTCGGTTCACACAAGGAGCTGCACAGCGCGTTTTCCAACCTGGTCATCAATGCGGTGCGCTACACCCCCGCAGGCGGCGCGATCCGGGTCGAATTCAGCCTCGCCGACCAGGGCGGAGCGCACCTCTGTGTCGTCGATACCGGCCCCGGTATCGCGCCCCAGCACATCCCGCGCCTGACCGAACGTTTCTACCGGGTCTCCACCAGCCGTTCGCGGGATTCCGGCGGCACCGGCCTGGGGCTGGCCATCGTCAAACACATCCTGCAGCTGCACCAGGCCCAGCTCCGCATCGAGAGCGAGCCCGGCCGCGGCAGCCGCTTCTGCTGCGAGTTCGATTCGGCCCACTGCCGCATACGCAGCGCAGATGCAGTGGATGCGGCATCATGAAAGCCTCTCCCCAGACCCACGCCCCGCCATGCCCGCCAAGCCGGACCTGAACGACCCAGCGCTCTACATCAACCGTGAGCTGTCGCAGCTGGAGTTCAACTTCCGAGTGCTGGAGCAGGCCATGGACGAGCGCGTGCCCCTGCTGGAGCGCCTGCGCTACCTTTGCATCTCCTGCACCAATCTCGACGAGTTTTTCGAGATCCGGGTGGCTGCGATCCGTCACCAGCAGGATTTCGGTGGCGGCAGTGCACCCGATGGCATTGCGCCCACCCAGGCCCTTGAGCGCATCTACGCGCGTGCCCGCGAGCTGGTCGATGCCCAGTACCGCTACTGGAATGACCACCTGCGCCCGGCGCTGGGCGCCACCGGCCTTCGCATCCTGACCCGTGACACCTGGACCGCCAAGCAGAAGCGCTGGCTGAAGGACTACTTCGACAGTGACATCACCCCGGTGCTGTCGCCGCTGGCGGTGGATCCCGCCCACCCGTTCCCGCGCATCCTCAACAAAAGCCTGAACCTGGTGGTGGTGCTGCAGGGGCGCGATGCATTCGGCCGCAACGGCGGGCTGGCGCTTGTGCGTGCGCCGCGCTCGCTGCCCCGCATCATCCAGCTGCCCAAGCAGATTTCCGGCGGCGAGCATGATTTCGTGCTGCTGTCGGCGGTGCTGTCCGCATTCGTGGAAGATCTGTTCCCGGGCATGACGGTCAAGGGCACATACCAGTTTCGCGTGACCCGGAATTCCGAGCTGTTCGTCGACGAGGACGAGGTCGAGAACCTCGCCTCGGCGCTGCGCGATGAGCTGGTCGGGCGCGGCTACTCCCATGCGGTGCGGCTGGAGATCGCGGATTCCTGCCCGAAGCCCATCGTCAAGACCCTGCTGCGGCACTTCGAGCTGCCCGAGGATGCGGTTTCGCGCATCAACGGGCCGGTCAACCTCAACCGTGTGATCGCCGTCTACGACATGGTCGAGCGCGCCGATCTCAAGTTCCCCGTGTTCAAGCCGCGCCTGCACCCGCGTGAGTCGGGCACCGAGCTGTTCGAGGTGATTCGACGTGGCGATGTGCTGCTGCATCACCCGTTCGACAGCTTTTCGGTGATCCAGGATCTGGTCAAGACCGCGGCCCATGATCCCAACGTGCTGGCGATCAAGCAGACGCTCTACCGCACCGGCCACAACTCGCCGCTGGTGGCCTCGCTGATCGAGGCCGCGCGCAACGGCAAGGACGTGACCGTGGTGATCGAGCTGCGCGCGCGCTTCGACGAAGAGGCCAACCTGCGCCTGGCTGATCGTCTGCAGGAGGCCGGCGTGCAGGTGGTCTATGGCGTGGTGGGCTACAAGACTCACGCCAAGATGCTGCTGATCGTGCGCCGCGAAGGCAAGAAGCTGCAGCGCTATGTGCATCTCGGCACCGGCAACTACCACAGCGGCACCGCTCGCGCCTACACCGACATCGGCCTGATCACCGCGCATCCGGACCTCGGCGAGGACGTGCACCTGCTGTTCCAGCAGATGTCCGGCCTGGCCCCGGCAATCCGCCTGAAGCGCATCCTGCAGTCGCCCTTCACCCTGCATCCCGGCCTGCTCAAGAAGATCCAGCGCGAGGCCACCAATGCTCGCGCGGGCAAGCCGGCCGGCATCATTGCCAAGCTCAACGCCATCAATGAGCCGCAGGTGATCCGCGCGCTGTACGAGGCCTCCATCGCCGGCGTCCAGATAGAGCTGATCGTGCGCGGCGCCTGCGGGCTGCGGCCGGGGGTCAAGGGCGTCAGCGAAAACATCCGCGTGCGCTCGATCGTCGGCCGATTCCTCGAGCACAGCCGCATCTACTGGTTTGCCAACGGCGGCCAACCTGAGCTGTTCGCGTCCAGTGCCGACTGGATGGAGCGCAACCTGATGCGCCGTATCGAAACCTGTTTCCCCATCCTCGACCCTGTGCTGGCCGAGCGGGTGCACGCCGAGGAGCTCGACACCTACCTGCGCGACAACCTGCAGGCCTGGGAGCTCAAGTCCGATGGCAGCTATGCGCGGATCGTCCCGGAGGGCGACGCCATGCCCCATTCGGCCCAGCAGCACCTGCTGGCCCTGCTGTGTCAATGAGGGGCGGATGATGCCGGAGACGATGCTGGCGGCAGGGGTACAGGGGCTGGCCGAGGGCGAGCTGCTGGCGGCGGTAGACCTCGGTTCGAACAGCTTCCACATGATCGTGGCGCGCCACACGCTGGGCCAGCTGCGCGTGGTCGATCGCCTGCGCGAATCGGTGCGCACGGCCTCCGGCCTCACCGAGCGCGGCGAGTTGACGCACGAAGCGCTGTGGCGGGCCCTGGAGTGCCTTGAGCGGATGGGCCAGCGGCTGCGCAATATCCCCGCGAACCGGGTGCGCGCGATCGCCACCAATACGGTGCGTCAGCTGCGCAGCCCGCAGTCGTTCCTGATCCCGGGACAGACCGCGCTTGGTCATCGCATTGAAGTCGTCTCGGGCCGCGAGGAGGCGCGTCTCATCTATCTGGGCGTGGCCCAGGGGCTGCCGCCCAAGAGCAGCAGGCGGCTGGTGATGGACATCGGCGGCGGCAGCACCGAGTTCATCATCGGCGAGGGCTTCGAGCCGCTGGAGCGCGAGAGCCTGCAGATGGGCTGCGTGGCGACCACGCGTCGCTTCTTTGCGACCGGGCGGCTGTCCCGCAAGCGCTGGAAGGAAGGCCTGACCGAGATTTCCGCCGAGTTCCAGCAGTTCGCCGCGGCGTACCGCGCGCGCGGCTGGAAGGACGCGATCGGCTCCTCCGGCACGGTCAAGGCGATCGGCAAGATCCTCAAGGCGATGAAGCTTGGCCGGGGCGAAATCACCGCCGAGGGACTGGCGGCGATGCGCGAGGCGCTGCTCGCGTTCGAGGACATCGACGCGATCCAGCTGCCCGAGCTGTCGGATGAGCGTCGCCCGGTGATCGCAGGTGGCGTGCTGGTGCTGGAGGCGGCCTTCAACGAGCTTGGCCTGTCGCACATGAAAGTGGCCCAGACCGCGATGCGCGAGGGCGTGCTCTACGACATGCTTGGCCGCGTGGCCCTGCGCGATCCGCGCGACGGCTCCATCCAGGCGATGGCGCAGCGCTACGGCGTCGACGCCGTGCAGTCGGCGCGGGTCGAAGCCAGCGTGCTGGCGCTGTTTGACCAGGTGGCAACCGCGTGGCGGCTGGGCGAGGACGAGCGGCTCAGCCTCGCCTGGGCTGCGCGTGTCCATGAAATCGGCCAGACGATCGCGCACAGCCAGCATCATGTGCACGGCGCCTACCTGATCGAACACTCGGATATCGCCGGATTCTCCAACCAGGAGCAGCAGTTCCTGGCGGCGCTGGTGCGCTCGCAGCGGCGCAGCCTGCACAAGTCGGTGCAGGTCGGCGCGGGCGGCCGTGACCCGCTGACAACCCTGCGCTGCGTGGTCTTGCTAAGGCTCGCGGTGCTGCTGCATCGCAGTCATGATTCCGACGAGCTGTTCAGGGTCACCGCCGAGGCCGGCCCCGCCGGGCTGCAGCTGAGACTGCCGGCGAGCTGGCTGATCCAGCACCCGCTTTCGCGCGCTGACCTGCTCACCGAGCGGGAGAGCCTGCGCGAGGTGGGGGTGGAGCTGTCGCTGTGCGAGCTTGCATGAGCCGCTGCCCCGGCTCGGCTTCGCGTCGCGCGGTGTGATCCCTTTGAAGCCTCGTGGACGGGCGCCGGCGAGGTCACTGGGAAGCTGATGCGGGCGCAGTAAGCACCCGCGGCGCTGAAGCAATCTCGCCGGTCTGCAGCCGCCAAAGGCTGGCATAGACGCCCTCGCGGCCCACCAATTCGTCATGGTTGCCGGACTCGACGATCCGGCCGGCCTCCATCACGTGGATGCGGTCGGCATGGCGCACGGTGGACAGCCGATGCGCCACCACCAGCACGCTGCGACCGTGCGCGGCTTCCGCCAGCGAACGCTGGATCGCCGCCTCGGTCTCGTTGTCCACCGCCGAGGTGGCCTCGTCCAGCACCAGCAGGGCCGGGTCGCGATACAGCGCGCGGGCCAGCGCGATGCGCTGGCGCTGGCCGCCGGACAGGGTGTGCCCGCGCTCGCCGACCTCGGTGGCGTAGCCCTGCGGCAGGGCGCTGATGAAGCCGTGCGCCTCGGCGCTGCGTGCGGCATGTTCGATGCGCGCGAGGTCGGGTGCGGCATCGCCGTAGGCGATGTTCTCGGCGACGCTGCCATCGGTGAGGAAGGGATCCTGCGCCACATGGCCGATGTGCCGGCGCAGTCGGCTGCGCGGCAGCTCCGCGATGTCCACGCCATCGAACTCGATGCGGCCGGCGCCCGGCTCCTCGAAGCGCAGCAGCAGCTTGATCAGGCTGCTCTTGCCGCTGCCGGTGGCGCCGACCAGGCCGATGGTCTGGCCAGGCGGCAGCTCCAGATCGATGTCGTGCAGTACGGGGCGGTCTTCTGAATAGCCGAAATGGACGCCTCGGAAGTGCAGGGCGCCGCGCGGCTTGGCCGGCAGCTGCGCGCCATCACGTTCGGCCGGAGGCTCCATTTCCAGCAGTGCGAACACCCGCCGCACCGAGGTCATGCTGCGCTGGTAGAGGTCGGTCAGTTCGGCCAGCCGGGTCAGCGGCCACAGCAGGCGCTGGGTGAGGAACACCAGCGCCGAGTAGCTGCCCACGCCCAGCTCGCCGCGCAGGGTCAGCACGCCGCCGTAGAGCAGGGTGGCGACAAAGCCCGCCAGGATGGCGATCCGGATCACCGGGGTGATCGCCGCCGCCACCCGGATCGCATCCGCATTGCGCTGACGGTAGGCCGCGCTGGCGGCCTCCAGGTGCGCCAGCTCGGTGGCTTCGGCGGTATACGCCTGGATGGTGGCCATCCCCTCCAGGTTGTTGGAGAGTTTCTGCGAGATTCCAGCCGCGGCATCGCGGGCGGCGGCATAGCGCGGCTCCAGCCGGCGCATGAACCAGAACGCGCCGAACAGGATCAGCGGCACCGGCAGCAGGGCCAGCAGGGCCAGCGGTGCGGAGAGCACGAAGAACACCGCACCCACCAGCAGGGTGGAGCAGAACACCTGGATCAGGTCGTGCGCGCCGTTGTTCATGAAGCGCTCGATCTGGTGCACATCCTCATTGAGCACCGACGACAGCCGGCCGCTGCGTGCGTCCGCAAGCGTGCCCGGGCTGAGCTTCTGCAGATGCCCATAGGCCTCCATCCGCAGATCGTGCTGCAGCGACTGCGCCAGATTGCGCCAGCGCACCATGGCCAGGTACTCGGTGAGCGACTCAAGCCCCCAGATCAGGATGGTAAGCACGGTCAGCAGCAGCAGCTGGTGCAGTGGATCCGGCAGGCCCATGCGCGCCAGGAAGGACTCGCGCTGGTTGACCACCACATCCACCGCTACGCCGATCAGGATCTCCGGCAGCACGTCGAAGACCTTGTTGACCACGGTGTAGATCGAGGCCACGGAGGCGTGGCGACGGTAGCTGCGGGCGTGGCCCAGCAGGCGGCGGAGCGGATGCATGCGGGCGTCCCGGTGCGCGTGGCGAAGCCGGGCAGTGTAGGCCGCCGGATGTTGGGCGCGTGTGCCGGAGGGCTGCCCCGAGCAAACAAGCCCGGATCAAGCGCTTCCTGACTGGATCCGAGATGGCGCACGCCTTGGCGCGCAGCAACGCTCAATTCTTCCGCGCCGGCGTGAAACGGCCGGGGCAACAGGCCCCCGGCCGTGGCGGACGCTGTCGACGGTTCAGGCGGCGCGGGCGGGCAGGCCTTCGTCGGCGCGCTCGCCGGGCCGGTAGGTTTCGTACACGACCACGGGAATGCCAATCCCGCCGAGGTGCTGCTCGATCAGGGGCTTGACCTCGGCCCAGTCAAGCCCGCCGACGCCGGTTGCCAGCCGCGGCAGAGCGAGGCTTGCCCAGCCCTCCTTCTGCACTTCCTTGGCCAGCGCGCGCAGCGCGTGGTTGACGTGCTGCAGGGTCGCCTTGCCCGGCCTTGCGCCGTGCTCGTAGGCCGCCTCCTGGGTGAAAAGGGCGACGATCCGGCTCGGATAGACGCCTCCCCAAGTCCATAGACCGCCCGATGTCGGATGCTGGGTGTGGCAGTAGTGGCGGAAATCCTTGTACATCGCCGGTATGGCCTCGTGCAGGGCGAAGGCCAGCCCCTGGTCAAACGAGTCGTTGGGCGCAACGCCGTGGGCGATGGCCTCGGCCTGGCTGAATCGGATGTCGCCGGATACGTAGCGGATCATGGAGCCTCCTTCAAGGCGGTGGGATACGGCTCCATGCTCCATGTTGTGCGGCGGGCAAATCTTGATACGCCTCAATCCTGCAGCCGGCCCGCCTACAGCCGCACCCCGATGCCGATGCCGATCCGCGGCTGTTCGCGGGTGTTCCAGTCGCGCGGCCACAGATGGATTTCGCTGGCTTCGACCACTGGCCAGGCGTTCGGGCTGCCGTGCAGCTCGCCTTCGTGCGCGCCCACCACCACGCCGCTCAGGGTGAGGAAGCGGCCGGGTACCGCTTGCTCCGGGTCTATCGGCCCCAGCGGCCTTGCGATGAAGCGGCCGCCGTCTCGCGCGCGCGGCACCGGCCGCAGCTGGGCGTCCAGCGGAAAGCCCAGCAGCTCCAGCTCGACGCCGTCGGCGGTTTCGTGCAGCTCGATGACCATCGCACCCCACAGCACGCGACGGTCGAGGTTGGCTTCGATATGGGCAGCGATGTCGCGCGGTGCCGGGCTGGGCCGCTCGGGCAGGTCGGAAAAGCGCGGTGCAGCCGCGCAGGCCGAGAGCGCCAGCACCAACAGCGCCGCCAGCGGTCGCGGGCTCACGCGGCTTCCTCTCGGCGCAGCCAGTCCAGGCGCGCGCTGGGCAGGGTTTCGCCCAGGCCCTCGCGCAGGGCCGGCAGCGTCTGCGCCAGCGCCTGGTCGAAGCGGTAGGGCGGGTTGACCAGCAGCAGGCCGCAGCCGTTCATGCGCAGCGGCGAGTCATCCGGCCGCACCATCAGCTCGGCCAACAGCACCGATTTCGCCGGCAGGTCGGCGGCGCGGCGCAGCAAGCGTGCGATGCCGGCCTTGCGCTTGATCGGAAACCACACCGCGAACAGCGCCGCTGGCATCCGCCGCAGGCCCTCGCGGACGGCCGTGAGGATGGCGTCGTACTCGGCCTCCTGCGCCTCGAAGGGCGGGTCGATCAGCACCAGCGCGCGCCGCTCCGGCGCCGGCAGCTGGGCCTTGACCGCCGCATAGCCGTCACGCAGCTCGGCCAGCGCGCGCGGCCAGGGCGCCAGCGCTTTGGCCAGCGCCGCGTGCTCGGACGGCTGCAGCTCGCAGGCGACCAGTCGATCCTGCGGGCGCAGGGCGCGCGCGGCCAGCAGCGGCGAGCCGGGATAGGCCCGCAGCGGCGCGATGCCGGAGCCGCTGCCCGGAAAAGCCTCGGCGTCGAAGCGATCGATCGCCTCCAGATAGCGGGCCAGCATGGGCGGTGGCGCCTGTCGGCGCTTGGGCTGCTGCTCGACCGGCCGGCGGTCGAGCAGGCGCAGGATCCCGCCCGCGGCCTCGCTGGTCTTCTGCGCCTCGTACGAATCCAGCAGGTAGCCGCCGCGGCCGCCGTGGGTGTCGAGCAGCAGGAAGCCGGCCTCCTTGCGCTGCAGGGCCTCGATCAGCCCGAGCAGGGCCATGTGTTTGAGCACGTCGGCAAAGTTGCCGGCGTGGAAGCTGTGCTTGTAGTTCATGCCGGCATTATGCGGGCGAAGAATGCCAGCGATGACTTCCGCGGCAGGCGCAACAGCATCGTCTGCTCTAAAGTTGCGCCCTCACGGACGTGGCGGGAGCGTGGACGATGAAGAAGATCCTGAAGTGGGGCCTGGGCCTTGGCCTGGTCGCGCTGCTGTCGGCCAGCGCCCTGCTGGCGCACACGGTCTGGTTCAAGCCGCTCAAGATCGAGTGGTTCTACGAGCGGGTATTCGTCGGCTTCGCCCTGCAGAGCCCGGAGTTGCTGTCCTCGCTACGGATCCTGCCGTCCTGGCTGGACTTCCACAGCGACAAGCTCGACGACGCCTCGATGGCGCGTGCCGACGCGCTGCGCACCAAGCTGCGCGACGATCTCGCCACCCTGCGCAGCTACGATCGCGAGGCCCTGGACGCGCACGGCCAGCTGTCCTATGACGTGCTGGACACCTTTCTGGGCATGCAGGTCGACGGCGACCGCTTCGCTTTCCACAACTACCCCTTGAACCAGCTGTTCGGCCTGCAGAACGGCCTGCCGACCTTCCTGGCCACCCAGCATCCGATCAGCCGCGAGCGCGATGCCCGCAACTACGTGGCGCGGCTGCGCGCCGTCGACCGCAAGTTCGGCCAGGTCATGGAGGGCCTGGCGCACCGCGAGCAGCTGGGCATCCTGCCGCCGCGCTTCGTGGTGGAGAAGGTGCTGGCCGAGATGCAGGCCTTCGTGGCCGCGCCGGCGCGCGAGAATCTGTTGTTCACCAGCTTCGACGAGAAGCTGCGCGCGCTGGAGGAGGGCGGCCTCGCCGCCAGCCGCGCCGAGGCGCTGCGCGCGGACGCCGCCGAGGCCATCGAGCAGGGCGTCTACCCCGCCTATCAGCGCTTCATCGATTACTACGCCGGCCTGCTGCCGAGGGTGCAGCACAACCACGGCGTGTGGGCGCTGCCCGATGGCGAGGCCTTCTATGCGTGGTCGGTGCGCCAGCAGACCACCACGGATCTGTCGCCCGAAGACATCCACGCCATCGGCCTGGCCGAGGTCGAGCGGATCGGCGCGGAGATGGACGCGATCCTGCGCGCTCAAGGGCTGGAGGAGGGCAGCATCGGCGAGCGCGTGCAGCAGATCGCCCAGCGCCCGGACCAGCTCTATCCCGACACCGACGCCGGCCGCCAGCAGATCCTCGACGACTTCCAGACCATCATCGACGAGATCGACCAGGGCATCGGTGCGGCCTTCAACCTGCGGCCGGCTGCCGGCGTGCGGGTGGAGCGCATCCCCGAGTTCCGCGAGCAGACTGCCCCCGGTGCCTACTACAACGCACCGGCACTGGACGGCTCGCGTCCCGGCATCTTCTACATGAACCTGCGCAACGTGGCCGAGATCGCGCGTTTCGGCATGCGCACCCTGGCCTACCACGAGGCCATCCCCGGCCACCATTTCCAGATCGCCATCCAGCAGGAGCTGCGCGGCGTGCCGACCTTCCGCCGGCTGCTGCCCTTCACCGCCTATGCCGAGGGCTGGGCCCTGTATTCCGAGCAGCTGGCCTGGGAGATGGGCTTCCAGCAGGATCCGCTGGACAACCTCGGCCGTCTGCAGGCGGAAATGTTCCGCGCCGTGCGCCTGGTGGTGGACACCGGCCTGCACCAGAAGCGCTGGACCCGCGAGCAGGCCATCGACTACATGCTGGAGATGACCGGCCAGCCCGAGACTGACGTGGTCGCCGAGATCGAGCGCTACCTCGTCATGCCGGCGCAGGCCCTGTCCTACAAGGTCGGCATGATCGCCATGCTGGATGCGCGCACTCGCGCCCAGCAGACGCTGGGCGAGCGCTTCGAGCTGCGCGAGTTCCACGATGTGGTGCTGAAGTCCGGCTCCATCCCGCTGACCCTGCTCGACCGCGAAGTCGATGCCTGGATCGCCTCCACCCTTGCCAATGCCCCCTGAGTTGATGAATACCCACGACACGCTTGAGCTGATCCGCCGCTACTACGAGGCCTTCAACCGCGGCGACCGCGAGACGATGCTCGCCCTGCTGGCCGAGGACGTGGTCCACGACCTCAACCAGGGTGGGCGCGAGCAGGGCCGCGAAGCCTTCCGTGCCTTCATGCAGCGCATGGATCGCTGCTATCGGGAGCGCCTGGAGGACGTGGTGCTGATGGCCAGTCCCGACGGTGAGCGCGCCGCCGCCGAGTACGTGGTGCACGGCGAATACCTGGCCGACGACGAAGGCCTGCCGCCGGCGCGCGGCCAGCGCTACGTGCTGCCCGGTGGCGCCTTCTTCGAAGTGCGCAATGGCCATATCCGCCGCGTCAGCAACTACTACAACCTGCAGGACTGGATCGCCCAGGTTGAGACGTGACGAGGTGGCACGAATGAGTGACGTGCGGGTGCTGAGCGTCGGGCCGGAGGACTTCGGCCGCTGGCGCAGCAACGTGGCGGCGCTGCGGATCGAAGTGTTCCGCGCCTGGCCTTACTTGTACCAAGGCGACCACGCCTACGAGGAGCGCTACCTGCAGACCTACTCGCAGGCGCGCGATGCGGTCTGGGTGCTGGCGCTGGACGGCGATTTCGTGGTGGGCGCCTCCACCGGCCTGCCGCTGACCGAGGAGGAGCCCGGTTTCCGCGAGCCCTTCGTCGAGCGCGGCATCCATCCCTCGCAGGTGTTCTATTTCGGCGAGTCGGTGCTGCTGCCGGCCTACCGCGGCCGCGGCATCGGTCACCGCTTTTTCGATGCCCGCGAAGCGCATGCGCGTGCGCTCGGCCGCTTCGACTGGACAGCGTTCGCAGCGGTCGACCGCGAGCCTGATGATCCGCGGCGGCCGGCCGGGCACCGCGACAACGACGCCTTCTGGCGCAAGCGCGGCTACGAGCGCCAGCCCGGCATGGGCTTCCGACTGGCCTGGCAGGAAATCGGCGAGGCGGCCGAATCCGAGAAGCCGCTGACCTACTGGCTGCGGCGGCTGGAGAAGCCCTGATGCGTGCCGCTGCCGCCTGCCAGCCGCTGGGCGGTTTCGAGGCCTTTGCCGAGTAGCAGGTGCGACTGCTGGTCGAGTCGCGTGCGTTGAGTGCGCAGCTCGCGGTTTGCGCGCCGATGACATGGGCCTGCCCGCCGATGGTGTGCTGGCGGTGACCAAGCCGGGCGAGGCCCTGGGGCGAGGCGGAACCGCTTGCAGCCTGCGGCGAACCGGTTGCAGGTGGCGGTGGATGTGGACCGGCCAGAGTTGCTGCGGCCAGGGCTGGCTCGCGCCCAGGTCGATCCTGTCGATTCCCGAGTCGGGGCATGGCCGCTGCGGGCGTTCGCGTCGGGTGCTGAACTACAGTTCCGATACAGTCGCCCGGCCCGACCTTCGTCGGGCTGGCCTAGACTGCCGGTTGGCCGCGCCAAGGTTCTCTCTCGCGCACCTCGAACCGCGGCCGTGCTCGCCGTATTGCGTCGTCAGAGTCCTTGGCGCCTCCACACCTCCCTGCTGAGGAACTGTCCATGAATCTTTCGGTAAACGCTATTCGCTGCGCCATGGCTGCACTTGTGCTTGCGCATGCAGGTATGGCTGCAGCCTTCGAAGTGTCCGCGCTGCCCGATGCCGATGGCGTGGGCCTGCGCGTGCATGGAGAGGTCTTTCGCTACGACGGGGAAGGACGCCTTAACGAGCGGCGCGAGGACCCGCTCGCGCTGTCCGGCGTGGGCCCCGAGCTGCCCGGCGAGCCGTTGTTCTGGGCCCTGCCGGCCACCGACGCGGGCGAGGCCGTGCTGCTGGGAGCGGCGAGTGTCAACGCTCCGACCTGTCAGCGCGTAAGGCTTGAGGACGGCAGCATGGTGCGCCTGCTGCGCGTGCTGCCCAGAGGCGCTACCGTTCGGTCCGGGGCCCTGTTGCGGGCTAGAGTCGGATTGGATGCGGCCTACATGTCCGGCGTTGTCGCACGCGGGCGCGACGGCAATCTGTTGGTCGCCGCCCCGGATGCCTTGCAGCGGCCTACTGCGCTGCAGTTCGCGGCGGACTGCGCGGTGCTCGCCGCGCCACTGGACAGGGTGCATGCGGTGGCGGCGCACCCGGAGGTGGAAGGCGGGTGGCTCGTTCGGCGCGATCCCGAGTTGGGCTTCGTGCTGGAGCGCCATCTGCGCGGCGAACGCTTGCTGCAGCGCGCAGTGCCCCGGACCTCACTACCGTTTGAGGAGCCGGAGATCTGGCTGCATGCGCTGTCAGATGGGGGCGTGCTAGTGGCCCGAGGTGCAGGGCTCACCCTGCTGGAGCGTTTCGACGCCGGCGCCGGGTTCAGGGCGGCGGCGGTTCTGGAGGGTGCCGGCCCGGCCGTGATCCGCGAGCACGGGGATGCCCTGCTGCTGGCCCTGCGCGAGCGCGCCGAGGACAGCGGTGCTTCGCGGCTGGTGGAGCTCGATGGCGACCTGCAAGTCCGCAGCCAGCTGCAGTTGAGGGATATGTACGTGCATGGCGCCTTGCCCTCGGCGATGTCCGGCCCGGAGTCCGCGCCGCTGCTGGTTGCCGACAGCCCGAGAGTGCTGTCGCTTAACCCGCCCACGTGGCTCGCGTCGCCCGCGACGGGGCTGGGCGTGCTCGCGCCGGGGCCAAGGCTTGCGCTGCAGCTGGCGCCCTCGCAGCGGAGGCCCCGCCTGCAGCTGGCCGATGGCCGGGTGCTGGCCACTGAGCAAACGGTGGATGCGCTGCAGCTGCTGCTGCTGTCTCCCCATAGTGAGCTGCCGGTGAGCGCACCGTCGCTGGTGCCCCGCGCGCTGGACTGGATACCGGAGCTGGAAGCACTGTCGCATTCACGGGGTCTGGTGTTGCGCTTGGCGACCGATGAGGACCACCTGCTGCGTGCCCTCGATGCCGAGGGCGGCTTGCGCTGGCAGCGCAGCCTGCGAGTTCAGGACGGTCGAAGCGACGAGCCGGGTATCACAACGCTGTTGCGCGGCGATCAAGCCGATCGTGCCTGCGTGGCGAAGCGCCAACGGGTCCCGGTCTGCTTTACCGGCATGTGCGGCCACTACAGCATCGAGCTTCGCTGCTTCCGGATCGACGACGGCGAGCCTCTGCCGCTGATCGAGGTGGGTGGAGGGGGCGAGCTCTCCAGGAACCCGCCAGCGCTGTTTGGCAGCGTCGGCCCTGACGGTACGATCGTCGTATACGACGCGCTCTGGCGCGGCCATCCAGCGTTTGCGTGGGAGATCAAGCAAACGCGGATCCTCAGCGATGGCGCCGTGGCAACACGCAGTTTCGCGCTGCCGTTTATTTCGCCGAGCTCACCTCCCGAGGCGTCGCAATGGCTGCAGCGCGAGCGCGGCGACGTGGTGCTGCTGGACAGCAGTGACGTCGAGAGCCAGTCAGCCAGCGTGCGTTTGCGCCTGTTCGATCCCTCTGGCGATGAGCTGGCCGCGGCCCTGCCGGGTGAGCCAGCCGGCTGGGCGCGATTGCTGGGCTTCGCGGATGACGGCGAGATACTGCTTCAAGCTGCGTCGGCGCAGGCGCGGGCCCCCGTGGGCTTCTTCCAGCTGCGTGCGTTCTCGTCGAACCTCCAGCTGCGCTGGCAGCTGCGCTGGGCGGACTCACGCGATCCGAGCGATCCGCTTACTTTCGATCTGACTTTGTTGGGTCGTCCGGTTTCTTTCGGTTTATCCAGCAACGCTTTGGGTCCTCCGCATGCCGCGCGCGTGCCGGGCGGCGCGTTCTGGGCGATTGCGAGGGATGCGCGCGAGCTTCTGCTGTTGGAGGCGGTGACCGGCGAGCACCGGCTCCTGTTCACGCCGCCTACCAGCGGCATGGTTGGCGACCAGCCAGGTCTGCTGCTGCGGCCTTCCGGCAGCGCCGACGAACTTCTGCTGCTGCGCACTGATGCACAGGGCCTGGAGCTGCGCCGGTTATTGCCGGATGCGCGCCGGGTCGGGCCGCCGGCGCGCATCGACAGCCTGCGCGTGGCGGACAAGCGCGTACGTGGACTCGCCCAGGTCGGTGACCGTCTGCTGCTGGGGCCGCTGCAACCCGGCGCCGAGCTGCGCGAGCTGCAGGCGCCGCCGCTCGCAGCCGAGAGTCCGTTGGAGGCCGTCCATGCCGGCCTGTGGTACGACCCTCAAATCAACGGCCAGGGCCTGCTGATCGACATCGCCGCCGATGCCGGGCGCTGGTTCGCGGCCTGGTTCACCTTCGATGGGAGCGGTGTGGGCGGGTGGGCGCCGGGGAGCGAGCGCCGGCTGGCCTGGTACACGGCGCTGGGACAGGCACAGGCGCCCGCGGTGCCCTTGCCGATCGATGGTCTGCTGTTCGCCACCGCCGGCGGCGACTTCGCCGGCGGAGCCACGCCCCTCACCCGCGTGATCGGAAGCGCCGAGCTGCGCGCGCTGGATTGCAACACCCTGGAGTTCAGCTACCGCATCGAGGATGGCATTGCGAGCACGAGCACGATCGGCAGCCGCCGGCTGATCCGTCTCGGCCCGCCACCGCCGGCCTGCGGCGGCCCGGCGATGCCGGACGCGCACGGCCTGAGTCGCGCCTCCAGCGGCAGCTGGCTGCTGGACGGCCGTCTCTCGCAGGGGATCCTGATGCAGGTGCAGCCCGGGCCGGAGGGTTCGGTGTGGGGTGCCTGGTTCGGCTTCGATCCTGCCACCCATCCCAACGAGCGTCGCCAGCACTGGTTGACGCTGGTCGGCACCGCCGTACCCGGCGAGCCGGGCGTGGTCGAACTGCAGTGGATGCGCACCCTGGGCGGTGGCTTCGACAGCGTGCCCACCGACAACACCACGGTGATCGGCCGAGGCCGCCTGCAGTTCAGCGCCTGCGACCGAGCAACCCTGGACTACAGCTTCGACAGTCCCGGGCTCGCGGGGGATCTGTTCTACGGCCTAGAGGGCCGACTGCAGCTGCGGCGTTTCGATCCCTGCGAGTGAACTTCAGCCCGGGTACTCGGGCGAGGACAGGGGCTGCAGCGCCGGTGGCGGCAGCCAGTCCGACGGCTGCAGTGGGGACAGCCCGTGGCGAAGGCGCGCGCGGTCGCACTGCGGGCTGGGCAGGCCGTCCTCCCAGGCCGGCTTGAGCTCGCGGCAGGGCGAGGGCCGGCGCGCGTACTCGGCGCAGTGGGCGTCCACGCCGATCCCGCCGCGCAGGGCCACGCAGCGCGGCTGCGCCTGGTCGGTGCCGCGCATCGCCACCCGCAGCGGGTCCAGCTTGGTGGTGAGCGCCTGCGGCATGCCGTCGGGCGTGGGTGGCGAGGTTTCCGCCCAGTAGAAGGCCACCCGGGAACTGGCGCAGCAGGCGCCGCAGCGCAGGCAGGGATGGTCGTTCTCCGCCCTGGAGGGCGCTGGCGCCGAGGGCTCGGTATCGGAAGGGCTGAACACGATCATGGTCGGCGCGCCGCCGGAGGATCGGTGGCACATGGAGGCGACCGGATCGGCTTCAATCCCCTCGCACGGTGGCCGCCACCGGTGCCTGCTGGAGACGATCGCGGCCCGCATAGAAGTGGCCCCGGACTGGCATTGGCGGCCGCGACGGAGGATCCTTGCCGGGCCTGCGCCGTCGTGACCCTCCCGCGCCATGCAGATCGCCCGTTCCAGCGCCAGCATCCCGGTCCTGCTTCCACCCACCCGGCCCGCGCCTGCGGCTGCCGAACCGGCTGCGCCTGCGGATCGCGCGGGCGATGGACCTGCCCCGGCGCGTGCAGTCGCCGCAGCCCAGCGCAGCGATCCGCTGCAGGACCCGGCCATCCAGCGCGTGATCGCCCAACTGGCTGCGCGTGATCGCGAGGTGCGCGCGCACGAGCAGGCCCACGTGGCCGCCGGCGGCGAGCTGATCACCTCCGGGCCCACCTACAGCTACCAGACCGGCCCCGATGGCCGGCGCTACGCCGTTGGCGGCGAGGTGGGCATCGACACCTCGCCGGTGCCGGACGACCCCGAGGCCACGCTGCGCAAGGCCGACCGCGTGCGCGCCGCCGCGCTGGCCCCGGTCCAGCCTTCGCCGCAGGATTTTCGCGTCGCCGCGCAGGCCGATCGCATGGCCGGCCAGGCGCGGCTGGAGATCGCCCAGGAGCGGGCGCTGGAAACCTACCGAAGCGTGGCCAAGGCCGATGGATAAGCCGCATGGGCAGGCGCAGCGATGCCGAGGCGGGCCAGTCACGCCGCGTCCTGGCCGGGCCATCGGTCAGGCTTGACGCCACCGGCTGGCCTGCCGAGACTCCGGGCAGCCGTTCGCCAATCCAAAGGAGTGCTCCATGCGCAAGCCGCTCGCCCTGATGCTGGGCCTGCTCATCGCCGCCGCCCCGGGCATCGCGCCCGCCTCCGGCCCCAGCGTCGAGGATCAGATCAAGGCCCGCCAATCCGCCTATACCTTCATGAGTTGGAACATGAACCGCATCCGCGCGCAGGTGGTGGATGGCGAGGTCGAGTTCAACGCCGAGCAGGTGCAGGCCGCCGCCAACGCCATCGCCGCCGCCGCCAATTCCGGCATGAGCGCCATGTACGGCCGCGACACCACCAGCGGCACCGGCTGGAAACCCACCCGCCTGCGCCCCGAGTTCTTCGAGGACATGGCCCGCACCGGTGAGATCGCCAGCAACTTCATCCGCGAAGCCAACGCGTTGGCCGAAGTCGCCAAGGCCGGCGACCGCACCTCCATTGCGGCGCAGTTCCGCACCACTGCAGATGCGTGCGGCGCCTGTCATCGGCCGTTTCGGGCGCAGGAGTGAGGGGTTGAAGCACTGATGGCGCCGCCGGGCCTTGAGTCGGCGGGCGGCGTCGTCGTGCGGTCTTGCGGAAGACGAGAAGGCGCCTCGACAGGGTCTGGGTCGCGTTGTGCCAAGTTCTGAACGATTGCGATGGGGCGGGTCACGGTTTCAGACCCTTGATCGACCAGCTGCCTCAATCATTGCTCACGCTCGTCATGTCTACGCTGATTCGCTTCTCCATCCTCGCAACCGATCCAGACTCAGGGCACCGAAGCGGGATTCTCGTCGTCGCGCATGAGTTGAGAGATGACGGTGCCCTGACTGCGTCTGAGCACGAGCGGCTCCGTGTGTTGCTCGCTTGGTTCACTGCAAACCTGCCGGTGCCGAGCGTTCTCGAGGACATCGAGCATCGTCGTGCGATCTCATGGTTCAAGCCGAGCGCGGCCGAGGCGATTCGACGCATGTGGGAGTTGAAGGCAGTTCTTGAGGAGCATGGTCATCACGTTGCCGTGCTGCGCACCGAGTTGCCAGGCGCCGTCGTTTACGAAGACGACTGGCAGGTGGTCTCAAAGCCTCCGAAAGGTGTCCGCTATTGAAGTCGGCGAGGCCCAGGCTGGCCGGAAGGTATTCGAACTGAGCGGATATAAGCGGGCGGAACACCTGCGCGCGAGGCAAACCCTGCGGGTGCGTCTGGGGGTGTGGCGGGCAGCGCCAGCGGGCACGCTTGCAGGGCAGGGCAATCAGGCTGTGGTGTCGGGCCTCGACGAGCCGGTGCTGTTCGTGGTTGGTGCGGACGACAAGCTGACGCCGCCGCGCTTCGCCCGCGCCCCGCTCGCGGAGCTGCCAGGCGCGCGTCACGATAAGGCGCTGCTCGTCGTCCCCGGCCGGGCGCATGCCAATGCCAGGGACGGCTTGGAGTTCAGGGGGGCATCCGCGGAGTTCGTGGCAAGCGTGGCCGCCGCCCGCCCAGCGCTGGGCCTTCAGGCTTCGCCCGCCGCCCAGTGAGCGTGGTGCCCGCTATGGCGCGTGGTTTTTTCGGGGCCGCGATCCGGCCCGATCGGGAGAGCGAAGGATGAGTGGACGAAATGTTGAACATGCGGGAAAGATGCGGCAGATGGAGGCACATCTGTCGGGTCTGGGACTCAGCCGTTGGACCTACGCCCCGCCGCTGTATCGCCTTCTATGGCGTCTGGGCGTGCCTGTCACGCCGCCGCTGTTCGCCAGCTTCGCGGCCTTGGCGCTGGTGCAGGGCACGTTCTTCGGCCTGTTCTGGGGCCTGTTCATGTGGCTCACCGTCTGGGCGCAGCAGGGGATGTCGGCGGCCTTGGCGGCTCTGCTCTCCGTCTGCGTCGCATCGACCTTCGGGCTTTGCATGGCCGCGATCTATCGGGCCAGGGCCGCCAAGCTGGGGCTGCCTGCGTGGTCTGACTACGCGGTGGCGCCGGGGCCTGCAACGCGCGCCGACTGAAGCGATGCGCGCCAGCGCCCTGCGGCGCGGCCAATGCGTCCACGGGCGATGAGTCTCCGCGAGGCTGTTGCTGTCACCACCCCAGATCAGGCGGCGGAGGCGGCGGGGGCGCCAGCAGCCCGCCATTGGCCACCCACAGCACGCCTGCGGTCACGGCCAGCACTATGGTGAATACGATCCAGCCGCCGCCGCGGGCGTCTTCGGCGTCGGTGCGCTCGATCTGCTTGCGGCCGGTCAGCATGGGCTTGATGAGGCGTTCGCGGCCGATCAGCTCGTGGAAGGCGATGGCGCTGAGGTGCTGGGCTATCAGGTCGCGGAAGACACCATCGCGCGGTTGGAGCTATCTTGCAGAGTCGTTTGTGACTTGCAGAGTCACTCTTGTCGTGCATAATCACTGCATCTTCCGGGCAAGCGGAGCGCTGCGATGCCCCAGACCCTCACGAAACGGCTGGCGCGTGTCCGAAGCACCCGCGATCTGAGGGCCGAGATCCTGGATCTGGCTGCGGCCGCTGTCGAGCGCCATCGTCCCGCTCGGCTCGAGGTGATCTCGCCGGTGATCAGCGCAGACACCATCCAGGCGGAATGGGAGCGGGTCCTGCCTGCATTCGATGCCGAGGTGCGACGGCTGCTCAGCCTTCACATCGACGAGGACCGGCCCGCACCCTTTGGCGCCACGATTCCTCTGGCAAAGACCAACTACACCTACGAGCTGCTGCGCCTGCTGGTCGGCGCGAGCCTGCGGGGAGATGGTCCACAAGTGCTGGCAGGCCTGATGGAGAAAATCGGCGCGTCGCAGACGCCCATCCGGTCAGCTCTTGCGAACCTGCGGGCGGCGGAACTGGTTCCGGACACGCGCAGACTTGAGGTCGTCCCGGAGCAACTCTCGAACGAGACCCTCAGCCGCATTGGCGCGCTACCCCAGACCCTGCGGTTCCGCTTCGAACGCGGTGCCCAGATCAAGTCGCCGGATGCCCTGCTGCACCGCGCACGCTCGCTCCTGCAGCGCGGCGGCCCCGGGGCGTGGCATGCGTTCGCCCTCTCGGGCGTTCCAGTTGCGCAGATGGACGTACCGAAACTCGATCTGATCGGAACGCCCCGCCTAGATCTGCTGGCGCATCTGGACCGCGAGGGCGACTCCTTCGATCCGATGCTGCTGCGTTGGCTTGATGATGGACTCGAACCCGAGGGCAATGTGCTTGCGCCGGCGCCCGTCGTGGTCACCGTGGTTCGTGCAAGGCAGGTGCTCACGCGCGACATCGGCGACCCGCAGGTCCGATGCGCCCAACCCATGGACGTCTTGATGTCTCTGCTCGACCTCGGTTTGAGAGATCAGGCGATCCAGTACGTCAGGGCCATGCGCGAATGAGCCGTCCGCTCATCGCCCTCGACGCTGAAGTCCTGCTGCGTCGCGTGGCAGGGCGCGTGCCGAGAACCCTGCGCGACAACATCGTCGTGATCGGCAGCATCGCCACCGCATGGGCCTTCCGCGATGTGGCGCGGACCGCAATGGTCGCGACCAAGGACATCGACCTGCTGTTGCAGCCTTCCATCGACGCCGTGTCCACCGCCGAGTCGCTGGGGGCACAGCTGCTGTCAGAAGGGTGGACGCCGCGCTTTCCCAAAGACGTAGAGCGCGGAACGGCCGCAACGCCCGACCACGAATTGCCCGCGCTGCGGCTGACGCCCCCGGATGATCTCGATGGCTGGTTCGTCGAGCTGCTGGCCGATCCACCTGCCTGCCAGGCTACGCGCAAGCACTGGCGGCGCTTCGTCACGCCCCAGGGTGACTTCGGCTTGCCAAGCTTTCGGTTCATGCGTGTCGCCATCCATGCCGCCCCCGAAGCCCTGCTGGGTCTGCGCGCGGCTGAGCCCGCCTGCATGGCACTCGCCCACCTGCTGGAGCATGCCGACCCGGATCGAACACCCATTTCTGGTCTGCCGGGCAACCCGCCGCGCTTCGTCAAGGATGTCGGCCGCGCAGTGGCGCTGTGGTGGCTGGCCAATCAGCAGTCCCCACTTGCGCCATTGCGTTGGCGGGATCAGTGGGAGGACGCGCTGCGGGCGACCTTCCCTGATCGCCGTGACGAGCTCTTCACCGGCGCTGGCCATGCCCTGCTGGCTTTGGAGCCGTATCTGCGGGATGCCCATCAGATTGCGGTCAACAGCGTTCTTGCGCCCCATGGGACACCAATCGAGGCGTTCAGGCGAGCGTTCAGCGGTTTGGATTGTCTGGTGGGAAGCGCGCTTCCACGCAGGGAGCAAGGTCCGGGGAGCATGGCTTGACCGCGAAGCGCCCTCTTGCTGCAGCCCGAGTGGCTTTGGCTACCACCCCAGATCAGGTGGCGGCGGGGGCGGGGGCGCCAGCAGCCCGCCGTTGGCCACCCACAGCACGCCTGCGGTCACGGCCAGCGCGACGGAGAATGCGATCCAGCCGCCGCCGCGGGCGTCCTCGGCGTCGGTGCGCTCGACCTGCTTGCGGCCGGTCAGCATGGGCTTGATCAGGCGTTCGCGGCCGATCAGCTCGTGGAAGGCGATGGCGCCGAGGTGCAGGGCGATCAGGCCGTAGATGACCCACTCCATGCGCATGTGCCAGCTGGTGATGAGGCTGGCCTGGTCGGCGCTGATGGCGCGGCGCAGTGGGCCGGTGTAGGCGATGACGTCATCGGCGAACAGGCCGCTGCTGGCCTGGAAGCCGAGCAGGCCGAGCAGGGCGAATACGGACAGTGCGCCCAGCGGGTTGTGGCCCAGGCCCCGCCAGCGGCCCTGCAGGTAGTCGATCAGGCTGCGCGGGCCGGGCGCGAAGTTCCAGAAGCGGGCGTGGGTGGAGCCGATCATGCCCCAGATCAGACGGAAGCTGAGCAGGGCGAGTACGGCGAGGCCGAAGCGGCCGTGCCAGTCCATGGCCTTGAGCTTTACCGAGACCAGCGCACCGGCCACGGCCACCAGCAGCAGCCAGTGGTAGAGCCGCAGGGGCAGGTCCCAGACGCGTACGGTTTTCATTGGCTCTGCTCCCTTTGGCGCGGGTAGACCCTAACCGATTGGAGACTCAGCCTGCGGTTGGAAATGCGCGCGCCGGTGTAGCGAGGTGTTTGGCGTGCCGCACGCTCTCCCCCTCTCCTCCGACCCCTCTCCCACGAGGGGAGAGGGGAGATGGGTTGCGGCTGGTTCGTGGGTGGACTCCGGCTTTGGACCGATTCTCCGGCCACGCGTGCTCTCGGCCGGCGCGGCATCAATCCAGCAGCGGCTCCAGCGCCATCCACACGTGCTCCAGCAGGCGCGGCTGGGCTTCGGCGGTGGGGTGCAGGTTGTCGGGCAGGAAGGCTTCGCGGTCCATGGCGATGGGCTCCAGCAGGAAGGGCAGCAGGGCGGTCCCGTGCTCCTCGGCCAGTTCGTGGAACAGGCCGTGGAAGGCCTCGGTGTAGTCCGGGCCGTAGTTGGGCGGGATGTGCATGCCGATCAGCAGCACGCGGGCGTCGGTAGCCTGGCTGGCCTCGATCATGCGCACCAGGTTGGCGCGGGCCTGGCCCAGGTCCAGCCCGCGCAGGCCGTCATTGGCGCCGAGTTCGATCACCACGATCTGCGGGGCATGCGTATCAAGCTCGCGCTGGATGCGGGTGGCGCCGCCCGCCGTGGTTTCGCCGCTGATGCTGGCGTTGATCACCCGCCAGCCGGGATGGGTGGAAGCGAGGCGCTGGCCCAGCAGATGCACCCAGCCCTGCTCGACGGCGAGGTCGTAGGCGGCTGACAGCGAATCGCCGACCACAAGCAGGCGGCGTTCGTCCTCGGCCTGGGCCGGCAGCAGGGCCAGGGCCAGCGCGAGCAGCAGCAGGCCGCGCATCCACACGGATGTGATGACGCCACGTTCAGGCGGTCTGGGGGAGGCTTGCGCAGCTTGAAACATCCGAATTTTCCCTGATTGATCGCGCGGAGCACGAGGTGGACGCAATGGACGGAGCGGTACAGCAGGCGGCAAACACCGAGGCCGTCGACGCCCTGCGCGTGGCCGGGCTGGGCAAGCGGGTGGAGCTGCCCACCGGGCCGCTGACCATACTTGAGGACGTGGGGTTCTCGATCAAGGCGGGTGAAACCGTTGCGATCATCGGTGCCTCCGGTTCAGGCAAGTCGACCCTGCTGTCGCTGTTGGCCGGGCTGGACACGCCGAGCTCCGGCGAGGTCTGGCTGGCTGGCCAGGCCCTGTCAAAGCTGGATGAGGACGGCCGCGCCGCGGTCCGCGGCCGCCACGTGGGATTCGTGTTCCAGAGTTTCCAGCTGCTGCCCTCACTGACCGCACTGGAGAACGTGATGCTGCCGCTTGAGCTGGCCGGCGCCGATGATGCCGAGGCCCAGGCCCGCGGCATTCTCGGCCGGGTCGGGCTGTCCGAGCGGCTGGGCCACTACCCGCGCCAGCTGTCCGGCGGCGAGCAGCAGCGCGTGGCGCTGGCCCGCGCTTTCGTCACCCGGCCGGCGGTGCTGTTTGCGGATGAGCCCACCGGCAACTTGGACACCCGCACCGGCGATTCGGTGATCGAGCTGCTGTTCGGGCTCAACGCCGATGCCGGCACCACCCTGGTGCTGGTTACCCACGATCCGGCGCTGGCCGAGCGCTGCGGCCGGGTGCTGCGGATCGACGCCGGCAGGCTGCAGGCATGAAGCTGTGGCGGCTTGCCTGGCGCTTTACCCGGCGTGATCTGGCCTCTGGCGAGGTGCGGGTGCTGCTGGCCGCGCTGATGCTGGCGGTGGCCGGGGTCACCGCGGTGGCGGCGATCACCGACCGCGCCGAGCGCGCGCTGGCGATGGAGGCCAACCGCCTGCTCGGCGGCGATGCCGTGCTGCGCGCCGACCAGCCGATCGGCGAGGCGCCGCGCGCGCTGGCCCGGCAGCTGGGCCTGCAGGTGGCTGAGGTGCAGGGCTTTCCCAGCATGGTGCGCGCCGGTGAGGCGCTGCGGCTGTCCGACATTCGCGCGCTGTCCGAGGGCTACCCGCTGCGCGGCGAGTTCCGCCTGCTCGATGCCGCCGGCACCGAGTACAGCGCCGAGGGCGTGCCGGCGCCGGGCGAGGTGTGGATTTCGCGCGCCGGCGCCGAGGCGCTGGAGCTGGCCATCGGCAGCACGCTGCGTGTGGGCCAGCGCGAGCTGCGCGTGGCGGCGCTGATTGCGCAGGAGCCTGATGCCGCGCTCGATTATTTCAACGTGGCGCCCAAGGTGTCGATCAATTTGGGCGACCTCGAATCCACCGGCCTGGTGCAGGTCGGCAGCCGCATCACCCACCGGCTGGCGGTAGCCGGCGAGGCCTCGGCGGTGGCGCGATGGATCCGCGCCCAGCGCGATGACCTCGGCCGCGGCCAGCGCCTGGAAACCGTGCAGGACGCGCGCCCCGAGCTGCGCCAGGCGCTGGACCGCGCCGACCGTTTCCTCGGCCTCGCCGCGCTGGTGGCGGTGGTGCTGTCGGCGATTGCAGTGGCCATGGCTGCGCGCCGCCACAGCGCGCGGCATCTGGACGCCTGCGCGGTGCTGCGCTGCCTCGGCGCCGACCAGCGCAGCATCGTCCACATCCAGCTCGGCGAGCTGCTCATCCTCGGCCTGTCGGCCAGCCTGATCGGTGCCTTGGCCGGTTACGGCATCCAGGCCGGCGTGACCGCCTGGCTGGCCTCGGCGCTGGGGCTGGACGTGCCCGCGCCGGGCCTGCTGCCGCTGCTGCAGGGCGTGGCGGTGGGGCTGATCGTGCTGTTCGCCTTTGCCGCGCCGCCGGTGCTGGCGCTGCGCCGGGTGCCGGCGCTGCGCGTGCTGCGCCGTGATCTGGGCGCGGTGGAGCCGAGCGCGATTGCGGTCGCCGGCTTGGGCCTGGGCGCTATGGCCGGCCTGATCTGGTGGAAGGCCGGCTCCTTCAAGCTGGGCGCGGCCATGCTCGGCGGCCTGCTCGGCACCTTCCTGGTGCTGGCGCTGCTGGCAATGGCGCTGGTGTTTGCGCTGTCGCGCCTGCGCGGGCGCCTGCGCGGCGTGTGGCGCTACGGCCTTGCCAACGTGTCGCGGCGGGCGCGGGTGAGCGTGGCCCAGATCGGCGCGCTGGGCCTCGGCCTGATGGTGTTGCTGATGCTGGGGCAGGTGCGCGGCCAGCTGCTTGACCGCTGGCAGGACGCGATCCCGGCTGATGCGCCCAACCGCTTCGTGGTCGGCATCCAGGACGATCAGCTCGAGGGCGCGCGCGCGCTGCTGCAGGCGCAGGGCGTGGGCGATGCGCCGCTGTTTCCGATGGTGCGCGGGCGTCTGGTACAGCACAACGACACGCCGGTCAGCGGTGCCACCTATGCAAATCAGGGCGAGCGCGCCCAGCGCCTGGCCGAGCGCGAGTTCAACCTGAGCTGGGCGCGCGACCTCGCCGACGACGGCAACCCGGTGGTTGCTGGCCGCGCCTGGGACCCGGCCGGCGAGCGGCCCGAAGTGTCGGTGGAGGAGGGCATCGCTCGCGTGCTCGGCTGGAGCCTCGGCGATCGTATCGCCTTCGACGTGGCCGGCCGCGTATTCGAGGCCGAGATCACCAGCCTGCGCCAGGTGACATGGGAGGGCTTTCGGCCCAACTTTTTCGTGGTGGCGAACGCGCCGGCGCTGGCAGGCTCGGCGTCGAGCTACATCACCGCGGTGCGCGTGCCTTCGGGCGATGTGGGCTTCACCCGCAGCCTTGTGGGTCAGTTCCCGAACGTATCCGTGATCGACGTCGACGCCATCATCGAGCAGGTCCAGCGCACTGCGCGCCAGGCCACGATGGCGGTGGAGTACGTGTTCTTCTTCACTCTGGCCGCCGGCCTGCTTGTGCTGGTGGCCGCGGTCAGCAGCAGCCAGGACGAGCGCCTGCTGGAGGGCGGAGTGATGCGGGTGCTGGGCGCGCGCAGCCGCCAGCTGCGGCTGGCCCAGGCCAGTGAGTTCCTCGCCATCGGCCTGATCGCGGCCGGCATCGCCGCGCTCGCGGCCACCGGGCTCACGGCCATCGTTGCCGACCAGGTCTTCGAGCTGCCCTTCGCGCCGGACTGGCTGCACGTGGCCGGCGGCTTCGCGCTGGGCGTGGGCGCGGTGCTGCTGACCGGCCTCGCCGCCACCCGCCGCGTGGTCAGCGCACCGCCCTCGACCACGCTGCGCGCGCTGCAGGGCTGATCGGCCGAGAGCCGCGGCGCGGCAGCCTGAATGGCAGTCGCTGTCTCCCCTCCCCCCTCGCGGGGGGGGCGGGGGAGAGGGGGACTGGGGCTTGTCGCGAGCTTCACCCCTCTCCCCAACCCCTCTCCCACAAGGGGAGAGGGGCTTCGGACGCAGGTCTGGCCTGGTTGCGCGAGCGCCCCGAGCCGCGGGGCGGGAGCTCGTATCGCTGTTGCGGGTCTCCCCTCCCCACTGGTGGGAGGGGGGCGTGGGCGAGGGGTGCTTTGGCTTGTCGCGAGCTTCACCCCTCTCCCCAACCCCTCTCCCACAAGGGGAGAGGGGCTTCGGACGCAGGTCTGGCCTCGTTGCGCGAGCGCCCTCAGCCGCGGGGCGGGAGCTCGTATCGCTGTTGCGGGTCTCCCCTCCCCACTGGTGGGAGGGGGGCGTGGGCGAGGGGTGCTTTGGCTTGTCGCGAGCTTCACCCCTCTCCCCAACCCCTCTCCCACAAGGGGAGAGGGGCTTCGGACGCAGGTCTGGCCTGGTTGCGCGAGCGCCCCGAGCCGCGGGGCGGGAGCTCGTATCGCTGGAGCGGGTCTCCCCTCCCCCCTGGTGGGGGAGGGGCCGGGGGAGAGGGGGCAGATCACCGCCCAAGGCCAGCTTCCAAGCGACACTCCCCGATACAGCCCTTCCAATCACGGCGGTCGCCCTCATACTTGGCGGCTTGTTTTCGCAACTCCGGAGCCCCGCGTGGCCGATATCAAGATCTACAGCACCGCCGTTTGCCCGTACTGCGTGGCGGCCAAGAACTTCCTGAAGCAGCGCGGCCACGGCTGGGAGGAGATCCGGGTGGATCTGGACCCGGCGGCACGCAAGCTGATCGTGGAGCAGACCGGCCGCACCTCGGTGCCGCAGATCTTCATCAACGGCCAGCACATCGGCGGCTTCGACGACATGGTGGCGCTGGATCGCGCCGGTGGCCTGGCCCCGCTGCTGGAGGCCGGCGCATGAGCCGCGTGGAGGAGTTCAGCGATTTCCGCAAGCGCATGAACGAGCGGATCCTGGCCGAGGACAACCAGGTGGTGAGGCGCTTCTTCGCGCTGGACACCCAGACCTACAAGGACGGCGCGCTCGACCACAAGACCAAGGAGCTGCTGGGCCTGGTCGCCTCGATGGTGCTGCGCTGCGACGACTGCATCAGCTACCACATCGCCCAGTGCAAGCAGGCCGGGGTGAACCGCGAGGAGTTCTTCGAGACCTTCTCGGTGGCGCTGGTGGTCGGCGGCTCGATCGTCATTCCGCACCTGCGCCGCGGCGTCGATTTCCTGGACGAGCTGGAGCAGGGCGAGGGCGGCTGAGGCCGCGATTCAGAGCGTGTGAAAAAGTCCAGACGCGGCCGCCGCGAGTGCCCAGCGGCGGCCGCAGCAGGCGGACGGTTCTTACAGGCTCTCAGTCCTCCAGCGCCATCAGCTCCACCTCGAACACCAGCGAGGCTCCGGGCGGAATCGCGCGCCCGGCGCCGCGATCGCCGTAGCCGTATTCGGGGCCAAAGCGCAGCTCGCGCACGCCGCCTACGCGCAGGCCCTCCAGCCCCTGATCCCAGCCGCGGATCACCTGACCGGCACCGAGCAAAATGCGCAGTGGCTCGCCACGCGGCCGCGAGGCATCGAACTGCGGCCCGCGGCCGCCGGACGCGCGCTGGTCGAACACGTGGCCGACATAGTGCACGTGGATGCGCTGGCCCGGCCGCGCGGCTTCACCCTCGCCCTCGCGCAGCTCGACCACCTGCAGGCCCTCGATGCGGCCGAATTCGGGTGGCAGCGGCGCTGGCCCGCAGGCGCTGAGCAGGGCCAGCAGGCCGGCGCAGAGCGCCAGACGAAGGGAAAACGCTGGACGCGGCAGGGGCAGGGCGGGCATGTTGCGGTCTCCGGGTCGGGCAGGGTTGCCGTGCATAAAGTCTACGAGGCAGAGAACTATATCGACGCTCAGATCGCCCGCGGCTGGCTGGAGTCCGCCGGCGTGCCGGTGCTGTTCTCCGGCGAGCACCTGGGCGGGGCCATGGGCGAGCTGCCGGTGTTCGGCCTGCACAGTCTGTGGGTCGCGCCCGAATACCTGCGCGCCGCCGAGAGCGCGCTGGCCGAGCTGGCCGAACACCGCAGCAGCCAACCGCTGGACGATGATTCCGCGGCGGACGGCATCCTCGAAGCCTGACGCGGCACCGTGTGCCTCAAGCGTGAGCCGGCACGGCCAACAGCCAGCGCGACGGACAGCAATACCGGCTCGGTCGCGCAGCGTCATGGCCTTCGCATGCGCTGCACCCTGGCAAGCACCGGCTGCCGCAGGGCGCTGTCAGGGCAGGGTCCGGCAGCCCAGCGCCTCCAGCACGCCGTGCACGGCCGGGATCTGCGCCAGCCAGGGCGCCGCCAGGGTGAGCGCGCCCGCCGTGATCACCAGTGCGGCCGCGCCATGGCGGGCGCCAGGACGCTGCAGCCAGCGCAGGCTGCGGGCGCCGCTGTAGGTCAGCGGCAGCATCAGCGGCAGGGTGCCCAGCCCGAACGCCGCCATGATCAATCCACCCTGCAGCGCGTCTGCACTCAGCCAGGCGGCGGAGAGCAGGGTCAGGCTGAGGCCGCACGGCAGCCAGCCCCAGAGCAGGCCGAGCGCGATCTGCCGGGGCGCGGTATTGGCCGGCAGCAGCCGCCGCTGCAGCGGCGCCAGCTGCGCCCACAGCGCCGCACCGGGTTTGGCGAGCAGGTTGAAGCCAGCACCGGGGAACAGCATGCGCAGGCCCACCAGCACCAGCACCGCGCCGACCGCCATGCGCGCGCCCAGCAGCAGGGTCTCGCTGCGCGCCAGCGTCAACAGGCCGGCGCCCAAGCCGCCGACGATGAGGCCGGCGATCACATAGCCGCCGACGCGACCGAGGTTGCTGCGCAAGGCCATGGCCCAGGCCTCGCTGCGGCCCTGTGGGCGCGCGCTCACGGCGATGCCGGCGGCCACCCCGCCGCACATGGCGGCGCAGTGCACGCCGCCCAGCAGCCCGGCCAGCAGGGCCGCGCCCACGCTCAGCCAGTCAATCGGCATGCGGATCCCGCGGCTTGGCCTCGGCGTCTTCGCGCAGTTTTGCGGTGTCGCGCAGTGCCGGGTCCTTGTCGTCATCGGCGAGGATGTCGATCGAGGGCGTGTCGAGGTCGTCGAACTGACCGCGCTTGACCGCCCACCAGAACGCCCAGAAAGCGAGGCCAAGCAGCACCAGGCTGACAGGCACCAGATAGACCAGCACGCTCACGCGCGCGGCTCCGGCAGCGCCCACATCCGCGCATGGCCCAGCCGCAGTGCGTTCAGCGTGACCACCAGCGAAGAGCCGGCCATGCCCAGCGCCGCCATCCACGGGGTAACCAGGCCGGCGGCCGCGAAGGGCAGGGCGATCAGGTTGTAGGCCAGCGCCCAGGCCAGGTTTTCGCGGATCAGCCCGCGCGTGCGACGGGCCAGCTGCAGCACCTGTGGCAGGCGCATCAGGCGTTCGCCACCGAGCACCAGGTCGGCGGCGCGGTGGGCCAGCGGGGCACCGCAGGACAGCGCAATTGATACGTCGGCACCGGCCAGCACCGGCGCGTCGTTGATGCCGTCGCCCAGCATCAGCACGCGATGGCCTTGTGCCTGGAGTTCGCGCAGGCGCGCCAGCTTGGATTCCGGCGTGGCGCGGGCCTGCCAGCGCGCGATGCCCAGCTCGCGCGCCGTCGCCTCCACCGCGCCCGCTGTGTCGCCGCTGAGAATCTCCACCGCGAGGCCCTGCTGCTTGAGCCGGGCGATCGCCTCGGCGGCGTCGACGCGCGGGCGGTCAACCAGTTCAAACACCGCGTAGGCGCGCTCACCGTCGCCCAGCCAGACGCCGGGGGCGTCCTCCAGCGCGCCTGCGGCGAAGCGGGCCTGACCGATGCGCCAGCGGCGGCCCTCGACCACGCCTTCTACGCCAGCGCCGGCATGCGCCTGCACGGCCTGCGCGCGCGGAGCCCCGATGCCCTCGAAGGCGCGCGCCAGCGGATGCCCGGCCTCACGCTCCAGCGCCGCCGCAATGCGGCGAGCGGCCTCGGCATCAAGGCCCTCGAACACCTGCACCGATTCGATCCGCGGCCGCCCCAGGGTGAGCGTGCCGGTCTTGTCCAGCAGCACGGTGTCGATGCGCGCCAGGTCCTCCAGCGCGTCGCCGCGCAGGGGCAGGGCGCCGATCCGGGTCAGCGCATTGCCGGCGCTGGCCAGCGCCGCCGGGATGGCCAGCGACAGCGCGCAGGGGCAGCTCACCACCAGCACCGCCAGCATCACCTCGAAGGCGCGCTCGGGCTGCACCTGCCACCAGGCCCAGAAGGTCAGCGCTGCCGCCACGCCCAGCGCCATCACGAAATGGCTGGCGATGCGGTCGGCCACCTGCGCCGCACGCGGGCGGCTGTTCTGGGCGCGCTCCACCAGCTGCACCAGATGCGACAGCCGGGTCTCCTGCCCGGTGCGCAGGATGCGCATGGCCAGCGGCTGCAGCCGCGCCACGCTGCCGGCAAACACCGCGTCGCCGGGGCGCTTGGGCACTGGCGTGGACTCGCCGCTGAGCAGGGCCTCGTCGACTTCAGCCGCTTCCTCGATCAGCTCACCGTCGGCCGGCAGGGCCTCGCCCACCGGCACCCGCACATGGTCGCCTGCGGCAAGCGCCGCTACCGGCACCTGCACGGCCACGCCATCGGGCTGCATGCGCCAGGCCAGGGCTGGCCGCGCCTGCGCCAGCGCATCCACCGCCGCGTTGGCACGCTGCCGCGCCATGCGCTCCAGATAGCGCGCGACCAGCAGGAAGAACACGAACATCACCGCGGCGTCGTACCAGACGTGGGCGCCGCCGCGGATCGTCTCCACAAGACTGGCGAAATAGGCCAGCAGCACCGAGCCGCCGATCAGGGTGTCCATGCCCAGCCGGCGCTGGCGGAACTCGGTGACCATGCCGCTCAGGAAGGGCCAGCCGGAATAGAACACCACCGGCGCCGACACACCGAAGGTGACCCAGCGGAAGAAATCGCGGGTGGCCGGCGCCATCTGGTTGCTGAAGTCGAGGTACAGCGCCTCGGCGAACATCATCGCCTGCAGGCTGCCGATGCCGGCCACGCCCAGCCGCAGCAGCAGCCGCTTGCGCTCGGCGACGCGCTCGCGCTCCAGCGCCTCGCCGGGCGACAGGTGCGGGCGGTAGCCCAGCGCGGCCAGCCGCTCCAGCGCTGCCGACAGGCGCAGCGCCGAGGGCCGCCAGCGCAGGCTGACCCGGCTGCTCATCGCGTTGGACTGCACTTCCACCACGCCGTCGAGGCGCATCAGCGCGCGGTCGATCAGCCAGGCGCAGGCGGCGCAGCGCATGCCCTCCACGATCAGGGTCATCTCGCGGCAGTCCGGCGCCTCGTCAGGCACCCGGCTGTGCTCGTGCAGCACGTCCTCGCGGTCGAAGGCGCGGTAGTCGGCCAGGGTCTCATCGACGCGCTGGCCCTGCTCTTCGCGCAGGCGGTAATAGTCGCCCAGCCCGGCTTCGTCGATGAAACGCGCGGCCCCGGCGCAGCCGCCGCAGCAGAAGGCGCGGGTCTCGCGCTTCAGCGTCGCCAGCACCGGTTGGGCCGGCAGCGGCTCGCCGCAGTGGTGGCAGGTGGCGGTGGGCATGTCCATACGCGTGTGCGGCGCGCGCGGCGGCGCCGCAGGCTCAGCCTTCCGCCAGCATTGGGATCAGCTCGCTGCTGCGCGCGCCAGGATCCAGCCGGCCGCCCACCCGCCAGCTGCCGTCGGTGGCCGCCACTTCGATGTTCCAGGCCTGGCCCTGCATCTTCTCGACCCGGCCCAGCCACAGCTCGCCTGAGCGCACCAGGCTGAGCTCCTGATCCATGCTGGCGCGGCCGGCATGCAGCAGGCGCAGCACCAGGGTCGGCCCGGTCGCGGCATCCAACGGCGCCAGCCGCACCTGCAGCGCGCCGGTTTCCGGATCCACCCGCAGCTCACCGCGCAGGCCCATCGCAATCGCCCGGCGGTCGGCAGCGATGTCGGTGTCCTGGATCTGCAGCGTGCGCCGCACCGGATCCGGCACCGCATCCGCACTGCCGGAGCGGATCGCCAGCGTCAGCAGGGTGATGCCCACGATCACTGAAGTGAAGGGGATCCCGATCACCAGCCACACCATCGGCTCGCGGTACCAGGGGCGTGCGGGGAGTTCGAGCGGCATGGGGTTTTCGGCCTTGGGACGGCCCACAAACAGGCCGCGAGGGGGCAAGGTTAGCGGTGGCCACTCCAGCCCGCTTGATTGGGGTCAAGTTGACGCTCGCTTCGCTCACTGCCCGCCCGGTGGGGCGCTCAGCTCCCGACCGCGCTCGCGAGCATCGGCCTGCGCCCCATCACCAGGCGCAGCAGGGCAGGCAGGAAGGTCAGGGTCACCGCGGTGGAGCACAGCAGGCCGGTCAGCACCACCACGCCGACGCCGCGGTAGAGCTCGGTGCCGGCGCCGGGGATCAGCACCAGCGGGGCGAGGCCGAACAGGGTGGAGAAGGTGGACATCAGGATCGGACGCAGGCGTGCGCGCACGGCGTCGAGAATGGCGGCTTCAAGCTCAAGCCCTCGTTGGAGATTGGCGCGGGTGCGGTCGACGATCAGGATCGGGTTGTTGACCACGGTGCCGAGCAGGATCAGGAAGCCGAGCATGGTCAGCATGTCAAAGGGCTGGCTGAAGCCGCCCATGCCCAGGGCGCCGGCGGCACTGCCGGCGAGGTTGAGCGCCAGCAGTCCGAGGATGCCGCCGGCAATGCCGGTGGGCACGGTGATCAGGATCAGGCCGGGGTAACCCCAGTGGGTGAAGATCGCCACCAGCAGCAGGTAGATGAGCAACACCGCGATGAGGAAGTTGCCGGTCAGCGCTTCGCGGGTGGCCTCCAGCTGGTCGGCGGCGCCTGCCAGCCGAATGCTCACGCCCGCTGCAACGTCGCCGGCGGCGCGCGCCTGTGGCAGCAGTTCGCTGCGGACGCGATCCACCGCGGTCTCCAAGGCCACGGAGCGCGGCGGGATTACAAACAGGGTGACGGTGCGTCGCCCATCCACGCGGCGCAGGGCGTCGCCGTCCACGGTTTCGACGAGGTCGGCCAGCGCGGACAGGGGCAATACCTCGCCGCTGGGCGTGAGCACCGGCTGCTGCGGCAGGGCCTCCAGGCTCTGCCGGTTGCCGGCGCCACTGAACAGGAACACGTCGACCGGCACGTCGTCGATCAGGAGCTCGTCCAGATAGGCGCCATCCGACAGGGCCGCCACCGCAAAGCCGAAGCTGCCGGCGTCGAAGCCGACTTCGGCGAGGCGCTCCCAGCGCGGCAGCACCTGCACCAGCGGCTGGTCGAGCGACAGCGCCGAGGGCTCGCTGTTGAGCTGTGGGTTGTCGAACAGCTCGGCGGCGCGGCGCAGCAAGGCCTCACCGGTGGCATACAGCCCCGCCAGCTCGGTGCCGGACAGCTCGATCGCCACCGCGCGGGTGCCGCCGTCGTTGCTGGAGATGATCGAGCCGCGCGAGGAGAACGCACGCATGCCGGGGTAGCTGCGGAACAGTTCGCTCAGCTGGTCCATCATGGCCTGCAGCTGGCCACCGTCGATCGGCTCGCTGAGCACCCACAGGCTGCCTGCGCTGACGCTCATCGTGTAGTACTTGAGCGGCGGCACCACTAGCACGCCGCGCGCGTAAGCCTCGGCGCTGCCGTTGACGGCGGGGTCCAGCCGGGTGCGGATGTCGGCGGCAATGCGCTCCATCTCAGCGAGGTTCTGACCGGGCGGTGCGAACATCCGGGTGAAGGCCTTCGGCTCTTCGCCCTCGGGCAGGTACTCCGCCGGCGGCGCCAGCCCGAACACCACGCCAAGGGTCAGGCCCAGCGTCGCCACTACGCAGGCCAGCGCGCGCCGGGGCCGGGCAATCAGCCAGGCGCTGGGGGCGGACAGGATCGGCGCATCGCCGGGCAGGCTGCCGGCTGCGGTATCGCCGGCAAAGCGCGCGCTGGCCGCCGGGATGATGCCGATCGCCACCAGCATCGAAGCAAGGATCGAGGTGGCAATCGCGATGCCGATGTCCGAAAACAGTTGTCCAGCCTCCTGCTCGATGAACAGCACCGGTGCAAACACCAGGGCGGTGGTCAGCGTCGAAGCCAGCACTGCAGGCCAAACCTCGCGGGTACCCTCGATAGCCGCGCGCAGGCGGTCCAGGCCGCGTCGGCGTGCGCTCTCGATGGACTCCAGCACCACGATGCTGTTGTCCACGGTCATGCCGATGGCAAAGGCGATACCTGCCAGCGAAATCACGTTGATGGTGCGGCCGGCGGCCATCAGCCCGAGGAACGCGGCCAGGGTGCAGATCGGCAGGCCGATCATCGCGACCAGGGTGGTGCGCCAGCTGCGCAGGAAGTACAGCATGACCGCCGACGCTAGCAGTGCGCCCAGCAGAAGGTTGGTCCAGACGTTGCGGATGGAGTCCTGCACGTAGCGCACATCGTCACTGAACAGGCGCAGCTCCAGGCCGTAAGGCTGCAGCAGCTCGCGATTGATCTGCTCCACCTCCGGCAGCAGGCCGTCCTTGATGGCGATCACGTTGGAGCCCGGCTCGCGCTGCACCGACAGGTTGAGGCGCGGCTGGCCGTCGGCGAAGGCCAGGCCGCGCAGCTCGAAGTGGCTGAGCTCGACCTCGGCGACGTCGCGCAGGCGCACGATGGAGTCGCCGTCGCGGCGCAGGATCAGCTCCTGCAGGGTGTCGGCGTCGGTGACGCGGCCGACGGTGCGGATCAGATAGCGGCGCTTGCCGCTGTCGATATCGCCGCCGGAGCTGTCGCGATTGCGCGCGCGCACGGCGTTGCGCACGTCGTCCAGGCCCAGGCCGCGCTGGGCCAGCCGCGCCGGATCCACCCGGATCTGCACCTGGCGCTCGGCGCCGCCTCCAACGTTGACCTGCGCCACGCCGGGCACGCGCTCCATGCGCGGCCGCACCTCGTCGTCCACGAAGTCCCGCAGCATGTTGATGTCGATGGCCAGCGGATTGCCGGGCACCGGCGCCAGCGCGAAGAACATGAAGGCGTTGTTGCTGAAGCTGCTGGCCTGCAGCCGCGGCGGGTCGACGTTTTCCGGGTAGCCCGAGACCTGCGACAGCGCGTTGCTGGTGCGGATCAGGGCTTCGTTGATGTCGACGCCGAAGGGGAACTCCAGCTCGATGCTGGCCTCGCCAGTACGTGCGAACGACACCATTCGGCGCAGGTTGGGCACGGTGCGCAGAAAGCGCTCCTGCTCGATCAGGATTTCCTTCTCGACGTCCTGCGGGGTGGCGCCGGCCCAGCGCGTGACCACGCTGACCGTGCGCACTTCCAGGTCCGGAATCATCTGGACCGGAATGCGCAGCGCCGCCGCCACGCCGAGCACGCAGAGGATAAGCACCGCAACGGTGACCAGGGTGCCGCGCCTGACCAGGCTCTCGATCATGCCGTTCAGCCCTCCTGGGCGGCGGCGCGGATAGGTTGGTTGTCCTGCAGGCGCTCGTTGCCGCGCACCACAACGCGATCGCCTTCCTGCAGGCCTTCCAGCACTTCGACCCGGTTGCCCGACTGTCGCCCCAGCCGCACCGGGCGGCGCTCGGCCACAGTCTCCTCGCCGCGATCGACGGCGACGAACACGCTGAAGCCGCCATCCGGGTGTCGAAGCAGCGCATCCCGCGGCAGGCTCAGCGCGGCGCTGCCATCCAGCTCGAAGTGCGCCTGTGCGGAGCTGCCCGGCAGCAGGCCGTGGGTGTTGTCCACTGGCAGCACCTGCAGAAGAAAGCTGCGCGCTCCGACTGCCGTGGACACTGGTACCCGCGCGCCCACGCGCGCCGGCAGGCGATGGCCGGGGCGGGTGTCGGACTCGATCCACACCTGCGTATCGGCGGCGATGTCGGCAAAGCGCTCCTGCGGGGCCTGTACCTCCAGCCGCAGGCTGCCGGTGTCGACCAGCTGCAGCACGGCGCTGGCGGGCTCCACCCACTCGCCGAGGTCCACGAAGCGCGCCGCGATGGTGCCGGCAAAGGGCGCAGCCAGGGTGTGGCGAGCCAGCCGCTCGCGTTCGGTTTCGGTCTGCGCCTGCGCGGCCGAGCGCGCGGCGGCTGCGCGCGCCAGCTCGGCGCGGCGGGCCGCCAGTTCGGTTTGGGGCAGACTGCGCTGCGCCACCAGCGGCTCGGCTTCCTCGACCCGACGCCGCGCCTCGGCCTCCGCGGCAGCCGCGGCTTCAAGCTCGGCTTCGCTGCTGCGCAGCTGCAGGCGGGCAAGGGTGTCGTCCAGGCGCAGCAGCGGCTGGCCGCGCTCGACGACATCGCCCACATCGACCGCCAGACTCTGCACCAGCCCCTGCAGACGCGGTGACAGCCGGGCATCGCGGATGGCGACGAGGCTCCCCGACAGGCTGAGGGTCTCGGCGAGTGGTGCCCGTTCCACCACGGCCACGGACACCGCGTCTTGGGCCCGCGCCTGCGGGCCACTGCAGGCGATCAAGGCGGCGATGAGGATGGCAAAGGCGTTGCGCGGCACAGGCTGGAGCATTGTAAGTCCGTTCGATGAAGGGCTTCGCATGCGTGATGATGCCCGCAAGCACGTTGGTGAATGCGTGCGTCACGTGAGCGCGCGGGCCAGCGATGTGTGCGCGGGCCTTCCGGTACATGCGGCTGGCAGAGGGATCCGGCAATTTCGCGAATGCGTCACGGGATCTGCCGATCCCGCGGCCCGTATTTCGACCCTCTCCAGGAAGCCCGACCCATGCCCCGTTCAAGACGCCTGATGCGCCACGCCGGAATTGCGCTACTTGCCTGCCTTCTCGCTTTCGCGGCCGAGGCGCAGCGGGTGATCGAGTTCGAAGCCTACGCCGTGCCCGACGATGGTGCGCTCGCCGTCACGGTCAAGCGTGGCGTACCGCAGGAGGGTGCCTTTGCCGAGCTGGATGCCGCCGCCGGCGGAGCGCTCGGCCGCGCCGCCGCAAATGCCGGTTTCACCGGTGAGCGCGGCACGATGCTCAACCTGCACGGCCTTGGCGGCTATACCCAGGTAATCCTGGTAGGCACCGGCGAAGATCCCGTGAGCCCGCGTCTGCTGGAGGACATCGGTGGCCTGGTTGGACAGGCGGGGGTTGTCAGCGCCGCGGAGACGATCCAGCTGCTGTGGCCGGACGCGACGATCGCCGGTGCGGGCGCGCACCTCGCGCTGGGTGTCGAGCTGGGTCAGTACACCTTTCTCCAGTACCGGAGCCAGCGCCCGGGGCAGCCGGTCCTGGGCCAGGGTCGGGTCGTGGTGCGGGTGCCTCAACCGCAGGCGGATGGCCGGCTTTGGACGCAGAGCTGGCAGCCCGTGGCGCAGGGTGTGCGCCTGGCCCGCGACCTGGTCAGTGAGCCGGCCAACGTGGTCTACCCGCAGAGCTTTGTCGAGCGCGCGCGTCTTGCCTTCGAAGGCGTGCCCAACGTGCGGATCGAAGTGCTGGACGAGCGCGCCATGGCCGAACTCGGCATGGGCGCGATGCTGGCGGTGGGGCAGGGCAGCGCACGTCCGCCGCGGCTGCTGGCGATCCACTATCGCGGCGCCGCCGCGGACGAGGCGCCGCTGGTGTTTGTCGGCAAGGGCATCACCTTCGATACCGGCGGCATTTCGATCAAGCCCTCGCAGGACATGTGGCGCATGAAGTACGACATGACCGGCGCCGCCAGCGTCACCGGCGCGGTGCTTGGTTTGGCCAAGCGGCGCGCGCCGGTGAATGCAGTGGCAGTGGCCGCGCTTGCGGAAAACATGCCCTCGGGCAGCGCCATCCGTCCCGGCGATGTCATCCGCACCATGAGCGGGCAGACCTTCGAGATCATGAGCACGGATGCCGAGGGAAGGATGGTGCTGGTGGACGCCATCACCTGGGCCCAGCGCGAGCTCAAGCCCGCTGTGCTGATCGATATCGCGACCCTCACCGGCTCGCAGGTGACCGCGCTGGGTGATGAATACGCTGGCCTGTTCAGCCGCCACGACGCGCTTGCCGGCCAGCTGCTGGCGGCCGGTGCCGCCAGCGGCGAGGAGGTGTGGAGGCTGCCGCTGCACCCGAGCTATGCCAAGGACCTGGAGTCGCCGATCGCCGACCTGCGCAATGGCGGCAGCGGGCGCGGAGCCGGAGCCGGAGTCGGTGCCTTCTTCATCGGCGCCTGGGTGGCGCCAGAGCTGCCGTGGGCGCATTTGGACATCGCCAGCATGGCCTGGCGTGACGCCCCGCTGCTGCCGACGGTGCCGCTCGGCGCCTCGGGCTACGGCGTGCGTCTGCTGGATCGATTCGTGCGCGACAACTTCGAGGGCGGGAGCCGCTGATTGCGCGGGCCCGTGGCGGTTGTGCCGGCAGCGGCGGGAGCATCGCTTGGGCGAGCGCACGGATCCGGACACGCACCGAGATTCGAGGTGCGCCGCGCTTGCACGGTGCGTCTGCGAGATCCGAATGAGGCAGGCGGCGCTGCAGCCAGCTGCGGCGACCCGCCAGGCAGGCTCTGGCCTATCTGCGAGTCGGTGAAAAAACCATCCGCCTGCTGCAGCCGCCGCTGGACGCTCGTGGCGGCTGCGCGCTATGCGAATCCTGCGGTCATTCGGTTCACCAGACTTCACTGCAATCACGTGCCGCGCTTTGCCACAAACGCCCAGCGATGCTCTCGCGACGCCGTCTGGATTTTTTCACACGCTCTGAGCCCACCGAACGCCATGGATGACGAGCCCGCGAATCGAGCACTCAAGTGCTTTATTCAACGAGATCGAGTCCGGACCGGCGCCGGACTCGCGACGTCTGATCGGCGCCCGGATGGAGTTGATCAGACATTTCCAGGAACTCGTGGCTTGGCGAGCCAGAGTGGGCAACTGCTTGCCTTGGGCCTGGCCCTCACTGCTCCAGGCTGCAGGGCTTGATGCAGTGGTGCGATTCCACGCGCCCGTCGCCATCCAGCTCGATGCGGATGCGGTAGCTGGCACTGGCCGGCAGGTCCGGCCCGGGCCAGTGCACGGGTTCGGCATCGGGCGAGTCAGTGAGGGTGTATCGAAGGTGCAGCCGGCGCTCGTCCGCGCGCACCACGGCAACGCCTGGGATCAGGCGCACGCGACCCGATTGGCCCGGCCCCAGCTGCGCGTGTCGATGGCGGTCCTTGCCTGCCTGCAGGAACAGCTCCAGGCTCGCGGAAGCCGGCTCGCCAAGGTGGCGGTATTCAACGTCGACATGCGGCTCGCCGGGTGTGCAGGCGGTCAGGACGCAGGTCAGCGCGAGGATGGCGGCGCGCCGCATCAGGGATAGGGCCGGGCGCCAAGCGCGGCACGGCGTGCCACGATCCGCGACACCAGTGCGCTGGCATCGAGGGCTCCGGGCGGCTGCCGCCACAGCTGCAGCCCGATCTCGACCGAGACCCTGTCCTCCGGATGGTCGAACCGGCGCAGGCCCTGCACGCCCTGTGAGGCATTGGGCCGCCTGCCGCGCATGAGGTCGGAGGCGATCTGCTCCAGGCCGGCGCCGTCGAGCAGCTCGGCCTCGCTGAAGCCGCAGGCGCGGCCGACATAGCCGTAGTGGATGTTCGACCACACGTCGTAGAAGTACACGTGGCCGTGGTAGCGGTGGAAGTGCTGCTCGCCCGAGTCCACCGCCGGCCTGAAGCGGCGGGCGATGATGGGCTTGTGGTCCCAGCGGCCGTCCTGGCGGACCAGCAGGCCCCAGGCCGTATGCGCCGCGGCCTTGCTGCTGATCGCCTGGTTCAGGCAGGCCTCCTGCCACTGCGAGCCGGCCAGCATCTGCTGCCACCAGGGCCAGTCACGGGTGTCGGCCACGCAGGTCTCGAAGCTGTAGCTGTTGAGCCGCTGGATGCGCTGGGCTTCTTCGCTGCTGGCGTTGGTCAGCATCTCCCGGGCCATCCAGCGAGCGATGGGCGTCAGCTCGTCGACGGCGCGGGCGCGCTGCAGGCCGGCGGGCTGTGGCGCCTGGGAGAGGAACAGGCCAAGCGTGCCCGAATCGATCTGGGCAGGAAAATGCAGGCCCGTCGGGCCGGGATATCGAGACATTGTCCGTTCGCTGCGACAGGGAGCTGCGCTGAGGATACTGCAGTTGGGATCCTGTGTTCTTAAGATACCGTAGCGTGGCGCAACAGAACCCGGCGCCGCAGCGCTTTCAGGCTCGAAGCAGGCGACCGTAGGCGCCGCCGTGGTAGAGCAGCGGTTCGAACGGCTGGTGGCTCAGCCCAAACACGCGGCCCAGAAAGATCACATGGTCACCGCCGGCGTGGCGCTCCACCGTCTCGCACAGCAGGCGGGCAGAGCAGCCGGGCAACAAGGGTAGCCCGTTCGGGCCTTGCTCGACCGCGAGCCCGGCGAAGCGGTTGCCCTCGCCCCAGGCGAAACGATCGGACAGGTGCTGCTGGTCGGCAGACAGCACGTGCACCGCGAAATGCGCGGCGGCCTCGAACGCGGCGAAGGGCTGCACCCCACGTTGCGCGCACCACAGCACCAGTGGCGGTGCCAGCGAGACTGCGGCGAAGCTGCTCACCGTCATGCCCTGCGGACAACCCTCCGCATCGCGGGTGGTGAGCACGCAGACACCGGTGGCGAAGGCGCCAAAGGCGGCCCGGAGTTCGGGCTCGCCGGGTAGGGTGGGGGTGGACATGGAGCGGGTTCGCCTGCGGTCGGTCAGCCCTGGATGTAGCCCATCAGGTCGCTGATCCTTTTTTCCTTGTCCTTGGCCACCAGGCGCACCAGGTCGCCGATGGAGATCAGGCCGAGCAGCTCACCGTCCTCGAGCACCGGCAAGTGGCGCGCGCGCCGTTCGGTGCACTCCACCATGGCTTGATACACGCTCATGGAGGGCGACACGCTGACCGGCTTCACGCTCATCACGTCAGACACGGGCTTGTCGCCCAGCGCGGCGCCGTGCGCGCTCAGGCCGCGGATGACGTCGCGCTCGTTGAGCAGGCCTACCAGTCGCCCCGCGTCCATGACCAGCAGGCAGCCCACGTTGCCCTCGTCCATCATGCGCACCGCTTCTGCCATCGGTGTGTCGGGCGCGGTCCAGAACAGGATGTGGCCCTTGTCGGACAGTTGGTCGGCCTTTTCCTGAAGCACGCTGCGAAGCAGGGTTTCCATAAGATTCCTCCACTGGGCGAATGGGTTGGGCGGCAATTTCTGGGGCGGGTGGCGGAGATGGAGCGCCCTCTCGCCTTCACGTCAGCGAAGCATATCAGCGCCTGCTTGGGGTGCTGCCAGTGCACTGCCGTGAGCGCGTTGCGCAGCAGCCTGCCTAGACCTTGGTCCAGTGCGCCGCGCGCAACAAATCATCAGGTTCTGACGGCGTCTTTGGCCGCGGCTCGGCTTTGCTCGTCGGCGCCATGGCTCCACCATTGTTCCTGCTCGCGCCCTGAACCGCACCCCAATCCACCGCCACCCATCCGACGATCTGTCACGCGCGGCACAGCAGTCCCTCACGCGGCGTGTGCGCCCGTGACCAAAAGGTATACGCGTGCTAGATTCGCCGGCGGAAAGTGCTCCACAGCGCTTCCCGCTCTTTCGCGTTTGGACGCAGGTGATGCGCAGGCAGTCCGGAGCCCGGGCACCCGCGACCCTGCAGGCGATGGTGCGGGTGACGGGAGCAGCGTCCGCCCCCGACCCTGTCGTAGGAGCCGCATCCCGTGATCCGCATCAAGCGAGGACTCGACCTGCCCTTGGCAGGCGCGCCCGAGCCCCGCATCGACGACTCCGCGCCGGCGATCCGGCGCGTCGCGGTGCTGGGTGGTGACTACCCCGGCATGCGCCCGGGCATGGCGGTGGCTGAAGGCGACCGCGTGCGTCGTGGTCAGCTCATTTTCGAAGACAAGAAAACCCCCGGTGTCCGTTTCACCGCGCCAGGTGCTGGCGTGGTGCGTGCGATCCATCGCGGCGATCGGCGTTTCATGCTGTCGGTGGAGATCGAGCTCGAAGGCGACGAGGACGAGAGCTTCGAGCGCTTCGACCGCGCCAGCCTCGGCAGCCTGCCCGCCGACACGGTTCGCGAGCAGCTTGTCGTTTCCGGTGAGTGGACGGCCATACGCACTCGGCCTTTCGGCAAGGTGCCCCAGCTGGACGCCAGGCCGGCGGCGATCTTCGTGCCGCTGATCGACACCCAGCCGCTGGCGGCCGACCCCGAGCTGATCGTCGCTGAGCGGGAGCAGGATTTCCGCGATGGCCTGGCGCTGCTTTCGCGGTTGACCGAGGGCACGGTCTGGGTGTGCCGACGCGAGGGCGGTGCGCTGGCTTCGTTCGCCGCGGGCCGCGTGCGCGAGGAGACCTTCGCCGGTCCGCATCCCGCCGGCAATCCGGGCACCCACATCCATTTCCTGGAGCCGGTAGGGGCCCGGAAATCCGTGTGGGTGGTGGGCTATCAGGACGTGATCGCTTTCGGCCGCCTGTTTACCACCGGCCGCCTCCACAGCGAGCGCGTGGTCGCGCTGGGCGGGCCAGGCGTCAAGCAGCCACGATTGCTGCGTACCCGCGTGGGGGCCAGCCTGGAAGAGCTCACCCGCGACCGGCTCGATTCCGACAGGCACCGCATCATCTCGGGCTCGGTCTTCAACGGCCGTGCCGCCAGCGGGCCGACCGCCTTCCTCGGCCGCCTGGCGAACCAGGTCAGCGTGCTGCGCGAGGGTGACGACCGCCCGCTGCTTGGCTATCTGTCGCCGGGCATCGAGCGCCATTCGGTGCTGAACATCTACCTGAGCCGCTTCCTGCCCGGCAGGCGGCTGGCGCTTTCCACCACCACCAACGGCAGCGAGCGCGCAATGGTGCCGCTGGGCCAGTACGAGTCGGTGATGCCGCTGGACATCCTGCCGACCCAGCTGCTGCGCGCGCTGGCGGTGGGTGACACCGAAGCCGCACAGGCGCTGGGCGCGCTGGAGCTGGTGGAGGAGGACCTGGCCCTGTGCAGCTATGTGTGTGCAGGCAAGTACGAATACGGCCCGATCCTGCGCGACAACCTGGACCAGATCGAGGCGGAGGGCTGAATGGGACTGCGTGCCTACATCGACAAGAGCGTCTCTCCACACTTCCACAAGGGTGGCAAGTACGAGCGCTTCTACGTTTTCTACGAGATGTTCGACACCATGCTGTATTCGCCGTCGTCGACGACGCGCGGGCCCACGCATGTGCGCGACGGCATCGACCTCAAGCGGGTGATGATGACGGTCTGGCTGGCAGCGCTGCCGGCCCTGCTGTTCGGCATGCACAATGTCGGCTACCAGGCCAACCTGCAGATCACCCAGTTCGGTTTCGCGCCGATTCCCGGCTGGCGCACCGATCTGGTGGCGGCGATGGTGGGCTTCGATCACACCAGCCTGATCGCCAACTTCCTGCACGGCGCGGCCTACTACGTGCCGATCTTCATCGTCACCTATGTAGGCGGCTTCATCTGGGAAGGTTTGTTCGCGTGGAAGCGCGGCCATGAGGTGAACGAGGGTTTCTTCGTCACCGGCATCCTGTTCACCCTGATCCTTCCGCCGACCATCCCGCTGTGGATGGTGTTCCTTGGGATCAGCTTCGGCGTGGTCTTCGGCAAGGAGATTTTTGGCGGCACCGGCAAAAATTTCCTGAACCCGGCGCTGGTCGGCCGCGCCTTCCTGTTCTTCGCCTACCCGGCGCATATGTCGGGTGATGCCATCTGGACCGCGGTGGACGGTTTCTCCGGCGCCACCCCGCTGGCGCTGGCCGCGGCGGGCCAGCTTGATTACGGTGTCGGCCTGACAGCCAATGCCGCGAGCGCGGCCTCGGTGGATCTGACCTGGATGCAGACTGCGCTGGGCGGCATCCAGGGTTCGATCGGCGAAAGCTCCACCCTGATCATCCTGCTTGCCGGTGTGTTCCTGGCGTTCACCCGCATCGCCAGCTGGCGGATCATGCTCAGCGTGTTCCTTGGCATGGCCGGAATGGCCACGCTGTTGAACGTGGTGGGCAGCGAGACCAATCCGATGTTCGCGATGCCGTGGTACTGGCATCTCAGCCTCGGCGGCTTCGCCTTTGGCATGGTCTACATGGCCACCGACCCGGTCTCGGCCTCGATGACCAACACCGGCAAGTGGGTGTTCGGCATCCTGATCGGCGCGATGACGGTGATGATCCGGGTGATCAACCCGGCTTTTCCGGAGGGTGTGATGCTGGCCATCCTGTTCGGCAACCTGTGTGCGCCGCTCATTGACCATTTCGTGGTGCAGGCCAACGTCCGCCGCCGCCTGCGCCGCGCCACGGAGGTCGCATGAGCCACCACGAGCGCGATTCGATCAAGAACGTCATCAAGGTCTCCCTGCTGGTCTGCCTGGTGTGCGCGCTGGTGGTGGCGGGTGCGGCGGTGACGCTGGCGCCCAAGCAGGTCGAGAACCGGGAGCGGTTCCGGCAGGTCAACATCCTGCGTGCGGCCGGCATGTACGAGCCCGGCATCGACGTGGCCGAGGCGTTTGGCCGGGTGGAGCGTCGCTTCGTGGACTTTTCCACCGGCGACTACGTGGAGATGCCGGACAGCTATGACCCGCTGTCTGCGGCGCGCGATGCCGAACTGGGCCTGAGGCTGCAGGACGACCCGGCCGGCATCCGCAGCATGGCGCGGGTGGGCGAGGTGTTCGTGGCCCGTGGCGATGACGGTAGGGTCAGCAGGATCGTGCTGCCGGTGCATGGCTACGGCCTGTGGTCCACCATGTACGGTTTTCTTGCGCTTGAGGCCGACCTCGACACCGTGTCCGGCCTGCGCTTCTTCGAGCACGCTGAAACTCCGGGCCTCGGCGGCGAGGTCGATAACCCGCGCTGGCAGGCGCAGTGGAACGGCAAGCGCCTGTTCGATGAGGACGGCGAGTTCGCGCTGGAGGTGCTCAAGGGGCGCGTGCCCGAGGGCGCGACGGACGCGCAGCACAAGGTGGACGGCCTGTCCGGCGCAACCATCACCACCCGCGGGGTGGACAACCTGGTGCGCTTCTGGATGGGCGAGCAGGCCTACGGGCCTTTCCTGGCACGGCTGCGGCAGGAGATCGGCAATGAATCCCAAGGCTGAGCAGGCAGTGGAGCGCATGCGGGCGCAGGCGTCCGCGGGAGACCAGGCATGAGCAAGATGACGCGCAAGGAGGCCCTGCTGGGGCCGCTGTTCGAGAACAACCCGATCGCGCTGCAGATCCTGGGCATCTGCTCGGCGCTGGCGATCACCACCAACATGAACGCCACGGTCACCATGTGTCTGGCGGTCACCTTCGTGCTGACGCTGTCCAACCTCTTCATCAGCCTGATCCGCAACCACATCCCGTCCAACGTGCGGATCATCGTGCAGATGACCATCATCACCTCGCTGGTGATCGTGGTCGACCAGATGCTGCGTGCCTACGCCTATGAGCTCAGTCGCGAGCTGTCCGTCTTCGTGGGTCTGATCATCACCAACTGCATCGTGCTTGGCCGCGCCGAAGGCTTTGCGATGCAGAACCCGCCGATGATCTCGGCCGTTGACGGCATCGGCAATGCGCTGGGCTACTCGGTGGTGCTGGTGTTCGTGGGCTTCTGGCGCGAGCTGCTGGGCTCGGGCAGCCTGTTCGGAGTGCGCCTGCTCACCCCGGTGTCGGAGGGCGGTTGGTTCCAGCCGAATGGCCTGATGCTGCTGCCGCCCAGCGCCTTCTTCCTGATCGGCATCTTCATCTGGGCGCTGCGCACCTGGAAACCCAAGCAGGTCGAGGCGCCGCAGTTCCGCATCGCGCCCAACACCCGCGCCACCGACACGCTCTGAGGAAGGCCCCATGTTCGAGCACTACCTCAGCCTGATGATCCGCGCCGTGTTCGTCGAGAACATGGCGCTGGCGTTTTTCCTCGGCATGTGCACTTTCCTGGCGATCTCCAAGAAGGTGGAGACCGCGCTTGGCCTCGGCATCGCCGTGGTCGTGGTGCTGACCATCACCGTGCCGCTGAACAATTTCTTGCTTCACAGCATCCTCGATGAGGGCGCGCTGGCCTGGACCGGCATCCAGGCCCTGCAGCAGATCGACCTGCGCTTCCTGGGCCTGCTGACCTACATCGGCGTGATTGCCGCCGTCGTGCAGATCCTGGAGATGCTGCTGGACCGTTTCGTGCCCAAGCTCTACAACGCGCTTGGCATCTTTCTGCCGCTCATCACCGTCAACTGCGCCATCCTTGGCGCCGTCCTGTTCATGGTGGAGCGGCACTATGATTTCGGCGAAAGCGTGGTCTACGGTTTCGGCGCCGGCGCCGGCTGGGCGCTGGCCATCGTGCTGCTGGCGGCGATCCGCGAGAAGCTGAAGTACAGCGACGTGCCGCAGGGTCTGCAGGGCCTGGGCATCACCTTCATCGTGGTCGGGCTGATGTCGTTGGGCTTCATGTCCTTCGCAGGCGTGCAGCTCTAAGGCGGGTGGGAGCAAACGATGGTCTTCGAAATCCTCTTCAGCGTTTTCGTTTTCACCTCCACCGTGATGATCCTGGTGGCGGCCATCCTGGCTGCCCGCTCCAAGCTGGTGGCCAGCGGCGAGGTCACCATCGACATCAACGACGACCCGGCCAAGGCCATCAAGGCCTCGCCGGGCACCAAGCTGCTGGGCGCGCTGGCCGACGAGGGCATCTTTCTGTCCAGCGCCTGCGGCGGCGGCGGCACCTGCGGGCAGTGCAAGTGCCAGGTGCTCTCCGGGGGCGGTGACGTGCTGGCTACCGAGGCCGAAAAGCTCACCCGCCAGGAGATCCGAGAGGGCTATCGCCTGTCCTGCCAGGTGGCGGTCAAGCAGGACATGAAGATCCACGTGCACGAGGAGTTCTTCGACATCGCGAAGCTCGAGTGCACCGTGGTCAGCAACGAAAACGTCGCCACCTTCATCAAGGAGCTGGTGCTGCGCCTGCCCGAGGGCGTCGAGCTGGACTTCCGCGCCGGCGGCTACGTGCAGCTGGAGGTGCCGCGCTTCAAGGCGCAGTTCAAGGATTTCCAGATCGACCCCGAATACCGTGGCGATTGGGACCGGTTCAAGCTGTTCGACCTCGAGGTAGAGAACACCGAGGAGGCGCTGATCCGCGCGTACTCCATGGCCAACTACCCGGAGGAGCGCGGTCTGCTGAAGTTCAATATCCGCATCGCCACTCCGCCGCCGGGCAAGCAGGTGCCGCCTGGCATCGTGTCCAGCTACGTTTTCAGCCTCAAGCCCGGCGACAAGGTGATGGTGTTCGGGCCGTTCGGCGAGTTCTATGCGCGCGAGACCCGCAACGAGATGGTCTACATCGGCGGTGGCGCAGGCATGGCGCCGCTGCGCGCCCATATCTTCGACCAGCTCAAGCGCCTCAAGACCGATCGCAAGGTCAGCTTCTGGTACGGCGCCCGTTCGCTGCGCGAGGCCTTTTACGTGGAGGAGTTTGAGGAGCTCGCCGCGAAGAACCCCAACTTCACGTGGCACCTGGCCCTGTCCGAGCCGCAGCCCGAAGACAACTGGACCGGCCCGACCGGGTTCATCCACCAGGTGGTGCAGGATCACTACCTCAAAAAGCACGCCGCGCCCGAGGACTGCGAGTACTACCTCTGCGGCCCGCCGATGATGCTGAAGTCGACCATGAAAATGCTGCGCGACATGGGCGTGCAGCGCGACAACATCCTGTTCGATGACTTCGGTTGAACACCTGCGCCGCGCGCGGCTCCTGATCGGAGCCGCGCTTTGCCTGTGCCTGTTGACCCTGCTGGCAGCCTGCAGCCGCCCGCCCCAGCTGCAGACGCTGGAGGGCCGCACCATGGGCACCTATTGGCAGGTGCGGCTGGCGGCGGGGGCTACCGGCACGCCACTGCCGGTACTTCGCGCTGAGATCGAGGCGGTGTTGGAGGCGGTCAACGCCGAAATGAGCACCTACCGCGAGGATTCGGTAATCACGCGCTTCAACCGCGCAGAAGCCGGCGAAGCGGTGGATCTGCCGGAGGGTTTCGTGCGTGTCCTGGCTGCGGCCCTGGCGCTTGCCGATCAGACCGAGGGCGCCTATGACCCGACGGTGGGCCCGCTGGTCAATCTCTGGGGCTTCGGCCCGGACGGACTCCGTGAGGTGCCGCCTGAACCGGAAGCCATCGAGCAGGCTCGTGCCCGGGTGGGCTGGCAGCGGCTGACGTTCGAGCCGGCACAGCGCTACATCGTGCAGCCGGGCGGGCTGTATCTGGATCTGTCGTCGATCGCCAAGGGTGACGCGGTCGACCGCGTGCTCGAACTGCTGCAGCACCATCGCATCGACTCGGCGATGGTGGATATCGGCGGCGATCTGCGCACCCTCGGGCAACGTCCGGACGGCAGCCCGTGGCGGATCGGCATCGAGCGTCCCGTGCCGGGTAGCCGCGAGGTGCAGAGCGTATTGCTGCTGCCGCGCCCGCTGGCGGTGGCTACCTCGGGCAGCTATCGCAATTTCTTCGAGCACGGCGCGCGGGCCTTCTCGCACACCATCGACCCACGCAGCGGTGTTCCGGTGCAGCATGCGCTGGTGTCGGTCACCGTGCTGGCCGATACCTGCCTGGAAGCCGATGCTTGGGCCACGGCACTCGGCGTGCTCGGCCCCGAGAAAGGCTTTGACTTTGCCCGCCAGCGCGGACTGGCGGTACTCTTCATCACTGCCGACGCCGACCAGGTGCGCGAGATCGCCACTCCGGCCATGCAGTCCCTGCTTGGAGCCATCCCATGAGTCTGGTTACGATCGCGCTGACGCTGCTGGTGGTCGGTCTTTGTTTCACCGCCATGGCCGTCGGTGTGCTGCTCGGGCGCAAGCCCATCCAGGGCTCCTGCGGCGGTCTCGGTGCAGTTGGCGTTGAGGGTGACTGCGGAGCGTGTTCCAAGCCCGCTGATCAATGCCCACGCAAGCAGGCCGCGCGCGAAGCCGAGGGATCTGCGGCCTCGTAAGCCCTGCCGCCGCGCGCTTGAGCGGGCGCCGATGATCGTCGGCGGTGCCTTCGCCGGAGCCTGCTCCAGACCGCCGCGCTGACGCGAAAACCCGCCGGCTTCAGTGGTTTGGGCGCGGAGCCCCTGGCGTAGCTTCAATCTTCGCTGCCCGCAGCCGCTGCGCGTTCGGGCCCATGTCGATTTCGTCAATCCCGATTCACGCATGCCTCACCCCGCCCGTGGTCAATTCACGTCTGTGAAAAACGACCCCCAACGAGGCAAGGCCATGAAAGCACGCGAAGAATCCTCCGGTCTGATCCTGCTCATCGAGGACAACCGCAACATTTCCGAAATGGTTGGCGAATACCTGGAGCGCAAGGGCTTCGGCGTGGATTACGCCACCGATGGCGCCGACGGCCTGCGACTGGCCGTGGAAAACAGCTATGACGTGATCGTGCTCGACCTGATGCTGCCGCGCTTGGATGGTCTTGAAGTGTGCCGCCGACTGCGACAGGACGCCAAGAAGTCGACGCCAGTGCTGATGCTGACGGCGCGCGACACCCTCGACGACAAGGTCCGCGGCCTTGAAGCCGGCGGCGATGATTACCTCATCAAGCCGTTCGCCATCCAGGAGCTCGAAGCCCGTGTGCGCGCCCTGATCCGTCGCGACCGGCGCCAGGTCAGCGCGGAAGTGCTGAAGGTCGGCGATCTGGTGCTGGACACGGCCACCCTGCGCCTGACGCGCAACGGCCGCGATCTGCAGCTTTCGCCGATCGGCTTGAAGCTGCTCACCATCCTGATGCGCGAATCCCCGCGCGTTGTGAGCCGTCGCGACATCGAGCGCGAGATCTGGGGCGATGCGCTTCCAGACTCCGACACCCTGCGCAGTCACCTGTACAACCTGCGCAAAGTCATCGACAAGCCGTTCGAAAAGCAGCTGCTGCACACCATCCACAGCGCGGGCTATCGCTTGGCCGAGCTCGAGACCGAGCCGGCGCAGAAGGTCGGTTAAGGCTGGGATCCGGGATCATGAAAGGCCGGGATTTCCGGCTGGGAATTCCGGATTCGTAAGAGCGGAGGTTCGCGCGGCCGATCGTCGCGCCCACCGCCCCGCATCCAGATCGCGGTCAAAGATTCCGGCTTGGTGCTGATGACACGGGCTCCGCATATGATGCGGGGCCCGTTTTTGTTTGGCGTGCGCTGGCGGGTGAATGGCATGGGATGTACCGTCCTCATCCACCCGGCGTGTCGCTTCACGGCCGCATACTCCGCTCCGCCCCATGCTGTCGGCTCGCGTTGAAGTCCAGCGGGTCTGAAAGACCTTGCTGCGAGTCCCCAGTTCCCCATCCCGAATTCCGAAAAAGACATGCGCATCTCCACCGGCCTCCGCCGCAAGATCTGGGCGGCATTCATCCTGCAGATCGCGGCGATCAGCTGCGCCACGGTGCTGGGCGTGTACGGCGCCTCTGCAGTGCTCAAGGACGTGCTGATCCAGCGCGCGCTGACCGACGAGGCACGACACTACCGCGATCGGTTGGCGAACGAACCGCAGGCGCAACCCCCGGACACCTACAACATGCAGGGCTACCTGCAGCGCCCGGGGCAGGGCGAAGACGTGCTGCCCGAGAATCTTCGCGGGCTGGCGCCGGGCTACTACAGCCTGCCGCTCGAACGCGGCGGTGCCCTGGTTCTGGTGCAGGAGGGCGACGGCGGGCGCCTGCTGCTGGTGTTCGATGCCGAACAGGTCAACACGCTGGCCTTCTTCTTCGGGGCGGTGCCGCTGGTGCTGGTGCTGGTGGTGATCTACATCATCGCCTGGGGCACCTATCGGATTTCCAGGCGAGCGGTGTCGCCAGTGATCTGGCTGGCCAGCGTAGTGCAGGACTGGGATCCCAAGCAGCCCAACCTTGCCGCGCTTTCGCCTGAGCAACTGCCACTGGATGTGGAGGGCGAAGTGCTGGTGCTGGCGCAAGCGCTGCACGACTTCGCTACCCGCATCGATCAGTTCGTTGAACGCGAACGCAATTTCACCCGCGACGCGAGCCATGAGCTGCGAAGCCCGCTGACGGTAATCCGTATCGCCTGCGACGTGCTGTGCGCCGAGGACGACCTGCCCCCCTACGCGCGCCGGCAGATCAAGCGGATCCTGAGCTCGGCGCGCGACATGGAGGGGCTGATCGAATCCTTCCTGATCCTGGCCCGCGAAGGCGACACGACCCTGCCGGAGGAAGACTTCGTCATCAACGAGGTGGTCGCCGACGAGGTGCAAAAGTCCCTGCCGCTTCTGGCGGACAAGCCCGTCGAGCTGCGGGTCGAAGAGCATGCCGCTTTCAGCCTGCACGGCAGCCCGCGCGTGCTGCGGGTGATCCTGTCCAATCTCATCCGCAATGCCTGCGCCTACACCGATGCCGGCTCCGTGGTTGTCAAGATCCACGCCGACCATGTGGCGGTGGAGGACACCGGCTGCGGCATGAGCCCCGATGAGCTCGACCGCGCTTTCGATCCGTTCTTTCGCGGTGGTCTGCGCAAGGAGGGCGGCCAGGGCGTAGGGCTGACCATCGTTAGACGGCTCTCCACCCGGTTTGGCTGGCCGGTCGAGCTCAGCAGCGAAGCGGGCAAGGGAACACGCGCGGTGGTGAAGTTCCCGTCGGTGAACTCGGTGGAAGAGGGCGTCTGAGAGCGTTTGCGACTTGACGCCTTCAGTGCGTGTGAGAACCGCAGGCGCTGTAACAAGGAACCCGCCGGACGTTCCTGGAAAGACGCGTTGCGTGATTTCGAGGGGGCTTTACGAGCCGGTGACCGCAGCAGTCACGCAGCGCGCTGCCGTCAAGGGCGTACGGCAGCAGATGCGGTCGGCACATGGCTTTGCCTGTGCCCAGCGCTGACGCGGATGCCCCGGAGCGGGCTGCCCGCGCATGCGATCGGTTCGCGCGAGCGAGCCCACGCGCCAGATCCGGCGCATGGCTGGAGGCAAGGGACCGGACCTTCTGATCCGCAAGCCCCGCAAGCCCCGCAAGCCCCGCAAGCATGTGAGCGACTGCCCGCGCGTCTGCCAAGGCCGTGGATCGGTGCCTGCGGCAGATTCGACCTAAGCCAATTCCGTGGTCCGCTTCTGCAGCGGGCGTTGCTTGAAGTCGCGGGCGGCGTCCGCAGCGCTCGCCTCGATGCGCTGGCTGAGGCAGGCCCTTCGCCTCGCCCGAGCGCCCGCATGGTTCTGATAACGCTTGATACTGCCCACATCTGCTTCGCTGTTGTGAAGGAATTGTGCAGTATGATTCACAAAGCGCGGAGTTATGCTGCATATCGCTTTAACCTTCCCGCACGTACAAAGGCGGCGCGCAATGACGCGCTTGATCACGGGAGAGTAGACGCATGAACATCACCATGAAGGGCCTGTTTGCAGGCTTTCTTGTCGCCGGCCTTGGCCTGCCCTCGCTGGCGCTTGCACAGCCGCGCGTGCTGGTAGGCCACTTCGCGCCGTTTTCGGCTGAACGCGATGCCACGGCCGTGGACATCCGAGTCAACGGTGCTACCGCGCTCACCAACGTGCGGTATGGGGACTTCACCGACTACCTCCCGCTCGCCGCGGGCGCCACTTCGATCGAGGTGGTTCTGGCTGGAACCAGCACGGTTGCGATCAGCGCAAACGTGACGCTGGCCGCCGACACCGACTACACGGTGTTGGCCACCGGTGGAGCAGGTGGGCAGCCGCTCGCGCTGCAGGCGCTGGTGGACAACAACTCCGCCCCGGCCGCCGGCAACCTCAAGCTGCGTGTGATCCATGCGGCGCCATTCGGGCCTGACGCGGCCTCCACCGCGGTATCCATCCGCACCGACCGCGGGGGTGTGGTTGGGGGCTTGGACAACGTGCCGTTCTTCGCCGCCAGCGATTATCTGGAGATTCCCGCCGGCAACTACGACCTCAAGGTGGCCACGCCGGACGGCCTTCGCAACCTGATCGACCTCGCTCCGGTAGACCTGCCCGCCGGCGCGGTGCTGTCGGTGTTGGCCACCGGTGACGGTGTCAATCAGCCGCTCGGGTTCACCGCTTTGCCGCTGGGCGCGCTGCCTACTGAGGCTCCGGTCGACGCCAGCGTGAGCGGCCATTGGTACACCCCGGAATTCGACGGTCAGGGCTTCGCCTTTACGCCCAAGCCTGACGAGAACCGCCTGTTGGGCAGCTGGTACAGCTATGGCGCCAGCGGCAGCCTGGTGTGGTTCACCCTGGACAGCGCCGGTGCGCGTTCAGCCGACGCCGCCAACGGTGGATTCAACAGCGAGTCTGCGGTGCTGACCGTGTTTTCGAGCAGCGGCGGTGCCTTCCTTGCGGCCGACCCGGTCACCACCGTGCCCGTTGGCACCGTCACCGTGCAGTTCGAAGACTGCGGCACGGCGGTGGCAGAGATCGCCCTGGACGGCCAGCCGACCCGTAGCATCCCCCTAACCAACCTCACGCCCTCTGGCGTGTGCACCCTCTAAGCGAGCCCAGTTCCAAACGCGTCGCCCGGGGCCCCGGCCGCTTTGCGGTCGGGGCCCTGTCGTTCAGCCGCCTTGCAAACGCGGCTGGAACCGAAAGACCTCGTCTGGGGGCAGCGGGCGGCTGAACAGGTAGCCTTGGGCAAGTGGACAACCGCAGGCGTGGAGGAAGTCCAGCTGCGCCTGCGTCTCCACGCCCTCGGCCAGCACCTCGACGCCGAGCTTCTGCCCGAGGCCGATGATCGCCTCAACGAGATGCGCGCTGCTGGCATTGCTCACGAGTTCGGTGACAAAACTGCGGTCGATCTTCAGTTTGCCCACCGGGAAACGCCTCAGCGAGGCCAGCGAGGAATAGCCGGTTCCGAAATCATCGATCGACAGGCGCACGCCCAGTGCGTGCAGTTCACGCAGGAAGTGCTCGGCCTTGCCGCCTTGTTCCATCAGGCCGGTCTCTGTGATCTCCAGCTCCAGCCTCCGCGCCGGCAGCCCCGATTGGTCGAGCACGTTTCGCACGCGCTCATGGATCGGATAGCGACTGACCTCCGCAGGGGACAGATTGACGGCGACATAGCCGAAGTCCCAACCGGCATCGAGCCAGCGGCGTGCCTGCAGGCAGGCTTCCAGGGTGACCCACTCACCCAAGGCGGAGATAAGCCCTGTTTCCTCGAGTACCGGGATGAACGTATCCGGGCTCAGCGGCGGCAACCCGGGCTGCTCCAGTCGCACCAGCGCTTCCAGGCCGACCAGTTGCTGGTCGGCGATCCGCACCAGCGGTTGATACACCAGGCGGAAACACTGGCTGGCGAGCGCCTCGCGCAGGCGGTTCTCCAGCGCCAGCCTTGCCCGTGCGCGTCCCGCCATCGGGGCTTCGAAACGGCGCCAGGCATTGCGACCGCTGGCCTTGGCTTCGAACAAGGCGAGCTCGGCATTGCGCAATGCATCCGCAGGGTCTCCCCCGCAGTCGTCGAAGTCGACGATTCCAAGGCTTGCCTGGGTATAGACACGCTCGCCATCCGGCAGCTGCACAGGCGCCTGCAGGCTCGCCTGAAGACGAGCTGCCAGCAGGCCCAGCGCATCCTGCTGGCGCTGCAGCTGTTCTGCGATCACTACGAATTCGTCACCGCCCGGGCGCGCAAGCAGGCAGCCGCCCGGCAGTGCGCCAGACAATCGCAGCGCGATGTTTCGCAGCAGCTCATCGCCACGGGCCTGGCCGATGCTTTCGTTGACGGTGCGGAAATTGTCCATATCCAGCATCAGCACGCCGCCGGGCTCCTGCGTAGCCGACCATCGCTGCAGCGCGGCAAAGAGTTCGGCGCACAGCAGGCTGCGGTTCGGCAAGCCGGTCAGGGCGTCGAAGTGGACCATCCTGTGCAGGCGCGCATCCGCCTCCCGCTGCCGCGTGAGGTCGGTGAAAACGAGGACCAGCTCGGGCAAGGGCTGGCTCAGGCCGGCCCGCGGCAGGGCGCTCGTTTGCGTGGGTATTCGACTCACCGACAACAGCAGGGTTCGCGCGCTGTGCCCCGGCCGCCGCAGCAGCATCTCGCCCTGCCAGTACCCTTCGCTGGCCAGCACGCTGTCCAGACCCGGGCCCGCTCCCGGCAGGGCGCGCACATCGTCCAGCAGCTTGCATCGGCCGCTGCCATGGCTTCGGGCCTCTTCGCCGAGCAGCTCCGCGGCGGCGGGGTTGGCAAGCGCCACGCGCTGGTGTGCGTCGATCAGCAGGATGCCATCGCGACTTGCGTTGAGCGCCAGGGCCTGCAGCTCAAGCTGGGCATGCAGCTGCTCCGCGCGGCGGCGGACACCAAACTGCTGCAGGGCGAACTCGAGATCCCCAGCGATCTCCGCCAGCAGGGCTTGCTCCTCCGGGCCCGTGTCAAACGCCTCGCTCGCCTGCAGCAGCAGGACGCGCCGCAGGCCTTCCTGTTCGCCGAGGCAGACGAGGCTCAGTCCGCGCAGGCCAGCGTGCAGCGCCGGCTGCGCCCACGCATGGGCGTTGCCGGCACCGAGTCGGATGCTGAGTACGCGCAGACCCGCGGGTGAAGCACGCAGCCATTCGGCCAGGATTCCCTCAGCGTTGGTGACCAGCTCCAGGGCCAGCACGGCGGGGTCCGATACCTTGTCGCCACCCGCGGCGCGCACGCTCGGCGTCCCGCCGGCGCCGGACTCCAGGAGCGCTGCGCTGCAATAACCGCCCACCCCGACTGCAGCATCGATGACGCGTTTGAACAGCTGGTCCTCGTCGCTGCTGAACACCACCGACTGGTTGGCTGCGCTGAGCAAGGCGTAGAGCCGTCCCAGCTGGGCCAGGCGAGCCGCGTCGCGTTCGCGCTCGGTGACATCGTGAGCCAGCCAGAGCACATCGGGCCCGTCGCCGATGCGCGAGAGCCGGGCTTCGAAGGCTCTCCCGCCCCCACGCGTGTGGGCGCCATAAGCGAGGTCCGCCCGCCCTTGCTGGCGGGCTCGCTGCAGCGCCTCCTGCAGAGCTTGCTGTTCAGTGCTTCCAAGCACTTCTGCCAGCCCTTGGCCGGCGGCATCAGAGGGCTCGCACGCCAGCAGGTCGGTGCGCGCCGCATGCACCTCGACGATGCGGCCTTCGGCGTCCACGCGCAGCGCGGGGTCCGGCAGGGCGTGGATGAAGGCCCCGGTACGCTCGGCCTCGGACCGCAGATCGGCTTCCGCGCGCGCCTCGCGGCGTGCCTCGTCTCGCTGCCAGCGCAGCAGCGCAAGGCCGAGGCCGAGCAGCAGCAGCACGTAGAGCAGCTGCATCTGTGCCAGATTGCGACGCCTCGCGTCCAGCGCTTCCAGTGTGTAGGCCTCCAGCGTGGCCAGCGCCGTCTCGAGCTGGCGCTGGGTGCCGCGCAGCGCCAACGCTACTCCGGGCACCTCACTTTCGCGGCTGCGCGATGCGGCCAGCGACTCCAGCTGGAGAAGGGCGGCCCGGAGCTCACCCGCGGCCAGCGCGGTGTTGGCGTCGGGCGCCTGCTGCATCCACAGCTGGCGCAGTGCGCCGCGGCCCAGGGCCAGATCCTCGCTGGTATCGATTGCGCGCGCGAGGCTGGTCTGCACAAGGTCGTAGCCACTGCTCGCATCGCCGGCCGCCATCCGCTCGGCGTGCAGCTGGGCCAGCAGGGTGCTTTGACGGATGATGCCTATCTGATCCTGCACCACCACCACGTGGGTGAGCGCCTCGCCGTGGCGATAGGCCACGTGCGCCAGCAGCAGCATCGCCACTGCGACCAGCGCCGCCGACAGCCAAACGCGAAGCAGGCGGTGGCTCATCGGCGCGGCTCGTTGGCAGCGCCGCTGGCGCGGGCGGGCGGGAGCTCCTCGGGCCCGAATCCGTAGGGCGCCACCAGTGCGAGATGGCGCGGGCTGCCGATCAGGGTCACCAGTACGCGGTCGATGCGCTCTGCCAGCCAGGCATCGTCGGGGCGCACGGCAAAGGCGGGGCGCCCAACCGGCAGCGTCGGCTGCGGCAAAACGTGGTAGTGCCCGGCCGCGTCGGCGTGTGTGGCCAGCCAGCGCAGGCTGGGCGCGGACAGCGCGAATGCCTCGACCTCCCCGACGGCGAGCGCAGCCATCGCAGTGCGCGCATCGGGCAATGCCAGCACGCGCTGCTTTGGATAGCCGAGCAGATCAGCGTGGTCGGACTCCACCGAGCCGTGCAGCACCGCCAGCTTGCCTTCGCCGGAGCGGTCGAGGCGCACCGCCAGAGCCCCGGCGACCTCCGCGGTGGGGTGGGTGAAGCGCACCCTCAGACTGCGTTCCGGCGTCACGAAGAGTCCGCCGGCGATCAGGTCGATGCGCCCGGCCTCCAACTCCTCGATAAGACTGCCGAAGTCGAGGCGTACATGGCTTCGAGTGCGGATGCCGAGCTCACCCAGCACGGCGTCCAGCACCTCCACGGATTCACCGCGAAGCACGCCGGCCTCGTCGACGAAGGCGTAAGGGGGCTCAAGCGCATAGCCCACTCGCAGCGAGTGCCCGGCGGCGAGTCGCGCCTGCAGGCTGTTCACGGGCCCCAAGGGTGGCCATGCGATCGCCAGCAGGACCAGCGCGAGGGCCACCAGCAGGAGTGAAGACCCGAGGATCCGCGGGGATTCGGCGATGCCCTGAGGTCGCAGGGATGGGAGCATGGGCGTCGGGCGCAGATGCACAGGCCTTGGGAAGGGCAGGATACTGCGCCCGGGCCGCCATCGGTGTTTCCCGCGTCGACTGCTGCGAGGCCTTGCGCGTGCAGGGCCGTACGCACGCTTCTGAGTGTTCGGCCCGCACGGGTGGTCTTGCGCGGCACGCTGCGCCCCAGCCAGGTCTGGCCATGCAAGCCGACCAGGCTGCAGCGGCGGACAGGGGCGAAAGGCCGTCGCGCTCGCCCGGCCCGCCCACCTGCATTCGCGCGTTGGCTGCATGGGGTAGCGGCGCGCGCGTGGCGGCGCGGGCTGCAGCACGCTGTGGACGCCCGCTGTCGCCAGACTGCAGCCAAAGTGTCAGGATTGTGAGGCAAAATTCACAAAGCCATGCGCCTGCGCCTGCGCTGACCCCTCGGATTCCCCTCCTCGCGACCTGAAACCATGACCCAGACTGCTCCCGTCGCCCAGGCCCAGCCGGGGCGATCCCGTACTGGCGACATTGTCCGACTTGCCATCGCGCTTGGCTTCACCCTGGCCGTGGTGGCCTACACGTGGCTGGCGCACGGCCATCTCAGTTTGACTCTTGTGGTTGCCTCCGCGTTCGGCGCCTACATGGCGATGAACATCGGCGCCAACGACGTGGCCAACAACGTCGGCCCCGCGGTCGGTGCCAAGGCCATGAGCCTTGGCACTGCGATTGCGATCGCTGCGGTGTTCGAGGCCGCAGGCGCGATCATCGCCGGTGGCGAGGTGGTCGGCACGATCCGCAGCGGGATTATCGATCCCAGTCGCATCGAGGATCCGCGCGAGTTCATCTGGCTGATGATGGGTGCCCTGCTTGCTGCCGCACTCTGGTTGAACCTGGCCACATGGCTGGGCGCGCCGGTGTCTACCACCCACTCCATCGTTGGCGGTGTGTTGGGCGCTGGCATTGCAGCCGCCGGCTGGGACCTTGCCAACTGGGGCACGGTGCGCAACATCGCCGCCAGCTGGGTGATCTCGCCGGTGTTCGGTGGGCTGCTTGCCGCAGCTTTCCTCTACGTGATCAAGCGCACCATCACCTACAAATCGGATCTCATCGGGGCCTCTCGGCGGATGGTGCCGATCCTGCTGGGCCTGATGGGCTGGGCGTTTGCCACGTACCTGGCAACCAAGGGCCTGGACAAGCTGTTGGACCTCAGTTTTGCGGAAGCAGTCGCTGCTGGCGGCGTGGTGGGCGCGGCCACTTGGGCATGGACCTCACTGCGCGTGCGCCAGAAAGCCGCGCTGCAGAGCAACGACAAGGAAGGCGTCAACGCGCTGTTTGCGATGCCGCTGATCTTCGCGGCAGCCCTGCTCAGCTTTGCGCATGGCTCCAACGACGTCGCCAACGCGATCGGCCCCTTGGCCGCGATCTACGACACCTTGCTTACCGAAGGCATCAGCGTGCGCGCCGCGGTGCCGCTGTGGGTGATGGTGATTGGTGCGCTCGGCCTCGCGATCGGTCTTGCCCTGTATGGCCCCAAGTTGATCCGCACGGTTGGCACCGAAATCACCGACATGGATCTGATGCGTGCGTACTGCATCGCCATGGCGGCCGCGATTACCGTGATCATCGCCTCCAAGCTGGGCCTGCCCATCAGCACCACCCACGTCACCATCGGCGCGGTGTTCGGTGTGGGCTTCCTGCGCGAGTACCTGAAGGCGAATTACGCGCGCATCCTGCGGGAGATCGAAGAACACCATCGCGACCACGGCAGTGCCGCACACGAGGTGGAGACTTTCATCAAGGCTTTCGAGGCCGCCTCGCGCGAGGAAAAATCGCGCATGCTCAAGGAGCTCAAGCAGCGCGGCAAGCGCGGCCAGAGTGAAATCAGCAAGGCAGAGCGCAAGAGCCTCGGCAAAGTGCACCGCAAGCAGCTGGTCAAGCGCGCGGTGATGCTGCGCGTGATCGCCGCCTGGATCATCACCGTGCCGGCCACCGCCTGCCTCTCGGCGCTGGTCTTCTTCACCATCCGCGGCATGATGCTGTCCTGAGCACCGACAGCGTCCATCTCCGCAGCTTCGGCTCGGCGCAGGCGCCGCCCCTGCTGCTCGTGCACGGGCTGGGCTCGGGCGGTGCCGACTGGGCTTTCCAGGTTGAGCCGCTGGCACAGCGCTTCCGCGTGCTGGTAGCCGACCTGCCCGGCAGCGGGCGCAGCCCGCCGCCACCGCGGCATGGGATCGCAGAGTATGCGCAGCTCCTGCTGCGTCGCCTGGATGCCGAGGGCGTCGAGCATTGCGGCGTGTTGGGCTTCTCGCTGGGCGGCGCGGTCGCCCTCGAAATGGCGCTGACCGCGCCGCAGCGCGTTGCACGGCTGATGACCATCAACAGCCTCGCCAGCTATCGCGTCGACAGCGCCGCCAAGTGGGCGGAGCTGCACCTTCAGCTGGGGATGGTGCGCGTGCTGGGGCTGGGCCCTACCGCACGGCTGGTCTCGCGAAGACTGTTTCCGCACGACCATCAGGCGCAGATGCGCAGGCGCGTGGTCGAGGTGATGGGCAGGCAGCCCCGTGCTGCCTACCTCGCGCAGGCGCGTGCACTGGCTGGATGGTGTGCCCTGCAGCGTCTGTCGGAGCGCCCCGTTGCGCTGCCTCCGACACTGCTTCTGGCCGCCGAGCACGACTACACGCCGCTGGCGGAAAAGCAGGCCTTGGCCAAACGTATCGGCGCGCAGCTGAGGGTGGTTGCGGGCTCCCGCCACGGCACGCCGTTCGATGCGATCGGCGCCACCAACGCAGCGGCGCTGGCTTTCTTTGCCGGCGAGCCGGTGCCCGATAGCCTCGGCATGGATCCCCCTGAGTCCGTGCCCAACGCGCCTCCGGCGGTGCTCGCGCAGCTGGAGTGAGAGCCGGTTGCAAAGGCGGTCGCCTAGAGCTGCAGCCGCTTGCTATCGGCGGCGCTGAATCCGCTCCTCAGTCTGCCGGGCGCAAGCAATCGTCAGCGTGTGGCGGCTTGTTTGAATTCGGCTCGGCGTCGCGCGTACTGCCCATAGCCTCGCCAAGGCTTGCGCTCGCGCCTTGATCCGCCCCCGGATCCGCGGCGGGCCAGCTGACGCTTGGTCACGCGCGTCAGGCTGAAGCGGGCGCAGGAACGGGGCTGGGAATGCAAACCCGAACGGGTACCGGCGCTCCGAAGGAGCGCGCCAATCCATGCGTGTGGGTGGTGCCGAAGGGGGGACTCGAACCCCCACTCTGTCGCCAGAAACGGATTTTGAGTCCGCCGCGTCTACCGATTCCGCCACTTCGGCCCGAATGCATGCCGCGCAGTGCCGTGGGCGCCTGCGCGGGGAGGCGGAGTATAGCAGCGGGATCGCCACCTGCAGCCATGGGCGGGGCTTGGAATTTGCGCCAGAATGCGCGTCCTGCGCAGGTGGGGCGGGGTGCCGCCCGGATTGCCTGCTTCCTTCGATTCCCCAACGGATGCCCCCATGAAGGCCAGCGACGTCAAGAAAGGCAATGTCATCGAGCACAACGGTACGGTCTACCAGGTGCGCGACATCGAGCGCAGCTCGCCGACAGCGCGCGGCGGCAACGTGACCTTCCGTTTCACCATGTACAGCATCCCCGGCGGCAGCAAGTTCGACCTGAGCCTGCGCGCCGACGATGATCTGAAGGAGCTCGACCTGGTGCGTCGCCAGGCCAGCTTTTCCTACAAGGATGGCGAGGCCTTCGTGTTTCTCGACAGCGAGGACTTCACCAGCTACATGCTGGATGCCGACGTGGTGGGCGAGGCCGCGGGCTATATCACCGACGGCCTGGAGGGCTGCTTCGTGGCCGTCATTGATGACCAGCCGGTGGCCCTGCAGCTGCCCGCCAGCGTGGTGCTGGAAGTGGTGGACACCGCGCCCGAAATGAAGGGCGCCACCGCCACCAAGCGGCCCAAACCGGCGCGCCTGTCCACCGGCATCGAGATCCAGGTGCCGGAGTACATCAGCAACGGCGAGCGCATTCTGGTCAATACGGCCACCGGCGAGTTCGGCGGCCGCGCCGACTGATCCGGACCGCAGTCCGGCCTCGGCGCGCTGCCCGAGCGGCAGGCTGCGCGTCGAGGCCGGGATCGGTTACGGATAGTTGCGCCCCGCCACCCGCGCTTCCACCAGCACGCTGGTCTCAAGCGCGCTGGTGATGGTCGGCGGCACCGGCACCGGCGCGCCGGTGGTGTCGACTCGATTTTCCACGCGATTCTCGGTGCGCAGCGCGCCGACCAGCGGGTGCGCCCACTGCTGTGTTTCCACGCTGGTGCGGCTGCGCACCGTGAACCCCGCCACCTGCACCGTGCTGTCCAGCTCCAGCCGGTTGTCGAAGCGGCAGGCGCCGCTGAAGCTGCCGGCCGGCACGCTCAAGTCGGCGCTGCCGACGCGGCGGATGATCTGTGCGGTTTGCACGTCGGCGGTGACCTGCATGCCCATCGCCGTGTAGCGGTTGCGCACCACGTAGTTGAAGGGTCGGTCGAAGCCCACCGGCGTGACCCGCGGGATTTCTACCGGCGGGTCGTACTCGTAGGTGCCCTGCGCCTGCGCGGAGGCGATGTAGCCTTCGCCGCCCAGATAAATGCGGTGGGTGGCGGTCTGCTCGATGAACTCGCGAACGGTGGCCGAGGCGTCGCCGTTCACGCGGTCCTCCAGAATGAACACCGGCCGGCCCTTGTAGGTGGTGGTGCCGACCACTTCCTGTTCGATCCGGCCGCCTTCGCCGTCTTCCTGCAGGAAGCGGTCGCCCACCGCCAGCGTCGGAAAGCACTCGTCGCCCGCGGGGGCGGTGTCCACCGGCTTCGGCCGGCTGCGGCACTGGCTGACGGCGCTGCCGAACTGTGCCCTCTGGATCTGCACGCTGGCGGTGGTGCCGCCCTGGGTATGGCGCAGCACCGCCTGCGCGCCGTTGGCGAACTCCAGCTCCACGCTGCCGACGCGCTCGATCTCCTGGCTGGCCGGCTGGCCATCGATCTGGCTGAAAGGCACGCCGCGGCGTCCGCGCTGCAGCTCTCCGCGGAAGCGACCGTCGGCCTCGCGACGGGCCAGGAACTGGAACCACGTGGGCTGGCGGTCCTCGCCATAGGTGTACCAGGTGCCAGCCAGCAGCTCGCCGACATGGTTCAGCTGCAGGCCCCAGCCGTCTTGGCTCGGGTTCCACCACAGCGCCGTGAAGTTGTCGAAGCCGGCCGGGTCGGCGGTGCTGGCCGCGCATTCCAGCAGCTGGTCGCCCCAATCAAAGCGGTCGAGCGTCTTGGTCTGGCTGATGCTGCCTACGCTGTATTCGAAGCGCATCCGGTCCGGCTGTGGAAAGCTCATTCGCGCGGTGCCCACGCGCTCGCCGGGATCGGCGGCATTGCCGGCGATCTGCGCAAACGGCACGCCGGTGTAGCGGAATACCACCCCCGAATAGCTTCCATCGGGCTGCGGAAAGGCCTCGCCCACAATGAACCAACTTGCGCGACCCTGAGCGTCGTAGGTGAACCAGGTCGGCAGCAGTGCATTGCCCTGGTCCACGGTGAACAGGCCCCAGCCGGACTCGGCCGGCACCCACCAGACGCCGCTGCGGTCGTTGGCGTGGAGGTGGGTCGCCAGCAGCGGCGATGCCAGCAGCACGGCGGCGCAGAGCCGGCGCCGGAGGGTGGTTCGGAAGCGCTTGGTCATGGTGAGGTCCCCTGTTCGACCCGGATGAGGACCCACAGGGTGACGTGCGCGCACTGCCGCCAGTACCCCCTGAACAGGGGGGGGTCAGCCCAGCAGCCGCAGCGAGAAGTCCACCGCCTGCACGTGCTTGGTCAGCCCGCCGATGGAGATGCAGTCGACGCCGGTGGCGGCAATCGCGGCCACCCCGGCCAGATCGACGCCGCCGGACACCTCCAGCGGCACACGGCCTGCCGCCCGCTGCACTGCGCGGCGCATGTCCTCCAGGCTGAAGTCGTCGATCAGGATGCGGTCGGCGCCGGCCTCGATGGCCTGCGCCAGTTCGTCCATGTCTTCGACCTCCACGATCACCGGCAGGCCGGGCGCCTGCGCCCGCGCGCGCTGCACGATGGCGGCGATCGAGCCGGCCGCGGCGATGTGGTTCTCCTTCACCATTACCGCGTCGTAGAGGCCGATGCGGTGGTTGTGGCCGCCGCCGCAGCGCACTGCGTACTTTTGCGCCAGCCGCAGGCCCGGCAGGGTCTTGCGGGTGTCGAGAATGCGCGCATGGGTGCCGTGCACCGCATCGACATGGGCCGCAGTGGCGGTGGCGGTGCCCGACAGCGTCTGCAGGAAGTTGATCGCACTGCGCTCCGCGCTGAGCAGCGCACGCGCGCGCGCCTCGATCCGGCACACCGGCGCGCCGCGCTGCAGCCACTGACCGTCCGCAGCCAGCCACTCGACCCGCGCCTGTGCATCCAGCGCGCGCAGGCAGGCCTCGAACCAATCGCGCCCGGCCAGCACCGCCGCCTCCTGCTTGCACACCAGCTGCGCCCGCGCGCGGGCATCGACCGCGATCAGCCCCGCAGTCGCATCCCCCGGCCCGATGTCCTCCTCCAGCGCCCGCGCCACATCGACAGCAATCCGCGCACGCTCCTCGTCGCGCAGCTCGGGATGGGCGGCAAAGCGGGGCAGGGCAGAGTTCATCGGATCAAGGTCAGTCAGGCGGGGCCGCGATTTTTCCACACCCCGCCCAACCCCGCTCCCCCCCTCTCCCCGCTTCGCTCCCCTCTCCCCGTGGGAGAGGGGCCGGGGGAGAGGGTCCGCCCGAAGCGCACCCCCCACCCCACCTCACCCCGCTTCGCCCCCCTCTCCCCGTGGGAGAGGGGCAGGGGGAGAGGGTCCGCCCGAAGCGCACCCCCCACCCCACCTCACCCCGCTTCGCCCCCCTCTCCCCGTGGGAGAGGGACAGGGGGAGAGGGTCCGCCCGAAGCGCACCCTCCACCCCACGTCACCCCGCATCACACCCCTCTCCCCACGGGAGAGGGGCAGGGGGTGAGGGGCAAACCAAAGCGCACCCCCAACGCCACCTCACCCAGCTCCAAACCCCTTTCCCCACGGGAGAGGGGAAGGGGGAGAGGGGCCAACCAGAGCGCACCCTCCCCAAGCCCTCACCCCCTCAACACCAGCAGCCGCTCCTCGCTCATATCCCGAATCGCCCAGCGCACGCCCTCGCGCCCGCATCCGGAATCCTTGACGCCGCCATACGGCATGTTGTCCATGCGGAAGCTCGGCACATCCCCCACCACCACCGCACCCACTTCCAGCCGCTCCCAGGCCCGCAGCGCATGCGCCAGTTCGCCGGTGAACACGCCCGCCTGCAGCCCGAAGCGAGAGGCGTTCACCCGCGCCAGCGCCGCATCGAAATCGCTGAAGGGCTCCAGATAGGCCACCGGCCCGAACACCTCGTCGCGGGCCAGCCGGCAGTCTTCCGGCACGTTCTGCAGCAGGGTGGCCGCATGCAGGCTGCCGCGGCGCTCGCCGCCGGCCAGCACCCGCGCGCCGCCCGCGCAGGCCTCGCGCACCCAGGCCTCCACGCGCTCGGCCGCAGCCAGATCGATCAGCGGCCCGATGAAAGTGTCGTCCTCGTGCGGATCGCCCATATGCAGCGCCTCCACCCGCGTGATGAGCTTCTCGCGCAGCGGCGCGTACAGGCTCTCGTGCACCAGGATCCGCTGCACGCTGATGCAGCTCTGGCCGCTCTGGTAGTAGGCCCCGAACACCAGCCGGTCGACCACGTCGGCAAGCTCCGCACCAGGCCTCGCATCGACGACGCAGCTGGCATTGCCACCCAGCTCCAGCGTCACCTTCTTGCGCCCTGCGCGGGCGCGCAGGTCCCAGCCCACCTCGCCACCGGTGAAGCTCAACAGGCGCAGGCGCGGATCCTCCACCAGCGGCGCGGCGGTGTCGTTGTCGCAGCACAGGATCGACCAGCTGCCCTCCGGCAGCCCCGCCTCGGCCAGTATCTCTCCAATCATCAGCGCGCCCAGCGGCGTGCGCGGCGCCGGCTTCAGCACGAAGGGGCAACCGGCCGCGATTGCCGGCGCCACCTTGTGCGCCACCAGATTCAGCGGGAAGTTGAACGGCGTGATGAAGCCACAGGGCCCCACCGGCACCCAGCGCGTGAACCCGCGGCGGCCCTCGCCGCGGGCAGAGATGGCCAGATCCATCACCTCGCCGCCCAGCCGCGTGCACTCCTCCGCCGCCAGCCGGAAGGTGTCGATCAGCCGCGTCACCTCGCCGCGCGCATCGCGGATCGGCTTGCCCGCCTCCGCGCACAGCACCTGCGCCAGCTCCTCGCTGCGTTCGCGAAAACGCACCACGCAAAGCTCAAGCACCGCCTGTCGCTTCCAGGCTGGCAGCGCCGCCATCGAGGGCGCTGCGGCGGCAGCTGCCGCGATTGCCGCCTCCACCTCGGCCGGGCCCGCCAGCGGCACCTCAGCAATGCAGGCGCCGCTGAACTTGTCTTCCACGCTGAAACGTTCAGCGCCACGCCAAGGCTGGCCGGCGATGTAGAGCGGCGGCTGGGTCGGCTGCATGGTCGGGCCTCCTGCGGGGCGGTGGGAATCAGACCTTGAAGGGTAGGGCATGCCGATGCCGGCTGCAGGCCGGAGCACCGCCCGCGCAAGCTCCGCTGCCGCCACGCGCACGGGTCAGCGATCCAGCGGGCTGCGCACGGCCAATCCACCGCGATTCAGCACGTGGGTGTAGATCTGCGTCGTACTCACGTCGCTGTGGCCCAGCAGCTCCTGCACCGTGCGGATGTCGTAGCCGTCTTCCAGCAGATGGGTGGCGAAGCTGTGGCGGAAGGTGTGGCAGCTCGCTGGCTTGGCCACGCCCGCGCGCTGCACCGCGGCCCGCACGGCTTTCTGCACAGTCGATTCATGCAGATGGTGTCGGCCCACGTGGCCACTTCGAGGATCACGCGACAGCCCATGCGCGGGGAACACGAACTGCCAGCGCCACTCCGCGGACGCCGACGGATACTTGCGCGAGAGCGCATGCGGCAACAGCACGCGCCCCTGCCCGCAGGCGCTGTCGCGCGAATGCAGCTCGCGCGAGGCGGCCAACTGCCGCTGCAGCGGCTCCAGAACCGGCTGCGCCAGCATCGTGCGGCGGTCCTTGCCGCCCTTGCCCTGTCGGACGGTCAGCTCCAGGCGCGGCAGGTCGAGGTCCATCACCCGCAGCCGCAGTGCCTCCAGCAGGCGCAGCCCGCTGCCATACAGCAGCGAGGCCACCAGCCAATGCACGCCCGACAGCTCGGCCAGCACCGCGCGCACCTCCTCGCGCGACAGCACCACCGGCAAGCGCTCCGGTCGTTTCGCGCGCTGGATGTCCTCCATCCACGGCAGTTCGATGCCCAGCACCTGCCGATACAGGAAGAGCAGGGCCGCCAGCGCCTGGTTCTGGGTGGACGCCGCCACGTGGTGCCGGCTGGCCAGCATGGTCAGGAACGCCTCGACCTCCGGCGCCCCCATCTCGCGCGGGTGGCGCATGCCGTGGCTGCGAATGAAGCGCACGATCCAGCCGCAGTAGGCCTCTTCAGTGCGCTTGGCCATGCCCAAGCGCCGAAGGCGGTCCCGCACCTGATCCATCAATCGCGGCGCCCCGCTTGTCGGCGCCTGCTGTCGATGCGACGATCCCACCACCCCACCCCGTCAGCCCGTGAAAGGCCGACAGATTAGGCGGACGTGATAGGCGGAACAGTCAGCCTAAAGCCTTGGCAGGGGTAGGAAATTTCTTGGGTCCGCTCGCAAGAGTCCAGATTATGCGGCGGCGTTATCACGGACGGGTTCCGTCTAATAGTAGTTGAACGAAGCCGCTACGCGGCAGATTGATCCACCCTCGACTCGCGCACCCGGTCGGTGCGTCCGCCGTCTGGCGGTTCTTGCGAGACGAGGGTATCGCCGTGAATGCATCCGATCAATCTGAAACTGCAACTTCGTCCACATCCACCCACTTCCACACCGAAATGCAGCGCGCGCTGCGGCGGCAGGGCTTGAGCGAAGTCACGCGCGACAGCTATGCGCGGGCCGTGCGACGACTAGAGGGCTGGCTGGATGTGCCGCTCGACCAGGTCGGGCCATCGCACCTCAAGGACTACTTCTC
>JAKOMQ010000032.1 GCA_022241605.1 Aquimonas sp. | reverse complement strand
CGCAGCGCCGAGCGGGCCAGGCACAGCAGCGCGCAGGCGCGTCGCTGGCTGATGCCACGCTCGACAATCAGAGGGATCAAGGCGCGCCGGGCAGGCGCGCTCACCACTTTTTTGCGGTGATCTCCTTCATCACCTCGATCTCGAGGTCTCGCTCGGCCAGCAGCTTCTTCAGGCGCGCGTTTTCCTGCTGCAACGTCCGCAGCTGTTTCACGTCGGCGGTCTCCAGCTTGCCGTAGCGCTTGCGCCAGACGTACAGCGTCTGCTCGCTGATGCCTTGCTTCTTGGCAACCTCCGCAACCGGCGACTTGTCGGCCTCACGGAGGATCTTGACCATCTGCTCTTCGGTGAATCGGGACTTGCGCATGGGCTCCTCGCTGATGTCAGGAGCCATCCTCTCAACTTTCAACTGGTCCGAGAATCGCCGGGCAGGTCAGATCGGCCGAACCCGCTGTGGATTGCCGACTTCACCTATGTCTCGACCTGGCAGGGCTTCGTTTAAGTCGCCTTCGTGATTGACGTCTATGCCCGCCGCATCGTCGGCTGAAAGGTATCGCGCTCGGCAAGGACGGACTTCGTGCTCGACGCCTTGGAGCAGGCGCTCTGGGCGCGCAAGCCGACCAAGGGCGGCCTCATCCATCACAGCGACCGCGGCGTGCAGTACGTCTCGATCCGCTACAGCGAGCGTTTGGTCGAAGCAGACATCGAGTCGTCGGTGGGCAGCGTGGGCGACTTCTACGACAACGCCATGGCTGAATCGATCATCGGCCTGTTCAAGACCGAGGTCATCGAACGACAGAGCTGGCCAAACCTGGAATCCGTGGAGATGGCCACGCTCAACTGGCAGCACTGGTACAACCACAAGCGCCTGCTCGGCCCCATCGGGTACCTGCCCCCGGCGGAAGCCGAAGCGGCCTAAAATCAGCAACCCAGTGAGCCGGCCGAGGCGGCCTGACTCACACCAACGAGTCTCCGGGATTCCCGCGGCGGTTCACGCTTGATCGGGTTGCCCGGGCAAGCTCGGGCCTGGCCGAGCCCAACTCTCCCCCGACTGCCCTTCGCAAGGCAGGGCCAACGTGCTGAAGGGGTGTGACTGGTCGGAGCCCATTAACTGAGTCTGGGTCGTCGCTGGTTCGCGATGTCTGGACAGCCGCAGGGATGTTTTTTGAACCTGCGCGGTTGGAGGACTCGGGCCTGCGAGGTGGTTTGACATTTATCAAGTCGGCGTCGTTTGGCCGGCGAGAGACTGACCTCAGCAGCAAGCGTGGAGGTCATCCTCATGTCGGCTAGAGCATGCAGAAAGCGAGTTTCGATCCAGGCGCTACGGTGCTTTGTCGGCTGCATGTTTTGGGCCGCAATGGCCTCAGCGTTGTCTGGCACGGTTTTCGCCCAGGCAGTCACTGGGCGTGTGCTCGACAGCACGAACGGCGCAGCCATCGCCGGCGCCCGCGTACATGTGCGCGCATCTCCCGACACCCAGGTGGTCCTGACTGGTGCCGACGGCCGCTTCGTGTTGCCGGTGACTGACATCGCGGCAACCAGCTTTCAGGTTTCGGCAGCCCTTGCCTATGATCCCGCCGCCGCCATCAACTACGAAACGGCAGTGGTGGCCGCCAGCCCCGGGTCCGAGGTGCAAATCCCGCTGCGGCGTCTTGCCCAGCAGCAGAACCTGAGCTATCAGCCGGTGACGGTCCCAGGCAACTGCGGTACCTGCCATGCCGAGCAGTACCAGCAGTGGCTTAGCAGCAACCATGCCCATGCCGCGCGCAATGCGCTGGTGCGTGACCTTTACTCCGGCGATGGCACTGGAAGCCCGGACGGCCCCAGCGGGCAGGGCTATGTGTTCCTTGACATGCATGCTGCGCCGGCCAGTGGCCTATGCGCCACCTGTCACGCCCCCAATGAGCGTCCCTCGGATCCCGGCGGCGTGAAATTCAACGAGGTGCTGACCGATGCCGGTCGCGAGGGCGTGACCTGCACCAGCTGTCACCAGCTCCATGACATCAACGACAACGTCAAGGCCATCCACCTTTTGGGCAATGCGGAGTTTCGTTTTCCCGCAGCGACAGGTGCAGGCGGGGCCAGCGTCACCCACCAGTACGTATGGGGGCCACTGGACGATATTGGGTTTCCGCAGATGCGCGCGCTCTATGCGCCCGTGTTCTCTAGCTCGCGGATGTGCGCAAGCTGCCATGAGTACGAGAACCCCGTCACCGGTGCACCGGGTCAGGAGACCTACACCGAGTGGCTGGCGTCGCCGGCTGCGTCGGCGGGCGTGCAATGCCAGGACTGCCATATGCCCTCGGCCACCACGCCGGGCAGGATCGCCAATGTGGGTCAGGCCCCCATCCGCCCCGGCTCGCAGCGCCACGACCACAGCTTCCCTGGGGTGTACTCCGGGCGTTTGGGCAACCCCGTCGCGCTGTCCTTCTCCGCCGCGCAGAACGCAGGGCATCTGGTGGTTGATGTAGCGGTGGAGAACCTCGGGCTGGGCCACCACTACCCGACCGGCGTCGACGTACGCAATGCCTTCGTGCTCGTGGAGGCACGTCTCGACGGACAGCCTCTGCCGCTGGCCGAGGGTGACACGCTGCCGTTCTGGGTGGACGACGAAGTGCCCGGACAGCAGGAGGGCGACTACGCCGGCATGGCGGGTCGTGGCTTCGCCAAGCTGCTGGAGGGGCGGATCGATGGACAGGGCCCGGTGCTGAGCCCGGTGCCTTTCATTGATGCGGATGCCCTCACGGCGAAAACGACCATTCCACCCGGAGAAGTGGACCGCGGTACCTACGCATTTGGGCTGCCCCCGCTGTCTGGCGGCACCCATAGGGTGGAGGTGCGTGCCCGCGTTTTCTACCGCAGGGCCTGGCGCGCGATCGCCGTCGCCAAGAACTGGATCGAGAACGAAGACGGTGAGCCATGGGAGCGCGTGGTGGCGGATCGCAGGCTGGACTTCGCGGTGGAGGGGCCGGATCCCAATCTGGTTCTACGTGATGGGTTCGAGAGGATGCCGAGTGTTCGGGTGATCAGGCCAGCAGACGTGTTGGATTGACCCTGGTCAAGGGGTGCGACCGGGATAAAGGTCACATTTAAATACAGTAGTGCAACCAAAAGGGTGGTGGCTATGAAGAGGCTATTTTTCTCGGCGACAGGGCTGCTGATGGTCGGCGGTGTCGCCTATGCGTTCTTGATCAATGACCAACGTCTGGTGCTCGCGCCTGAGGAGGCGCCGCTTCAGATCTCCGGCGAGGAGTCCACCAACAAGGTGAAGCTGCTGCGCATGAACGACGGCACCTTGATCGCCGTCTACGGTGAAGGGCAGGACGTCCCGCGCTTGGCCTATGACACCAAGGCCAAGGAAGTCCGCAAGCCTTACGACATCGTGGTGAGCGTCTCCATCGACAACGGCGACTCCTGGAGTGCGCCGATCAATGTCACCAACACTGCGGCCCTGAGCTCGAGCCTCGGTATTCTGGAACCTACCGGCGCTCCCGTGCTGGACCCGGAAGGGCACCCGGACCTCGCGGCGGATCCGCGGTCGTTGCCGTTTCCTGGAGATTCGGACAAGCCCAACGTGTTCAACGTGGGCAATCAGATCATGATCACCTACGGCGACACCTACTGCCCTGGCGGAGAGCAACGCTTCGTGGTGTATCCGGAGCTGAATGGCATCACCGTGCCGTACAGTTGCCTGTACGTCACACGTATGCTGTGGAATGCGACCACCCGCACATTTGCCACGTCTTGGCCGGGCGGTCAGCCCTATCTCACCCAGCAGCTGACCAGTGGCGTTCGGGACATCAAGCAGGACGCCAACCGCGGCAATCCCACGGCCTTGGTCATCAACTGGCAGGAAGATCCCCGTGGGCTGAAGCTCGGTGAGGCGGACGGCCCCGGTGAGGGAGCCTCGGGCGCCAACGTCAACAACGGCACGGATGTCTGGTTTGCATCGTTGCCCACCCCGCAGTTCGCTACCGGCTCATGGTCTACGCCGGTCCGAATCACGCGCAACACAAGTGAATCACGCCCCCTCAGCAGTGCTGCCGACAAGGCCAACCACCCGCCTGGAGACTACGACCGTGGCAACGTCGGTGCGTCTCGCGCCAACATCGGTCAGATCGGTACTACGGTGGTGATCGCATACGAGGAGACCAAGGGCACCCAGGGTTTCGACGAGGGCAAGTACATCCGCTACAACAGCTTCCTGTGGAATGCTCCGCCAGAGGGTGGCGAAGTCGGCTGCATTATCAGCGAGCCGGGCGAGAATGCGCGGCGCGTCCGCTTCCTCACCCAGGACTTCACCAACGAGGTCCCGCTGGTCTTCATCTACAAGCAAGGTGAGTTCACCCAGGGCGGGCCCTCTGACATCTTCCTGCGGCGTGCTACCGGCGGTCAGATCACCCCGGAGTCCCTTGTTCCGCCGATTGATGCGGTGAACTGCCGCAGCAGTATCGTCACCGGTGGCAATCCGTTGGTGGACATGAATCAGCCGCCGGCCTTGAACTTCAGCGGCAGCGCTGCGGTGAAGGGTGGTACCGGTACCGCGCCGGGTGCGGCTTCCGGTGACAACCCGATCGAGAACGCGCTGGCGCACCGCGGCGTAATGCGTGGAAACACCCTTGTAATCGGGTACAGCTATACGCCAGACCTTTTCCGGTTCACTTATCTGGACAACAGCGACCCGTACAACTTCTACATCCGCCGGTCCACCGACGGCGGTGTCACCTGGAGCGATGCGGTAAACATGACGCCCGAAATCACGGGGCCGTCCCGACTCACCGTCAAGGAGCCGCGCATCGTCGGCACGCCGCCCACGGTGGCGGGTGGGCTGCCGGGCAACACGCAGGACGCCAGCGTGATCTACGTGGCCTATGGCCTGCAGACAAACGTGCGGCAGCCGATCTTCCAGGCCGCGGATGTCGACATCTACCTCCAAGTATCGCTGGATGAAGGCCTCAGCTTCACCCCGGCTGTGGCTTTGACCTCAGGCGATGTCATAGGTGGTCTGGGCGATGACCTTGAAGACTTCGAAACGCAGATCAGGACACGTCCGGATGGACTTGAGGGGCACGTCGTGTGGTCTTCCGGGGTGCCTCCAGGTCGTGCCTCCGCTGACACCGTCAAGGCGGCTGCATACCGCAGGGTGCTCGTGATCACACCTGACGTGATCTTCAAGGACGGCTTCGAGTCGCTTTGAGCCATCGCTTGGGCAAGAGCAGGAAGGGCGGAGCCAATTGGCTCCGCCCTTCCTGCTTTCTGGTGATCAGCCAGTTCGTGGACGCGCATGTTTGGGCTGTCAGCCGTGCCAAGAGCTGGCGCCCGGGTCCAAAGCAGCGCCACCCTCTCCGGATCATCAATCGTTGCCTGTCATCCAGAAGCTCGTGCGTACCCAGTGCGCAGCTGTTATCCAACTACGGCAACGCGAAGGCGGGCAGGAGGTCGCGCGCCAGGACTGCTGAGTCACATGGTTTACGCTGAATGATCTGACGCCGATATTGGCTGCGCATTCTGCCGCCGCGCTACGGCACCACCGTGCCCTGCGAGAGAATTGGGGCGCTGAGCGAGATGGTCCGGTTATGGCTGCCGGCAATCGTTGTGTCGGACGACTGGATCGTGTTGCTGTCACCGCCAAGCACCGCGTTGTCCAAAAACCGGCGGTGCGCCGGTAGCCGACATCCTGATCAGCATGAGCGGCAGCGGTTTCAGCCGTCAGGGCGACAACTGGCACACCGCTGCCTTTACCTTGGTGGCGGTGGCGTCGTGCACGGTCACCGTACGATTGGGTGCAATGGCGGCGGTCCACGCCAGCAGCCAATTGAATGCTGTCGGCGCTGGCGCGACTGCTAGCATCGGACTCTCCGGCACCGGCCTGAACCCGGCCGCCCTGCCGTTCGATCAGGCCCGCTACGACTTCGGCAGCGTGAATGTTGGCGACCAGGCTGACCCCACCGTCACCTTGAGCAATATCGGCGGCGTCGATGCCGTCAACGTCCAGCTCCCTCTCAGAGCGTGTGCAGAAACCCAGACGCCATGGCGAGGGCGTCCAGAGGCGGCCGCAGTGGGCGGATGGTTCTCACAGGCTCATAGTGGTACTGGCATCAGCCGCGCTGGAGGCGGCTGCGCCATTGCGGCTTTCCCCCTGCCAGCGGGCAGCAGCTGCACCGTGGAGCCGCGCTTTGCCTCCGGCTCGGTCGGTGCGGCCAACGGCAGCCTGTCTGTCTCCGCCGATGCGGGCCTTGCCGCCAGCGCAATCTTTACGGGCCAGGGCCTTGCCGTCAGCGCGCTGGCTTTCGCGCCGGCCAGCTTCGACGTTGGCGATATGCCGATGGGCGGCTCGGCTGAGCTCACAAGCACGCTCAGCAACATCGGCGGCAGCGCGGTCCCGGGCATCGAGCTGATGCTGCGAGGAGCCGGCTTCAGTCGCATCTGCGGCAGCTGCGACGCGGCGGCTTTCAGCCTCGCAGCGTGCAGCAGCTCTAGGGTGATCCTGCGATTCATGCCCGCCATGGCAGGCAGCGCAATGGGCAGCCCGTCGGCGATAGCCGATGCAGGGCTGTCGGCGCGGTGACAGGCCACAAGCAGGCGCCCATCCTGCAGCCGCGTGACCTGCTGATTGATCTCGCCGCTTGATCTGGCCGCTGCTGAGCCGTAGATGGTCGATCGCGGCGTGCGCGGTGCATTGCAGGCTGTCGTTCAAGCTGGCGCGATGCCTACGGAAACTGCCGATGGCATTGCTCAGGTGGAACAGCAGCCCGTCGCCGTCACTGTCTTCGATCAGACTGGGTTGGCGCTCGTTGGCGGAGTGTCGAGGGTGAGTACGGGCACGCTCCAGCACGCGCTGCTGTGCTGTGACGGCGTGATGCACAAATTCCCGCTGGAGCCGGCATCCAGGCGCTTGAGCGCCGCCAGCCCCGCCCAAGTTGCGCTTGCGGGGGACCGCCGCGCTCTACTGGTAGTCGTTACCCGCGCTGCCCACCACCCTCTGCAGCTGCGACAAGGGGGCAGTAGGGCTGCGAGCAGGCCGGCGAGCAATGCGGAAATCGCGAGCGAGCGTATCTGGGTGTTCTCGACTTACTCGGTGCGGCGGATGGGGCGCCGCCGCATACGTCGCCATGCCGGCACGGACACGCAATGCGAAGCTGCTTTGCGTGGCCTTGGACGTGTCGCACATGCGGGCTTACCGAATGCGGAAGTGCGGCGCCGCTTTCAGCTCTCAAACCCATCGCGGAACATCGGTGCGATGGTCTCGACGGGTCCGACGTCGCAGCGCGCGACCCCACCGCCGTACACACCTACCTGCGGGCGCAGCACCCCGCGTGCATCCGAGGTCAGGCAGGCCGCGGGATTGCCGATGTTGCCGGCGCCGGTCACGCCGGCATCGATCAAGGGGCTGTTCGGCGCCAGCGCATAGGCCACGGGCCGGGCGGCGGGCAGGCTCGGCTCGCTGCCGATCAGGCCGAGGGTGCTGACGGTGATTGCGGCTGCACCGCAGCCGACGCTGCTGCCGGCCAGCACCGCGTTGGCGTTTTGGCTGCTGGCGGCGCCCATGCAGTGAGCGCCCGCGCTGCTGCCGTTCAGACCCTGCGCGCCGAACGCGTTGTGCGACAGGTTAAGCGTGCCCGCGCCGACCATCATGAAAATGCCGTGGCTCTCGATTGAAGCGGCCTCATTGAACTGGAACAGGCTGTTACGCACATCGAGAACGCCGTTCTGATTGCCGTAGTTGCCGAACGCGACGGCCGCGCCCATGGTCGAGGTGTTGGCTTCGAAACTGAGGTTGCGGAGGATCAATCTCCGCGTGGCGCTCGCGTTCGCGCGCGACGCCACCGCGATCGCCCCGCCCTCGAGGCCGGCGCGGTTGCCGCGGAGAAAGCTGCGCTCGACCTGCAGGGCGCCTGTTTCCAGATGCACGGCTCCTCCATAGCCTGCGCTCGGCTGGCTGGGGTTGAAAGCAGCATTGCCGGTGAGCCAGCTGCCCTGAATCAGGTGGTTGAGGCGGTTGTCGTCGATGTAGATCGCGCCGCCCTGCGGATTGCTGTTGATACCCCCTACGCCGAGCGCGCTGTTGCCGATGAAGGTGCTGCTCTCGATGATCAGGTTGCCCGTCGAGCCAAGCTTGGCGATGGCGCCGCCGCCAGCGCTGAAGTTCGGAGGCAGCTCAATCCGGTTGTCCAGGAACACGCTGTCGCTGACGTTGAGCTGATTGCGCGTCAAAATCGCGCCACCGCCCTCGATGCCGCCGATGCAGCCGGAGAACAGCACCCGCGTGACCACCATCGGCGAGCCGTCTTCGCTGCTCGCCCCGTTCCGCAGGCAGCCGCCGCCGCTCTGGCGGCCGCGGACCAGGGCCAGATCGCGTACGGTGAACAGCGCGTTCCTGAATGAATACAGCAGCCGACTCGTGCCGAGCCCATCGATCTGCAAGCCCGGGCTGCCTGCACCGTCAATGGTGATGATGGCTCCGCTGCGGCCGATCACCGGCAGGTCGCTGGCGACTGCAATGGTCTGATTGCTGCCGACATCGAAGGCGATGGTGAAGATGTTTTCGCCGGTGTTGTTGCCCAGCGTCTGGATGGCCGCGCGCAGGCTGCCCGGTCCGCTGTCGGCGGTGCTGGTCACGGTGTAAGTAGTCGCCGCCTCGGCCGAGGTCAGCGGCAGCAGGGCGAGCAGGGCAAGGCATAGAGCGTGGCGCATGGAGGTTTCCTCAATAGGTGAATGAAGCAAGCCGACAGTGCTGCTGGCGCGCGCCGCTCTGAGCAGGCGCGAGCGGGTCGGTGCTGGTCTGGCGATGACCAAGCCCGACGCCAGCGTGTTCGCTGTCGCCGCGCCGCGCGCCATCTCGCAAAGGGCCCGCCTTCGATTACGGCACCACCGTGCCCTGCGCGCGCATGCGGGCGTTGGCACTGCTGGTCTGGCTTTGACCGCCGGCTATGGTCGAATCGGAGACTTGGGTCGTATTGCTGTCACCGCCTAGCACCACGGAGTCCAGGCCCGCGGCGTTGTTGCGCCAGCCGCCGACCACCACCGCGCGCGTCGCGCTCGTGGTGTTGCTCAGGCCGCTGACGATGACCGATGCCGTTGTGTTCGCCGAGTTGGTGTCGCCTGAAAGCACTGAGGCATAGCTCGCGTTGATCCGATTGTTGTTGCCGCTGACAATGCCGCCAAAGCTGCTGTAGCTGTTCAGCCGGCCCATCACCAGATTGTGCGAGCCCGTGCGCACGGAGCCGCTGCCGCTGGCGCTCGGCTCGTTGTAGCCGATGATCAGGTTGCCGCGGCCATTCACGGCGCCTTCGGTGCTGCCCGAGCCACTGCGCACATGGAGGTTTACGCCATCGATGAACAGATCCGTGCCGCTGGCGGTGAATGCCGCGGTCTTGGTCTGCAGCGCGGCGATCGCGCCGTTTGCCGTGTTGAGCGCGCCCTCCAGCGCGTTGACCTGCGCGACCAGTGCGGTATTGCTGGACTCCAGCAGCTGCACGCGTGCGACCAGTGCGTTGAGCGCGGCGGCAAGCTCATCGTTGCAGCCAGGGCAGGCGCTGCTGGACAGCGCGCGCAGCGCCAGCGGCGCCGCAGCGATGCGTTGGCGCGGCGTGAGCGTCACCCCGTTGACCGTGATCTGCAGCCAAAGTGGGGTCTCATAGGCCTGTACGCCGAAGTCGAGATCGGCCTGGAACAGACCCCGGCTGACCGGTACCGTCTGCGCGACCGTGGCGCCGACCTGGGTGCCGGTGGTGTCGGCGGTGAACAGCCGGAAGCTGGCGTCGAAGCTGCCGGACGCGGGCTCGCCGTTCAGGTCGAGGCGGCCCTGATAGGTGATGGTGGTGTTGGCCATCGCCGGTGCCACCAGCGTCAGCATCAGCAGCAGCGAAACGAGCAGCGTGCGGTACACGGCGGATCTCCTAAGCGGGTCTATAACGGCCGCGTTGGCGCGGCAGGCGATTGGGTGGGTGCAGATGACAGTGCTCATGGCGAAGTGCCGGGATCGCCGGCCTCGAAGCCGTTGGCGAAAAGGCAGTTCTCAACGCCGCTGCAGCCCGCTCCCGGGCCCGTGGGGGCGGTGCTTATGCCCGCCCAGAAGCCGCCTGTAAGCTGCAGGACCGGGTTGATACACGCGACGCCGGCCTCCGCCGAGCACAGCGCGATCACATCCGGCTCATGCTGGCCGATGCTGCCGCTCAGCCTGATGCTGGCGTCGGCAGACGTGGACATGCCGCCGCCGCCGTCGATGCTGTACCAGCCAATGCGGAAGCTCTGCATGGCGCCGGTCGGGCTGCTGGCAGCGGAAGCGCTGCAGGCCAGTAAAACGGCCACGAGCAACAGGGTCGAAAGATGTGATCGCATGGCGTTCCGGGTTGCATTTGAGTGCGGCGAGCACGGGCGCGCGAGGCGCACGCGAACGAGCGTCGTCATGCAAGTACAGCGAAATGCGCGGAAGCCGGACACGCGGCAGGACTCGCCTGCCGGCGAGCGCCGCAGGTGCTGCTCATACGAACAAGGGGGCGCTGACCGCGGCGTACGGATCAGCGCAGCTGCGCTGCGCGCCGGGCGGCCGAGCTCGCCGACGGCCGGTCAGCACCAGGCCGGGCGGAGGCGAGGCCGTACAGTGCGTTGTATCGCACTTCACGCTAGGCGTAGAGTGCGCAGCACGGAGCGTCAGCGCGTGCTGCAGCCCCAATGACGCGCGCCCCACGGATCAGCGGATTCCACGGATTTCAGTCGCCCGGCGATACATCGCTGAACTGTTTGCGGACTGCGTGTCCGCTGCCGCATACGCCACCTCACCGGCAAAGCACCGTGGACCGGGCACGTCGCCCTTCAATCTCAAGGGGTCGGAAATGAAAGCATCTTGGCTTTGCATGTTCGCTCTGTTCGCCCTGGCGATCTCGCCGGTGTGCCAGGCGCAAACCCTCGTCACTGCGCCGGACAACAACGGTAGCGGCGGCGTGTTCATCAACCTGCAGGCGCTCAGCGGCCCGGTGACCGTCACCGGGTTCGAAGCGCCGATCAGCGCTTCCGCGGGCTTGCCTGTATCGGTTGAGGTCTGGGTTCGATCAGGGAGCTATGCGGGTTTCACCAGCAGCAATGCAGGTTGGACGCTCACGCAAACGGTCGCCGGTATCACCCAGGGGACCGGCAATCGCACGCCCTTTGTATTGACGACGCCCATCACCGTGGCCTCGCCGGGAGTCACAGCGATCTACCTGCATTCGATCCAGACCGGGACCGGTCTGCGATACACGGGCACGTCGGATGAATCGCCTCAGACCACTTGGTCCAACGCCGATCTTCAGCTGTTCAGTGATACCGCACGAACCGGTATCGTCGCATTCGCAGGCGGCCAGAACTCGCCCCGCACCTTCTCAGGGGTGATCCGCTACACCAAGGATCTGCCGACCGCGCCCAGCAACAACGGCAACGGCGGCGTGTTCTTGAATCTGCGCGCGCTTGATCAGCACCTCGTGGTTACCGGATTCGATGTCCCGCTTTCGCCCGCACCAGGCACCCAAGTCAGCGTTGAAGTGTGGACTCGAAGCGGCAGCTATGCCGGCTTCACGGACAGCAGCACCGGCTGGACCCTGACCCAAACTGTGCAGGCGATCGCCCAGGGGCCGTCGACGCCGGTGCCCTTTGTGCTGACCAGTCCTTTGACCTTGTCTCCAGCCGAGACCACGGGCCTTTACTTACACGCCGTCCTGCCCGCGGCCAGCGGCTCGGGCATCCGCTACACCGGCACCTCCGAGGTGCTGCCGCAGACTTCCTGGTCCAACAACGACCTGCTGCTGTTCAGCGACACTGCAAGAATCGGATTCACTCCGTTTTCCGGATCTACGAATTCGCCTCGAACGTTCTCGGGAAGCATCCGGTACACCAAGGCGTTCACCACGGCGCCGTCAAACAACAGCAGTGGCGGTGTGTTCCTGAATGTGCAGCCGGTCAGCGACAGCGTTTCCCTGCACGGCTTCGATGTGCCCCTGGAGTCGAGCCCTGGCACGCCGACGTCGATCGAGGTATGGACGCGCCCGGGCAGCTACGTCGGTTTCACCGGCAGCAACGCCGGCTGGACTTTGCGGCAAACGGTCAGCGGTGTGGCCCAGGGCATCACCGTCCCCGCGCCCTTCCTGCTGTCCCCGCCAATCAGCCTGCCGGCGGACCAGACCACCGCGATCTACCTCCATGCCGTCCTGCCTGCGGCGGGGTCTTCAGGCATTCGCTACACTGGCACCGCATCGCTTCCGCCACAGACCCTGTGGTCGAACAGCGAGATCGTGCTGTTCAGTGACACCGCGCGAACAGGATTTGTCGCGTTTGGGGGCAACCAGAATGCGCCGCGGACCTTCTCAGGCGTGCTGCGCTATACCGGAGAGGGCGTATTCGCGGACGGCTTCGAAAACTAGCCCGGATGCGTTGTTCCGGTAGCGGCTGATCGTGCTGGCACTAACGTGCTGGCACATCGGTGCCAGCACGAGGGTATCGCTACCCAGAACGACGTTGCCGCAACAGTCGAACGCATCCAAGCAAGGCTCTAGTCACGCACGGCACACGAGCGCCAGCCGCAGCCCATCGAGGCCTGTTTGCAGCCGCTGCTGAGCCCATTCAGGCTCGAACCTTGGTAGCGCCGAGCTCACACGGCTACGGCACCACCGTTCACTGCGCGCGCATGCGGGCGTTGACTGGGCACGCAGACTCGGGTTATTCGCCAGTCCTGATGATCGGTATGGCGGGCCGCGACTAGATAAGGTCGCCGTGCAAGCAGACCTGGCCATGCCGGTCGAATGCGTCGTCCCAGCTTTGCGGTGGCCACTGCAGGTGGGACACATCCAAGCCCTTGCCCTGCAGCCAGGCGCGACCGGCTTCAAAGCGCCGCTCGTCCCTGCCGAGCGCCCGCGGCTGCCGCGCAAACGCCAGGGCAGCGCCGTGGGCATCGCCCAGCAGCAGTCGGGCCGCCAGTGGCCAAGCACCCGCGATGCCGCAGGTGGAGTAAGCATCGCGCTCCACCGCTGCAACGACGCGCGCCAGCGTCAGGCGCGTGTCCAGGGCGGGCAGGACTCCGGCTTCGATGTAGTGCATGAGCACGCGCGTAGTGCACTCGGCGGGCGATGCCCGCGACCGCCGCAGATGGCCGTCTGCGCGTTGGCGCACGCTGGGTGGGAACAGCTCGGCGGCTGCGCTTCAGGTCCGGAATCCACAGGTAGCAGGCCGTGTGGCAGCTATTGTCCGGCACACCGTGCGGCTGGGGCCAAGAGCATGCGGCCGTCTGGCGCGGCGATGGCCGAGGTGATGAGCACGTCTTCACTGGCGCAGTGGATCGAGGCGAAGTAGACGGTGTTCTCGGCGGCGGGGCAGCGCAATGCCATCTCGTGGAAGCTGTTTCCTGGGTCGGCAAAAGTCTGCGGGCGAAAGCCGCCGGGCTTGGCAACGGCAACATGCGGATGGACGCACCTGCGCCCCTCTACGCGCCGCCCAGCGCACCGTCTCGGGGTCCACGCTGGGTAGTGGGCATCGTCAGAGACAGTCAGCGTCAATCTTGGCGGACGGCGAGCTCCGTCCAGCTAGCAACGCCGAACTTTGAGTAGAGCCGTTGTTGGCATCCAGCCTTTAGCTACTCGCTGAAGCAAATGCCTGCATCTTGAAGGGCCTGACCAACTGCATCCTTCCCGTACTGCACGTTGTTCACGGCGTCTTCGATGGGGCGCTTCGGCCCCGTGACCTGCCCGGCGATTCTCGGACCAGTTGAAAGTTGAGAGGATGGCTCCTGACATCAGCGAGGAGCCCATGCGCAAGTCCCGATTCAGCGAAGAGCAGATGGTCAAGATCCTCCGTGAGGCCGACAAGTCGCCGGTTGCGGAGGTTGCCAAGAAGCACGGCATCAGCGAGCAGACGCTGTACGTCTGGCGCAAGCGCTACGGCAAGCTGGAGACCGCCGACGTGAAACAGCTGCGGACGTTGCAGCAGGAAAACGCGCGCCTGAAGAAGCTGCTGGCCGAGCGAGACCTCGAGATCGAGGT
>JAKOMQ010000031.1 GCA_022241605.1 Aquimonas sp. | reverse complement strand
CACCGTCTTCGGCGACGCCAAGATGACCACCGCGCTGCTCGATCGCCTCACCCACCGCTGCCACATCCTGGAAACCGGAAACGACAGCTTCCGCTTCAAGGCGAGCTCGGCTGCGGTAACAAAAAGGAAGGAGGACAAACAGCCCTTGACCCAAGCCTGAACCCAACAACATAAACTTCTGCCGGGTCAAAACTCGATGGAAAACCCGGGTCACTTCTCAGCGGAAACCAACAATCGTGTTCTCCGAACTCCGCAAATATCAGCTGGAGGCAGAGGGCGAGGAGGTTTCGATGATCCTGTCAAACGATTTTCTGCCATCGTTCGGCAACGTCATTGTTACGTCGGACCGTCTCCTCTCCGAAAACCCCGATCTCGTGAAGCGCTTCACCGACGCGGTCACTGCCTCGTATGAATGGGTCATCGACGGGCATATCGAGGATGCGCTGAACATCTCGATCGAGAAGTACACCCCGGCAGCCGCCGATCAGCTCGACTATCTAAAGACCGCCTTCGAGAACACCTTTGTCGCCTCGGTCTGGCAAAGCCCGCTGACAGCCGAGCGTGGCCTAGGTGCGGCCAATCTTGAAGCCTGGCAGCAGGCCGCCGACACGATGGTCGAATACGAGGTTATTGCCGAGCGGCCCCTTGCGACAGACTTCGTGGTCGATCCTTCGCAGATCGGGAACTGACCAAAAATGCTGAAACGCGGGGCGTACGGCCTGGCCTTGATTTTCGGGTTCTGGTTCGGGGCGGTCTTCCTCTTCGAACCTCCCTCCTTCCTCCTGCCGGGGCCCGGAGAGGTGCTGATGCGCCTCGCGTTTCTTTATGAATACGGAGGCCTGCCGAGGCACGTGCGCGTCACGCTTCTGCAGGTGCTCTGGGGGTTTCTGATCGGTTTTGGCAGCGGGGTGGCGGTCGCACTTCTTTTCACGAGGGTGCCGCTGCTCGAACGTCTCGCCACGCCGCTCATCCTGTTGCTCCAGACGGCGCCCAAGATCGCCATTGCACCGCTGCTGCTCCTTTGGCTGGGCATTGGGGCCGGACCAAAGATCGTTCTCGTCGCCATCGTCACATTCTTTCCCGTGATGACGGGAATGCTGTCCGGCCTGCGATTCGTTCACAAATCCTATCTGGACCTCGCAACGGTGTTGAAGCTCAATGCCTGGCAGCGCTTCTGGAATATCGAGCTGCCATCGTCCCTGCCCACGCTCTTCGCGGGCGCTTCCGTGGCCACGACCCTCGCCATGACGGCGGTGCTGATCGGCGAGTTCATGGGGGCCAGCGAAGGGATGGGCTTCCTGTTGGCCTCAGGTCAGGAAAACGCCGATACGGCAACCGTCATTGCGATGGTGCTCCTGCTGTCGCTGACGGGGTGGTTCCTATTCGAAATCTTTGAGGCCCTGAGGCGCAAGATGGAGAACAGGTTCTCGGCCATCTGACCGGTGCGGGTCGTCGCCAACGGCTGGTAGCTGGTAAGGTCGGCCGAATTAGACCGCGTATTTCTCGATCGTCCGTTCAAGGTGCTCGGCTGCTTCCTGGCCCTTGAGCGCGTCGGCCCAGAGCTGGGCGGCGATGTCCTCGTGCAGCGTCATGGCTTCGGGCGCAGAGGTGATCAGCGCCACGCCCAGCCGGATGTTGGGCTGTTCGCCCAGCCGGAACGGGCTGATCGCCAGCACCGAACGGTCGGCCTGGCGGAAGATCTGGAAGCTCGTGCCCGGCACTGGCTCGCGCACCACGCCGATCTGGATGCCGATCGGCTGGTCGCGCAGCATGGCAAGCACATATTCGGCCTCCCTGCGCGCCATCAGGCGGCGCTGCCGGATCGTCTCGGGAGGCAGATCGTGGCGGCCGACCATGCCGTTCAAAAGGAACCGTTCCAGGTCGGAGGAGGAAATGAGGCTGACGATCAGCGGGCGGCGGTATCGGAAGGCCTGCTTGCGCTCGCGCAGGATGGCAATGAGGCTTTCCGCCGTGGTGTCCGCCTCGCTGGCCGACACGTTGGCGTTGGAGATCGATTCCTTGAGGACCTCGCGCAGGACCTCGTCATAATGGTCGGAGGTCAGCAGATAGGAGACCGGGCTGAACAGCCCGATGATCTGCTCGCAATTGATCTCCAGCTGGCGCATGCGCTCGAAGAAGGCGGTGGCGGAACTGACATATTCGACGCCGACCCCCATCAGGCTCGGCAGCGAGACGCCGAGCACGTCGGCGATGCTGGTCAGCATCTCGATCTTGCGGATTTCGCCCTTTTCGGCGCGGTAGAGCGCGGCACGCGAAATGCCCAGCCGGTCGGCGAGATCGTCCGGGGTCAGTCCCTTGCCGAGACGATAGGCGCGCAACCGGGCGCCGATGTCGCCGAAGTGGATCCGATCCCCGTTTGCACCAACGTCACTCATACTGGGTCCCGACATCCGGCCGCGAACTGGGGAGCCCACGTTGTGAACTTGTCATCTGACTCAACCCGGACCAACGTCCCGCTAGAGTTCTGAATCCGTCACCTTATGCACAGACGCCCTCACTAGTAAGGTGTCTGCATTTGCGGAAGCCGAGACTCGACGGGAGGCGCCTTTTGGTCGAGGTGGGGATGTCATGTGAATGGCCGCTTTTCGAGTTCAGCGACCAGGCAAGAATCCACCGCGAAGAAGTCTCTGTCACGCTCGCCGCCACAGCCGCTGGAAATCACTACCCACGGCAGCTCTGGGGCCGGAAGGAGACGGTCGGCTCCTGGACTTCAAAGGTCGGAAAGCTGCCATTGATCTTGGTCGACCAAGGTCTACAAGAAGCGCTCCGCGGCACGCGTCGTTGGGACAACGGCTGGGTCGTGGCGACTGCACGACGGCCACCATATCGGAACGAGACGGTTGAGCAGCGATCAGATCATAGAAAGAGCGATCGGCAGCTTAGCGAACACCATGCGGATGTACGTCGAGATGCACATGCGCTTTGGAGAGCTATCCAAAGTTGATCTCGAGGAGGCGATTGACAACCTGGATCGCACTTTCGAAATGAAGCTTGAGGCCTTCCACACGCTCTATGACGTCTCGAAGGGCCTGTTCCCATATTTCGATCACGGCGATACCACCGTGCTCATAGCGGTACGCAATGCCATCCATCATCGCGATCATCCCCTCTTCCACAGCCTGAATCGGCGGCTGTACCTCGATACCGGTCTGGATCGCTGGCGTGGGGCCTCCTTCCTTCTTGCGAGCCACCCCACCCTTCATGGCACCCCAATCCAGATGTCCCATTACGTCAGGCTGGATGATCTGGACGCGCGGCTTGATCCTTCATGCGCCTCGCCGTACCTCGACACCATCGTCGGCGGCGACAAGGCTGTGCGGAGAATGAAAGTCATCGATATGCAGCTCAAACTTCCGGCAATCCGCGACCGCGGCTTACGCGACCGATACCCGAAGGATCAGATCTATTTGGATTTGATGCCCATCTTCGTTTCCGCTGTTTGCAAGGTATTTAAGGCGATGAAGGCTGCCGGGATCGCTTTCAAGGGATTCGACGCCGAAACCTACGCAGTTCCCTTCACCTCAGAAATCGAAGTCGATCTCGGCAGCCCATCACTGAAACGACTACGGGTTGGCGGCTTCGGACCTCCCGTTATCGTCGACGTTTAACTGGCGGCCAAGGGGCCGGTAGCGGTCGGTCCCGTTTTCTATCTTGGCTGGCGATTAGCTGCCATGCCGCAGAATTGGACAATCGTCCTCGCAGTAACAAAGCGGCGTGGTTGGCTCATCACTAAGGTCGCGTTTATTCTTGAGCTTGTTTTTGCTGCAATGCAGCAGACGAACCTGTGACAAATAGACCGAGGAACACCATGCGTGTCTCTCCTGATCATGAGTAACGAGCTCGTCCGCTATATCAGGGCGACGACGCGGTTCGGGGGCCGGGCAGACCCGTTGCCAATGGCGGTTACCGATCCGTCATATTGACTGTCATGGATGAGCGGAGGGCGAATGCTTGGACGACGACTATATCGATGACGAGTACCATGACCTGCCGCGGTATCGCTCTGTCGCCGACATCGGCCCGGGCGAACTTGTCGGGGCGCTGAAGAGCCTCGCCGGCTTCTCCGAGAACACGTTCCTGGTCATGCAGGCCCACCAGCTTGGCATGGTCGACAATCTGCTAAACGCGCTGGAAGACGAGATCATGCGTCATCAGGCCGATGACGATCCGCCGCGCGACAAGATGGCCTTGCTCGGCGCGCTCTCTCCGATGTGGATCTACGCGGTCTACGAGCTTCAACGGACCTGGCGCCAGCGCTGCGAAGAGGTAATCAAGCTCGCCGACAACGGCGGACTGGAGTTCAAGGCGGGTCATCTCGAGCGTGATCTCGGCTATCGGCACTATGACCGCGAACTCAGGGCCGAGCAGCTTCGCGACGCGCAGCAGCGGCCAGAACTGGTCGCGCAGATGCGCGTCGATCTGCGACGCACGGAAATGGGCTTCACCACGCTGGAGTTCATTCGGGTTGCGCTCGCCAAGCATGAGGTGAGCAAGAAGGGCAGCAAGAAGCCGCCGATCGCCTTTGCGCCCGGATTGGCGCGGCGGAACCGCTATTGCGGCTCGATGGAATACGAGATGAGCAACGGCGGCACGATCATCGGGACCGTCGCGCGCCGCGACATCGCAGAGTCGATCCGGTCGATCCCTGAAGCCGAGAATCCGAGCGATGACACGCTAGCCAGCTTCCGGGCCTACATGAATCCACCCGACGTCGATCCATTTGCGAAGGATGAATCATGAGCAACAAGGAGCAGCCCGAACCGCCCAGGAGACAAAAGGCCTTTGATCTGCTGGCGTCGGTGGCGGTCTTTGCGCGCAGGAACGGTATAGCGCTCAACGATCCGACGCTGATCGATCGTTTCATGGCGGATGCCGCGCCGCGGTTGCGGGAAGCATTGGCCGATCCGGCGCTGATCCACGGTTCGCGGGTCGAGCGCCTGTTCGAAGCGACCGTTCTGAGCCTCGGAGGCTTCAAGGTCCTCAAGACCGAGGATGTCGGCCGTGTCCATGCGGCGGAGACCTTACGCGCACCGGATTTCCGCATTGTCCTCGATCACGGTGAGCAGTGGCTGGTCGAGGTCAAAAACGTCCGCAGCAGGGAGCCGTTCAAGCAGGAGCTGCGCATGTCGCAGAAGTACCTCTCTTCGCTGCAATCCTATGCTGACGCGGTTGGCACGCCGTTGAAGCTCGCAGTCTACTGGTCACTGTGGAGGCTCTGGTTGGTGATCTCGCCGGAGCGATTCCGGACCCGCAGCGGCGCGCTGCGGGTCTCGATGCAGGAGGCGATGCTCGCCAGTGAATTCGCGCGCCTAGGTGAGGTGACGATCATGACCAAGCCGCCACTGCGCCTTGTGCTCGGCGCGGCCACGGACATGCCGCGGTCTATCAGCGACGAGGGCCTCGCCAACTTCATGATCGCATCGGCAAGAATCTACAGCCGCGACGTTGAACTGACGGACCCGAAGGATCGAAAGCTCGCGCAGGTGTTTCTGTTCCACGGCGAATGGGCCGTCGAGGGACCCTTTGCTCTCATGGACGGCGATCAGATCAGTGGCGTCGAATTCGTCGCAAAGCCTATCGAGCCGACGAACGAGGGTTGGGAGGGTATCGGCACGGCCAGCCGGATTTTCAGTAGCTTCTACGCGGACCAAACGGTCGATGGCGACCAGGTTATCCAGCTTGATGGCGAGCCGGCGCCAGACTGGTTTGCTCCGCTCGGAAGCTGGGACTTCAAGAACAGCAAGCTGCCGCTCCTTCTCGGTCGCGTTCAGCCTTCCGACGGCGTGAAGGTTTCCACTGATGATTGAGGTTCTTCAGTCTCAACAGATAAATCAGTCATCCCACTCGAAGAAAATCACCTCGATCTCAGAGTAGCGCCGTGGCAAAAAAAGTCGGTTACCACTATTCAGATGCGAAGTATGAGGTCGGTGATGTCATTTCGCCTTACGACAACATGCCAGGACTTCACCCAGGTCTCCATGCGGTTGAAGACTTCATCAGATCAGCCCACCCCGACGGGCCCAGAATTCGCTCAAAAGCCGTCTACCTCTGGGATGACGAAGGACGGGCTAGGCAACAATGGGCCGCTGCAGGGCGGGCGGGGAAGGCTAAGAAATACCTCTACACGGTCGAGTACGAGGACGCTGATCTACTCCATAAGGGCGACCTCAATCACTATACGGATGCTCGCGAATTTAAGGATGCTGGCGCGCGGGGCGCCGCAGCCGCATCCTATTGGGCTGGTAAGCTGCATAAGGCGGAGCCGCCCCGTGTGGAGCTAATGGTTCGCAGCGCGACCGTGGCCGCCGCGGATGAGTTTAGGGCACCGCCGCCAGCACCGTGGACCGATGACGATTCGCCATTTCTGAAGCCGACTTAACTCCATGCAGTCGGCTCTGGGACGCCCTTTCGTAGCCGACAGCAAAGCTTGACTGAGCATCTGGATGGGGAGCGCACTCCTCCTTCGTAAGTCCGGGGCCGAGTGTGGGCCGCCTGGTTCCAGAATACGAGCCAGATAGCTGATTAGGCCTCCCGCATGGCACTGCCAAAGCTCACGATATCCCGAGTCACACGGTCCGACGCGCCAAGGACATCAATTGAGGAGGTCCGGCAAGCCACGAACGACATCTCGCACTCAGACGCGCACCCGCTGCCTCGGCGAGAAAGCGCAATTCAGCGGCCGTACGCGAAACGCGGCGTCCAGCTTTTTTCCAGCTCGGCATCCTCGTCCTCTTCGTCGAATGGATCCTCGGGAAGCTGTTCGCCGGTCAAGACTGTCAAGGTGTAGCCGTACTTGCCAAGACCAATGATCTCTTCGTCGAGCACGATCCTGCCGGAACCGTCGAACCAGGTGGCCAGATCGGTTTCACCAACGGCGCGTTCGGCGCGCAATACATTCGCTGCGTCCGCATTGAACCTGCGCGTTGCGCTTTGAGGCAGGGGCGCGCCCTTTCGCAAAAAGGCAAGCTTGCCGAGATTTTTGAAGGACTCCGATGTAAAGGCATAGGCGATCTCGTCGCCCTTGCTGACAATAATTGCCACGGGATAGGCGCTGCATTCAGCGGCGCGGATCGCGGCGGCCGTGACCGAGCAACGGGCTGTTTCGGCCAGCTTGAGAATACCGTCAAGGCCGATCTGGTTGTTTGAGAGAAGCTTGCGTGTGAAGCCTGACGGCAGAAGAAGGCCACTCGCGAAATGATCGGCTTCCAGCTCGATCGACGTATTTTGCGTGAAGTTGGCGCGCGACATATGCGCGCCGCCGCTCTTGATGATCTCTTCGGGATGTCCCGGAAGGAACCAATGCCCGAGTTCATGGGCAATGGAAAAATTCTCGAACCCCTCGTTGTTGTATTCGGTCGAGTAGATGATGGTGGCGGAATCGGCGGCAAAAACGATTGCCCCGGAGACACCGTGAACGTCGGCGGGTTTCGCCTGAAGAGTGATGTCCCTCGCCTCGGCGATCGCGCGTGGATCAACTGGAAACTGCGTGAAACCGAATTGCTCGGCGATCTTCTCGCCATGCTGGGTCGCCATTTTCAGCTGAAAACCAGCCATGTCGCTCTCTATTTCTTGTCCTTGATCATGGTGTCGATGATGTTCTGGATAAAATGGCGGTCCCTCACGCTCAGCTTGTCCTCGTCGCGAAAGGCCGTTGTCGCAGCCTGTGCGCCCAGCAGATAGTCCGCCGAAACCTTCAGCGCCCTGGCCAGCGCGCGGACATTATCGAAGGAAGGCCTACGCCGCCCGGCCTCAAAATGAGCGATGGCCGAAGGCTGCATACCGGCTTCCCTGGCAAGTTCCGATTGGCTCAATTCCCGGTTTTCTCGCGTCTTGCGCAAGCGGGCGGCGAAGTCGGCGGGCATGCTTGACTCACTCATGACAAATCGTATAGCCTTTCCCTACAGATTGTAGCCGGCCCGAGAGGGCCTTTTCTAGGGCTCCGTCTGTGACAGAGCGTATAGAACCGTATTACGATTTGCGAATCGGGTCAAGAATCAGGAGCTGATCCTGGTAGGCAAGAACCAGCATGTTGTTCCGCGCGGTGACGATTGGGCCGTGCGCGGCGCAGGGAACGGAAGGATCACGTCGATCCATCCGACGCAGTCCGACGCCGAGCGGGCTGCGCGGGAAATTGCAATCAACCAGCGGAGTGAGGTCGTCATTCATCGGCCGGACGGCCGCATCCGCGATAAGAATTCGTACGGGAACGATCCGTTCCCGCCGAAAGGCTAAGCGACATGGCGCCGGCCGCTTCCGGTACTCCGCCGATCCGCCGTATCCTTTGCATCGACGGCGGCGGAATCATGGGGACCCTGCCGGCGTCTTTTCTTGCATCACTGGAGGAAGACCTCGACCGCCCCATCGGCGAGTATTTCGATCTTATCGCGGGAACCTCGACCGGCGGCATTCTCGCGATCGGATTGGCGATGGGCGTTCCCGCGCGCGATCTCCTTGATCTCTATGTCCGGCGAGGACCGCATATTTTCGGGCAATCAGGCGGCGTGTTGGCGAACTTCGCAGGTGGTGCGTGGCGGCGCGTCAAGCATGTCTTCGCACCGAAACATGATGCCGACCTGCTTCGCGCCGAGCTCGCCCCGGTTCTCGGCGACAAGCGCATCGGCGAAGCGAAAACGCGGCTGGTCATCCCGGCATGGGACGCCGATCATCGCGGCGTCTACATTTTCAAGACGGCGCATCACCCGCGCCTCAAGACCGACTACAAGCGTCTCGCCGTCGATGCCGCGATGGCAACGGCCGCCGCGCCATCCTACTACAGGCGCCACCGCACGGCGGAGGACGTGGGTCTCCTGGATGGCGGGGTATGGGCCAACAATCCGATCGCGCTGGCGGTGGTCGAGGCTATCACCCTGCTCAGTTGGCCAGGCAGCAGCCTGCGCGTGCTCAGCCTTGGCTGCGTCAATGAGGTCTACTTGATCGGCGAAGCGCCGGGCTGGGGCGGCCTGGCGAGAGACGTGACGAGACTGTTCATGGACGGGCAGTCGCATGGCGCGCTTGGCATGGCGAAATTGCTCACGGGGCATGAATACGAGCGCGAGGCCATTTTTCGCTGCTGTCCCGACGTACCGAAGAACTTCTTCAAGCTCGATGACACCCGTAAGATCACGCAGCTCAAGGGCATGGGCGCATCGTCCGCCCGCAAGGAGCGTCCCCGCATCGAGCCGGCTTTCCTAGCCAGCCCGGCCGAATCGTTTAACCCTGTCTACACGTTGAAAGGAACCGGGTCTTGAATCATATGCTCGCGGCGCCTGCGCAGGCGCACGTTCTTATGCGCAAGACCGAAATCTACTCGGTTCTCGATGAAATTTGCCAGGTGCTGGAACTCACCGCCGCTCAACTGGATGCGGCGCGGATCAGCTATGAGGCCGTGGCGGAATGGCTGTCCGCTTCGGACAATCCCATTCTGAAATGGATCGAGATCTACGCGCATGGCTCCGCGGGCCTCGGCACGACCGTCCGGCCCATCGGACGCGAGGATTTCGACGTCGACCTCATCTGCAATGTGTTGCGCTTCGCTGCCGACCGGCCGCCGGCGGAACTAAAGCGCATCGTAGGCGACCGCCTCAAGGAGAACGCGCGTTACGCGGGCATGCTTGAGGAGAAGAAGCGCTGCTGGCGGCTGAACTATGCGCGGGAATATCACCTGGACATCTCGCCGACGATCATCAACCCCGGATGCGACAACGGCGGCGAACTGGTTCCCGACAAGAAGCTGCGGGAATTCAAGCCGACGAATCCGAAGGGCTACAAGACGCTCTTCGAGCGCCGGGCGGCGCTGATGCCGAAATTGCGGACGCGAAAGGCGATCATGGCGGAGGATCGCGCCGGGGTCGAGCCGTTCCCGGTACATGGAACCGCCAAAGGCATCTTGCGGCGGACCGTGCAGCTCCTTAAGCGCCACCGCGACGTGCACTTTCAGGAGGTCGTCGAGGATGTCGCGCCGATCTCCATCATCATTACGACCTTGGCGGCGCAGTCTTACGAGTACTGCGTCAGGCACTTCACCTTCGATTCCGAACTGGATGTATTGATTGCGACCATTCGGCTGATGCCGCACTTCATCGACCGGCCGTATGTGAACGGTCGGCGCATTTACGTCGTGGCCAATGAGACCACGATTGGCGAAAATTTCGCCGAACGCTGGAACACCGAGCCGGCCCGGGCCGCTGCATTCTATGCGTGGCACACGAAAGCACTTGCCGATTTCGAGGCTCTGCCGGATTTGGAAGGCATCGACGTCCTTGCCCGCAATCTTGGAAAGAGCCTCGGCGGCTCCGTTGTCGGCAAGGTTGTTGATGCCCGCGCCGAAGCGGTTTCCCAGGCGCGCATCGGCAAGAAGCTCTATGTCGCGCCGGCGATTGGGCTCACGCTCTCCAGCGCCGCCAATGCCACGCCGGTCCAGCCCAACACCTTCTCGGGGACTAGGTGTTTATCCGCGGCCGCCCCGATCTGACGCCGGCGCAGCAGTATATGTTCCTGCGCGCCAACCCGATTTGCGCGGGGACGGGCCGGCTGCACGCAACAGGCCTGATCTGGGACTATCGCGACAGGCCGACGCCCCTCAGCCGCGAATATTCCATGCGCGTTACGTTCCGGCGCGGCGAAACGCCGGACGTGTTCGTTATGACGCCTGACCTTTTGGAACTGGCGGGCGACCGACCGCTGCCGCACGTTTATCGCGATCCCCTGCGTCTTTGTCTCACCCTGCCAGGGACGCGCGAGTGGACGGCCACGATGCGGATCGATCAGACATTCGTGCCGTGGGCGACAACCTGGCTCTATTATTGCGAGGAGTGGCTGGTCTCGGATAACTGGAAAGGCGGCGGCGAGCACCCCGACGAGAATAATATTGAGCAGTATAATCGCTTCGTGCGGCGGGCGGTGCGATAGTCAACCCGACCGCTCGGCTGATGACTTCGGGACATGCCTCCACGAAGACCGGTGCCCGCGTTCCCACCGCCGCCGTCGTGTTCTGGGCCTTCGAATCTTGAGCCCTTCCTCCCGGTTAGAGCCGATCTACGCGGTTGATCCAGGGGGTGCTGCGCACTGACCGATGTCTGGTTCTGGCATACGGGCAAGATGGTCGCTACGACCGACTTGGGGGCGCAAAGCGGCCATTTTGACGGGCTTGAAACGCAGCGCTTTTTTGTTCGGCCGCCTTGCTGGACTTCAGAGTCAAAGGAAGCAGTAGTCAGGTCGGCTCGGCGTTGCCTGTGAGCCGCCTCCGCCCGATGACGGGCTATCCTCGGTAGCGGGCCAGATTGGCTGACCTGTGTAACCGACTGGAGCAGACCATGGACAATCAGAGCCGAAGTGATCTGAACGGAGACCAAGCCACCGCCGCAAGCGGCGATGCCGCTAAGGATCGTCGCAAGCGCACAAAAGCCGACCAGCGCGGCATAAATGCCAGGAAGAGCAAGAAGGAGCAGCTGATCGGTTTGTCGTCAAAGCCGAACGGCGCACGCGTCTCGGTGCTGATCGAGCGACTGCAGTGGCAGGGACATACGGTGCGAGCGGCTCTGTCGGGGTTGCGCAAGCAGGGTTTTGAGGTTGCGACCTCGAAGGCGGCAAAAACCGGCGAAACGGTCTACGCCATCACGAGCCAACCAGGGCCTGACAGCGAAGTTGCCCGCGGGGCCTCGGCATGAGGTTGGAGGCAGAACCCCGCGCCAGTGGAGGCGGGCGCCCGCCCGCCCCCACTGATCTTGCCGCGATCGCATCACTGGACCGTCAGGAGTGCATGACCCTTTGGCTCCGGCAATTCGGACATGTCCCCCCCAAACATGTCTCGGCGCAGTTCATGCGCAAGGCACTGGCTTATGAGGCGCAGGTCCAGCAATTTGGCGGACACTCAAACGTCGTTCGAAAGGCGCTCAAAGCCGTCTTGAAACAAGCGTCGTCGGGGAGGTCGCTGGCTATCAGGGGACGAGGGCCCGCTCCACTGCGACCGGGCATCCACCTCGTGCGCGAATGGAATGGCAGATCGTATCAAGTCGAGGTGCTCGACGAAGGTTTTCGCATGGACGGCAAGACCTACCGGTCGCTCACCGCTATCGCCCGCAAGATTACCGGCGCGCACTGGTCGGGGCCCCGGTTCTTTGGGGTGGGGTGACGCCTATGAAGAAGGTTCGCTGCGCCATCTATACGAGGAAGTCGTCCGAGGATGGACTGGAGCAGGAGTTCAACTCGCTCCACGCCCAGCGTGAGGCCTGCGCTGCCTATGTTGCCAGCCAAAAACACGAGGGCTGGGTGCTGCTGCCTGAGCAATATGACGATGGCGGCATCTCGGGGGGAACGCTGGAACGGCCAAGCCTGCAGCGACTGATGCGGGATGTCGAGGAAGGCCTTGTCGACCAGATCGTCGTCTACAAGATCGATCGCCTTACCCGTTCGCTCGCCGACTTCGCCAAGCTGGTCGATAAGCTCGATGCAGCAGATGCGTCGTTCGTCTCCGTCACTCAATCGTTCAACACGGCCACCAGCATGGGCCGACTGACGTTGAATGTGCTTCTTTCGTTTGCCCAGTTCGAACGGGAGGTGACTGCCGAGCGCATCCGAGACAAGATCGCAGCCTCCAAGAAGAAGGGGCTGTGGATGGGCGGCAGCGTGGCGCTCGGCTACGAGCCCGATGGCCGAACGCTGAAGATCAAAGAAGACGAGGCGCGGACTGTCAGGGCTCTGTTCGACATCTATATCGAAAAGAGATCTCTCATCGATACGACCCGGGAGGCAGAGAGGGTCGGATTGAGAACGAGGCCGCGAAGGGGACGCACGGCGACAGCATCATCTCAGGAACAAGCCGTTCCGTTCGCCAGGTCCCAAATTCACTACATCCTCGCCAACCCGGTCTACGCAGGTTTGATCCGCCACAAGAGCCAGATTCATGAGGGCCAGCATCCTGCGATCATCGATCGTGCGGTGTGGGGCACGGTCCAGTCGATGCTCATAACCGGGTCGGGGCGAGCACGAGGTTCTGGGGCATCGTCATCGGGTCCATCTCCGCTGGCCGGAAAGCTCTTTGACGAAACGGGCGATCGTCTGACGCCGACCCACGCCAACAAGAAGGGCCAGCGCTACCGGTACTACATCTCCGGTCGCATGATCACAGGCAAGGTCGAGGACTGCCAGTCCAACCCAGCGAGTGGCTGGCGACTGCCTGCCAAGCCTCTCGAGGATCTACTGGCACGAGCAGTAGTCGATCATCTTCGAAATCAAGCGCCTGGGGCTCTCCTCCAGAACGCATCGATTGAAGCTATAGCCCATGTTCAGCAGGTGCTCGACAACGCCGGCCGATCACAAGGCGAAAACAGATCAATCCTCGCATGCGTCCATCGCGCCACCATCACACCCGGCAAGATCGAGCTTACTCTCGACCAAGATCGCGTTGCCGAACTGCTGGGTGTTGAGCCTCTTTCCATCGATCCAACCACGCTCCGGTTCGAGGCGCCTTTCCAGTTGCGCAAGCGCGGTGTCGAGAGCAAGCTGATCATCGGCCACGGCCACGCTCAACGGCTTGACGCGACGTTGATGCGCAGCCTCGCCAAGGCGCATCACTACTACGAAGCCATCAAGCGTGGCGCAACGTTCGAGGATATCGCAGCCGCCGAGAAACTTTCGAAGCGCCGCATTCTGCAGGTCATCGACCTTGCATTTCTTGCCCCTGATATCGTGAGAGCGGTGGTCCATGGCGAACAGCCGATCGCCCTCACCGCAAAGTGGCTTGGCCAAAACTCGCTGCCGTCAGACTGGGAAGCTCAGCGGCGCCTCATCACGACGCGCTGACTGAGCCGCGTCCCAGTTCAAAATTTCCACTCCGAACAATGGTCGGCCGATGCGGACTTGGCAAACTGTCAGTCCGGAATTGGGCGACAGAGACTTTCGGTAATTCGGGGCGTGTTCTGCGCCGAGGCCAGAGTCTCAGATTGCAGTGGGAGGCCGCATGCCTTTGAATATTCGCCAGTATTTGGAGAGCAAGAGCAGAGATATCAAAAGTTTGAGGTGGTTGGCCGGGGGAACCTGGAAACAAACTAATTGGAGTCTCTATTTGCACCGGAAGGCCGCATGCATTTGATTTCCCGGGACAAATAGGAGGGAAAAGCTAGTTATATCAATGACTTAATGTGGCTGGCTGAGAGCTCTGGAAACAAACTTCGACTTACAATCGCGAACCAGTCTCTGTTGGCGAAATTCGGCACCATCATCCGAACTTTCGCYGATGCATGGCCGATGCTCWTTCTGCAAACTGTCAGCCCCGAAATGGCCGACAGAGACTTTCACAKACTCGGACGCTTTTTGGCGGCCTAATTGGAGTCTCTAYTTGCACCGGAAGGCCGCAKGCATTTGATTTCCCGGGACAAATAGGAGGKAAAAGCTAGTTATATCAATGACTTAATGTGGCTGGCTGAGAGCTCTGGAAACAAACTTCGACTTACAATCGCGAACCAGTCTCTGTTGGCGAAATTCGGCACCATCATCCGAACTTTCGC
>JAKOMQ010000030.1 GCA_022241605.1 Aquimonas sp. | reverse complement strand
GCAGCAGGAGGGCATCGAAACGGCGCACATCGACCCCGGCAAGCCTTGGCAGAATGGCACCGCGGAGAGCTTGAACGGCAAGTTCCGCGACGAGTGCCTGAGCATGGAGTGGTTCCGGAGCCGGGCCGAGGCGCGGGTGATCATCGAGAGCTGGCGCCGCCATTACAACGAAGATCGCCCCCACTCGAGCCTCGGCTACCGGACCCCGAAGCAGTTCAAGGACGAACAGAGGCAGAAGAGCGAAGCATCAACCCACCGAGCCTCCCTCAACTAATCGGTGGTCCTGAAAAAGCCGGCAGGTCAGCTACACCGGGCATGAGCACATCGATGCGATGGCCATCATCCACATGACGCGCAGCGCCAGGAGCGCTGCGGGACTGCCGGAGGCAGGCCCGCAGGGCGCGGGCCAAGGAAGGCCCGCGCAGTGGTCGGATCTACGACCCGCGCCTGGGCCGCTTCCTGCAGGCCGACTGCTTGGTGTGGCCTGCTCTGGTTGTCTGCAGTATTGGCCGCTGTGCTTGGGACTTGCGTTCAGTCTGAGTTCAAAAAATTATCCTAGGGCGGAACAATAATCCCGGCCCACATCGGTTCGAGGTGATTTGTAGTTTTCTGCAGCAATGTAGCTCTCGGTATCGATGCGTTACGAGTGAAATCTGGGGTAGTCACGGCGAAGGCCCAGCGTTGCTTTGAATAAAGAAACCTTACGAATCCGCGCTCTAGTTGGGCGCAAGTGGAGGCGTGCAGAGATTCGCCTGCTTGATAAGCAGGTTGCTTTTATCCTCTCTGCTGAGTCAGATGGCTTGAGAACGGCCTGCGGTTCGGTGCGCTTTCGCAAGCGAACAGAAAAGGCCGCCATGTTTGAACTTCAGCAGGATAGTAGTAAGCCATAGCGGATGGTTCGCCCCGGCTTGAGGTGAAGGCACAAAGCCGTCTTCTACGCAGCCATTTCCCGATTTTTTTCTTTCAGGTGGATGGAGGATATGCAAAACATGAACCGATACGTCTTCAAGGCCCTAAATACAACACGCGTTTTCGCCATCGGTGCCGCATGGACAATTGCCATGCTTGCGGCAGCCACATTCATTGCAATTTGGCCTTCAAGCCAAGAAAATGCAACCTTGGAGGCCGGGCCCTTCAATATCGAGTTTGATCCTGGCCAAGCACAACCCGAAAGCCAAAATCTCCTGACATCCGAACTGCAAAAGCTGGTTTGCTCCGTCACTCCGTACGCAGGCCAAGACGTTGCCGGCGAATCGCCAAGCGTTTCAGCACGGGGTGAGATGAGAGGCGCTCGGCCCCACATTCTGATTTGCGAGTGTGTGCCAAGCGAGGCGCGCAGCGGAATCTGTCGGGAGAGAGTGCTTGATGTTTTGACATCGCACGCGCCGGCGGATATAAACGCCGCGGCGTGGCGGACGACCTACAGCCATGACATCTCGCTGTCATCAATGGGTGTTGTGGAAAACCTGACCAGAACCATGCTGCTTATAGCGGCGTTTTCGGTTCTATTCCTGCCAATGCTATGGATGCACCAATGGAGGGAGGACTTTAGCTGGGTGCGCAGCCATCCCGGTACGGTTTTAGGCTGCATGGTCGCGCTGTTCGCGCTTGCTTCGACTTCGATTATCTGGTTCGAAACGACGGGGGCCTTTTTCTATAACGAATCGCCTATCGACACAGGGTCTTCCCATGGCGATGGTCCTGGCTTTCGGACTATGGTGGCCGTAACCTTTTTGGTGATCATTGCGACACTCCTTGTTAGCACTGGTGAGGAATTGATATTCAGGGGTTATCTGCAGACTGAGCTGCCAAAGTATATAGGGCTACCTGCCGCGATGATCCTTCTCAACCTTTTCTTTGGTGTTATCCACACTGCCAACTCTGTTGTCTTTTTCGATGAATTCACCATGCTGAAATCTTCATGGATCTGGCTGCATATAGCTATCCTTGGTTTGGGGTTTAGTCTTGTTCGCCACTTCACCGGCAGTCTTGTCACGGTAATTATTTTTCACTGCGTCTACAATATGTTTGTGTTTGGTGCGCGCCTAGCTTTCTGACGTTTCTTGGGCTGTACTTTTTTGCCTGGGCGGATTCACTCCCGCTTCGCGACGCGCTTGTTTTGCAGGCGACTTGAAACATGGGCTCGAAAGAACTGAGCCCTACGATTCCGCAACTTCCGGGTTGCGCTCGCCGCCGCCACATCCATCTGTCGTGCTGCAGCGCGCCTACTCCGGATCGTAATCCAGCACTGGCGCCAGCCAGCGTTCGGCTTCATGCAGGGGCAGGCCGCGGCGGTGGGCGTAATCGGTGACCTGTTCCTTGCCGATGCGGCCGACCACGAAGTACTGGCTTTGCGGGTGGCTGAAGTACATGCCGGAGACCGAGGCTGCGGGCGTCATCGCCAGGCCCTCGGTCAGCTGCATGTCGCAGCGCCCGGGGGCATCCAGCAGGCGGAACAGGGTGCGCTTGGTGGTGTGGTCGGGGCAGGCGGGATAGCCGGGCGCGGGGCGGATGCCGCGGTACTGCTCGCGCACCAGCGCGTCGCTGTCGAGCTGCTCGTCTGGCGCGTAGCCCCACAGCTCCTTGCGGACGTGCTCGTGGGCGTATTCGGCCAGGGCCTCGGCGAAGCGGTCGGCCAGCGACTTCAGCAGGATGGAGCGGTAGTCGTCGTGCTCGGCCTCGAAGGCGCGGGCGCGCGCCTCGCAGCCGATGCCGGTGGTGACGGCGAAGGCGCCGAACCAGTCCTCGCGGCCGGCGTCGTGCGGGGCGATGAAGTCGGCCAGGCAAAAGTCCGGCCGCTCGGCCGGCTTGTCGACCTGCTGGCGCAGGCAGTGGATCACCGCCAGCTCGCCGCCGTGCTCGTTGAACACCTCGATGTCGTCGCCGACGCTGTGCGCGCGCCACAGGCCGACCACGGCGCGGGCTTCCAGCCACTGGCCTTCGATGATCTCGCGCAGCATTTCCTGCGCGTCGCGGAACAGCTCGCTGGCCTGCGCGCCGACGACTTCGTCGGTGAGGATGGTCGGGTAGCGGCCTGCCAGCTCCCAGGCGTTGAAGAAAGGCGTCCAGTCGATGTAATCGATCAAGGTTGCGAGATCGACCTTGAGCTCGGTGACGCCGGGCACGCGCGGGGTGGGCGGCACGTAGTTGGCCCAGTCGCCGCGAAAACGCTGGCCGCGGGCGTGCTCCAGGCTGACCAGGCGCTTGCCGTTGCCCTTCTGCGCGTGGCGGGCGCGGATATCGGCGAAGTCGGCTTCGTTGGCGGCCACGAAGTTGGCCCGCAGGTCGGCGCTGATCAGGCTCTGCGCCACGCCGACAGCGCGCGAGGCGTCCTTTACCCACACGGTCGGCGACTGGTAGTGCGGCGCGATCTTGAGCGCGGTGTGCGCCCGTGAGGTGGTGGCGCCGCCGATCATCAGCGGCACGTGGAAGCCCTGGCGCTGCATTTCCTTGGCGACGTGGCTCATCTCTTCCAGCGAGGGCGTGATCAGGCCCGAGAGCCCGATCAGGTCGGCCTTCACTTCGCGGGCGCGGTCCAGAATGGTCTGCGCCGGCACCATTACGCCCAGGTCGACCACCTCGAAGTTGTTGCAGGCCAGCACCACGCCGACGATGTTCTTGCCGATGTCGTGCACGTCACCCTTGACCGTGGCCATCAGGATGCGGCCGTTGTTGCGGCCCATATCGCCCGTGCGCAGCTTTTCTTCTTCGATGTAGGGCAGCAGGTGGGCTACGGCCTTCTTCATGACGCGCGCTGATTTCACCACCTGCGGCAGGAACATGCGTCCGGCGCTGAACAGATCGCCGACAACGTTCATGCCGGCCATCAGGGGGCCTTCGATCACCTCCAGCGGTTTTGCAAAACCCAAGCGGGCCTCTTCGGTGTCGGTTTCTATGAACTCGTCGATGCCGTGCACCAGCGCGTGCTTGAGCCGCTCGGCTACGGGATTCGCGCGCCAGGCCAGCTTGGCGGTGGTATCCACCGTCTCGCCCTTGCCTTTCTTGTAGCGCGGGGCGATTTCCAGCAGGCGTTCGGTGGCATCGTCGCGGCGGTTCAGCACCACGTCTTCGACACGCTCGCGCAGGTCGGCATCGAGGTCGTCGTAGATCGGCAGCGCGCCGGCGTTGACGATGCCCATGTCCATGCCGGCACGGATCGCGTGGAACAGGAACACCGCGTGGATGGCCTCGCGCACCACGTTGTTGCCGCGAAAGGCGAAGCTGACGTTGGAGACGCCGCCGCTGACGTGGCAGTGCGGCAGTGTGTCCTTGATGATGCGGGTGGCTTCGATGAAGTCCACCGCGTAGTTGTTGTGCTCGTCGATGCCGGTGGCGACCGCGAAGATGTTGGGGTCGAAGATGATGTCTTCGGGCGGGAAGTCGAGCTTCTCGCGCAAAAGCCTGTAGGCGCGGGTGCAGATCTCGACCTTGCGCGCGCAGGTGTCGGCCTGGCCCTGCTCGTCGAAGGCCATGATCACCGCGGCGGCGCCGTAGCGCTGCACCAAGCGCGCCTGCCGCAGGAAAGCCTCTTCGCCTTCCTTCATCGAGATCGAGTTCACCACGCCCTTGCCCTGCAGGCAGCGCAGGCCCGCCTCGATCACGCTCCACTTGGAGCTGTCCACCATCACCGGGATGCGCGCGATATCGGGCTCGGCGGCAATCAGGTTGAGGTAGGTCACCATCGCCTTCTCGGCGTCGAGCATGCCCTCGTCCATGTTGACGTCGAGGATCTGCGCGCCGCCTTCCACCTGCTGGCGAGCGACCTCCACCGCCTCGTCGTAGCGCTGGTCGAGGATCAGCTTGCGGAACTGCGCCGAGCCGGTGACGTTGGTGCGCTCGCCGATGTTGACGAAGTTGGTCTCAGGGGTGATGACCAGGGGCTCAAGCCCGGACAGGCGCGTGTAGCGGCGCTCGCTCATGCCGCGGCCTCCGTGCTGATGAGGGGTAGTGCGCGTGGCGCGATGCCTTCAACCGCTTTGGCGATTGCGGCGATGTGCTCGGGCGTGGTGCCGCAGCAGCCGCCGACCAGGTTCAGCAGGCCGGCTTCGGCAAATTCGTGCAGGGTCGCAGCCATTTCCTCCGGGGTTTCGTCGTAGCCGCCGAAGGCATTGGGCAGGCCGGCATTCGGGTGGCAGCTGACGTGGGTGGGTGCGATCTGGGCGAGGATGTCCACGTGCGCGCGCAGGTCCTTGGCGCCCAGCGCGCAGTTCAGGCCGATGGCATGCGGGCGCGAGTGCGCCAGCGAGTACCAGAACGCCTCGGCGGTCTGGCCCGAGAGCGTGCGTCCGCTGCGGTCGGTGATGGTGCCGGAGATCATCAGCGGCAGGCGCCCCCCGCGCTGCTGGAAGACCTCCTCCACTGCGAACACGGCGGCCTTGGCGTTGAGCGTGTCGAATACGGTCTCGACCATGATGATGTCGGCGCCGCCGTCGATCAGGCCTTCGGTGGCTTCGCGGTAGGCCGCGCCGAGCTCCTCGAAGCTGGTGGCGCGATAGCCCGGGTTGTTCACATCCGGGCTGATGCTGGCGGTGCGGCTGGTCGGGCCGAGGATGCCGATCACGAAGCGGGGCTTGTCCGGGGTTTTTGCCTCGATTGCATCGCAGCAGGCGCGGGCGAGCCGTGCGCCCTCGAAGTTCAGCTCGCGGGCAAGGTGCTCCAGCTTGTAGTCGGCCTGCGACAGCGTGGTGCTGTTGAAGGTGTTGGTCTCGAGCAGATCCGCGCCGGCTTCAAGATAGGCGGTATGGATGTCGGAAATGATCTCCGGCTGGGTCAGCGTCAACAGGTCGTTGTTGCCCTTGAGGTCGCAGCCGCAGCCTTCGCCGTGGGCATGGTCCGCGTGGTCCGAATGGTCGTGAGGCGGCTGCGACTGCAGTGCATCCAGCCCGTCCTTGAAGCGCTCGCCGCGGTAGGCGGCCTCATCCAGCGAATGGCGCTGGATCATGGTGCCCATGGCGCCGTCGATGATCAGGATCCGGCGGCTGAGCGCGGCTTCAAGCTTGGCGACGCGATCGGGCTTGAGCCAGGGCAAGGGAGAGAAGCTGGGCATTGCGGTGGTCCTTGGCAGCGCCTGGGGAGGGCGGGCTGTCATGCGTGCGTTGGTGGAAGGGGTGTTCCGATGTGGCGGGAAACCTTGGCTTTCCCAGCCTAGGCGGACTTGTGTGCGATCAGCGCGATCACCTCGAAATGCGGCGGCCGCCGCTCGCGGGTGACCGTGCTTGCCGCCTGCACGCGCAGCCCGGCTTTCTCGGCGAAGCGCTTGAGTTCCTTGTCCGCAAAGCCGAGGTTGACGTGGCCGTAGGGCGCTACCGCCGACTGGTGCTCGTGCTTGGCCAGGCTGGTCAACAGCAGGCGGCCGCCGGGGCGCAGCACGCGGCCGGCCTCGGCCACGGCCTTGGCCGGCTTGGCGGCGTAGGTCAGCGCATGCATCAGCACCACGAGGTCGAAGCTGGCCTCGGGATAGGGCAGGGCGTGCATGTCGCCTTCGACCACTTCCACATTGGCGTGCCGCGACAGGCGCTCGCTGGCGGCGCTGACCACGCGTGCGCTGGAGTCCAGGCAGACATAGCGGTCGGCGTGCGGGGCGACCAGCTCGGCCAACACGCCGTCGCCCGAGGCGATATCCAGCACCTCGCCGGGGCGCATCAGTGGCAGCGCGGAGCGGGCCAGCGCTTCCCAGGTGCGGCCGGGCGAGTAGTGACGCTCCATGTCGCCGGCCACGCTGTCGGCCCAGTTTTCCTCGGCGGCGCGCAGGGCCAGCACCGAAGGCAGGCGTTCGGCATCCTGGCGCAGCAGTGGATCGTCGGCACCGTTGCGCAGGGTGTCCCAGAGCGCGCGCTCGGCCGGCGGCAGGGCTTCGTTGAAGCGGTAGTAGGCGGACACTCCGGAGCGGCGGTCCAGCACCAGCTCGGCCTCCTTGAGCTTGGCCAGGTGGGTGGAGACGCGTGGCTGGGCCAACAGGGTGATCGAGGCCAGCTCGGCCACGGTCAGCTCCTCGCGCTCCAGCAGGGCCAGCAGCCGCACCCGGGTGGCGTCGGCCAGCACCCGCAGGCAGGCTGACCAAGCATTCAGGTCCATTGCCATCGCTTCATCCGGATTTAAAGATGAAGCAGGGTAGGCAGGGGCTGGTAGTGCGTCAAGCCGCCAGCGCTTGAGGGTGTGCTGCACGATCCGTAGAGGCCTGCGACAAACGCTCGGAACGCGTGAAGAAGCGCGGACACCGCCGCCACGGGCGTGCAGCGGCGGCCGCAGCGGGCGGAGGGGTCTTCATCCGCCTTCAGCGTTTCGCGTTTCGCGCTTCGCTTCGCGCGGGGGCATGCGTGCTCGCAGCAGCCCGCTGGCCTCTGCCGATTCGATACGCTGGCACGGGCCTATTCAATCCGTGTTCTCAAGCGTCAAGGCCGTCTTGATCCGGCCTCGGCTCGAACCGGGTTAAACTTGCGGGGTTTTCAAGCGCCCGTTTGAATTTTGCCTTACCCGAGGAGCCCCGATGGATTTCCACTTCACCGAAGAGCAGCTGATGATCCGCGACGTTGCGCGCCGTATCGCGCAGGAGCGGATCGCCCCCACCGCCGCCGAGTTCGACATCAGCGGCCAGTTCCCGCTGGACAACATCAAGGTGCTCGGTGAGAACGGCCTGATGGGCATCGAGGTGCCGGCCGAGTATGGCGGCGCCGGGCTGGATTCAATCGGCTACACCTTGGCCATGTTCGAGATCGCCTACGCCGACTGCGCGCACTCGACCATCGTGTCGGTCAACAACACGCTCTACTGCAACGGCCTGCTGAAGAACGGCACCGAAGAGCAGAAGCTCAAGTACGTCACCCCGATCGCCACGGGCGAGGCCATTGGTGCCTACGCGCTGACCGAGCCGCAGTCCGGCTCGGACGCCTCGGCCATGCGCACCCGCGCGGTGCTGTCCGAAGACGGCACGCATTACGTGGTCAACGGCAAGAAGAGCTGGATCACCTCTGGCCCGGTGGCCCGCTACATCATGCTGTTCGCGATGACCGCGCCGGATAAGGGTGCCAAGGGCATCAGCGCCTTCATGATCGACACGCAGCGCGAGGGTTTCCATCGCGGCAAGACCGAGCCCAAGCTTGGCATTCGCGCCTCAGCCACCTGCGAGATCGAGCTCACCGACTACAGGATCCCGGTCGAAGACCGCATTGGCGCCGAGGGCGAGGGCTTCAAGATCGCCATGGGCGTGCTGGACGCCGGCCGTATCGGCATTGCCGCCCAGGCCGTGGGCCTGGCGCGCGCAGCCTATGACGCCGCGGTCAAGTACGCCCAGGAGCGCAAGAGCTTTGGCCAGGCGATTGGCAGCTTCCAGATGATCCAGGCCAAGATCGCCGACATGAAGTGCCGGCTGGACGCCGCCGAGCTCCTGACCCTGCGCGCGGCCTGGGCCAAGCAGGAGTCGCTCAAGACCGGCGCGCGCTTCTCCACCGAGGCCTCGGTGGCCAAGCTGTATGCGTCGGAAGCCGCGATGTACATCACCCATCAGGCCCTGCAGATCCACGGCGGCATGGGCTATTCCAAGGAGATGCCGCTGGAGCGCTTCTTCCGCGATGCCAAGATCACCGAGATCTACGAAGGCACCAGCGAAATCCAGCGCCTGGTCATTGCACGCAACGAGACTGGCCTGCGCTGAGCCCGCTCAGTTGGCTGTCGAAGGGCGCGCCGGAGCAGTCTGGCGCGCCCTTCTCTTTTGCGGATTGGCCGGCGGGGCTTCCAAAGTCACGTCGACGCCGTATCCTTCCCGGTCTGTCCCGGAAGTCACAGATGCGGCGGTATGCCGTCCGGGCAAGCTGATCCTGCCGCGTGGGGTGGCGGGCGAGACTGCCGGGGGTTCTGGTGGAGCGTTTTCTCGACATCGCGCTGTCGTTTCCTACGCTCATCCTGAGCTTGCTGCTGATGGTGGCGGCGGGCTATTGGCTGCTGACCCTGCTGGGGCTGTTCGATTTCGAGGTGTTGGACCTGTCCGACGGCCCCGGCGTGGGCGATGGCGGCGGCCTGCTCAGTGCGCTGATGCTGAAGTTCGGTTTTGGCGGCCTGCCGTTCGGGCTGATCTACACCACCCTGGTCTCGCTGGCGTGGCTGGCCTGCTACTTCATCGATTACCTGTTCCTGAGTGGGCTCGACTCCGCCGCGGTCCGCCTGCTGGCCGGGCTGGTGATGACCCCGCTGCTGCTGTTTCTGGCGCTGCCTTTCGCGGGCCTGCTGCTGCAGCCCCTGCGCAAGCTGTTTGCGCCTGCCCCCGGTCGCGACGTGGTGTCGCTGCTGGGAGAGCATGTGCGCATCCGCAGCCCCGAGGTCAGCGAACGGCAGGGCCTCGCCGAGTACGACGACGGCGCAGCGGGCCTGATTCTGCAGGTGCGGGCACCCTCCGGCGAGTTCCGTCGCGGTGACACCGCTCTGATCGTCGAGTACCTGCTCGATCGCCATGCCTACCGCATCACCCGGCCCGCAGCGCTGCCACATTCCGTGGTGTCCGATCGGGTCGACTGATTCATCCAATCGCGTTGTCGGGGCGGCGCGGCCTCCCCTGCAAGCCGACTTTTCATCATCCAGCCGAGGAACATGACATGCCCGCTGAAGCCTTGATTCCCTTCTTCGTCATCGCGGGCCTTTGCCTGCTTGCCCTGTTCGCCCTGTTCGCGTTGATCAAGGCCTTCTACATCAAGGTTCCGCAGGGCACGGCCCTGATCGTCAACGACCTGTCGGCCACACCCAAGGTGCACTTCACCGGCGCGCTCGTACTGCCGGTGGTCTACAAGAAAGAGTTCATGAAGATCTCGCTGATCACCCTTGAGGTGGATCGGCGGGGCAAGGATGGATTGATCTGCCGCGACAACATGCGCGCCGACATCACGGTGGCCTTCTACCTGCGCGTCAACGAAACCCAGCAGGACGTGCTGAAGGTGGCCAAGGCCATCGGCGTCGAGCGCGCCTCAGAGAAAGGCGCGGTCAATGAGCTGTTCAACGCCAAGTTCTCCGAGGCGCTGAAGACGGTCGGCAAGAAGATCGACTTCGTCAACCTGTTCGAGAATCGCCAGGAGTTCCGCGACCGCATCGTCGAGGTCATCGGCAACGACTTGAACGGCTACGTGCTGGAAGACGTGGCCATCGATTACCTGGAGCAGACGCCGAAGTCCTCGCTGGACCCGAACAACATTCTGGATGCCGAGGGCATCCGCAAGATCACCGAACTCACCGCCACCCAGAACGTCGTCACCAACGAGCTCGAGCGCAACGAAGAGCTGGCGATGACCAAGAAGAACGTCGAGACCAAGGAGGCCCTGCTGGCGCTGGCTCGACAGCAGGCCGATGCCGAGGCGCGGCAGGCGCGTGAGATCGCCACCATCAAGGCCCGCGAGGAAGCCGAGACCCTCAAGGTGCAGGAGGAGGAGCGCCTGAAGTCCGAGAACGCGCGCCTGAGCTCGCAGGAGCAGATCGACATCCGCGACCAGAACCGCATGCGTGAGGTCGAGGTGGCTGAGCAGAACCGCCAGCGCGCGGTGATCATCGAGAAGGAAAAGGTCGAGCGCGCGCGCGCCCTGGAAGTGGTTTCGCGCGAGCGTGAGGTCGAGCTGCAGCGCATCGAGAAAGAGAAGGCGCTGGAAGAGCAGCGCACGCTGATCGCCAACGTCGTGCGTGAGCGCATCGCGGTCGAGAAGACCGTGGCCCAGGAGGAGGAGCGCATCAAGGAGGTGCGCGAGGTCTCGGTGGCCGAGCGCGCCAAGCAGGTGGCCATCCTCGATGCGCAGGCCAAGGCCGAGGAGGAACTGGTCAAGCAGGTCAAGCAGGCCCAGGCTGATGAAAGCACGGCCAAGCACAAGGCCGTCGAGATCACCACTCTGGCCCAGGCCGAACTGGAAGCCGCCGGCAAGCAGTCCGAGGCCAAGCGCAAGATGGCCGAAGGCATCGAGGCCGAGCGCGCAGCGCCGGGTTTGGCAGATGCGCGCGTGCGTGAAGTCAATGCCGCGGCGCTGGAAAAGGAAGGCCTGGCAGAAGCCAAGGTCGCCGCCGAGAAGCTGATGGCGGAGGCGCGCGGCGAGCAGGAGAAAGGCTTGGCCCAGGCGCGCGTGGTCGAAGCGCATGCCGATGCCAAGCAGAAGGAAGGCTTGGCCGAAGCCAAGGTGCTGGAAGAAAAGCTGGGCGCGCAGGCGCGCGGCGAAGAGCAGCTGGGCGGCGCCAAGGCGGTGGCGACCCGTGAGATCGGCCTGTCCGAGGCCGAGGTGCTGAAGCGCCGCTACGAGTCCGAGGCCGAGGGTCTGGTCAAGAAGTTCGAGGCGCTGTCCGGCCTGTCGGACACGGCGCGCGCGCACGAAGAGTTCCGCATGCAGCTGGAGAAGAGCTTCGAGCAGGCGATGGCCGCGATCGAGGCCAACAAGGACATCGCCCGCGAGCAGGCCGAGGTGCTGGCGGCGGCGCTGTCCAAGGCCAAGGTCGACATCGTCGGCGGCGGCGGCGAGTTCTTCGAGACCTTCGCCAAGGCGCTGTCGGTGGGCAAGGCAGTCGAGGGCGCGGTTGGCAAGAGCCCGGTGGTGCAGGAGGTGCTGTCGAGGTTTCTGGGGGTGGGGGCGCCGGTGGGGAAGGTGGCGGGGTTGAAGGCGGCGGAGGGGGGTGCGCCCGACCGAGATGAGGACGCGGAGAAGGCTGCGTCTACCTGACAGAGGTGCGCAAGCGCTTTCAGAGGCGCCCGGGTAGGTCCTTGGCCGCTCAAATTGTCCTAGGCCTGGGCCAAAGCCCCTCTCCCTGTGGGAGAGGGGTGGGGGAGAGGGTCCGGATCTTGCGCAGCGGCGCGTGCTCCTTGAGCACCGGAGTTTCTTGAACGTCAGAAGCAGCTCCGCACGGCTGAGCGTCGAGGGCTTCCGAACCCTCTCCCCCGACCCCTCTCCCACGGGGAGAGGGGAGTTCGTTGAGACCGCGACTGAGGCAGCTTCACGGCCTGTGATCTCCCGCCTCCTTCATCACGAGTTCGATCCATGACCACACCCGAATCCCTGGTAGATCAAGCCGTCGCCGAAGGCGGCGCCTATGAAGTGCTGCGTGCGCGCCTGCTCGACCAGGGCGGGCGCCTGCGCGGGCTGGCGGAGGGCCTGAACCGCGAGCGGCTGGAGGAGTTCGGAACCAGCGAGCTCAAGATCATCGGCCGCCTGCGCGTGCGCACCGAGCACAATGCGGTGGCGCGCGATCTGGTGCGGGTGGGTGACTACCTGCTGTTCGGCTACAACGTGTTCCTCGGCTTGAAGCGTGAGACCCGGGTCGAGGACGTGTTCGCCCTGCATCGACTGGTGGAGGTTGACGACGGTTTCGATGTCGAGCAGGTGGATCTGGCGGCCAGCTTCCTCGGCGCGCAGGGCTTCGTGCAGGACTTCCGCGAGCTCTACGCCTACTACAAGAACACCCGCCTGCTGCAGCTGGTGGCGCGCGACGGCCTGCTGCTGGCCGCGTTCCAGATCGGCGAGCGGCTGAGCGACCTGCGCGTGTTCCGCTTCAGCGTGTCGCCGGCCGGCGAGGTGCGCTACATCGACAACCGCGGCGAGCGCGACATCGAGCTGCCGCCGATCCACGATTTCGAGTGGACCCGCTGCGGCCGCGAACACGTGGTCGAGGGCCGCTTCCCGCACATGAACGTGCTCGACCAGGTGTTCGTCGAGACGCTGGGCGGCGATCTCACCATCAAGATCGAGAACAACACCCAGGACGGGCTGGGCATCTACCGCGAGCCGGTCGATGACGCCACCCAGAGCATCGACGACGCCCGCATCGACTTTGCTCGGGTGGGTGATCTGATCCTGCTGCGGGTGCTGCCGTATCGCGAAGAGCGCGCGCGCTATTTCGTCTACAGCGTGGTCGCGCGGCGGGTTTACCGGATCGATGCGATCGGCCTGAGCTGCGTGCAGCTGCCCGAGGACCACGGCATCGTCTACCCGGGCGGCTACGTGCTGCAGAACGGCGAGCAGCGCAGCTTTGAGCGCAGCATGGAGGGCATGCGCTTCAAGCGCAGCCTGCGCTCTCCCAACGGCGAAGACGTGCTCTATGTGTTCTACGAGCCGTCCGCGGGCCGGATGGCCCTGTTCACCTACAACCTGATCGATCGCCGGCTGGCGACGCCGCTGTTCGGGCATGGGCATGCCCGCTTGGAGGACGGCCGCTTCGTGCTGTTCTCGCAGGACAGCGAGGAGCCGACCCGCGTGCATCCGATGCAGGTCTGGCAGACGCCGTTCTGGAGCGAGGAATTCGCTGCAGCCAGGCCGCCGGCCACCAGCTTCATGGGCCGGATCGGCAACGCCGAGCTGGTGCGCGGCATCTCCGATCTGCTGTCGCTGGTGCGCGAGATCGAGTCCGAGGAAGTCAGCGCCACCCGCTACAGCCTGCTCGGCCAGAACTGCCGCCGCCTGTTCGACCTGCACCACTGGCTGGACAGCGCCGAATGCGCGGGTGTGGCGCCGCTGGTGCGCGAGATCTCCGGCACCGCCGAGACGGTGCTGGATGAGTTCGAGAAGGTCGAGAGCATCCGCGCCCAGAGCGAGCGCAGCCTGCGCGAGGCGCGCAGCGCGCAGACCGAGCTGCTGGCGCGCTCGCGGCCGGAGCGCTGCGAGAGCGTCAACGACTACGTCGAGGGCCTGTCCGGGCTGCAGACCCAGCGCGGCCGCCTGCTGGCCCTGCGCGAGGCCCGCTACATGGACCTCGAAACGCTGGATGCGCTGGAAGCCCAGGTGGTCGAGGCCCAGCAGCGCCTGTCGACGGCCACCGGTGAGTTCCTCGCGTCCGCAGCGGCTCTGAAGCCGCTGGACGAGCGCCTGCGTGCGCTCGACGCCGAGGCCGGCAAGGCCCAGGGCGTGGTCCAGCTGAAGGCCCCGCTGGAGGGCATGGCCCAGCTTTCACTCGACCTGGATCTGCTCTCCAACCTGCTGGCCGGCCTGCCGATCGAGGACGCCCAGCAGCGCACCCAGGTCGTCGAGACGATCTCCGAGCTGTACGCGCGCCTGAACCAGGCCCGCGCCCGCGCCGACCAGCAGCGGCGCAGCCTGGGCAGCCGCGAGGCGGTGGCCCAGTTCGGCGCGCAGTTCGCCCTGTTTGGCCAGAGCCTGGCCTCGGCGCTGAGCCTGTCGACCGACCCCGAGCGCAGCGAGGAGCAGCTTTCCCGCGTGCTGCTGCAGCTGGAAGAGCTGGAGAGCCGCTTCGGCGAGCACGAGCAGTTCCTGCAGGACATCCTCGGCAAGCGCGAGGAAGTGCTGGAAACCTTCGAAAGCCATCGCCAGGCGCTGCTGGATGAGCGACAGCGCCGGGCTCAGGGCCTGCACGAGGCCGCCCTGCGCATCTTCGAGGGCCTGTCGCGCCGGACCGAGCGGCTGCAGACGGTGGAGGCGCTGCATGGTTTCTTCGCCGGCGATGCGCTGATCCTGAAGCTGCGCGAGCTGAGCGGCCGCCTGCGCGACCTGCACGACAGCGTCAAGGCCGAGGACATCGAGGCCCGGCTCAAGGCGGCCCGCGATGCCGCCCTGCGCGGCCAGCGCGACCGCAGCGAGCTGTTCGAGGACGGCGGCAACACCATCCGCCTCGGCCCACGCCACCGCTTCAGCGTCAACACCCAGGTGCTGGACCTGACCCTGCTGCCCAGAGGCGGCGAGCTCTGCCTGCACCTGACCGGCACCGAGTACTACGAGCCGGCGCAGGATGAGGAGCTGGCGCGGCTGCGCGTGTTCGCCGACAGCACGCTGGAGTCCGAGTCGGCCGAGGTCGGCCGCGCCGAATACCTGGCCGCCAGCCTGTTCGAGGCCGCGCGCAGCGGCATCGAGGGCCAGGACCTGACCGCGCTCAAGGCCGAGTTGGCCGACCCGGACGCACTGGCACGGCGGCTGCGCGAGTTCGCCGCATCGCGCTATCGCGAGGGCTACGAGAAGGGCATCCACGACTCCGACGCCGCGCGCATCCTCGCCGCCTGGCTGCCGCTGCGCGAGGCCGCCGGCACCTTGATCTTTCCGCCCGCAGCGCGCGCCCTGGCCGCGCTGGCCTGGCTGGCCCAGTCCGACCGCGAAAGCGCCAGCCTGTGGCCGCTGCGCGCGCGCCAGGCCCGCCAGCTGATCGAGGCGCTGGGCCAGCGTGGCGCCGCCGAGCGCCTCGGTACCGAAATCGCTGCCGAGGTCGAGCGGTTCCGCGCGGCCGCCGCGATTGAGCTGCCGGAGTCCGCCAGCACGGACGCCGCCCGCTATCTGGTCGAGCTGCTTGGCGAGGAGCATCCACAGTTCGTATTCAGCGCTGCCGCGCGTCAGCTCGTGCAGGGCCTGAAGGCGCGGCTGGCCACCGGCCACCGCTGGGAGGACCTGCAGGCCGCGGCCGAAGCCCTGTCGGCCCAGCCCGGCCAGGCGCTGGGCCTGTGGCTGCAGTGGTTCGATGCGCTCTGCGAGGAGCCCGACTTCGCCGAGCTGCGCGAGCACGCCATCGAGGCCGCCGCGCTGATGCGGGTTGAGGGTGACTTGCCCACCCGCATCAGCGAGGTCGATCTGGCGGTGGACATCAAGGGCCTGCTCAGCACGCACGCGCGCATCGAGGAAGGCCGCATGCGCCTGCGCGTGGACGACTTCGAAGCACGCCTGCGCCGCCATCGCGAAACCCACCTGCCGGGTCTGCGCGCTTTCCAGGCGCGCCGCCATAGCGTGATCGAGAGCGGCCGCGCCCGCCTGCGCCTGGAGGAGTTCAAGCCGCGGCCGCTGACATCCTTCGTGCGCAACAAGCTGATCAGCGAGGTCTACCTGCCCATCATCGGCGACAACCTCGCCAAGCAGATGGGCACGGTGGGCGAGGGCAGGCGCTCGGATCTGATGGGCCTGCTGATGCTGATCAGCCCGCCCGGCTACGGCAAGACCACCCTGATGGAGTACGTCGCGCACGCGCTGGGCCTGATCTTCATGAAGATCAACGGGCCTTCGCTGGGCCACGAGGTGCGCTCGCTGGATCCCACCCAGGCGCCGGATGCCGGCGCGCGCCAGGAGCTGGAGAAGCTCAACCTCGCGCTGGAGATGGGCAACAACGTGATGCTGTATGTCGACGACATCCAGCACACCCATCCGGAGTTCCTGCAGAAGTTCATCTCGCTCTGCGACGGCACCCGCCGCATCGAGGGCGTGTGGCAGGGCCGCACCCGCACCTATGACATGCGCGGCAAGAAGTTCTGCGTGGTCATGGCCGGCAACCCGTACACCGAGAGCGGCGAGGTCTTCAAGATCCCCGACATGCTGGCCAACCGCGCCGATGTCTACAACCTCGGCGAGGTGCTGGGCGGCAAGGAAGACGCCTTCCTGCTGAGCTATGTCGAGAACTGCCTGACCGCGCAGCCGGTGCTGGCGCCGCTGGCCACGCGCGATCTGAACGACCTGTACAAGCTGGTCGAACGCGCGCAGGGCCGCGAGTTCTCGGCCAATGCGCTGTCGCACACCTATTCGGCGGCCGAGCTCAATGAACTCACCGCCGTGCTGAAGAACCTGCTGGCGGCGCGCGACATCGTCTACCGGGTCAACCAGGCCTACATCGCCAGCGCCGCCCAAGCCGAGGCCTACCGCACCGAGCCGCCCTTCAAGCTGCAGGGCAGCTACCGCAACATGAACAAGCTGGCCGAGAAGATGTCCTCGGTGATGAACGCCGCCGAGCTGCAGAAGCTCATCGACGACCACTACCTGGGCGAGTCGCAGCTGCTCACCGGCGGCGCCGAGGAGAACCTGCTCAAGCTCGCCGAGATCCGCGGCACGCTCGACCCGGCGCGCGCCGAGCGCTGGCAGGCGATCAAGCAGGGCTTCCAGCGCAACAAGGCCCTGGGTGGCGCCGACAGCGACACCGGCACGCGGGTCATCGCCCAGCTGCACGATCTGGTCGCCAGCGTGCGCACCTTGGGCGAGCGCGCCGGCGAGGCAACGCCCGCACAGACCTCTCCCGAACTGATCCAGCTGCTGCAGCGCATCCTCGACGAGCAGGTGCTGGGCCGCACCTTCTCCCGCGATACCGCTACCGACGCCGCGATGTGGCTGGGCGGCCTGCGCAACGCGCTGGAGGTCGGCTTCCGCCCGCTGGTGGAGGCCGTACAGGCCCGCGAAGGCCTGCGCGAGTCTGAGCGCAAGCAGTGGGCGGAACTGGCGAAGCACGTGGGGGAGCTGAGCGCTACGTTGGCGGGCAAGCCGCGGGGGTGAGGTGCTACCTGCGCCTCTTGGCGCGAACAAGACCCGTTTGCGAACCGGAAGGAAGAGTGGTCAGCAGAAATAACCAACAGCGCCTTCGTTACCTGTTGACGGGGGAAGTAAGCGCATGGCTAGGCATCAGTGTTGCCACAGTGCGAAGAAAGCCGCTTGATCAGTCCGGTCTCGACGCCTACGACCTGGTCGATCGCTTCGATTCTCCTGAGCGAAGCGTCAAGCTCAATCTCGTTGCCGTGAAGTAGCGACTGTGCATCGTTATGGAGCGCATACGCCAGATGAGCTGCTATGCGCACAGGCAGCTCTGCGGAACTCACGCTGCCGGGTTCTACCCCGATTCTGCGGACACTTTTAGGAAGGCTCATGCTGAGCCGAAGGAGTGTCCATGTCGAAGCGCAAGCGTTACACCGCTGAGTACAAGCGGGAGATCGTCGAGCTGGTCCGGCGATCGAAGTCGAGTTGCCGCCAGGTGGCTCTGGAAGTCGGGGTCAACCCGAACATGCTGACCCGCTGGGTTCGGGAGGCTGAGTCCGCTGGCGGAAAGGCTTTTCCCGGGGCTGGAACACCCCGCGACGAGGAGGTGGCCCGCCTCAAGCGCGAGCTGGCGCGGATCACCAAGGA
>JAKOMQ010000075.1 GCA_022241605.1 Aquimonas sp. | reverse complement strand
GGCAGGGTGTGCTTTAGATTTGGTGTTGTAGTCTACCAGCACACCACCTCACGGGGACACCGACATGGAAAGCCAAATCACCCCCCGCATCGCTCCGGCGACCCGCCTGCACACGGATGCGATCGACGATGCCGCCGCTGATCGAGAAATGCCGGACGCCGGTCCATACGACAATACTCATAAATAGAATGAATTCATCAAAGGCTCTCATGACAGAGCCTGTGGAACCCTGCCGCATTCATGGCAAATCCTGATCGATTTATTGGTGTGCGGCAGATGTCGCCGTTGCCGGCTATCTCGGCGAGGATACGCGAGACGGTTTCAACCTTGCGGTTGCCGAGGGCGATGGGGCGCTCGGCGGAGTCCCGGTCGAAGTCATCGTCGCCGACGACAATCTGAAGCCTGCGATCGGGCGTCAGTTGGCCGACCGCTTTCTCTACGACGAGGATGCCGACCTGATCACAGGTCTCGTCTTCTCCAATGTCGCGTCCGCCGTGGTGCCGGAAGTGCTGGATGCGGGAAAGATCGTCATCAGCCCCAATGTCGGCCCGTCGGAGTTCGCCGGTGCCGCCTGCAACGCCAACTACTACGTCGTATCGTGGTTGACCGACAGTATGCAGGGCAGCGCCGGCAGGAACGCGAAGGCGCTCGGATACCGGAGCGCAAT
>JAKOMQ010000074.1 GCA_022241605.1 Aquimonas sp. | reverse complement strand
GCTCGATGTAGGCGTTCTGGTTGGGCTTGCCGGGCTGGATGTACTGGATGGCCATGCCTTGGGACTTCGCCCAAGCCACGAACGCCTCGCCGAGGAACTCAGGTCCGTTGTCGGTGCGCAGCACCTGCGGCAGCCCACGCTCGCGCTGCAGGCGCTCGAAGACGCGAATCAGGCGCTGCGCGTTGATCGAGGTGTCGACCTCGATGTGCAACGCCTCGCGGTTGAAGTCGTCGATCACGTTGAAGGTGCGGAAGCGTCGTCCGCAGGCGAGCGCATCGCTCATGAAGTCCGCCGACCACACGCTGTCGGGAAGTCGCGGCACGTACAGCGGCACGCGCTCGCGTTTGGGCAGACGGCGCTTGGCGGGGCGGCGCAGGTTGAGCTTCATGGCTTTATACACACGGTAGATCCGCTTGGGATTCCAGTCGGGACGGCGGCGCCGCAGCATGTCCGAACACTTCCAGAAGCCGCGGCTGGGCCGCTCATGCACGGCTTCGGAAAGCGCCGCGATCAGTTCGGCATCGCGCACCGTCCAGTCCAGGGGCGGGGCGTACCAAGCCGAGCGCGACAGCCCGACGCAAGCGCAGGACCGACGCAGCGGCAGGCGATGGGCTTCCACCAGGAAACGCACCGCCTCGCGCTTCTGCGTCGGCGCTACAACTTTTTTGCG
>JAKOMQ010000029.1 GCA_022241605.1 Aquimonas sp. | reverse complement strand
TGTTGGTCACGCTCAGCACAGTCGCGGTGGTACCGATGTTGGACTCGAAGGCACCGCGGTCGGGCGCCTGCCCGAACCATCGCGGGCCACCGTCGAAGTCGCGCTGGTTGAGCAGGTTGGCGTCGATGCGGCCGCTGTTGATGGCCGGCGAGGCGCCGGACAGCCGCCAGTTGCCTGCAGCGGCGTTGACGAACTGCGGGTTGGCGCTGCTGGTGGCGGCTGGGGTGGAGCGCAGCGCGCGGTTGGACTGGATTGCGGTGTAGGTGTTGTTGCGCAGCGTGGCGTCGATCGTTGAGAACGAGATGTTCGGATTCCTCAGGCTGATGTCAGCCGCCGCATTGTTCCAGAACACAGAATTTGTCAGTGCGAGTTCCCAGTCATCTTCAATATTGTCTCCTCCGATGCAGAGCCCGCCCCCGACATTGTCAGCGAAGGTGCTGTTTGAGATGACAGCCTTCTCAAACCAGGACAGCGTGCCTGATGACCCGACTGCGATGCTCAGTGCGCACTCACTGTTGCGCGTGAAAACGCTGTTGCGGACGAAGACTTCCGCACCGGTCTGGACTCTGAAGCTCCGGGTCTGGTCTGCCCATACCCGATCGAGAAGGATGTAGTGATCATTAGAATTGATGTTTTCCAGGAAGATGGACACGCCGCCAGCGGCCCTGAACGTCAACCTCTCGAACTCGATGGGTGCGCCGCCGCCGATATAGGCAATCATCCGGATTTCGCCACCGGTGCTGTGCGTAAGGATCGTCGCGGACGGATCCTCGGTGCGGGAGGTGCAGACGCTGTTGTAACCGCCCCGTACTCGCAATCGGTAACTGATTCCCGAATCGTTGAATTGCGCGAAGTCGTAAACCCCCGTCGCCAGCTTGATCGTCACGGGATCATCTTTGGCCAGCAACCATGCGCTGTTCAACTCGGCGATGGTGCGAACGCAACGCTCGACCTGCGCCTGTGAGGCGCCTGCAGCAAGCGCAAGGCCGAGGCCGAGCAGCACACGGGAAAAGAGACTCATGGTGGCGTTCCGAGCAGGGGTGTCGGAGCAAGGAATGCCTGGAGGCAGCCAAACCGAACGCCAGCCTCCAAGCGCTCACCCGGCTTGGGAGGGCAGCTCGGCGATGCGGGCAGCCGAGGCAGACAGGTGCCCCGGGAGGATCCCGTGCTTCGACGTTTTTGCGTAGGGGACTTCCCATCCAAGCCAGGAGGGCGGGATCACGCAGCGCACCCGGTGTCCGCGTTCGGTTTCGCGCTCATGGAGCGTTCCTGCAGTCAACGCCACACCGATGTGGCGGTTCGGAGGACGTCATGAGCAACAACCCCTACGCAACACCGCGCGCGCGCAGCCTTGATACCCCCCAGGCCGGCGGCCTGCTGTACTCACCGACCCAGGTGGCCCTGGGCACCTTCGTTGGCGGCGTGTGTGGTCTCGTCTACTTCTTGCGCGCGAACTTTCTGGCGCTCGGAAACCACGAAGCCGCACGCAATACGCTGCTTGGCGGCGCTGCTGCGCTAGTCCTCCTGGCCTTGATCGCCACCCTGGTGCCGGGCGGTGGCGGCGTGGGTGTCGCGCTGGCCCTGGTGTTGTTCGCGCGCTGGGTGGCCGAGAGCCATCAAATGTCGAAGCAGGCCATCGACGCCTCGGGAGATTTCGACTTCCAGAGCGGCTGGCGCGTGTTCGGCATGGCGCTGGCGTGCATGGTCGCGTCGTTTGCGCTTGTCTTCGCACTCATCCTCGCTTTCGGTCTGCTGCTGGCGTGAGCGCGCGCGGCAGCCTGTCGCCTTCGCGATGGCTTCGCCGAGCTAAGAGCGTGTAAAAAAGTCCAGACGTCGTCGCGAGGGGGGGGCAGCGGCGGCCGCAGCGGGCGAATGCTTGATTCACATGCTCTCAGCGGTCGGCAAAAGCGGCGCGTCGCGCTTCGACCGCGATCCGGTCACGGTGCTCGGCTGGATAGCGCTGACCGAGCCGTTCGGACAGTTCGCGCAACGCCTCCAGGCCTTGCGCGTGCCGTCCGGCGGCCAGCAGCACTTCCGCGCGCAGCTCCAGCGCGACCAGAGGCGCGTCGCCGCCCGCTTCTGCCTCTCGAATGGCGGCGTCCAGCGCGTCCACGCGAGCGAGGTCCGGCGGCTCGATGCCCAGCCGCAGCGCGGCCAGCAGGCCCAGCGCTTCGATCTCGAAGCAGCGGCTGCGGGTGGCTTGCCCGAGCGCGGTGCAGCGTTGGCTGCCCTCACGCGCTGCAGCCGCCAGTTCCGGCCAGTCCTCCGCCGCCGCCAGTGCACGGGCCAGCAGGCGCCAGCCCTGCACTTCCACCGGCGAGCCCAGCGCGCGTGCCATCGCGATGCCCGCGTCCAGGGTCTGGCGTCCCCTTGGTGCATCGTCTGTGCGCAGCGCGTGGTAGCCCACCCCCATGAGCGCCGAGGCCTTCTGCGGATGGGCGTCCGGAAACGAGGCCTCGGCAAGGGCGAGCAGGCGCCCGGCGGTCGCAGCGCCTTCGGCATGGCGTCCGAGCGCATCGAGGTTGGACATGGCGAAATCCAGTAGCGGGATCAGCGCTGCGGAGTCCGCGCCCTGTAGCTCTTCTGCCAGGCTGATCGCTTTATCAAAGTGCGGCTGTGCGTCGGCAAAGCGGCCGACGCTGAACTCGACGGCGCCAAGATTGAACAGCATCACCGGCAGGCGCTGGTCGCCCGCGGGCAGGTGCGTGCGGGAAAGGTCCACCGCCGCGCTCATTTCGGCGATTGCCTCCTCCGCCCGGCCTTCCTGCATGCGAACGTTGGCCAGCGACATCCGCGCGTTGGCCAGCGCCAGCGGTTCTTCCTCGGCGTGGGCAGCCAGGATCGCCACCGCTCGCTCGATGTAGGGCTTGCCTTCCAGCGGCTGGCCCCGGTAAGCCATGACCGCCGACAGATTCACCAGTGACTCGGCGACCACAGCGCTGTGCGGACCGTGGGCGTTTTCAGCCAGCACCAGCGCGCGCCGGAACCGCAGCTCGGCCTCCTCGAAGCGGCCGCGGCTGGCGAGGATTTCGCCGAAGTCGTCGTTCAAGTCGGCGGCGATCATGGGCTGGTTCTCGAACTCGCTGTCGATCCGCGCCAGTGCGTCCTCGAAGGCCTCGTCCAGGGTGATCGCGCCGCGGGCGTCGCGGCGCATCAGGTCGGCTTGCTGGAACACCGAGAGCACGAAGCCCGAGGCTGCGCGGGCGCGCTGGGCCTGTGCACGCGCAAGCTCCGCTTCGCGGTCGGCGCGCAGGGCCTCGTTTTCGGCGACCGCTGCGGCCGCGCGCGCGCGCGCGGCTTGATCCAGCGCGACTGCGGTGCCGGCGACCAGGGCGACCGCCGCCAGGCTGGCGAAGCCCACCGCCAGGCTGTGGCGACGGATGAAGCGGCCTGCGCGGTACCAGCGCGTAGGTGCGCGCGCCAGCACCGGTCGCGCATCGAGGTGGCGCGCAATGTCCTCGGCCAGCGCCGCGGGCGAGCCATAGCGCCGCGCCGGCTCGGCGCGCAGGGCCTGGGCGACGATGGCGTCGAGGTCGCCGGCCAGCGCGCCGGCAGGGTAGGGCAGTGGGCGGTCGTTGCGCGCCGCGCGGCGGCTGGGGCGCTCGGTTTCCTCATCGTCGAGTCGCGCCAGCACCTGGGCCAGGTTCTCGCCGGTGCGGGTCTCGGGCAGGGTGCCGGACAGCAGCCGGAACAGCACCAGGCCCAGCGCATAGACGTCAGTGGCGGTCGAGATCGCGCCGCCGCGCAGCTGCTCCGGCGCGGCATAGGCGGGCGTGAGCGCGGTCTGGGTGGCTTCGGCCACGGTCGTATCGAGCAGCTTGGCGATGCCGAAATCGAGCAGCTTCGGCTCGCCCTCGGTGCTTACGAGGATGTTGGAGGGCTTGAGATCGCGGTGGACCACCAGGTGCCGGTGCGCGTGCTCAACGGCGGCGCAGACCTTGATGAAGAGACGCAGCCGCGCTTCGAGGCCGAGCGCGTGCTGCTGGCACCAGTCGGTTATCGGTACGCCGTCGACATACTCCATCGCCAGCCAGGGAGTGCCGGCTGCGTCGAGGCCAGCATCGATGAAGTGCGCGATGTTGGGGTGCTCCAGCCGCGCCAGGATGCGTCGCTCCTCGCGCAGACGCTCCGCGAAGCGCACGTTGTTGTTGCGCACGCGCTTGACCGCCACGCGCTGCTCGACTTCGCCGTCGTCGCGCTCGCCCAGCCAGACCTCACCCATGCCGCCCGTGCCCAGCACGCGCACCAGCCGGAACGGACCCAGCCGGTCCGGGGCGGCCGCGGACATCGCCTCGGGTGCGGCCTCGGCGCTGCCGACGTTGGCATCGAGCTGGCACAGCACCCGCGAAAGCGCCAGCAGGCGCAGCACGTCGGGGTGCTGGCGCAGGCGCTCGGGAATCGCCTCAGGGTCGACTGCTTCGCCCGCGGCGAGGCGGGCGGCGAGTTCGTCGAAGGTGGGGTCGGTGTCGGTCATGCGGTTCCCCGGGGCTTGCCGATCTGGATGCGCAAGGGCGGGCGCAACGAACGCGCGTGCCTCGCGCTCACGCTTCCGCCTGCGCCATCCGCGCGATCGCGCGGTTGAGCTTCATGCGCACCCCGTCCGGCGTTTCGCCGGTCTCGGCGGCGATCTCGGCGAAGCTCATGCCGAACTCGAAACGCATCAGCACCAGCCCGCGGTGCTCCGCGGCCAGCCGCTGCAGGGCCTGCTCGTAGGCCAGCCAGTCGGTGATGTCCACGCTTTCGGCCGGCACCACCGCTTCGGCCTTCTCGGCCAGCTCGCCACCCGCGGCCACCGGCGTGCCGGCCTCGCGGCGCAGGGACTCGCGCAGGGCATTGATCAGCACCGCCCGCAGGTAGGCGAAGAAGGCGCCCGGCTCGCGGGCGTCGATGCCGTCCAGCTTGTTCAGCACCTTCAGCCAGGTCAGCTGGACCAGGTCGGCGGTGTCCTCGCGATGGCGCAGCAGCTGCGGCACGCGGCCGTGGGCGAAGCGCCGCAGCAGGGGCTCCACCCGGTGCACCAGCTGCTGGCGCGCCGAGCGATCGCCGTCGCGCGCGCGATCAAGCAGCCAGGCGGTGGTGTGCTGGTGCGCGGTGGAGTCCATCGTCCCCGGGCCAAGTGAAGGCTGCGTGGAGCATAGCTGTGCAGGCGGCACTTGCCCATCGGCCGAGGCGGCGTTCGGTTTGGGGCCGCCGCCGCGTTTTGTGCTGCAGGCCGGCGGTGCATCACCGCCGAGCCTGCTGCGGGTCGCGCCCTGCGCGCTCACAACCCACACATCAGGAGATTGCAATGAAGCCGATCCTCGCGTTCACGCTCGCGCTGCTGCTTGGCCTGCCGGGCCTGCCCTGCTTCGCGGAAACGGTGGCAAGCGGCCACTATCGGATGGGCGAGCAGCGCTTCGAGATCGCCCAAGGTGTCGCGATACGGCTGTGGCAGGATGATGAGCGCGAGAGCTGGGGGGTGGTGCTGGGCGAGGGGCCCTTCGACCCCGAGGCGGCGGTCGGGGCACTGGATCCTCTCGATCGCATCGCCGCCTCGTCGCCCGATGGATCGGGCGTCCTTTTGCTCAGCCTGCGCCGGGACGCCGGCGCCGCCATAGAGCTGGGCTCGGTGATCGCCCGCCCCGACAGCTTCAGCACAAACGGTGATGGCAAGGAAGACATCGCCGTGGCCGACGGACGCATCCGCGGCGAGTGGTCCAAGCCCGCAAGCGATTTCTTCGGCAAGACTTTCGAAATGTCCATGCGCTTCGACCTGCCGTTGATCGAGATCGCAGATCCCGGTCAGCCGCTTGCTGTCGGCGGCGGCGCGCCCGGCGAGGCCTATCTCGGTTTCGTCGAGGCCTTGCGCAAGCGCGACTCCGAGCAGGTGCTGGCCCGCCAGGCCCTGCCCGAGGATCTGGTCGAAGTGCTCGGCGTGGACGCGCTGGTCGAGATCGCGGCCATGAACCACCCTACGTCGGCTGAGGTTGTGGGCGGCTGGATCGACGGCGAACGTGCCCAGCTGCGGGTCCGCGGGCCGCATACCTTTGGCCAGATCGTGCGCGGACGGGTCGAGATGCGCCAGATCAACGGTGCCTGGAAAGTGGGCGACGCCGCGCTGCGATGACAGGCGTCGCTATGGCCCGTCGCCGGGCGCAAGTCCAGCGCTTAGCGCCTATCCACACGGCCTGTGGATAAGTGTGTGCATCAGCATGGGGCGCGGCTGCGCAAGCGCCCGCGGATCAATGGCTTGCTGGATCCTGGTCAATTTCTGCCCATCTCGGAAAAAACGTATAGATTCAAGCACTTGAGGTTTTCTGCCGATCGGTCGCCCCGCTTGGGACCCTGGAAACTGTCGCTTGACAGAGCAGCCCGGCGTGCTGTGTACAACTCAGGCGGCACAGAGCTTGCGGGAGCGCATGCGCCGGCGTCTGTCAAGACTTTCGGCACAGGATGGGGTGGGGGGCTGGCGCGGCCTGCGACGCAGCGTTGCGACGGTGGGCTCGCCGGCCTGGAGCACTGCTGCCATGCTTGCGGAATCCTCCGATCAACCCAGGAAGCGCCCCATGCCCGAGATCCTCAAGCCGCGCGAGCACGACCTTGGCGGATTCCAGGTGCGTCGCGCCCTGCCGCACGCCCAGCGCCGCAGCATCGGCCCCTTCGTATTCTTCGACCACATGGGGCCGCACACCTTCCCGGCGGGCGAGGGCATCTCGGTGCGTCCCCATCCGCACATCGGGCTGGCGACGGTCACCTTCCTCTGGGAGGGCTGCATCACCCACCGCGACAGCCTCGGCTGCGTGCAGGACATCCTGCCCGGTGACGTCAACTGGATGGTGGCCGGCTCGGGCATCGTCCACTCCGAGCGCAGCCCGGAGCGCTTCGCCGGTCAGGCGCATCCCATCCACGGGCTGCAGACCTGGCTGGCGCTGCCGGCAGAGCGCGCCGAGATCGCGCCGGCCTTCGACCATCATCCCGCGGCCAGCCTGCCCGTGCGCGAGGCCGACGGCGTGCACGTCACCTGCGTGGCCGGCACCGCCTTCGGGCTACAGTCGCCGGTGGCGGTGCAGTCGCCCACCCTGTACGCAGCGCTGGCGCTGGAGGCCGAGGCCGAGCTGGAGCTGCCGCCCGAGCACGAGGAGCGTGCGCTCTACCTCGTGGAGGGCGAGGCCGAGCTGGACGGCATGCCGCTGCCGCAGCACGCGCTGGTGGTGCTGGATCCTGGCAGCACGCCCCGGCTGCAAGCCATCAGCCGCTGTCGGCTGATGCTCTGCGGCGGTGCGCCGCTGGGCCCGCGCTTCGTCTGGTGGAACTTCGTGGCCAGCTCGCGCGAGCGCATCGAGCAGGCCAAACAGGACTGGCGAGAGGGCCGTTTCGAGAAGGTCCCGGGCGAGACCGAGCTCATCCCGCTGCCGGACTGATCCTGCCGCCGAGGAGCGCCGCGTTGACACCCCCTGCGGCCACCACCACCATGCGCGGGCCCCCTTCTTCTGGAGCCCGCCCATGCGCATCCGCGCCCTTGTCCTGAGCTGCGCCGCAGCGTTCGTCCTTGCTGCATGCGGCCCCTCCTCGCAGCCCCCGTCCGAAGGCGGAACGGCGCCGGCCAGCCCGGGCCGCCTGCACATCTACAACTGGTCCGACTACGTGGCCGAGGACACCATCGCCAACTTCGAGGCGCGCACCGGTATCCGCGTGGTCTACGACGTCTACAGCGAGAACGAGGTGCTGGAAGCCAAGCTGCAGGCCGGCAATTCCGGCTACGACCTGGTCTTCCCTTCACTGCGGCCTTTCGCCCAGCGTCAGGTGCTGCAGGGCATCTACGCGCCCCTGGACCGGGCCAGCCTGCCCAACTTCGGCAACCTCGATACGGTGCTGCTGGAAGGCATGCGCGACGCCGACCCTGACAACGCGCATCTGGTGCCCTACATGTGGGGCACTACCGGACTCGGCATCAACGTGGGCAAGGTGCGCGAGGCCTTGGGCGAGGATGTGGCGCTCGACAGCTGGAGCCTGCTGTTCGACCCCGCCAACGCCGAGCGTCTGGCGGCCTGCGGCATCAGCGTGCTGGACGATGAGCAGGAAGCCTTTGCCGCCGCGCTGATCTGGCTGGGGCGCGACCCCAACCGCACCGACGGCGACGAACTCGAGGCGGTGCAGGCGGCCTACGGCGCCGTCCGCCCGCACATCCGCAGCTTCAACAACTCGCAGTACATCAATGAACTCGCGACGGGTGAAACCTGCCTGGCCATGGGCTATTCCGGTGACGTGGCGCAGGCCGCCGCGCGCGCGGAGGAAGCCGGGACAGGGCTGGAGATCGCCTACATCATCCCGAAGGAGGGTGCGATCCGCTGGATCGACGTGATGGCGATCCCGTCGGACGCCCGCAACAAGGAGGCCGCGCACGCCTTCATCAACTACCTGCTGGAGCCCGAGGTGATCGCCGCGGTCACCAACTACGTGGCCTATGCCAACCCCAACCTCGCCTCCAAGGCCTTCGTTGAGGCGGAGATCCTGGAGGACGGCGGCGTCTATCCGCCGGACGAGGTGCTGGCCAAGCTGGTCGATCCGCAGAAGCTGCCGGACGCCGCCCAGCAGGCCCGCGTGCGCGCCTGGACCCGCATCAAGTCCGGCCGCTGATCGCAGCTGTGTAGAAACGCCGCGGGGTCGCCATGGCGCCCCAGCGGCTCTATCGATTCCCACTTGGGAGCCCCGCACGCATGGCCCAGCCTGGACGCAAACAGGCGCCGATCGAACCCTGGCAGGTGCCCAACGCGCAGCCCTTCCTGCGCATCGAGGGCGTCACCAAGACCTTCGGCAAGACCTACGCCGTCGACGACGTCAGCCTGCAGGTCTTCCAGGGCGAGTTCTTCTCGCTGCTGGGCGGCTCGGGCTGCGGCAAGTCGACCCTGCTGCGGATCCTGGCCGGGCTGGAAACCGCCGATCGCGGCCGGATCCTGCTGGGCGAGCGCGACATCACCGACCTGCCGCCCTACGAGCGGCCGGTCAACATGATGTTCCAGAGCTATGCGCTGTTTCCGCACATGAACGTGGAGCAGAACATCGCCTTCGGCCTGCAGCAGGAGCGACTGTCCAAGGGCGAGATCCGCGACCGCGTGGCCAAGATGCTGGAGCTGGTGAAGCTGCAGGATTTCGGCCGCCGCAAGCCGGACCAGCTCTCCGGAGGCCAGCGCCAGCGCGTGGCGCTGGCACGGGCCTTGGCCAAGGAGCCCAAGCTGCTGCTGCTCGATGAGCCGCTGGGCGCGCTGGACCGCAAGTTGCGCGAGCACACCCAGTTCGAGCTGGTTGGCATCCAGGAGCGGGTGGGGGTGACCTTCATCACCGTCACCCACGACCAAGAAGAGGCCATGACCATGTCCACCCGCGTGGCGGTGATGGATGCCGGCCGCATCGTGCAGGTGGCTACGCCGTCCCAGCTTTACGAGTTCCCGGCCAACCGGCTGGTGGCCGAGTTCATCGGCGCCGTCAACATCTTCGAGGGCCGGGTCAGCGCGCAGCGCGACGAAGAGCTGGAGTTCGCCTGCGAGAAGCTGGGCGGCGAGTTCCTGATGTGGCACGGCGATCCGCTGCCGCTGGGCACGCCGGTGGCGGTGGCGGTGCGGCCGGAGAAGATCAGCGTGCACGACGCCCCGCCGGCCGACCGCCGCAACTGCGTGCGCGGTCGGGTGGTGGAGATCGCCTACCTGGGCGATGTGTCGATCTACCACGTGGCCACCGAACCCGGCCAGGTGGTGCGCGTGCAGATCACCCATGAGGCCCGCTACGAGCGCCCGCACTACAGCTGGGATGACGAGCTCTATCTCAGCTGGGATCCCGACGACGGCGTGGTGTTGACGAACTGACCGCCGATGAAGGACTCCGGCTTCAATTGGCTCACGCTCTGGTATCAGGTCTTCCTTGGCCTGTACCAGCGGATCGGTCTGCTTGGGCGCGAATTGCGTCAGCGCCGCGGGCGGATCGTGGTGGCGGGCGTGCCGATGCTGTGGCTGGGCCTGTTCTTCGCCGTGCCCTTCCTGATCCTGGCCAAGATCAGCCTGACCGACCCGCTGCCCGGCGGGCGCCCGCCCTACGGCGAGCTGCTGAGCTGGGGCGAGCACTGGCGCCTGCAGCTGACGCTGAACTTCGCCAACTACCTGCAGCTGTTCGAGGACGGGCTGTACGTGGCCGCCTACCTGAATTCGCTGAAGATGGCGGCGATTTCCACTTTCTTCGCGCTGCTGATCGGCTACCCCATGGCCTACGGCATCGCCCGCGCCAGCCCGCGCTGGCGGTTGATCCTGCTGATGCTGGTGATCCTGCCGTTCTGGACCAGCTTCCTGATCCGCATCTATGCCTGGATCGGTCTGCTGCGCAACAACGGCCTGATCAACCAGGCCCTGCAGTGGCTGGGCCTGATCGACGAGCCGCTGCGCCTGCTCAACACCGACTTCGCGGTCTACGTGGGCATCGTCTATTCCTACCTGCCCTTCATGGTGCTGCCGCTGGCGGCCACCCTGATGAAGCTGGATCGACGCCTGCTGGAGGCCGCCTCCGACCTCGGCTGCCGGCCGATGCGGGCGTTCTGGCGCATCACCTTCCCGCTGTCCATGCCGGGCGTGATCGCCGGCTGCCTGCTGGTGTTCATCCCGGCCGTCGGCGAGTTCGTGATCCCCGACCTGCTCGGCGGCTCCGACACCCTGATGATCGGCAAGGTGCTGTGGACCGAGTTCTTCCAGAACCGCAACTGGCCGGTGGCCTCCTCGGTGGCCATGGCGATGCTGATGCTGATCGTGGTGCCGGTGCTGCTGTTCGAGCACGTCAAGAACCGGCGTGCCGAGCGGGAGGCCAGGGAATGAGTGCTGGGATTGGGGATTCGGGATTGGGGATTGCCGGAGGTCGACAACTCACGGTGCAGGCATTGGATGGGCCCTTGCCCACCATGGCCGGCAAACCGACTCAGGGCTTCGGCGCTCGATCGATGACGGCAAACACCGCCCGCGCGGGTTCCCGCGAGCCGCTCGCACGCCACACCGAGGCCCGCGTCGAGCTCCGGTGGGCCTGGGCCCATCCGATGACCGCACAGGGAAAGCTCGACGCAAGCCGAGACTTGGCGAATCCCGAATCCCGAATCCCCAATCCCTTTGCGCCGCGCATGCGGCGCAACACGCGCACGCCATGACCCGCAAGCCTTTCCTGCTGTTCACGGCAATGGCCTTTGGCTACGCCTTCCTGTACATCCCGATCCTGTCGGTGATCGTCTACAGCTTCAACAGCTCGCGTCTGGTGACGGTCTGGGGCGGCTTTTCCACGCAGTGGTACGTGGCGCTGTTTTCCAACACCCAGATCCTGCAGGCGGCCGGGCGCAGCCTGATGATCGCCGCCACCGCCGCCACGTTGGCGGTGGTGCTGGGCACCTTCGCCGGCACCGCGCTGACCCGGCTCGGCCGATTCAAGGGCCGGCCGCTGCTGTCGATCATGACCTCGGCGCCGCTGGTCATGCCCGAGGTGATGCTGGGCCTGTCGGCCCTGCTGCTGTTCGTGTTCCTTCAACAGCTGACCGGCTGGCCGGCGCAGCGCGGGTTCCTGACCATCACGCTTGCCCACATCACCTTCTGCACTGCCTACGTCACCGTGGTGGTGCAGTCGCGGCTTAGCCAGATGGACGACAGCCTGGAGGAAGCCGCCATGGATCTGGGCGCACGGCCCTGGAAGGTGTTCTTCCTGGTCACCCTGCCGCAAATCCTGCCGGCGCTGATCGCCGGCTGGCTGCTGGCCTTCACCCTGTCCATCGACGATCTGGTGGTGGCGAGCTTCGTCTCGGGGCCCGGCTCCAGCACCCTGCCGATGGTGGTCTATTCCAAGGTCAAGTTCGGCATCACGCCCGAGATCAACGCCCTCGCCACGCTGATCATCCTGTTCGTCACCACCGCGATCGTGATCGCCGGCTGGCTGATGCACCGGGGCGAAGCCAAGACCTGAAGGGCTATTGAGCAGCCTATGGCTGGCCCGGCTGCGCCACACCCTTGAACAAGCGCATGAACACCGCGACGCCCAGGCCCCAGGCGCCGTTGAGCAGCAGGGCGCCGACCACCAGCGTGCTGCTCAATGCAATGCCCTTGAGCGGGAACACGACAAACCAGGCCACCAGGCTGGGCAGCAGGGCGCCGAGCGCAAAGGCCAGCGCCCAGTGCACGCCGCCGCTGCGGCCGCGGATCAGCAGCCAGAGCACGATGCCCCACAGGCCGCCAAAAAAGGCCAGCGACAGCACCGCAGGCACGCCCAGGGGCGGCACCGCGGCCATGTTCCAAGCGGCGGCAGGCGAGATGCCGGCCGCATGCAGCAGCCCGAGCAGGCCCTGATGGAACACGAGCGTGGCGAGGAAACCGGCCACGAAGGCCTGCAGGACGATCCGTAGGCTGGGCATCGACTGGCACTCCCAAGACTTCGATAGTGCGCCACTATACCCAGCCCGCCACTCCCGCCGCAGTTCGTCCGCATTGGCGACCCTGCGTTGCTCTGTGTCGGGAAGGGCGCTGAAGAGTCGGATCGCTCCGCCCTCCGCCGAGCTTTGCGAAACCTGCGGGTCGCGTTCTGGTGGGAGGATCCGGGACTGGGGTCCCTGATGGTCAAGCTTCAGCTTCGTCACTGGCCCTCACGGTTGGCGCCTTCGGGGGTCAGCTTTGCTGATCTCATTCGAAGCCATCGACGAACAGCGCGCCGATGAGCAGCGTTGGTGCCTCAAGCTTGGCCAGCACCGCACTCTGGGAACTGGGAGATGCACTGCCCCAGCCCGGCACGGCGATTGTCGGGAGCGGGTTGGGGCGGGCTGCCGCAGCCGTCACCAACGTCTGGGTGCATAGGCCTCCGACCGAGGTGCAGGCATTGTGCGTGCCGGCAACGAGGATGCCGCCGGGCGAAAAGGCGAGGCCGTGCAGGGTGACGTTGTCACCGCCCTGACCGTTGGCGGTATCCCAAGCGCCCGTCAGCAGCGAGCTGTAGCGCAGGCTTGATAGATCCGGTGTGTACACGCGTACGAAGTAGTTCCAGGTGCCGGTGAGCGCGGCACCTGCACCCACCGGTGGCGGCATCTGCTGGAAAGCATTGCTGGTGGTGATGCTGCGCCGCCCCTGACAGATGATGCCCACCGAGCCATCGGCAGCGATCTCCAGGTCGCTGCAGTTGCGGGTGGTGTTGAGGTTGGGCCAGCCGGCGTTCGGGTTCGGCCAGCCGGCCAGAAGCGGGTCGGTGAACAGCGCGCCGTAGTTGGTGCTGCCTTCGACGAACTCGCCCACATAGGTCGCCGCGCGCAGCTCGTTGACCTCAAGCGCGAACTTGCCGAGCCAGGAAATGTGGATGTTGCCGTTGGTGCCGGTGAACTGGTTCTGGAAGCCGCTGGCCCCGGGTCGCGCCGCGATGGCGTTGCCGCGCCAGAGGTTTTCGACGTTGTTGCCATGGGCGCGTGCGAGCACCACGAGCTCGCTGCGTGCGTAGTCGATCTCGATGGCATCGACGTACTGGTCGGGGGTCGAGTTCGACGTGGTTTCCCGATACAGCCGGTTCCACCACAGCAGTGAGCCGTCCGCGCGCATCGCAACGACTGCAGGCTCGAAGTCGGGCAGGCCGCTGGGCAGCACGGTCTGGGTGCTGTAGCCGAAGTACAGATGATTGCTGCGGCGGTCGATGACGACGCCGCCCAGACGCTGGGTAGGCTGACCGATGCGGTAGCCGGTATAGCCGGGGCCGCCCGGGCAGGCATCGCCTGGCGCCAGGCCGCAGGGTCCGCTGAAGTAGTAGTCGTCCGGATAGCGGCCCTTGCGGCCGCCGTTGCCGTTGCCGTCCTGCTGCAGCAGGTTGTAGTCGGCCAGCGTCGTCGAGCGCAGCGAGCCGCGACGCTGGGCTTTCAGCACCAGCCCACTGTAGAGCAGCGGAAAGGCGCCGGAGTAGCTGGATGCAGGCGTTCCCGACCACTCCTGGTCACCGGCTTGGGCGGGGTTGTCGAACCAGTGTGCGCGCCAGTGCTCAACGGTCTTGCGCACGCCATCGGCTCCCAGGCGCTCCATTACGGCCCAATCGGGGGCGTATTCGCGGCCGCGACCGAACACCACTTCGCCATCGCTGCCGACATCCCAGGGCTGCAGTGTCTGATACGCCGAGCCGGCGCCACTGTTGGCGTTGTGCACCCAGCTCATGGCGGTCGGCGCGCCATCAATCCAGTTGTTGTTGAGGCGCGCGATGAAGTAGCCCGGGCTGCTGCCGTCGCGGGTGCCGGAGATATAGATGGCCCCGGTCGGCTGGCCCGGCACTTCGGTGCTGCGAATGCGCTGCACGCTGCGCACGCTGCCGGCCGGAAACGCGGCGACCTGCAGGACCGTGCCGAGATCGGCGCTGACGCGCATCACGAAGCCGATGTTGCCCGGCGAGCTGGAAACGATGCCGGTCGCCGCCAGCGTGGTGCGCGGCACGCTCGGCGGAATCCAGTTCAGCGAGCTCGCCTGGCCGGCCACCAGCACACTGCCGTCGGACAGCCGGTGCACATCATGGAAGCGCTCGCTGCCGGCATCGCCTGCGTAGAACACGCGGGTCTGGGCGGCAACGCTTGAGCTCAGCGCCAGAGCACACAGCAGCGCAGTCAGGAACTTCATCAGCTATTCTCCGGAAGCGTGATCGCGTCGCGTGGTCAGCAAGCTGGGTCAATCGGTCTACATCGCAATTGGATGCATTCGTGGGCTTGATGAGCCGGCGCGGAGCTGCCTGAACGCCCGGCCTGACCCACAAGCGATCCGGAGTCTTGCGCGCACCTCGATCACAGACTCAACGAAACGCTCCGGGGCAGGCGGACTGTGATGGACATCGCTCTGTGGGCGGGTCCGGGGTGTCGCGAATGTTCATTCGCGTGCAGACAGGAACGCGTCGCGCCGGTAGGCGCAATCACCCTGTTGGCAGTCTGAGGTTCCGCGATTCCGTGCAGCCGCGCACGTTCTTTACTCCCTGCGGGCTTGCTCGACACGCGCCTGCGCCTCGGCCATGGCGCTACCCGGCTGCACTTCGCGCCGCACTTCCAGCAGCAGCTGTGCGGCTTCATCGATGCGGCCGACGCCTATCAGGGCATCGATCAAGGTCGCCGCGCGGTGCTGCACGGGCACCACGCCGGAGCTGCGTCTTGACCAGGACAGCTGAGCGTCCGGCAGCGCCTCGGCCCAACGCTCCAGGTGCGTCATCACCGCAGCCCGCGCGTGCAGGTAGATGTCCGCAATCAGGGCGTGATCCGGCGCAGCGGCCGCGAGAGATTCAAGTTGGGCCAAGCTGGCAAGCGCCTGCGCGGTCATCCCCCCCCGCGCCTGCAGGATCGCCAGCCGCTGCAGCAGGTTGGCCTGGTCCTGCGGTCTCAGGCTTTCCAGCAGCTCGCCGACATCGATGGCAAGCCGGTGGATTCGCTCGGCCTGCGGTTGAGCCGTTTGCGACTGAGCGAGCGCAAGCTCCGCGGAAATCGACATGGAAGCATCGCCCAATGCGCGGGCGCTGGTCTGCGCCCGCTCCAGATACACGTGCGCCTGCTCCATTCGACCTTGCTCCAGCAGGGCTGCACCCACCACAAGCTCAGCATGCGCTCGCCATTCAAGGCTTTGGCTGGCCTCCGCGGGAGCAAGCGCAAGCAGTGCCCAATCGCTGGCGGCTTCGACCTGGCCATCCACGATGAGCTGGATTACCAAGGTCAGAATGACCCGGCCGTGCGCCTCCAAAGCGCCCAGGGTTTCCAGGGTGTTGGCGGCGTCCTTCAGGGTCGAGATCGCCAACTTGCGCTCGCCACCGTAGCTTTGCGCGACCGCGGCACGGCTCAGGTTGACAGCCGCAAACTCGCGCGCGCCGACACTTTCGTTCAGTCGATAGGCCTCCATCTCGCCCGTCAATGCTGCCGTCATGTCGCCTTCAATGAATGCCAGAGAAGCACCAAAGGCCGCGACCGTCGCCCTCAGCTGTGCGTCTACGGAGTCGTCAGCGTAGCGGGCGGCCTCAGCGATGTAGCGCATGGATGTTTCAAGGTCACCTTCCCTGCGCCAATACAAGGAAAGGCCGAGGCGGCTCGAAATGGCGATTCGACGGCTGCCCTCCACAGCGATCAGCCGTTCGTAATGTGCGCGGCACGTCTCGCCAAGGCGGAGTCGACAGGCGTATTGGGCGGCCGATAGCCTTGCCTCATGATCCTCTGCGTCTTCCAGCAGAATCTGATCGAGGAGTGCCAGCGCGTCGTCAAGCTTGCCTACCCTGGCCAGGCTGATGGCGCGGGCGCGCTGCACGGCGTGCCGCGGTGTTCGCTCAAGTCGGAGACTCACGCTGTTCGGGTCCAGCGCTGCGCCGACCGTAACGGCGACCGCTGCCAAAAGCCCCTCCAACGACTGCGACTGCAGGCGCGATTCAATGGCCGTGCCGCGCAAAGGCTGCAGATGCATTTCAGCGGACCAGACGTCGGCCCCGGACTCCAGTGTGACCGACAGCGTATGCGTGGCGCCGACCTGAGCCGCTGCATCGGCAAGGGCAAGCGGGCCGTCCGCACGAAGCTCGCGCAAACGCTCGACGGCGCGTTCATTCAGGCTGGAAAGCCGCGCGCCCACGCCCTGAAGTTCTGCGCGCAGAACTTCGGCCAACCCTCCCAGCGCATCCGCATGCAGGCTTTCGCTGCGTGGTTCAGTGATGGAGACAATGGCTACGACCGGAATGGTGGTGGGCGCGGCTGGCTGCACTTCCGCGCGGGGGACGCCAGCGTGTGGCCAGGCACGCAGCGTGATGTACGTCAACGCCACGGTTGCCGCGATCACCAGTGCCGCAGCCGCCACGCTGCGACTGGAGCGTGATGGCGTGTCCGCGCGAGCGACGGGACCGGCGGCTGCAGGCTCCACGCTTGACGGCTGCACCGGCTGAGGCTGAAGGGCCGAGTCGGGGACTAGGATGCTGTCCGGCAGCTCCTGCTCCTGCTCCGGGTCGGCGTTGGCTGCTTGCAGCGGCCCTGTCGGCGCAATCCACCGGTAGCCAAAGCGCACTGCAGTCTCGATGTAGCGGGGCTCGGAAGCGGTGTCGCCGAATGTCTTACGCGCGCGGCCAACCGCTTGAGCAAGCCCTGCATCGGAGACATCAGTGGTGCCCCACACCGCCGAGCCGAGCTCGTCTTTGCCGACAGCGCGTTCCCTGTTGGCGATGAGGTAAGCCACGAGGTCAAACACGCGAGGCTCCATGGCGACCGGCTCGCCCTCCCTGAGCAGCTTCCGGGCAGGGACGTCGAGTCGGTAGTCGGCGAACACCCAGACGTCGACAGGTTCGGTGCGGCTGTCCTGTCTCATGCGAGCTACGTACCTGGACCACCCACGGGGCCGCAAGACTACTACGCGGCTTCGAGAAGACGCGCGCGCGCATGCCCTCATCGACTAAGCCTCAGTTCTGCCTGAATCGTCATATCGCTGCCCGGCGCACTGGACAGGCGCCGGACGTTCCAAACTTTGCCGTGGGCGTGACATCCGCTTCGTTTCCCCTCACTGCGCCCGCACTCGAGAGTGACCTGCGCCCTGCAGGCTGTGATCGCTGGCTCGAAGGAGCGCCGCACGTGCGACTGGCGCCGTTCGCAACTGACGTGGGCCGGGGCGACAGGGTCAGCGAGCCCACTGATTTCGACACACCGAGCCCCTTGGCCGTTTCGCTCGCGCTCTCCGGAGCGTTTCGTTGAGCACCGAACTGCTCAAAACCGGACACTCCGTCAGGTGCATGTGTTCACCTCCGGCCTCTCCAGCTTCGCCAGCAGTGAAGGCCGATCAGCGTCACCCTCGGAGCACCCCATCGATGATTTCACAAGCAAAAGGCCGGTTTGCCCACGCCAAGTGTCGAAGCGCGCTGTTCCTTGTAGGTGCCTTTCTGTGTGCGGCTTCCGCCCACGCCAAGATCATCGCGGCGACCGACTTTGACGGCACACCCTCGGTGCCAAACGTGCCGTGGACGCCAGCTTTGGCTCTTGGCGCCAGCGTGCCGCCCAGCGCTCTCAGCTACGCCTTGCTCAACGACAATGGCACGGTCAACGTGCGCACCAATACGGGCGTCAAGCCTGTGCCGGTCGGCGTCAGATCGAAATCCATGTCCATGAACGTCGATTTTTCCGGGGTTCCAGCAGATGCCAGCGCCTGGACCGCGGTAATGCGCACACCGGTGCTTGCAATCAGCAACACCGAAACCGATCTTTCTCGCCTCAACCTGTCTTTTGACCTGGCCGCCAACCGCGTGCTGCCCGTGCGGGTGCGTATTGAATCCTTCAATGCCAGTGGTGCGGGTACGGGCTCCAGAGAAACGACGGTGTTGCCGATTGCGGTCAATGCGCTCTACCGCTACAGCATCGATCTCTCGGAAATGAGTGCCGGCGCGCCGGCCTTCGTGCCGACGGGTGCTGCCGGCTCGCGCTTTCGCGTGTCCTTTATTCTGAGCGGATCAGCCGCACAGGCGCAGAGTTGGCCGCGTGGCGCCGAAGCAAACTACAACCAGGTGCATGTCGACAACATTTCCTACACCGCGCCGCGTTACTTCGTCAGCCAGAACGGCGGCGGCGACGGCGCTTCGCCCGAGTCGCCGGCGCGACTGAGCGACATCATCAGGATTGCCGAGCCGGGCGATGTCATTGCCTTGAATCCCGGCACTTTCACCGGCACTGTCGAAATCGATCGGGTCAGCGGCACGCCCTCACGCTGGATCACCCTGCGTCCAACCATCGCGAGCGAACCGCCGGTGCTGCGCAGCAACTCGTGGAACACGATCAAGATCTATGCCAACGCATCGTACATCAACATTCAGGGATTGATCGTTCGTGGCTACTTGAATGATCCAGCGCAGATTGCAGCCGGCTTGACCTTGGCCAATGCCACAGCAGACGGCGCTCGCATTCACAACGTGCTCGCGCATGCCGACAACCCCGCATACGCCATCTTTCCGGACGATCCCCACGGACGTCCCTCCAACCTCTATTACGGGCACGGCCGATTCAACGTCAACGGTATCTTCATGGAGGGCCGCAAGAAGAAGGTCCTGTCGGGCGGCAACTGGATCACGCAGGACACCACCGCCGCCGAGGGCGTGCACCACATTCGGGTGGCCAATAACCTCGTGTACGAAAACACCGGCGGCGGCATCATCACAGCGAAGGCGGATTACATCGTCATCGAGAACAACGTGGTGCACGACAACAACCGCTACAGCCGCTATGGCGGAAGCGGCATCAGTACGCTTGAATCGAACGATTTCGACGGTGGCAACGGCTACAAGATCTACATCAACGGCAACATCAGCCACAGCAATGGCGGCTGGGTGCGCTGGGGGCCGCGCATCGCCACCAATGCCGCCGGCAAGAAGGTCATCACGATCAACTTCTCGGACGGTAACGGCATCATCGTCGATTGCCACAACGTGTTCGGCTATTCAGGGCGGACCCTGGTGCAGAACAACCTTGTTTACGAGAATGGAGGCTCAGGCATTCATTCGCTGAAGTCGGACCGTGTCGATATCGTCAACAATACGGCGTTTCGCAACTCCCGCCCCAACGAAGCGCCGGCCAGCGTCATCAGCTACCGCTGGGTCCAGCAGGGCGACATCGCCAACGTTCCGCCGGGCAACGCCTCGGCTGTGTACGTGAATCAGCCGCCCGCTTGGTTCAGCGATGGCGGCGAATCCATGTTCTACGGCAACATATTTGCGCAAGGGGTGGGCTCGGATGTCCGAATTCGCAACAATATTGCCTGGGCGCGCGCGGGTCACCCGACCAATGAGGGCATGCCAGCCAATTCCACAGGCATCTCCTACGACAACAATCTTTTCGGCCGCGACGGCAGCAGCAGCGCCTCCGGTGGAACGACGACCACGGGTTTCAGCAGTTTCGCTTTCAACATAATCAACAGCAGCGGCAACGCCTCTGATGTATTTGCGAACATCAGCGCGCAGGGTGCCGCCAACTATCTGCGCCTGAGGCCCGCCAGCGCGGCCATTGATGCCGGCAATCTTTGGTTTCCTGGGGCGCCGCGGAAGGACCTCAGCGGCCGCGCGCGACCCGTGGGGCTGGCGCCGGATTTGGGCGCGTTCGAGTTCGACGCGGCTATGTTCAGCGATGGTTTCGAGCCGCGCTGAGCATGCTCCCCGAACTCGGCGCCTGAGAGCTCCCCAGCGCTGCGCCGCGCCACGCTTCGGTGCAGGCGTTCTTGAAGAAGCTTTAGTCCGTCCGCTCGCGCTCTTTGTGGAAGCCTTACTTGCAGGCGGCCGCAGCCTCAGTCTGCGTATCGCGAGCAAGCTCGCTCCGAGAAGCAGCCGGCCTTTGCGCCATGAGGACAAGCGCATTGGTTAGAGATTTGCTTCCTGAGCGATATTCGTCGGCCAGACGTCCCTTAAACCGAGTAGACCCTTAAAATGGTCGTCGCCCTAGGTCAGCACAAGCTTCAGAATGTGCGAGCGGCTCGGAAGGACCTGACCTGCCCGGCGATTCTCGGACCAGTTGAAAGTTGAGAGGATGGCTCCTGACATCAGCGAGGAGCCCATGCGCAAGTCCCGATTCAGCGAAGAGCAGATGGTCAAGATCCTCCGTGAGGCCGACAAGTCGCCGGTTGCGGAGGTTGCCAAGAAGCAAGGCATCAGCGAGCAGACGCTGTACGTCTGGCGCAAGCGCTACGGCAAGCTGGAGACCGCCGACGTCAAACAGCTGCGGACGTTGCAGCAGGAAAACGCGCGCCTGAAGAAGCTGCTGGCCGAGCGAGACCTCGAGATCGAGGTGATGAAGGAGATCACCGCAAAAAAGTGGTGAGCGCGCCTGCCCGGCGCGCCTTGATCCC
>JAKOMQ010000073.1 GCA_022241605.1 Aquimonas sp. | reverse complement strand
TCTGGACACGATGCACGCGACCCGCTGCCGTCGCCTGCTCGATGCCGTGGAGGCCTTGGTGGCAGGGCGCCGATTGACCCTGACCGAGTTGGCGCGCCAATGGCCCGGGGCCGAGCGTGCCCATGCTCCACTCAAGGCGCTCGACCGGCTGCTGAGCAACAGCCATCTGCATGCCGAGTCCGAGAGTCTGCAACGTGCGATCACGGCGCGGCTGCTTCAAGGCATGCCGCGACCGGTGCTGCAGGTGGATTGGTCGCCTCTCAAAAAGGACGGGCGCTGGGCCTTGCTGCGGGCTTCGGTGGCGATGGGTGGGCGTGCGATGCCGGTGCACGAACRGGTATTCCCGCTGAAGCGCATGAACCACCCTGCGGCGCAGAGAGAGTTCCTGCAGCAGCTGGCAAGGCAGGTGCCGGCGAGCAGTTCGCCCATCCTGGTAACCGATGCGGGCTTCCGCAGCGACTGGTTTCGAGCGGTGCAGGCGCAAGGCTGGGACTACGTGGGGCGATTGCGCAGCAACACGCACACCAGCCCGCTTAAGGTCGACGACTGGGTACCCTGCGGGACCCTTCACGCGTCCGCCACCGCGCAGCCCGCGGACCTGGGGCCTCACCGAATTGTGAAGGGCCAGCCCATGACCAGCCGGCTGGTGCTCTATCGCGGCCGACGTACTGGGCGCGACAAGCTCACGCGCGCAG
>JAKOMQ010000028.1 GCA_022241605.1 Aquimonas sp. | reverse complement strand
CTCGGTCAGGGTCAATCGGCGCCCTGCCACCAAGGCCTCCACGGCATCGAGCAGGCGACGGCAGCGGGTCGCGTGCATCGTGTCCAGAATCTCACCGATACAGCAGCGTAAAATCGTCGAAGCGTGCATGGCGCGGTCCTCAGGCTTGGTACCCCGAGGAAAAAACCGCGTCATGCGCGTTTCGTTTTGGCCGAAAGATAACCCCGGATGGCCGAGGAAGGCCGGAAATTTGTGGGGAGACCTCAGGCCAAGGCACACCCTATGCCGGTCGGTGAGGGCTCGGGCGTTTGCGGCTTCCACGCTCTGTGGTGCTTGATCCGATCGCATCGGCGCGGGGCGTGCTCCCCTCACGCCATAGGGTGTGCCTTGGCGCACCGGCATTCGCTTTGCTCTGGCCGTTGTCGCTGTTACCCAAGCCCCCGGCACGAACTGAACAGCGGCAAGGCCCAAATGCAACACGCGGCGCAGCGGTACGGTCCAATGGCAACACGCCGCACAGCGGCAAGGTCCGATCGCAACACGGTGCGCCAAGGCACACCCTATGCCGGTCGGTGAGGGCTCGGGCGTTTGCGGCTTCCGCGCTCTGTGGTGCTTGCTCCAATCGCATCGCCGCGCGGCGTGTCTCCCTCACACCCTATGCCGGTCGGTGAGGGCTGGGGCGTTTGCGGCTTCTGCGCTCTGTGGTGCCTGCTCTTGCCCACCACCGCGTCGCTTGAGTTTCAGCGATCTGCGCTGGCCTCTGCCTGCAGCTGTTCGATCAGTGCCAGCACGGCCTTGCGGGCGTCAAGGGCGTGCACCGGCAGCACTACCACGTCGCCGGTGCGTGCCCACTCCAGCAGGGCGCGCGCGGCGACGACTTCGTCCAGTTCGATCTGCAGCGCGGCCTCCGGTATGCCGCAGCTGCGCAGCTCGTCGGCCAGCAGGGCCGGCACTTCGCCGGCGCTGCGGCCGCGTGCGTAGCCTTCGATGTCCTTCAGCACCACCCGGTCCGGGCGCGCCTCGGCGGCGCAGCGGGCGAGTGCGCGGATGTCGGCGTCTTCGCGGTTGCCGGCCTGCCCCAGCAGCAGGCCGAGCCGCGTGCAGGGGCCGGCCCGTGCCACCCGCAGCAGGCCGCGCAGGCCGCTGGGGTTGTGGGCGTAGTCCAGCAGCACCTGCACGCCGCCGAAGGCGAAGCGCTGCAGGCGGCCCGGGTTGTCGGCCGGGTCGCTGCCGAAGCGTTTGAGCACCTGCGCAATGATCGGGGAGGGCACGCCCAGCGCGTTGGCCAGCAGGCTGGCGGCGGCGGCATTGCCGAGGTTGTAGGGCGCGGCGCCTCCGGCGGCCAGGGGGATCTGCTCCAGCGCAGCCAGCGGCATCACCTCGCCGCCTGCGCTGAGCTGCAGCACGCCGGCCGCCAGCCCGCAGGTGGCGCCGCCGGCTGCGCGATGCGCCTGCAGCCGCGGATGGGCATCGTCCAGCGCGAACCAGGCCAGCCTCGCCTGCAGCCCTGCGGCCTGCGCGACCAGCACCGGATCGTCGGCGTTGAGCACCAGCACGCCTTTGCCGCCGAGCGCGCGCGCCACCGTCAACTTGACCTCGGCGATGTCGTCCAGACTCTCGATGCCGTACTCGCCGAAATGATCCGCGCTGATGTTGGTGACGCAGGCGGCGTCGGCGCGGGTCAGCGCCAGCCCGCGCCGCAGCACGCCGCCGCGCGCGGTCTCCAGCACTGCCGCCTGCACCCGTGGATCGCGCAGCACCCTGCGCGCGCCGCCGGGCCCGGACCAGTCGCCCTCGGCCTGCTGCTCGCCGTCGACGAACACGCCGTCGGTGCAGCTGTGGCCGGTGCACAGGCCGTGCGCGCGCAGCATGGCCGCCAGCAGGCGCACGGTGGTGGTCTTGCCGTTGGAGCCGGTGATGAGCGCGCTGGGCACTGCGCCGAGTGCGCTCCAGTCCAGGCTGTCCGCATGCGGCAGCGCTGCCAGCGGCCAGCTGCGACCGCGTGCGCCGGTGCCCAGGCTCAGCGCATCGTCGTCGGCCAGCACCGGCAGGCCGTGCGCGGTCGCCGCCTCGATCAAGGCGCGCATGCGCGGCTGCGCCTCGGCCGCGCACATCGCGCGCAGGCAGCGCAGGGCGTCGGCCTCGTCCCAGGCCGGTGGATGGCCGGGCGCGTGCAGCACGCACTCGCCCAGGGCAGCCAGCCAGGCCCACTCGTTGAGCTCGGTGGCGGCATAGAGCTGGTCCACCGGCGCCTCGAAGGCCAGCGCTGCCGCGTCGGCGTGCAGCCGCACCACCAGCGCCTGCGCCGGCCAGCCCAGCGCGGCGCGCAGGCGCGTGATGCGATCCCGCCAGTCCGCCAGCGCGCTGGGGTCGTTGCCGCGCGCGCCCAGCGTCTCCAGCACCGCGCCGGTGCCGGCAAAGTGCAGGTTGGGCCCGGTCAGCCGGCGCGAGCCGTCAAAGGGCAGCGCGGGCAGCGCGAGCGCCTCGATGGCGCTGGGGTCAGCCGTGGGATGCCCGCTCAATCAGCGTCCTCACGGGCCAGGTGCACGCCGCGCTCGTCGATGATCAGGCCCTCGAAGTCGCTCAGCGCCGGCGACTCTATCGCCTGCTCGACCGGTGCTGCGCGCGGCTTCGGCGCTTCCGGCGCCGGTCCGCCCTCGGCCTTGAATTTGGTCACCTGCTTCCACGAGCGCGCCAGCGCGTCGGCGAAGATCAGCAGCAGGTCGCCGTGCCGGCCCATGCGCAGGGCGGCGTCGATCGCCTCCTGCTCGTCGGGGATGATCGAGATCTGCTCCTCCGGCACGCCGCGCGCCTTCAGCGCCTTGGCCTGGATGCGCGGCACCTCGTCGCCATCGCGACCGCGCAGGCTGTCGTCGCGGCGGCAGATGTAGTGGTCGAAGCGGCCGGCCACGGCATCCGCTATGGCCACCAGATCCTCATCGCGGCGGTCGCCCGGGCCGGCCATCACCACGATGCGGCGCCCGGCCACGTCCATGCGCTCGGCGAGGTCGGCCATCACCCCGACCGCGTGCGCGTTGTGTCCGTAGTCGAACAGCACCTTGAACGGGTGCTCGTTGAACACGTTCATGCGCCCGGGGGCCTGATAGAACGTGGTGTCGAAGGTGCGCAGGCCCTGCCGGATCGCGTCCAGCTTGATCCCCAGCGCATACGCCATCGAGGCCGCGACCATCGCGTTCTGCACGTTGTGCAGCGCCTTGCCCTCCAGCGTGGCCGGGATCAGATGCGTCCACAGCAGCGGGATGTGGCTGCCCTTGTCATACAGCGTAATCATCTGGCCGTTGACGCCGGCCTCCAGCGCGCAGGCGCGGCCGCCGGCGCGGATGTGCTCGCGCACCAGCCCGTGCTGCGGGTTGAGGGTGACGTAGCAGATCACCTTGGCGTCGGTGTAGCCGGACATGCGCAGCACGTTGGGGTCGTCGGCGTTCAGCACCGCGCAGTCGGTAGCCACCTCGACCACGATGCGCTTGACCTCGGCCAGCTGCTCAAGCGTGTCGATGCCCTTCATGCCCAGATGGTCGGACTGCACGTTCAGCACCGCGCCCACGTTGACCTCGCGCACGCCCATGCCGGCGCGGATCAGGCCGCCGCGGGCGGTCTCCAGCACCGCCAGGTCGATCTGCGGATCCGACAGCACCATCCGCGCCGAGACCGGCCCGGTCATGTCGCCTTCCACCGTGCGCTGGCCGTCGATGTAGACGCCGTCGGTGCTGGTCATGCCCGGGGTGTATCCGGCCATCTTGGTGATGTGGGCCAGCATGCGCGCGGTGGTGGTCTTGCCGTTGGTGCCGGTCACCGCCGCGATCGGCACGCGCGAAGGTGCACCCGGCGGAAACAGCATGTCGATCACCGGGCTGGCGACATCGCGCGGCGTGCCCTCGCTGGGCGCCACGTGCATGCGGAAGCCCGGCGCCGCATTGCACTCGCAGATGCCGCCGCCGATCTTCTTGTAGCTCTCGGCGATGTTGGTGGTGAGGAAGTCCACGCCGCCCACGTCCAGCCCGATCGCGCGGATCGCGCGCACCGCCATCTCGCGGTTGTCGGGGTGGATGATGTCGGTGACGTCGGTGGCCGTGCCGCCGGTCGACAGGTTGGCGGTGGAGCGCAGCAGCAGCATGCGGCCCGCCTCCAGCACGGTGCCGGCATCCACCTCGGCGCGCGCCATCATCATTTCCGCCTGCGCGTCCAGCTCGATCCGGGTCAGCACCTTCTCGTGGCCGATGCCGCGCCGCGGGTCGGCGTTCACCGCCTCCACCAGCTGCGCCACCGTGTGCACGCCATCGCCGACCACGTGGCCGGGCGTGCGGCGGGTGGCGGCCACCAGCTCGCCGTTGATCACCAGCAGGCGGTGGTCGTCGCCTTCCAGGAAGCTCTCCACGATCACCGAGCGCGAGATCTCGCGCGCCTTGCGGAAGCCCTCGATCACCTCCTGCTCGTCGCGCAGGCCGATCGAGATGCCGCGGCCGTGGTTACCGTTGTAGGGCTTGGTCACCACCGGGTAGCCGATCCGCCGTGCCGCACGCGTGGCCAGCTCCTCGCTCTGCACCAGCTCCTGGCGCGGCACCGGCAGGCCCAGCGCGCCGAGGATCTTGTTGGTCTCCTCCTTGTCGCCGGCCAGCTCGACCGCGATGTGCGAAGTGCGCCCGGTCACCGTGGCCTGGATGCGCTGCTGGTACTTGCCGTAGCCCAGCTGCACCAGCGACTGGTTGTTGAGCCGCAGCCAGGGGATGCCGCGCGCTTCCGCCGCGCGCACCAGCGACAGCGTGGAGGGCCCCAGCGCGCGCCGCTGCGCGTAGCGGATGAACTCATCGCGCGCCTCCGCCCACACCCAACCCTCCGGCACGCTGCCGGCCGGGCGCAGGGCCTCGGGCAGCAGCGAGCACAGCAGGCGCAGGGCCAGCTCGCCGGCGGCCACGCCTTCTTCCTTCTGGGTGTACTCGTAGATGACCGTGTAGACGCCGGGCCGGCCGTCGATGCTGCGGGTCTTGCCGAAGGTGACGTCCTCACCGGCGATGTTCTGCACCTCGATGGCGACGTGCTCCAGCACATGGCCCAGCCAGGTGCCCTCGTCCTCGCGCATGCGCCGGATGAAGCCGCCGGGCGTGCGATGCGAGCAGCCGTGCTCGGCCAGGGTCGGCAGCGCTTCGATCAGCCCGTCGATGAAGTCCGGCCCCAGCCGCACGGTGGGCCAGTGCTCCAGCTCGCCGAGGTCCAGCTCCAGCCGGATCACCGGAAAGTGCGCGTACAGCGAAGGGCCGCCATAGATCGAACGGTCAAGAATGCGCATCGCCAGCTCCTGTTGGATGGTGTCCCGGCGGCGGGCCCCCGCCCACCGCCGCGTGTCGCGTCCGGCCGCGGCCGGATTCCCCCTGCGACGGCCATGCCAAGGCCCTCGCGCAACTCGTCTCAGCGCCTGCGCGCGGAAACCCGGTCAGTGCTTGCGCACGGCCAGCGCCCCCGCCGAGGCGATCCGCGTGTGCAGATTGAAGCTCGCCCCCGCCGTCAGCACGTGAACCTGCAGGCCCAGCACGCACAGCGGCTGGCCCTCGTCCACCTGGTCCATCGACGAGAACTGCAGGCCGTGTGCATCCACCACGGTGACGCCGCCGCTGCCCACCACTTCCAGATCATTGTCCGGGCCGATGAAGGCGGCGGTGTCCTCGTCCAGGCCAATGCCGATCGCGAACGGGTTGAAGGCCAGCGCCGTGGTCAGGCGACCCAGCCGGTCGCGCTGGCGGAAGTGCTGATCGATGATGAAGCGGTTGGTCAGCCCGAAGCCCGGCGCCAGCCGCACGCTGCCGGCGCGGGGCGAGCCGCCCTCCTCGCCAAAGGCGATCATGTGCTCGCTGAGCACCGCCGCGCCGGCGCTGGTGCCGGCCACGTGCACGCCGGCCGCGTTCTGGCTGCGGATCAGGCGCGAGACCTGGGTGCCGCCCAGCAGGGTGGTCAGCCGCAGCTGGTTGCCGCCGGTGAGAAAAATGCCGCTGGCCTCGCGCAGGCGCGACAGCCGGCCTACTTCTTCGCAGTCGCGGCGGGTGTCGAAGTCGATCGACTCCACCGCACGCGCGCCCAGCGCGCGGAACAGGCGCACATAGCGCGGCCCGGTGTCGCGCAGCTGGCTGGCGCTGGGGATCACCACGATATCGGCCTCGTCGCCGCCGCACAGATCGACAAAACGGCTCAGGATCTGCGGCGCGTCTTCTTTTTCCTCGGCGCCGCCGATCGGGATGATCCAGCCGCGTTGGCCGCCATCGGGGATTCTGCTGGGCATAGGCTCTAGGGTTCCGGGTGGGTGTGGAGTGGGGTAGGGGGCTCGAAGCTGCCGGTACGGCACAGCGCGCCCTCGCGCAGGTGCCAGGCGCCGCGCGCCATCACGTCATGCACGCGGTGCTGGGCGTCCAGCGCCACCAGGTCGGCATCCGCGCCGACCTCGATCACGCCCTTGCCGGGCAGGCGCAGCAGCCGCGCCACGTTGCGGGTAAAGGCCGGCAGCAGCTGCTCCAGCGCGCGGCCCTGCTGCAGCAGCTCGGCCAGGGCGGCGCTGAGTGCGGCCGGCGCGCCGATGTCCATGCCGCACAGGCGGCCCTCGCCGTCGAAGCAGGCCAGGCAGCCGCCGGCATCCGAGCTCACGGTGACGCGTTCGGCCGGCGCGTCGCTGTCCAGATAGCGCGCCAGCGCGGCGGCGGCGCTCCAGGCGTCCTCGCCGTCCGCTACCGGGAAGGCGGTGATGTCGATCGTGCAGCCGCGTCGCGCCATCTCGATGGCCTCCTCGAACAGGGCGCGGCGGCGGTTGACGTGGGTGGGGTTGAACACCCGCGCCGGCAGCTCGCTCTGCTCCAGCGCGCGCCGCACCAGCTCCAGCCCGCGCGGGCCGTCGCCAAGGTGCAGATGCACGATGCCGGCCTTGCCGGTCATCAGCCCGGCCACGTGCGCTTCGGCCGCGATTTTCAGCAGCTCGTCCAGGGTTGGCTGGCTGGAGCGGTGATCACTCAGCGCCACTTCGCCCACGCCGATCACGCACTCCACAAAGGCGATGTCGCCGCGCACGCTGCCGGTCAGCGTGGTCGGCGGCAGGTGATAGCCGCCGCAGTGGCACCAGGCGCTCAGGCCCTCCTCGCGCAGCCCCATCACGCCGGCCACCAGCTCGCGGGTGGAGCGCGCCAGATCATCGGTGCCCAGCACGCCCACCACCGTGGTCACGCCGCCACGGGTGTAGCGCGACAGCGGCAGCGCCGGCACCCGCGAGGAAAACCCGCTCTCGCCGCCGCCGCCGGTGATATGCACATGGCTGTCGATCAGGCCCGGTATCAGCCGCCGCCCCTGCAGGTCGACCACCTGCAGCGGCAGCCCGCGCGGCGGTGCGTCGTCGGCGGCCGCCATCCACAGCACGCGGCCGCCGCCCACCAGCAACTGGCACAGCCCTCGCGGCTCAGGCGCGAACACATCAGCGTTTTGGATCAGGGTCAGCGGTGCGGGGTTGGCGGCGTGCATCGCCGAAATGTAGCAGCTGCCGACCCCCCGCAGCCCGTCGCCGGGCGCACAGGCGCCACAGCGACGCACCGCGCTCTCGCAAGGCCGGCTGTTGGTGGGAGCGAGCTTGCTCGCGACACGCAGGGTGGGTTCAGGGCGCAGGCTGCTGTCGCCTGCAAGCAGGCTCCCACAAGGAGCAAGAGCGGCTCCGTCGCTGCGACGCTTGCCGTCGCCCCCACGCTTACCGCCGTCCCGCCGCTTGCCGCCGTCCCGCCGCTAGGGCCTGCTTTTTGTGGAAGCGAGCTTGCTCGCGACACGAAGGGTGGGTTCAGGGCGCAGGCTGCTGTCGCCTGCAAGCAGGCTCCCACAAGAAGCACGAGCGGCTCCGTCGCTGCGACGCTTACCGTCGCGCCCACGCTTACCGCCGTCCCGCCGCTTGCCGTCGTCCCGCCGCTAGGGCCTGCTCCTTGTGGGAGCGAGCTTGCTCGCGACACGAACGGCTGGTGCAGGGCGAAGGCTGCGGTCGCCTGCAAGCAGGCTCCCACAAGGAGCAAGAGCGGCTCCGTCGCTGCGACGCTTGCCGTCGTCGCCACGCTTGCCGCCGTCCCGCCGCTTGCCGTCGTCCCGCCGCTTGCCGTCGTCCCGCCGCTAGGGCCTGCTGTTTGTGGGAGCGAGCTTGCTCGCGACACGAAGGGTGGGTGCAGGGCGCAGGCTGCGGTCGCCTGCAAGCAGGCTCCCACAAGGAGCACGAGCGGCTCCGTCGCCCCCACGCTTGCCGTCGTCGCCAAGCTTGCCGTCCTCCCCACGCTTGCCGTCCTCCCGCCGCTAGGGCCTGCTGTTTGTGGGAGCGAGCTTGCTCGCGACATGAAGGGTGGGTTCAGGGCGCAGGCTGCGGTCGCCTGCAAGCAGGCTCCCACAAGGAGCACGAGCGGCTCCGTCGCCCCCACGCTTGCCGTCGTCGCCAAGCTTGCCGTCCTCCCCACGCTTGCCGTCCTCCCGCCGCTAGGGCCTGCTGTTTGTGGGAGCGAGCTTGCTCGCGACACGCAGGGTGGGTGCAGGGCGAAGGCTGCTGTCGCCTGCAAGCAGGCTCCCACAAGGAGCGCGAGCGGCTCAGTCGCTGCGACGCTTGCCGTCGTCCCGCCGTTTACCGTCATCCCGCCGCTTACCGTCATCCCGCTGCTTGCCGTCGTCCCGCCGCTAAGGCCTGCTCTTTGTGGGAGCGAGCTTGCTCGCGACACGAACGGCTGGTGCAGGGCGCAGGCTGCTGTCGCCTGCGAGCAGGCTCCCACAAGGAGCAAGAGCGGCTCCGTCGCCCCACGCTTGCCGTGGCCGCCAGGTCGGGTTTCTCCAACACCACCTCTACCGCCATGCGGCGCGAGAGGCTCTCAGGCGTTGCGCAGCAGCACCAGACGCGACAGCCCGAACAGGTTGACCGGCCGCACCTGCTCGCGGGTCCAGTCGTGGCCACCCAGGGTGCTGTCCATATCCAGCTGGCTGTCAAAGCCTACCCGGTGCGCGAAGCGCGCCAGCAGCCGCTCCAGCCCGCCCATGCCCTGGGCGCCGCGGAAGTGGTTGAGGATCAGGATCTGCCCGCCCGGCCGGCACACCCGCCGCAGCTCGCGCAGCAGGGCCTGCGGGTTCGGGGTGACGCTCAATACATAAGGCAGGGTGATCGCATCGAAGCTGGCGTCGGGGAAGGGCAGGTGCTCGGCATCCGCACACACCAGATCCACCGCCCGCGCACCGCGCAGCCGGCGGGCCCGCGGCAGGGCGCGCAGCAGCATCTCCTCGGACAGATCCACCCCCACCACCTGCGCCAGCGCGGGATACCGCTTCAGCGCAAGCCCGGTGCCCACCCCTACCTCAAGCACCCGCTGCGCCGCGGGGTCGATGGCCCGCGCCAGCGCCGCGCGGCCGCTGTCCAGCAGCAGGCCGAATACGAAGTCATAGACCGGCGCATAGAAGCGGTAGACCCGCCGCACGGCCTCCCGGCTCAGGCCCTGCACGCGGCGGCCTCGTTATGGATGCGGATGAAAGGATGCGTGTTCATAGGCGCGAGTCTCGCGGCTGGGCGCGAGGGGTGCAAGGCTTGGCGGCGGGGCCTTGCCCCCGTTCGCATGGAATCGCGGCCCCGATTTCGCTGGCTGCGCCTCGCGCAGCGCGCTGCCGCTGGGCCGCCCTCGGTGCAATGCATCCGGCAAACCCGCCCTTCGTTGTGCCGGCCTCTGTGCAATTCACCGGCAAACCCGCTCTTCATAGGCGGCCTTGGCGCACCGTGTTGAGGATGGTCCCGCCTCGGTCTCGTTCATCGACGTGCCCCCGACAACACGAACCGCGACCAGATTGAAGCGGACGCCGGTGCGCCAAGGCACACCCTATAAGGCCCGACGCGCCGGCAAACCCGCTCTTCATAAGCGGCCTTGGCGCACCGTGTTGAGGATGGTCCAGCCTCGGTCTCGTTCATCCACGCGCGTTCGACAACACGAACAGTGGCCAGATTGAAGCGGACGCCGGTGCGCCAAGGCGCACCCTATAAGGCCCGATTCGCCGGCAAACCCGCTCTTCATGGGCGGCCTTGGCGCACCATATTTCGGACGGTCCCGCCTCGGTCTCGTTCATCGAAGCGCCCCCGACAACAGGGACAACGGCCAGATTGAAGCGGACGCCGGTGCGCCAAGGCACACCCTATAAGGCCCGACGCGCCGGCAAACCCGCTCTACATACGCGGCCTTGGCGCACCGTGTTGCGGACGGTCCCGCCTCGGTCTCGTTTATCGAAGTGCGTTCGACAACACGAACAGCGGCCAGATTGAAGCCGACCCCCGATGCACGGAAGCGCACCCTGTTCCGCCTCTACTGCACATCCACCGCCCAAGGATCCACCACAGGCACCCCGGCGAACTCGAAGTCGCGCGTGTTGCGGGTCACCAGGGTCAGGTCGCGCGCTAGCGCCGTCGCTGCGATCAGGCTGTCGATGGCGGGCACCGGCCTGCCGGCCTTGGCGACGATGCGGCCCCATACGTCGGCCACGCGCGCGTCGATAGGCAGAACGCGGCCCAGAAAGAACGCCGGCAGCTCGGCCTCAAGCCAGTCGAGCAGCTGCCGCTTGCGCTCACCCTCTGCCATCGGCTCGATGCCTTTACGCAGCTCGCCCAGGGTCAGCACAGACAAGTGCAGCGTGCTGGTCGGCCGAGCCCCGAGCCACGCCACCACCCGTGGCTCCGGCACTCGCCTGCGCAGCTCGGACAACACATTGGTATCGATCAGGTAGCTCACAGCGGCAGATCGCGCGTCAGGCTGCGGTCGCGCTCGAACTCCAGCTCTTCGCACGCCGCAAGCGGCGACCTTTGCAGGAAGGCCAGCAGCGATTCCTGCTTGCCCGCAAGCCGCTCGAACTCGGCTTGGCTCACCACCACCGCCACCGGGCGGCCATGCACGGTGATCTGCTGTGGCCCTTCGCGCTCGCTGTCCTTGAGTAGCTCAGCCAGCCGCGCCTTGGCTTCGTGCATTTGCCAGGTGTGCATGCGTGGATCCTCAGGTCTGACCATAATGACCAGATTATGCTTCGGACAGCCCACGGCACCAAGCCTTGAATCGTCTCCTCCCGGCGCGAAGGCATCTCCAATGTTGGCGAGTCAGGTCGCTCACGCTGCACATGAAGCCTTGCGCTGGCCTCATCGCGGTTCATGGCCGAACCCGCTCTGCATAGGGTGTGCCTTGGCGCACCGTGTTGCGATCGGTGTTGCCCCGGTGCCGGGTTTTCGCGGGCGTCCGGCAACAGGCACAGCGGCCAGATCGAAGTGGACGCCGGTGCGCCAAGGCACACCCTATAAAGAGCGGTGGTCGCACCGTGTTGCGATCGGTGTTGCTCCGCCGCCTCAACCTGCGCGAACTGCCCACCCATCGCATCGCCCGCCAGCAGAGGCAGTTGCTGTGAGCCGGCGGATTGCAGATCTCGCCGCCCCCCGCACCGTCCCGACCGCTGTCGCTGGCCTTGAATGCCCAGCAGCCGAGCACCCCGCAACCGTTCCAACGCAGCCCGGTGCGCCATCGCGTCGACAATGGCTACGATTGCGCTCCGGCCCACTCGAAGCCCAACCCCATGACCCGCTTCCGCGCCTTCGCCCTGCACCTGCTGCTGAGCCTCGCCATCATCGGCGGGGTGGCTTTTGGCCTGTTCGCACTGTGGTATCCACCCTCGCTGCTCGGCTTCGCCAAGGCCGACCGGCTGTTCACCCTGATCGCCGCCATCGACATCGTGGCCGGCCCACTGCTCACCCTGATCGTCTACAAGGTGGGCAAGCCTAGCCTGAAGTTCGATCTCACCGTCATCGCCCTGCTGCAGGCGGCCTTCCTCGGCCTGGGCCTGTGGACGGCCTGGAGCAGCCGGCCGGTGTTTCTGGTCGCGGCCACGGACCGTTTCGAGCTGGTGTTCGCCCACGAGGTGGCCGAAGCGGACCGCTTCAACACCGACCACCCCGAGCTGGCGCGACTGTCCTGGACAGGGCCCAAGCGCGTCGGCCTGCGCCCGCCCGCCAGCGGCGAGGAGATGATGGAGCGTGTGGATGCCGGCATGGCCGGCCTTCCAAGCTCAAGAAGGCCCCGCTACTACCAGCCCTTCGAGCTGTCAGCGCCAATGCTGGTCGAGCGCGCCAAGCCGGCGGCGGCGCTGCCGGAGTACTCGCATATGCTGGAGCGCGATTTTCTGCAGCGCGTCGCCGCAGACCACGCCGAGCAGCCCGAGGCGCGCTTTGTGCCGGTGGAGTCCAGCCGCGGCTTCGCCCTGTTCCAGATCGACCCGCAGAGCGGCAAGCCGCTGCGCTACGTCCCCTGAGCCGGCGCGGCATTGCCGTAGCTACGGCGCGTGCCTCGCTTGGCCTCCTGTATGAGCGAGCCTGCTCGCGACAGTCAGCAGCAGCGCAGGGCGTGGGCTTTTCGGCGCCTGCAGGTGCGCTCCACATGTGAGAACCTGCTTAATCCGCCTATTGGGATGCCAGTCAGTATGCGAGAGCGCCCGCCATTTTGGCCGAAGTGAGCCTGAAGGCTGCAAGGCCGCATGACCAGATGCAGTTACGGTGCAGGTTCACTGACGGCGGGTGAGCGCAGTCGGTCCCGCACCAAAAGCTCCATCCACTCCTGGCGCAGTGCATAGGGCACTTCCTGCACGACGTTCTGATCTTCACTGGGGTCCGTCTCCAGCCTGTATGCGTACTGTTGCTGGGACTTCATGTTGATCCAGAACTTCCATATTCCGGCCTCATCCCGGTGATCGAAAAGACCAATTTCTTCAGCCTGCTGGAAGAAGCTGAAATCGAGAGTTTCCGCTCCCTGCAGCGCTCGCCCACTCCAGCCAGCCGGGGGCTGAATATCAAGCTCGGCCAGGATCGTCGGAGCGACGTCAGCCTGAGAGGGGAGTCTATCGGTCGCAATCGGTTCGCCCTGAAAACCAAATCGCATTAGAATTAACGGGATATCCAGTGCAGGTTGTCTGACCGTAAAGGCGTGGCCGAAGATCCCATGCTCGCCCAGCATCTCACCGTGATCCGAAGTGATTACAACAATGCTGTTCTGGAGGTAGCCCAGGTTCTCCAGAGTCTTCAGCAGTTCCTTGACGGTATGGTCAAGCTGGAGCACCCCGTTATCATAGAAGTTCCGTGACCACTCCTGCGCCTGCCCCGGGTCCGCAGGGAGTCGGTGACGGAGATAGTAATTTGCCACAGGACTGAAACTCACGAACGGCTCGTTTCTCTGCCCAAGCGCATGCGAGGACATCAGGTGGAACTGCATCAGGATGGGCGTTCCGCGAAAAGCAGGGAGATTTGCGGCTTTTTCAAGAACAGCGCGATCATTATTGAGATAGCCGTTTGACATCGTGCCATCCCAGAAGCTGTCATATGGCCCAAGGGCATCGGCAAGTCCATAAAAATTGGTGTGGTCACCGCCCAGAATCAATTCCACGCGATAGCCGTGCATGCGCAACACCTGCGCTAGGTTCGGGGATGTGCTTGGGATCTGATGGACGAAGCGAGCGGTGCTAAGCCCCAGCAACCCGCAGAACGATTCGGAACATATGGAGTGGGCTCTCGTTGTGAGATGCAGGTTTCCCGAGTCATGCATGGCGTCAAGAAACGGAGTCGTTTTTCTGTCGTGGCCGAAAAGCGACATGCGGCTTGCCCTCAGCGCATCTCCTACAATCAGTATTACGTTTCTGGGTGAAAAAACCTCGGAAGGAAGATATTCCTCGAGTTCGCCCGTCGGGGGGCGTGTAAGGCTGCTGGGTGAGTGCTGCCAAATGCTTGTGGAAACAGCATTGGCGAAAGAGGGGTTCAGTGCGAGCATGACAGGTTCGGCGGTGCCAATGTTGAGGCCCTCCTTGGCTTCGTAGATCCGGTAGCCCGACACGAGCGAGGCGGCGATCATGGCAAAACAAACGACTCGTTTTGGGATCGCCCGGCCTATGTTTTCCACCCACGTTGAGTGTCTGATCCAGATCAGGCTTCCCCCCGTCGTGAAGACTGCGAAAGTCGATGCTCCAGCTACGGCAGTGACAGGTGAAAGGCCGAGTGTCGATGCGAGATCTTGCCAATGCGCAAGGTAGGCTTCAATAAGTTGCCAGGTTGGAATCATTCCCCAAGAGCTCAGCCCCACCAAGACTACTGCGTAGAAGCACGAGGCGCCTAGTAACCATGCAGAGTAGATCAGGGCAAATGTCGCGCGGCTAAGAAGGGGGCGGTTCGGTGAATATAGAAGACCCCTCAAAAGCGTAAGCGTGAGAATCACTGGAGTCACGAGACTTGCGTGCTGCCATATTGTGTCCAGGGATGCCGCATGATGAATGCGATAAATCAGAAGAAACACAGCGGTAGGAGTCGCAAGAAGCGCGAGCTCCGTTGTCCATTGGGCAAGTCTAGATAGCGCGCTTGGTTTAGTGGGCGTCATTCTTTATTACCGCTAGTTTCGACAGATTAAGGAGATTGACTGTCCTTAATTCAAGCAAAGTCCAGCGCTCACTCTGCAGTGATTCGAGGGATAGGCACGAGTTGAAACCCACCCTGGCGGCTGCGCCGGACAGCATGCGCTCCAGTCCCTGCCAAATGCCCGCCCCCTTGAAGTGGTTGAGGATCAGGATCTGCCCGCCCGGCCGGCACACCCGCCGCAGCTCGCGCAGCAGGGCCTGCGGGTTCGGGGTGACGCTCAATACATAAGGCAGGGTGATCGCATCGAAGCTGGCGTCGGGGAAGGGCAGGTGCTCGGCATCCGCACACACCAGATCCACCGCCCGCGCACCGCGCAGCCGGCGGGCCCGCGGCAGGGCGCGCAGCAGCATCTCCTCGGACAGATCCACCCCCACCACCTGCGCCTGCGCGGGATACCGCTTCAGCGCAAGCCCGGTGCCCACCCCCACCTCAAGCACCCGCTGCGCCGCGGGGTCGATGGCCCGCGCCAGCGCCGCGCGGCCGCTGTCCAGCAGCAGGCCGAATACGAAGTCATAGACCGGCGCATAGAAGCGGTAGACCCGCCGCACGGCCTCCCGGCTCAGGCCCTGCACGCGGCGGCCTCGTTATGGATGCGGATAGAGAGATGAGTGTTCATGGCGCCGAGTCTCGCGGCTGGGTGCGGGGAGGTTCAAGTTTGAGAGCCAGCACGTGTGGTTGACCCTAGCCCGTTGCTTGATGATTGGCTACGTGCTGCTGCGCGTATCTTCAATTAGCTGTCATGCGATCGGCGTTGTCTCGATGGCGTTTGTTTTTCTGCCTCCAACAGCTTGGACCGTGGCCAGATTATCGGGCCGGCGGTGCATCTTGGCGCGCATCAGCACCATCGGCCCTTGCGGGGCACCCCACTGATGTTGCCGTTTATGAGCGTGCCGGGGCCGTTGCGCAGTAGGAACGTCGCTTTAGGAGGGGGCCGGCCCGAAGGGCGTCGGTCTGCGCCCACTTGCTAGCGGCGCGGCGATGATGGAGCGCATCGAAGCCGGCATGGCCGGCCGGCCCAGTTCACGGTGTCCGCGTTCCCTCCTCAATCTGTCAGCGCAAATGCGCCTGGAGCGCGCCAAGCGAGTGGGGGCTCTGCCGGAGTATTCGCATCTGCTGGGCCTGGGCTTCCTGCAGCGCGTTGCCGCAGACCACGCCGACCAGCCCGAGGCGCGCTTCGTGCCCGTGGACTCCAGTCGCGGCTTTGCCCTGTTCCAGATCGACCCGCACGGTGCAGCACGTCGGCAAGCCGGCTCTCCATAGGGTGTGCCTTGGCGCACCGTGTTGCGCTTGGCCTTGCTTCGGTGCCGGCTTCCCGCGCCCGTCCGACAACAGGGACAGGCGCAAGATTGAAGCGGGCGCCGGTGCGCCAAGGCACACCCTATGAAGTGCCGTGGGGGCGTTCGGGCGCCTTGACGGCGGGGAGCGCGCAGCGGCGGGGTTGGGGATGTGACCAAACACGTCAGCTTCTGCCCGGCTTGCCGGGGCGCGATCGGTGGGACCGGGCTGGGGGCGTGAGGGCGGACACAAACTGCTTTGGGGCGTAACAAGGGTGAGGCCGGCAAGCGTGAGCTGGCGCCGCAAAGCCAGCAAAAATGCGGGTTTGGCGCGGTTTTGCGAATCGGCGCACGGACTTGGCACGCTCCCTGCAGGACTCTGAGCACGCACCGCGCAGCGCTGGCTCGAAGGGCCAGGGAGACGGCGAAGCAGCCAGTTCCGTGCAGTGCGAACGTTGCACCCAACCAATCCGTTTTCCGGGAGACACACCATGAAGAAGCAGTCCGGTTTCACCCTGATCGAGCTGATGATCGTAGTCGCGATCGTCGGTATCTTGGCCGCAATCGCCCTGCCGGCGTATCAGGACTACGTGATCCGCGGCCGAGTTTCGGAGGCCATGGTGGCCGCCAGTGCCGCCAAGATCGCCGTCGCCGAGAACGCCGCAAACGGCCAGCCGCTGGCGTCGGGCTGGGTCGCTCCAAGCGCTACGGGCAACCTTGCCTCTGCTGCCGTCGCTGGCGATGGGCAGATCACCGTTACAACCACCGCTCGCGCCGGCGGTGGAACCATCATCTTCGTTCCGAACCCCGCGTTGGTGGCCGGTACCCCGCCGACCGATCGCATCGCTTGGGCCTGCACGGCTGGTACCTTGCTGGCACGTTACCGCCCGGCCGAGTGCCGCGCGTAATCGAGCTTCCTGCTTGATTAGCGAAAGGGGCCTTCGGGCCCCTTTCGTTTTGGGACAGCATCGTGCACGTTTCAATTCGTGACACTGCTCGCGGATCGGTGTGTGCGATTCGCCGCTCTTGCTGTGTTTCCACAGAAGCATGCGGTAAAGTCCAGAGCAGACTGGCTTTAGCGGAGCAGCACCCATGAACGCCCCGGCCACCGCCAACCTGGTGGGCATCACCGGCATCGCCCGCCGCCTGGTGCAGGACGGCCATCTGGCCGAGGCCGATGCGCGCAAGGCGCTGGATGCCACCGCCAAGGACAAGAGCCCCATCGCCAGCTATCTGGTGAAGCAGGGCATGGTCAGCGCGGCCCAGCTGGCGGCGGCCCAGAGCATCGAGTTCGGCATGCCCCTGCTTGACCTCGCTGGCATGGATCCGGCGCAGATGCCGGTGAAGCTGGTGGAGGAGCGGCTGATCACCCAGCATCAGGCCCTGCCGCTGTACAAGCGCGGCGGCCGGCTGTTTATCGGCATCGCCGACCCCACCAACACCCGCGGCCTGGACGAGATCAAGTTCGCCGCCAATGCGGCGGTTGAGCCCATCCTGGTGGACGCCGACCAGCTCACCCGCGGCATCGATGCGGCCCTGTCCGCGGCCGATGCCATGAGCGCCGATATTGGCGCCGACGAGGGCCTGGAGAACCTGGAGCTGGGCGACACCGGCGACGAGGGTGACAGCGGCGGCGGGGTGGACGCCAAGGGCGACGACACCCCGGTGGTGCGCTTCGTCAACAAGATGCTGGTGGATGCCATCAAGCGCGGCGCCTCCGACATCCACTTCGAGCCCTACGAAACCGAATACCGCGTGCGCATGCGCATGGACGGCATCCTGCGCACGGTGGCCAAGCCGCCGGTAAAGCTGAGCCCGCGCATCGCCTCGCGCGTGAAGGTGATGAGCGCGCTCGACATCGCCGAGCGCCGGGTGCCGCAGGACGGCCGCATCAAGCTCAACCTCTCCAAGACCAAGAGCATGGACTTCCGCGTCAGCACCTGCCCCACCCTGTTCGGTGAGAAGGTGGTGATGCGCGTGCTGGACGGCTCCGCCGCCAAGCTGGGCATCGACAAGCTGGGCTATGAGGACGACCAGAAAGAGCTGTTCCTGGACGCCATCCAGAAGCCCTATGGCATGGTGCTGGTGACCGGCCCCACCGGCTCGGGCAAGACCGTCAGCCTGTACACGGCGCTCAACATCCTCAACACCGAAGGCCGCAACATCAGCACGGTGGAGGACCCGGTCGAGATCCGCGTGGCGGGCATAAATCAGGTGCAGCAGAACAACAAACGCGGCATGACCTTTGCCGCCGCCCTGCGCAGCTTCCTGCGGCAGGACCCCGACGTGATCATGGTCGGCGAGATCCGCGATCTGGAAACCGCCGAGATCGCCGTCAAGGCCGCGCAGACCGGCCACATGGTGCTCAGCACCCTGCACACCAACGACGCCCCGCAGACAGTGAGCCGCCTGATGAACATGGGCATCGCGCCCTACAACATCATCAGCTCGGTCACCCTGGTGATTGCCCAGCGCCTGGCCCGGCGCCTGCATGACTGCAAGCGCCGCATTGAGCTGCCCAAGCCGGCCCTGTTGGCCGAGGGCTTCTCTGAGGAAGACATCGCCGCCGGCATCAACCTGTACGAGGCCGTGGGCTGCGATGACTGCAACGACGGCTACAAGGGCCGCACCGGCATCTACCAGGTGATGCCCTTGACCGACGAGATCCAGACCATCATTTTGCAGGGCGGCAATGCGATGCAGATCGCCGAAGCCTCGCTGCGCAGCGGCATCCGCGACCTGCGCCTGTCGGCTCTGCTAAAGGCCCGCAACGGCGTCACCAGCCTTGCCGAAATCAACCGCGTCACCAAGGATTAAGCCATGGCCACTGCTGCCAAAGCCGCCGCCCGCCCACTGGCCAAGCGCCAGGGCGCCCAGCTGCAGCCCTTCACCTGGACCGGCAAGGACAAGCGCGGCACGGTAATGAAGGGCGAGCAGCTGGCCAAGAACGCCAACCTGCTCAAGGCCGAGCTGCGCAAGCAGGGCATCACCCCGCAAGTGGTCAAGCCCAAGGCCAAGCCCCTGTTCGGTAAGGCCGGCAAAACCATCAGCGCCAAGGACATCGCTGTCTTCAGCCGTCAGATCGCCACCATGATGAAATCCGGCGTGCCGCTGGTGCAGAGCTTTGAGATCATCGCCGGCGGCCAGCAGAACCCACGCATGAAGGAGATGCTGGACGCGGTCAAGACCGACATCGAAAGCGGCAGCACACTGTACGAGGCCCTGCGCAAGCACCCCAGCCAGTTTGACGAGCTGTATATCAACTTGGTGCGGGCCGGCGAGGGCGCCGGCGTGCTGGATACCGTGCTGGACACCATCGCCACCTACAAGGAAAACACCGAGGCGCTGAAGTCCAAGATCAAGAAGGCCCTGCTGTATCCGGCCATCATCATCGTGGTGGCGTTCCTGGTGTCGGCCATGCTGCTGATGTTCGTGGTGCCGCAGTTCGAGTCCGTGTTTGAGAACTTCGGCGCCGAACTTCCCGCATTCACCCAGATGGTGGTCAACCTGTCGCGCTGGATGACCAGCTACTGGTGGCTGGTGTTCGGCATCATCATCGCGACCGCGGTGGGGCTGTTCCAGGCCAACAAGCGCAGCTACGCCTTTGCCCGCTTCAAGGACCGCCTGCTGCTGCGTATCCCGGTGATCGGCCAGATCATGCACAACGCCGCGATTGCCCGCTTTGCCCGCACCCTGGCCACCACGTTCAAGGCCGGCGTGCCGCTGGTGGAGGCCATGGAGACCGTGGCCGGCGCCACCGGCAATATCGTCTACACCGAGGCCGTGCACCGCGTGCGCCAGGACGTGTCGGTGGGCTACCCGCTGAACACCGCCATGAAGCAGGTCAACCTGTTCCCGCACATGGTGCTGCAGATGACCGCCATCGGTGAGGAGGCCGGCGCGCTGGACACCATGCTGTTCAAGATCGCCGAGTTCTACGAGCGCGAGGTCAACGACGCCGTGGACAACCTCAGCACCATGCTGGAGCCGCTGGTGATGGTGATCATCGGCGTCATCGTCGGCAGCCTGGTGATCGCCATGTACCTGCCCATCTTCAAGCTGGGCGCGGCCATCTAAGGCGCACGGCCCCAAGCGAGCGCAGACGTGATCGAAACCCTGCAGCAGATGCCGGCGCTGGCCGCCGGCATCGCAGGCCTGTTCGGCCTCCTGGTCGGCAGCTTTTTGAACGTGGTGATCCTGCGGGTGCCGCCGCGCATGGAGTGGGCCTGGAAACAGGAGGCCCGCGAGGCGCTGGAGCTGCCGCCCGACCCCTCACCGCCGCCGCCCGGCATCGTGCGCCGCGCCTCGGCCTGCCCCAAATGCGGGCACCGCCTGCGGCCGTGGGAGAACCTCCCCGTCATCAGCTGGCTGCTGCTGCGCGGCCGCTGCAGCAACTGCGGCACCGCCATCAGCCTGCAGTACCCGGCGGTGGAGCTGATCACCGGCCTGGCCTTTGCGTATGTGGTGTGGCATTTCGGCTTCAATGTGCAGGGCCTGCTGGCGCTGGTGTTCACCGGCCTGCTGATCGCCATGAGCGGCATCGACCTGCGCACCACCCTGCTGCCCGACAGCATGACCCTGCCGCTGCTGTGGCTGGGCCTGATCGCCAGCACCTTCGGCCTGTTCGTGGACCCGGTGCAGGCCATTGCCGGCGCGGCAGTGGGCTATCTGAGCCTGTGGAGCGTGTTCCAGGCCTTCAAGCTGCTCACCGGCAAGGAGGGCATGGGCTACGGCGACTTCAAGCTGCTGGCCGCGCTCGGCGCCTGGTGCGGCGTGTCCGGCCTGCTGCCGATCATCCTGCTGTCCTCCGTCATCGGCGCCGTCGTCGGCGGCCTCTGGCTCACCCTGCGCGGCCGCGACCGCGCCACCCCCATCCCCTTCGGCCCCTTCCTCGCAGCCGCAGGCTTCGTGCAGTTCATCTGGGGCGAACAGATCGTAGCCGCGTATTTCAGCTACCTCGCGTAGCCAAGTGAGCGGCTCTTCATAGGGTGTTCCTTGGCGCACCATCGTGCGATGGCGCCGAAGCACGCTCTTCATAGGGTGTGCCTTGGCGCACCATCGTGGGATGGCGCCGAAGCACGCTCTTCATAGGGTGTGCCTTGGCGCACCATCGTGGGATGGCGCCGAAGCACGCTCTTCATAGGGTGTGCCTTGGCGCACCATCGTGCGATCGGGCGCACCGCGCGGATGAACGTAGCCAAGGACCTTCCCAGCGCAGGCTCTGCACCTTCCAAAGGGTGGCTCTCGACGCCGCGATCGTCGCACCGACCGCATGCGCCACGTGCGCCCACTTTCCGGGTTCACGCGTCGCCCTTCGGCCCTCCGGCACCGAAGGGCACTCCATTGCCGCGCAGCGGTGCGCCAAGGCACACCCTATAAAAGCGTCGCGGGGCGCCGGCACCGAAGGGCACCCCATTGCCGCGCAGCGGTGCGCCAAGGCACACCCTATGAAAAGCGGTGGCGCCTTGCGCTGAGATGCTGAGGGCGACCGCGCCAGGGCAGCGCCTTGAATCCGCCGAAGCACGCTCTTCATAGGGTGTGCCTTGGCCTGAGGTCTCCCCACTTTTCATAGCAGTGCGAGCCCCCGTTTTCGCTCGAGGAGTTCGCCCAATACGGCGTGCAGACCGGCACGAATATCTTGGGGTAAGCGCCTGAATCGTAACCACTCCATTCCCCTTCGCCACGCCGAGTAGCGGCGCATGTGCGACTTCTGGCGGGTCAGGGGATCCACGCTCCAGGTGTTCCGGGCAGCGATGGCCATCATCCATGCGGCAAAGCTGGTCAGGCGATTGAGCAGCAGCAACACGCCCGCGCGCTCGGACTTGCGGGTCAGGCTGTCGGTGAAGCCGACCCCGAACCGATGGCTTTTCAGGTCGCGAAACGCCTCTTCGATCTGCATGCGCGTGCGATAGGTCGCGACGATGCGCTCGGCGCAGTGCGTATCGGCGCCCAGAGAGGTGACCAACAGCCATGGCTCACGCGCTGCCATCCGCGCTTTCTTGGAGATGCCGCCCTGTTCGGGTAGGG
>JAKOMQ010000072.1 GCA_022241605.1 Aquimonas sp. | reverse complement strand
ACCGTCCAGTCCAGGGGCGGGGCGTACCAAGCCGAGCGCGACAGCCCGACGCAAGCGCAGGACCGACGCAGCGGCAGGCGATGGGCTTCCACCAGGAAACGCACCGCCTCGCGCTTCTGCGTCGGCGCTACAACTTTTTTGCGATCAGGTCCTTCATCGCCGAGTTCTCCAGCGCAAGGTCGGCGTACAGGCGCTTGAGGCGGCTGTTTTCCTCCTCGAGCTCACGCACGCGCTTGAGCTCCGAGGCTTCCATGCCGCCGAACTTCGACTTCCATTGGTAGTACGTCGCCACGCTGATCCCGGCCTGACGGCAGAGATCCTTGACCGGCACACCTGCATCGGCCTGCTTCAGGATCGAGACGATCTGCGTCTCGGTGAACTTCGACTTGCGCATCTGGGGTTCTACCCCGTTTCTGCGGACGGTTTGAACAAGGCTGAAAACCTACGGTCCCGGCGGGCGACTCTACGTCGCATCCGGGGGTTGTGGAACCGCTCGATGTAGTCGAACAGATCGACCCGGGCCTCGTCACGGGTCCGGTAGTTCTGGTGGTGCACGCGCTCCCGCTTGAGCTGCCCGAAGAAGCCCTCGCAGGCGGCGTTGTCAGCGCAGTGGCCGGCTGCGCTCATGCTGCTCACCAGGGCGTTCTGATCCAGAAACCTCTGGTAGTCCCCGCTGATGAATTGCCCGCCCCGGTCCGA
>JAKOMQ010000071.1 GCA_022241605.1 Aquimonas sp. | reverse complement strand
CGGCATGCCGGGATCGAGTGTCAGGCCCTGTCCGGATGGCCCGGCAAGGCCCCAGACAGTGGCGGCGCGTCCGTCGATGTCGAGCGTGCGGCTGGCGGCGCGAAGCGATAGCGGCGTGGCGTCCTGCGCTGCCGCCATCCGGGGCACCTGAGCGTAGGCCAGCATGGCCGCGCCAGCGGCGAGAAAGCCGCGTCGTGAAAGGGTATTCATGGTCGTCTCCTCGGGACCGCAGTCCCGTTCCTCAAAGCTGTCGGAAGGCCGCGGGCCGAATGCCCGGGCGCGATCAGAGGAGACGGATCTTCGGAGGGCGTTCGTTCAGTCCGAGCGCCCGACCGGGAATGCTGGCATCAGGCGGCAGAACATAGGCGGTTGACGTGTATTGGTTTCCAGAACCACCGCTCGGTGATACGAGAAAGATTGAAAAACCTGCACAAACCAGTTCACAGGTTCCCGCATCCATGTCTGCCGATCCGCAGTGTTTGCTGGTGCATGCAGGCTCAATGCCGGCTGCAGAGCTGCAATCGTGACCTTCGAGTCAGCGATCGAGATGGCAACACCTGTGCTCGGGCCAACTCACCCGAACGTGCTGAAGGCGCAGATGAATCTAGCGACCGCGTTGAGCCTTGCCGGCCGCTATGCGCCAGCCGATGAGTTGCTCGAGCTGGTGGTGGCTGAGCGAGAGAAAATTTTCGGTGAAAAA
>JAKOMQ010000070.1 GCA_022241605.1 Aquimonas sp. | reverse complement strand
CCACCCTGCGGCGCAGAGAGAGTTCCTGCAGCAGCTGGCAAGGCAGGTGCCGGCGAGCAGCTCGCCGATCCTGGTCACCGATGCGGGCTTCCGCAGCGACTGGTTTCGAGCGGTGCAGGCGCAAGGCTGGGACTACGTGGGGCGATTGCGCAGCAACACGCACACCAGCCCGCTTAAGGTCGACGACTGGGTACCCTGCGGGACCCTTCACGCGTCCGCCACCGCGCAGCCCGCGGACCTGGGGCCTCACCGAATTGTGAAGGGCCAGCCCATGACCAGCCGGCTGGTGCKCTATCGCGGCCGACGTACTGGGCGCGACAAGCTCACGCGCGCAGGCGTGCCCGAACAGGGCGGCATCTCCAAGAAAGCGCGGATGGCAGCGCGTGAGCCATGGCTGTTGGTCACCTCTCTGGGCGCCGATACGCACTGCGCCGAGCGCATCGTCGCGACCTATCGCACGCGCATGCAGATCGAAGAGGCGTTTCGCGACCTGAAAAGCCATCGGTTCGGGGTCGGCTTCACCGACAGCCTGACCCGCAAGAGCGAGCGCGCGGGCGTGTTGCTGCTGCTCAATCGCCTGACCAGCTTTGCCGCATGGATGATGGCCATCGCTGCCCGGAACACCTGGAGCGTGGATCCCCTGACCCGCCAGAAGTCGCACATGCGCCGCTACTCGGCGTGGCGAAGGGGAATGGAGTGGTTACGA
>JAKOMQ010000069.1 GCA_022241605.1 Aquimonas sp. | reverse complement strand
CGCGCAGCATGGCGCCGGCGATCCGCGCCATGCCGGCGATCTCGCTGATCATCGGCACGTCCATGCGGTCGCCGGTGTGCTCAACCAAGGCCAGCGACACCCGCGCCAGCTTCTTGGACTCGTCGCCAATGCGCTCCAGATCGTTGACCGTCTTCGACAGGGTCAGGATGGTGCGCAGGTCCACGCCCAGCGGTGCGCGCAGGGTTGTGATAGCAGATCCGGCTATGGGGCATCTTTTGGTGGGATAGCTTCGTCGCGCGGCGAGAAGATCACTCCCTGCGTTGGCGCATCCTGCTGGCACTCCATCTTCTTGAAGATGAGTTGGCTGCGCCCCGCACCATGTATGTGCAACGGGTCACGCGGCGTTCGCCATCACCGCTTGCAGCCCTCCGCAATCGCGATTCTGAAGTCGTAGGTGCCAACCACTCCGCCCGAGCGCCAGTTCGACGATCGCGAGACCGAGACCGCTGCCGACCGGTACTTTGTTGCGGCCGCGAAAGAAGCGTTCGGTGACGCGGGCCAACTCCTCCTCGGGGATACCGGGACCATCATCCTCGATGATCATCTGGCCCTCTTCGGCGGGGCCGGCCACACGACACCTGACGACGCCTCCGGGCGGCGAATGGTTCACAGCGTTCTCCATCAGATTCCGGGCAGCAAGAGCGAACAGATCCGGCTCGATGTCCAGCTCGATGCGGTCAAGATCAGGGGAAACCTC
>JAKOMQ010000068.1 GCA_022241605.1 Aquimonas sp. | reverse complement strand
TTCTTGGAGATGCCGCCCTGTTCGGGYASGCCTGCGCGCGTGAGCTTGTCGCGCCCAGTACGTCGGCCGCGATAGCGCACCAGCCGGCTGGTCATGGGCTGGCCCTTCACAATTCGGTGAGGCCCCAGGTCCGCGGGCTGCGCGGTGGCGGACGCGTGAAGGGTCCCGCAGGGTACCCAGTCGTCGACCTCAAGCGGGCTGATCTGCGTGTTGCTGCGCAATCGCCCCACGTAGTCCCAGCCTTGCGCCTGCACCGCTCGAAACCAGTCGCTGCGGAAGCCCGCATCGGTGACCAGGATGGGCGAACTGCTCGCCGGCACCTGCCTTGCCAGCTGCTGCAGGAACTCTCTCTGCGCCGCAGGGTGGTTCATGCGCTTCAGCGGGAATACCTGTTCGTGCACCGGCATCGCACGCCCACCCATCGCCACCGAGGCCCGCAGCAAGGCCCAGCGCCCGTCCTTTTTGAGAGGCGACCAATCCACCTGCAGCACCGGTCGCGGCATGCCTTGAAGCAGCCGCGCCGTGATCGCACGTTGCAGACTCTCGGACTCGGCATGCAGATGGCTGTTGCTCAGCAGCCGGTCGAGCGCCTTGAGTGGAGCATGGGCACGCTCGGCCCCGGGCCATTGGCGCGCCAACTCGGTCAGGGTCAATCGGCGCCCTGCCACCAAGGCCTCCACGGCATCGAGCAGGCGACGGCAGCGGGTCGCGTGCATCGTGTCCAGA
>JAKOMQ010000027.1 GCA_022241605.1 Aquimonas sp. | reverse complement strand
ATCTCGAGGTCTCGCTCGGCCAGCAGCTTCTTCAGGCGCGCGTTTTCCTGCTGCAACGTCCGCAGCTGTTTCACGTCGGCGGTCTCCAGCTTGCCGTAGCGCTTGCGCCAGACGTACAGCGTCTGCTCGCTGATGCCGTGCTTCTTGGCAACCTCCGCAACCGGCGACTTGTCGGCCTCACGGAGGATCTTGACCATCTGCTCTTCGCTGAATCGGGACTTGCGCATGGGCTCCTCGCTGATGTCAGGAGCCATCCTCTCAACTTTCAACTGGTCCGAGAATCGCCGGGCAGGTCAGAGGCGTTCGCGCTGACATCGACCTGCCTTGAGACAGGGCAGAACTCGACTCGTAGTGGCTGTATACGCCCGGTGCTGTGCATCAGCGCCTCCGCATGCGCAAGTACCTCCTTTTCAGGATCAAGCACCGTCACCACCTTGCGGGCTTCGATGCATCCCACGAATTCGCGGCGTGCTTCGTTGGAAATGGCTGTGCCTGCCTTCTGATCGAAAGCCGCCCGGACCCCTGTTCCATCGCTGCGGTTTCTACGGGCCAGCAACGTTCGTGCCACGCTGTGGTTGGCCGGAGCGCCTGGATTGGAAGCACTTACATGCGGCGGTTCCGATTTCCGAAAGGGTCCTTCAGCTGGCACATGATCTGCTGCGCTTGAGCTTGGTCGGCCGCTGAAAGTACGGTCTGAACACCTCCATCCAGGCGGTGCGCACATGTCTCGAGTCCGGTGCAGGCGCGGACTCGCTCTTGCGGATCAAGCACGCTACGTGCTCGACCTGCGGGCGCATCATTCCTGGCGCGCAGAAGGCTCAAATGGATCAGCTTCCCTAACCATGCATACAAGGCAGACAGACCCATGACCGTGCTACGACTTAGACTGACAGGCCCCCCTGATCGCATCGACCCGATCCGCTCCCAGCTTTCGCAACTTGAGCAAGTGATGCACGTCGAGCAGATCGACGGGCTGATGACGCAGCTCGACACCGAGGACTCCAGCTCAGCGGGCCTCGCCGAGAGCGCGGTCGGTGAGGTGGCGCAGATCGAAATCCATGTCACTTCCGAGGAGGTCGCCGAGAACATTGTTCTGTTTGCCGAGTCTGCCGCGATCGACGCCGGCATAGTGATGGAGCGCGTTGACGAATTCTGAGCGGGCCGCAGGTCGCGAGGTTCCAGCAACACCTGCGCCCAAGCCTGAGGAGAACCTGATGAGTGGACTGTTTCGATCCGACCTTGTTGCCAACGGTGTGCGCAAGCAACTCAAGCAGACCATTGAGCATCCGGTCAAAACGTTGCGCTCAGCCCTGCCGTCGCGCGGAAGGCTTGCCGGCCGCGTGGCACGCACGGCAGGGGTAATCGCACTGACGACAGCGCGTAGCCACCCCGTTGTCTGGGGAGTGGCGATCGTTGTCGCCGTTGGGGTTGGCTGGCTGTACTTGAGGCGTCAACGGCAATCAGAATCCAAGCAGGACGCGCCGACTGCGGAAGCTCAGCAGGCACAGGAGCGCAAGCCCTCCAAGGCGAACAAGCGCGGGCAGAAGCGCCGCGTCAGCGATGAAGCGCCTGGGAAGGGCTCCAACGACGACTCGCATGAGCGCCCAACGAAAGACGAGGTCGCAACCAAACCCCGGCGCCGAAAATCGGCAGGGGGCAGCAGGAGCCGGCCATAGAGTCGTGGAGCGCCATACAGGCGCGCATCGTGGTGCCCGCTGGGGTTACAGGGCTTGGGCTTGCCGACGAGCTCAGGTCGTGTCGCTGCGACTTTCGAGTTGCCTGATCCAGTCGAAGTCGATCTTCAAACAAACCGGCGGTCCAGCACGCTGGACCGCCCGTTTTCTGTTGGGGAGGGTGGAAGTCGTTCTGAGCTAGAAGCGAGCGTGCATGGCAAGGCTGACTTCATCCGAATCACCGGCACTGCGGAATTCGTAGCGCTGCAGCTGCGCGCGCAGGCTCAGCCGGCTGTCGAAATTGAACTGGGCGCCCACACCGTAGAACAAGTCTGTGCTGCGGCGCGAGCCGACCACGTCGCGGAAGCCCTGGCTGTCTCGGGGGTCCAGGTCGAAGGAGTGGTAGCCAATGCCGCCCAGCAGGTCGAAGCGATCGGACATCGGCCAGAACCCGACCAGACGCACGCCCCACGTACGGGGCTCCAGGCGGGTGGTTCTGATTTCAAGGTCGCTCAAGTTCACACGCAGGTTGCCGAAGTTGGTGTACTCGCCCTCGACCGCGAAGGTCGGATGGAAGCGATAGCCAAAGTACAGGCCATAGCTGGTGTCGCTATCGTCGATCCATCGATCATCGGTAGACGCCGCACCGATCTTCCCACCGACGTACCAGTGGTTCTCCTGGGCGTTGCTGGTTTGAGAGGCAAGCAGACCAAAGATCAAGGCGGGCGCGAGCATGGGTTTCAGGTTCATCGTCGTTCTCCAGGAATTGCGCGGCAGTGGTAGTGAAGCCTGGCAGGCCGCTCCAGAAAGCCAGACCAATCGGGGCTCGTAGCCCCCCTGTGTGGAGGTGCGTGTGTCTGAGCGAAGTACGTGTCGCGCCGCTGTGGCGCAGGGCACCGCGAGCGCGCGGAGCGCCAGCACGTTCGCCCGGCGGATCGCTTCAGCGTGTCCGAAAGCGGAGTTACCGCGGCGGCCTGTTCTAGGCCCGAGTCTTCGCAGGGCCCGCGCGCCTGCTGGCACCGCAGACGTGCGATCAACTCGACCGGGACCGCAGCGGGGAGCGCAAGGCGAGAGCAACCAAAAGCACCGTGCCCGCGACGGCCCACCCGAAGGCAGAGGAGCTCTTCGCGGCGGTCGTCGTGTGCCGAGCCCGCGAGATCGCGGAGCGCTCCTCAGCGCTCAGCTGCGGAGCTTGTGCCTTTATGAAGGGAGAAACCGGATCGCTAGCAGGAAAGGTCTCTTCCAGCGCCTCGTCGAGCGACTGACTGAGGTGTCCTGGGCGGGTACCGCCCTGGCCGCTTGATAGTGTCTCCTCGGCGGAGCTCAGCGACCCCGTGTCAGCAGAGTAGTGCGAGTTTCCAGCGTTCGAGTTCATGGGTGGGTTCCAGGCTCAGGAGGGATGTGTCCTGTTCGCAAAGCAGCCTGCGTGCCAAATGCATGCAGGCGCGCGCTTGCTTTCATTCCTGCGAAGAATGTTCTGGATGCTGATTGAACGGGCCTGAACGTCGGAAGGACACGACTGGGAGCATGTGAGAACCATCCGCCTGCTGCGGCCGCCGCTGGACGCCCGTGGCGGCAGCGCGCTATCCGAGTTCTGCGGTCATTTGGTTCACCAAACTTCCTTGTATTCACGTACCGCGCTTTGCCACAAGCGCCCAGCGACACCCTCGCGACGGCGTCTGGATTTTTTTACCCGCTTTGAGGCGCGCCACCCCCAGCTACTCGCGGCAACCAGGGTGATTTGTTTCACACCCCCCAACCGGTCTCACGCCGCGAGACAGCATCGCGCTGTGCTTGCGGGGTGTTTGCCAACGCGCCCGTGAGAAGACGCAAGGCTGACACGGAGTTCAGCGCCGCCCCGCCCTCGCGCACAGCACGCGGGCGTTCAGCGGCGCGCACCGGGTAAACGAACGGCCATACCGATCGAGTGCAAATTCCCAACTCCCAGTTCCCACTCTTCACACCTCCCCGCTTGCCGCCCCGCCGAATACCACATAAATTTGTGCCCATGTCACTGACCGACCGCCAGCAAGCCATCCTCGATTTCCTGAGCGCCCGTCTCGCCCAGGACGGCTCGCCGCCGAGCCTGGCCGAAATCGCCGAGGCCTTCGGCTTCAAACAGGCGCGCTCGGCGCAGGACCACTTGCGTGCGCTGGAGGCCAAGGGCCTGATCGAGCTCAAGCCCGGCAAGGCGCGCGGCATCCGCCTGCTGATGCCAACGCCAGAGGCCGGGCTGCCGCTGGTGGGGCGGGTGGCGGCGGGGCGGCCGATCCTGGCCGATGCGCATATCGAGCGGCATGTCGCGGTCGACCCCAGCCTGTTCCGGCCGCGCGCGCACTTCCTGCTGCGCGTGCAGGGCGATTCGATGATTGATGCGGCGATTCTCGACGGCGACCTGATTGCCGTGCACCGCACACCCGAGGCGCTGGACGGCCAGATCGTGGTGGCCCGCATCGAGGACGAAATCACCGTCAAACGACTGCGCCAGCGCGGCGATCGCCTGCAGCTGCTGTCGGAAAATCCGGCCTATGCGCCGATCGAGATCGATGCAGGCTCCGGCGACAGCTTCGCCATCGAGGGCCTGTTTGTCGGCGTGCTGCGGCTGGGCACGGGGAACACACCATGAGCAGCGAGCCCGCCAACCCGCTGGCCCAGCTGCTGACCGACCCACGCCTGTGGCGGGCCGGCAGCGCGCGCAGCCAGCGCGCGTCGGAATCGACCGGCGTAGCCGAGCTCGACGCCTTCCTGCCCAGCGCCGGCTGGCCGCAGTCGAGCCTGAGCGAGGTGCTGTTCGCCGCCGACGGTCAGGGCGAACTCAGCCTGGTGCTGCCGCTGCTGGCGCGCTTGAGCAGCGGGCGCGGTCGGCTGGTGCTGGTGGCGCCGCCATATCGGCCGTATGCGCCGGCGTTGATCCAGTGCGGCATCGAGCTGGATGCGCTGGTGCTGGTGCAGGCGCCGCCGAAGCAGTCGCTGTGGGCCGCCGAACAGTGCCTGCGCGCCGGCTGCTGCGCGGCGGTGCTGTGCTGGCCGGATGCGGGCCGCGACGCCGACGAGCGCAGCCTGCGCCGCCTGCAGCTGGCGGCCGAAGCCGGACACAGCCTGGGCATCGCCCTGCGTCCGCTGCGTGCGGCAGCACAGACTTCGCCCGCTGCGCTACGGCTGACGCTCGATGCCGAGGGTGAACTGCGCGTGCTGAAGGCGCGCGGCGCCAGCCCGCCCGCGCGCGGACTGCGCTGGCGGCAGCGCAAGCCGGTGGCGTCGGCGGCCATCACCACGCCTGCCCTGATGGCCCGCACGTCGCAGCCCGGCCCACAGTCCGTTCTGCCCCTGCACTGATGCCGGCGCACCATGACCTCGACTCCTCCGCCCCTGTGGGCCGCCGTGCATCTGCCGCAGCTGGCGCTGGACGCGGTGCTGCGCCAGCAGCCCGAACCTGAGGCGCCGCTGGCCCTGATCGAAGGGCCCACGCAGCGGCGGCGCGTGCTGGATGCCAACCGCGCCGCGCGCAGCCTCGGCGTGCAGCGCGGCCAGGCCCTGGCGGCGGCGCGCGCCCTTTGCGCCGAGCTGCGCGCGCTCGAACACCGCGCACAGGACGCGCAGCGCCTGCTTGAACTTCTGGCCGCCTGGGCCTACCGCTACAGCTCGATGGTCTGCCTGCCGCAGGCTGACACCGTAGTGCTGGAGGTAGGCCGCAGCTTCGGCCTGTTCGGCCAGTGGCCGGCGTTTGAGCGTCGCCTGCGCGCGGATCTGACCGCGCTGGGCGTGCGGCACCGCATCGCGGCCGCGCCCACGATCAGCGGCGCCTGCCTGCTGGCCGCGCATCGCGATGGCTTGGCAGTGGACCGGCCCGATCCGCTCAAGCACGCGCTCGACCCGCTGCCGGTCGAGGCCCTGGCGCTGTCCGAGCGCGAAGCCGACAGCCTGCGCGGCATGGGCCTGCGCAGCCTGCGCCAAATCTTTGCCCTGCCGCGCGCCGGGCTGGCGCGACGCTTCGGCCCCGAGCTGCTGGGCCAGATCGACCGACTGCTCGGCCATGCACCCGAGCCACAGGATCTGTACCACCCGCCTGAGCGCTTTGCCGCCCGCGTCGAGTTCAGCTACGAGATCGAACACTTCACGCCACTGCTGTTCCCACTGCGCCGGCTGTGCGGCGATCTCGCCGAATTCCTCACCGCCCGCGATGGCGGCGTGCAGCGCTTCGTGCTGGCGCTCGAGCACGAGGGCCGGCCCGCAAGCACGCTGGAGATCGGCCTGCTCGCGCCAGAGCGCGAGGCCGCGCGCCTGTTCGAACTCGCGCGTGGCCGGCTTGAACGCCTGCACCTGCCCAAGGCCGCACTGGCCCTGCGCCTGGAGGCAGACGAACTTCCACCCTTCATTCCCGCGCGCAGCGATCTGTTCGACACCGCACCCGGCCAGACCGAACCCTGGGAAGGCCTGCGCGAACGCCTGCGCGCACGTCTCGGCGAAGACGCCCTGCAGCAGCTCATGCTGACCGGCGACCCCCGCCCCGAACGCGCCCAACAGTACGTGGCCACCCGCAGTCAGCGCGATCCCGCCCAACGCCCCGTACCGCGCCCGCCCTGGCTGCTGCATGAGCCACGCCCCCTGCGCGAAACCGTCGCCGCCGTGCTCGCCGGGCCCGAACGCATCGAAGCCGGCTGGTGGGACGAAGCCGACCAGCGCCGCGACTACTACCTCATCGAAACCAACAGCGGCCAACGCGCCTGGGCGTTCCGGCCGGCGGGCGATGTGCCCACGCTGCAGGGGTGGATGCTGCAGGGGTGGTTTGCTTGAGGGCTGTGAATCGGGAATCGGGAATCGGGAATGGAGAATCGTTTGAAGCCGGTGGTGTGGAGGGTGCGAGCTTGTGCGGCACTGCCGCGCGAGCTGATGAACGCCCGAGCGCTGCGCGCGAGGGCCGGGAGGGGATTCGTTTGAAGCCGGCGATGTGGAGGCTGCGCGCTGGTTGATGCCTTGATGGATGCGGAGGGAAAAGAGCGGAGGCAGCATGGGCATCGATACCGGGTCGCGTTTGCTCGCTGTTCTTTGCGGTGAGGAAGGGTTTGAGTGGTAGTCGCCTGCAAGCAGGCTCCCACAGTGGATCGGTCTGGACTGAAGAGAACTCATACCGCGCTGTTGGAGATGGCTCCTGCTCCTGCTCCGGGGCTGGGGCTGGGGCTGGGGCTGGGGCTGGGGCTGGGGCTGGGGCTGGGGCTGGGGCTGGGGCTTGCTTCGGCTCTTGCTTCAGCTCTTGCTTCAGCTCTTGCTTCGGGTCTGACTTCGGCTCTTGCTTCGGCTGTGGCTGTGGCTGTGGCTGTGGCTGTGGCTGTGGCTGTGGCTGTGGCTGTGGCTGTGGCTGTGGCTGTGGCTGTGGCTGTGGCTGTGGCTCTGGCTCTGGCTGTGGCTCTGGCTGTGGCTCTTGCGGGCAGGAGCCCGCGCTGTTCAACGGGGCCCCTGGGGAGCGGCGGGAGGCGGTCGAATCGCCCGCAGGGTTGCCCGCATGGATGCGGGCAAGGTTTTCGACAGGCCATGGATGGCCTGTCCGAAAACCCCGACCGACTCTCGCGAACCCTCTGCGCAGGGATGCGCAGAGGGCGCGGACTAGGGGTGGCCTTTCTTTTGGTTACTTTTCTTTGGCCACTCAAAGAAAAGTGACTCGGGCCGGCCGAAGGACGGACCGAAAGCTCTGGCTCTTCGCTTCCAGCGGCCAGCGGCAAGCGGACAGGGCCGCACCGATCAAGAGCCGAGGCTTCCCGCTCGGCCAGGTTCAGGGCGCCCGCTCCGCCCGGCCCCCTCCCCAACCCACCATCGCTTCGCTCGGGCTCCCGGGGTCATCGGCTGCCACTGGCAGCCGATAAGCGCCCCCGAACCGCTCCCCGGCGGGAGAGGGGCTAGAAGCCGCGCATCGCCTGCCCCTGGCCAATGACAACCCAAAACAACATCCTCCCCCTACCCCGCAAACCCGCCTGCGCAAGCACGCGCGGCGAAGCGCGCGTGCGCCCAAGCCCCCAACGCCCCCGCAGCACCACCCCGCCCTACGCCGAACTGCACTGCCTCTCCAACTTCAGCTTCGGCCGCGGCGCGTCGAGTGCGATGGAGCTGTTCGAGCGTGCCCGCGCTCAGGGCTATGCCGCGCTGGCGGTCACCGACGAATGCTCGCTCGCCGGCATCGTGCGTGCCTACGAGGCGGCCAAGGCAACCGAAGTCAAACTCATCATCGGCGCCGAATTCAGCACGTCCGATCAGCGCTTCAAATGCGTGCTGCTGGTCGAAGACAGCGCCGGCTACACGGCCCTGTGCGAACTGGTCACCCGCGCACGGCGGCGCTCGAAGAAGGGCGAGTACCGCTTCGAGCTCGCCGACATCGAACCCGCGCCGCCGGGCCTGCTGCTGCTGTGGGTTCCGCAGTCGCTGTCAGAGCCCGAACTCGAAACGCAAGGCCAAGCGCTGGCGCAGCAGTGGCGCGATCGCTGCTGGCTGGCGATCGAGCTGCACCGCGGATCGGACGACGATGCGCGCAGGGCGCAGCTGCTCGATCTGGCCGAACGCTGCGGCCTGCCGGCGGTGGCCTGCGGCGATGCCCACATGCACGTGCGCGCGCGGCGGCCGCTGCAGGACTGCCTGACCGCCCTGCGCCACCGACTGAGCGTGCCGCAGGCGCGCGGCCTGCTGTTTGCCAACGGCGAACGGCACCTGCGTACGCGCCGCGCCCTGCTCGCCATCTACGGCGAGGCACTGATGGCCGAGAGCCTGCTCATCGCCGAGCGCTGCCGCTTCACGCTCAGCGAGATCCGCTACCAGTACCCGCGCGAGGTGGTTCCTGAAGGCCACACGCCGGACAGCTGGCTGCGCGCGCTCACGCGTGAAGGTGCCGGCTGGCGCTGGCCGCAGGGCGTGCCCGACAAGGTTCAGGCGCAGATCGAAAAGGAGCTCGCGATCATCGGCGAGCTTGACTACGCGGCCTACTTCCTGACCGTGCACGATATCGTCCGCTTTGCGCGCGGGCGCGGCATCCTTTGCCAGGGCCGCGGCTCGGCGGCGAATTCTGCCGTGTGCTTCGCGCTCGGCGTCACCGAGGTCGACCCCGCGCACAGCCAGCTGCTGTTCGAACGCTTTCTGTCGAAGGAGCGCAACGAGCCGCCGGACATCGACATCGACTTCGAGCACCAGCGCCGCGAAGAGGTCATCCAGTACCTCTACGCGCGCTACGGCCGTGATCGCGCGGCGCTGGCGGCCACCGTGATCTGCTACCGCAGCAGCAGCGCCCTGCGCGATGCCGCCCGCGCGCTGGGCCTGTCGGTCGACCAGCTGGAACAGCTCAGCGCGGCATCGGCGCGCGGGCAAAGCGCGGTGCCGATCGCAGAGCGCCTGGCCGAGCGTGGCTTCGATCTGATGAGCCCGATCGTGCGACGGCTGCTGCAGATCGCGGCGGAGCTGAAGGGTTTCCCGCGCCATCTCTCGCAGCATGTCAGCGGCTTCGTGATCTCGGACGCGCCGCTGTCGACCCTGGTGCCAGTCGAGAACGCGGCGATGCCGGAGCGCACCATCATCCAGTGGGACAAGGACGACCTCGACAGCCTGGGCCTGCTCAAGGTCGACTGCCTGGCGCTGGGCATGCTGAGCTGCGTGCGGCGCTGCCTGGACCTGCTGCGCGATGCGCGCGGCATCGAGCTCACGCCGGCCACGATTCCAGCCGAAGACGCGGCCACCTACGCGATGATCCAGCGCGCCGACACCGTCGGCGTGTTCCAGATCGAATCGCGCGCGCAGATGGCCATGCTGCCGCGGCTCAAACCTCGAACCTTCTACGACCTGGTGATCGAGGTCGCGATCGTGCGGCCGGGGCCGATCCAGGGGCGGATGGTGCACCCCTATCTGCGTCGCCGGCAGGGGCTGGAGCCGGTGACCTATCCGTCCGAGGATCTGAAACAGGTGTTCGAGCGCACGCTGGGCGTGCCGCTGTTCCAGGAGCAGGTGATGCAGCTCGCCATCGTCGCCGCCGGCTACACGCCCGGCGAAGCCGATGAGCTGCGCCGCTCGATGGCCGCCTGGAAGCGCCGGGGCGGGCTGGAGCACCACCGCGCGCGTATCCTCGAAGGCATGGCGGAGCGCGGCTATCCGGTCGAATTCGCCGAGCAGGTGTTCGAGCAGATCAAGGGCTTCGGCAGCTACGGTTTTCCGGAGTCACACGCCGCCAGCTTCGCGCTGATCACCTACGTCAGCTGCTGGCTCAAATGCCACCATCCGGATGCCTTCGCCTGCGCGCTGCTGAACGCACAGCCGCTGGGCTTTTACTCGACCGCGCAGCTCATTGCCGACGCCCGCCGCCACGGCGTGCGCGTGCATCCAGTGGACGTGCGCTACAGCGGCTTTGACTCCCACCTCGAAGCCGGCGGCGACACCGCGCGCGGGCCGATCCGGCTGGGCCTGCGCGAAGTGCGCGGGCTCAAGGCCGAAGCCGCGCAGCGGATTGTTCAGTCGCGTGCAAATGCAGACTTCCGCGACGTCGAGGATCTCGCCCATCGCGCCCGGCTCGACCGCGGCGATCTCGGCCTCTTGGCCGAAGCCGGCGCCCTGCGCGGGCTGGCGGGGCATCGCCACCGTGCGCGCTGGGCGGTGGCTGGGGTCGAGACCACCCTGCCCCTGTTCGAGCATCTGCCCACGCCGGACACACGCGTGCAGCTGCCGCCGCCGAGCGCGGCCGAAAACCTGCTGGCCGACTACGCGCGTACGGGCCTGAGCTTGGGTCCGCATCCGCTGGCCTTGCTGCGGCCGCAGCTGAATGCGCTTCGCTGCAAACGCTCGCGTGATCTGGAGACCATGCGCAACCGCAGCCACGTGCGCTACGCCGGCCTGGTCAGCCTGCGCCAGCAGCCCAGCACCGCCAGCGGGGTCACCTTCGTCACGCTTGAGGACGAGGACGGCATGGTCAATCTGGTGGTCTGGCAGCGGGTGGCCATCCGCGATCGCCGCGCGCTGCTGGAATCACGCCTGCTGATGGTGGAAGGCCACCTGGAACACGCCGACGGCGTGCGCCATCTGATCGCAGGCAGGCTGACCGATGCCAGCCATCTGCTCGGCACGCTGGATGCGCGCTCGCGGGATTTCCACTGATCCAGGGCTACGCGTGGCGACGCCCGCTGCGGCCTGCAGGGTCGGTATCGCGCAGCACCCGCACGGCCTGGGCGCCGCACGCAAGGTACAGGCGGGGCAGCGGTTCAGGGTGCGCCTTGGCGCACGGCCCCACAGCCGGAGCCCGAGTGCCAGACGCCGAGCGCGCCACGGGGCACAGGCTTCACGGCAGACACTTCAGGGCCGGCCAACTTCAGTGCCAATTCACCCACACGGGCCAAGACTGCGGAAAGCATGCCCAAGGCGTGCGAGCCTCAGGCCGTAGGACGCCGGCTGCAGCGTCCAGTAAAGGGAGCGCGCCATGAACCGCTGGAAGATCGCCCTGCTGCTGCCCGTAGCGCTGCTGCTGGGCGGCTGCGTCACCTATCCCACCTACGTGTACAGCGACGGCTACGGCAGCGACAGCCGCTACGTGGGGAGCGGCAGCTACTATCGGCCCGCCTACAGCGAGCAGGGTGACTACTACTATCGGCCGACCAGCTCCGGGCACACCAGCATCAGCTACAGCAGCAGCTGGTGGTATGCGCCGGACTACACCCGGCACTCGGCCTACTACTCGATCTTCTGGCCCATCCATCGCGGGTTCCACGATCCGTATTGGTATCCGGGCTTCTACTACGGGGTGACCTACTTCCCCCGCAACTACTTCAGCATCAGCCTGCACCAGAGCTTCCGACCGCACCGGGCCGGCTATTGGGGCCACCCGCGGCATAACGCCTTCGTGCACTGGTATTCGCCCTACCGCCACAGCTGGGTCGACAGCTATTACCACTGGGATCGCCACGCCTGGGGCCACCCGGGGCGCGACAACCGTCGCGGGCACGGTCGCTTCGACCACGCCTACAGCTCCAGCCTGTACCGTCCGCGCTACGGGCATGCGCGCAATCAAGCTGAGCGCCTGGCCTGGGGCGAGCGCGCCCTTGCGCCCAGCGTGCGCGGTGACGGCATCGCCACCGGCTTGTCGACCGGTCGCGGCTCATCGGCCTTCGAGCGCAACTCCGGTCGCGCTGCCGGCTATGCAGGCGACCGCGGCTATGCGGACCGGGTGGCGAATGCACGCGAAGCCGACTACCGCTCGCGCTCCAGTGCGCGCGAGCCCCTGCCCACGCGGGGCTTTGGTGTCCCGGCGACCAGCCCCCGCAGCGGGCGCGCGGAAAGCTACGGACGCGGTGCGGAAAATCGTGAAGCCCGGACATTCACAGACGAGCGCTTCCGCGGTGCCGCCACGCGCAGCGCCGGCGTCGAAGGCAGCAACACGCCACGCTATCGCGAATCGGCAAGCGAGCGCCGGCAAGCCTACGACGCGCGCGAGCTGGCGCCGCAGTCACGCGGCGACTGGCGCAGCGAAGAGCGCGCACGCAGCCGCAGTTTCGACGGCGGCAGTGTCGAGCGCGGTCGCCAGGCCACCCTGCCCCAACGCCCCGAACCGGGCCTACAGCGCATCGAATCGCAGCCGCTGCGGGCGTCCGGGCGCGATGCCGGTCGCGAGGTTTCGCGCGACTCCAGCTACGGTCGGGTGGAATCCGGTCGCACCGCGAGGTATGCGCCTGAATATCGGGGCAGCTCACCGCAGCGCCCGATGGCCAACGAGCGAGCGCAGCCAGCGGCTCCGATGGTGCGTGGCCGCTACGAATCAGCCCCGGCCCCAACGCGCGGCAGCGATCCGAGCTGGGGCGGGCCACGTTCAGAGTCGCCCCGTTCAGCTCAGCCCAGCCGCGGCGGAGCTGGCGACGGCCAATCCAGCTGGGGCGAAGCACGTTCAGAGTCGCCTCGCTCAGCACCGCCCGGCCGTGGCGGCTTTGGCAGCGGCGAAGCCAGCGTGGAGTCGCGCAGTGCACCTGTCTCGCGAGGCAGCAGTGAGTCTGCGCCGAGTGGGCGCACTTCCTCACGCGCTCGCGAAGCCTCGCGCTTCGAAGATTGATCCGCCTGCCGACACGAAAAGGGCGCCCCGTGGGGCGCCCTTTTCGTGTGTCACACGTGTCAGCTTGCGCAGGCCCCCGGAACTGCTTTTCGCGGCCTGTGCTGCCTGGCGTTTCTACTGCAGCCCGGGGCTTTCACTGGAACGGTGAAGTGGTGGGGCGCGTGTCTGGACGGGAATAGCAGCGCCTGACACACATATTCAACAAACGTTCGGCGAGGCGACGACGGCGGCGCACTCGACGCATGCTTGCGCCGCGGGTGTTACCGGGAAACGGTGCTCGGCTGCAGCTCGCCCCAGCCGCTTTCAAGCGACAAGTCGAGCCAGCGCCTCGGAAATCATCCGCTGCTGGCGTTCCAGCCGGGCCAAGTCAGCTTCGCTGGCCCGATGTGCGGCACTTTCCCGCGCCTGTTCGACGCGGAAAAGTTCCACCATCAGATCGTGACGGCAGCGGAGGTCTTCGGTGGGTGCAAAATGTTCGGTGCTGTTCATGGTTTGACGATCCTGAATTGCTGGCAACCGGACGTGAGAAAGCTCACAGTCTTTTGTAAAAAAGCTTGCACAGAGCTCCGATGCAGCGGCAGAATCTGCCTCATTGATGTCCCTGCGCGGCCTGCGCTTTGATTTGCGCCCGCCGGCGTCGGGACAGCCTCATCGACGCCCGGATCCACGGTCCTCCTGGATTCCCCCTGTTCCACAAGACCGCCGGGCGTCGACTTTCCTCCCACAAGCCGTTCGCGAGTGTGCAGCGCATCGCGACCTTGCTTGTTGTTACAGTCATCTTCCGACACATCCAGCGCGCGACGCCCGCCGCGCAGGTAGCTCTCAGAAGTGTTTCGAGGGAAGTCGACACGCCCCCCGGGTTCCGGCAACAGCTTTGCCACCCGCGATTGCTGCCCACTCCCCGGCCAAGGTGGCCCGGGGCCTTTCGGCCCCGTCCACTTGGCTCAAGTCGCGGTCCGCCAGCAGCCGACCGCTCCCTTGCTTCCCCTCCGCGCGCCATGCCGGCCCTGTTCCATCCCGGCCCCTTGCGGGCGGCCGCGGCGGGTGCATCGGGTGTTCAGCACGAAGCATGCCAAGCACAAAGCCGACTCCCGGGACGCCAACCGGCTGCAGGCTCGGCGGCGGTGCGTCAAACTTTGCCGCTGAGGGCGCACCCCAAGCCATGTAACGACGCCGACGATGCGCTCGAGTGGGCGCAAAGCGGCAGACTGGCCCCGCTGCGTCAGCCCGAATCCCACGTCTTCAAAGCAGACCCCTCCAGATGAACCAGTTCGATGTGATCGTAGTTGGTGGCGGCCACTCAGGCACCGAGGCCGCCCTGGCCGCCGCGCGCTGCGGGGCCCGCACCCTGCTGCTCAGCCACAGCATCGAGACCATCGGCGCGATGAGCTGCAACCCGGCCATCGGCGGCATCGGCAAAGGGCATCTCGTGCGTGAGGTCGACGCGCTCGGCGGGGTCATGGCCTGGGCTGCAGACCGCGCCGGGATCCAATGGCGCACCCTCAACGCCTCCAAGGGCCCGGCCGTGCGCGCCACCCGCTGCCAGGCCGATCGCATGCTCTACCGCGCGGCCATCCGTGAGGCGGTGGAGAACGCGCCCAACCTGCGCCTGTTCCAACAGGCCGTCGACGACCTCCTGATCGAAGGCAGCCGCGTGCTCGGCGTGCGCACCCAGATGGGCCTCGACTTCTTTGCGCCCGCCGTGGTGCTGACCGCCGGCACCTTCCTGGCCGGCCGCATCCATATCGGCCCCGCCCAGTACAGCGGCGGCCGTGCCGGCGACCCGCCGGCCATTGCGCTGGCCGACAAGCTGCGTGAGCTCAACCTGGGAGTCGGACGCTTGAAGACCGGCACGCCGCCGCGCATCGACGGCCGCACGCTCGACTACTCGAAGATGGAGATACAGCCCGGTGATGACCCGGCGCCCGTATTTTCCTTCATGGGCTCGCGTGCCTCGCATCCTCGCCAGGTACCGTGCTGGATCACCCACACCAGCCCAGAGACCCACGAGATCATTCGTGGCGCGCTGGATCGCTCGCCGCTGTATTCCGGCCAGATCGAGGGCACCGGCCCACGCTATTGCCCCTCGATCGAGGACAAGGTGGTGCGCTTTGCCGAGCGCGACTCGCACCAGATTTTTGTGGAGCCCGAAGGGCTGGACACGCATGAGGTCTACCCCAACGGCATCTCGACCTCGCTGCCGTTCGACGTGCAGATGCAGCTGGTGCGTTCGATCCGCGGCTTCGAGCGCGCCGAAATCACCCGTCCGGGCTACGCCATCGAATACGACTATTTCGACCCCCGAGGGCTCCGCGCCTCGCTCGAAACCAAGGCCATCGACGGGCTGTTCTTCGCCGGCCAGATCAATGGCACCACGGGCTACGAGGAAGCCGCGGCGCAGGGCCTGGTTGCCGGCCTCAACGCGTCCCGCCACGCGCGTGGAGAAGCACCGTGGACGCCTCGCCGCGACGAGGCCTACATCGGCGTGCTGATCGACGACCTGATTACCCAGGGTGCGCCCGAGCCCTATCGCATGTTCACCTCGCGCGCCGAGTACCGACTGCAGCTGCGCGAGGACAATGCCGACCTTCGGCTCACGCCCATCGGCCGCGAGCTCGGGCTGGTGGACGAGGCGCGCTGGGCGCGGGTCTGCACAAAGCGCGAGCGGATCGAGCGGGAGAGTGCCCGGCTTGCCGCACTCTGGGCGGCGCCCAACAACGCCCTGGGGGCCGCGATCGAGCAGCGGCTGCAGGTGCCGATCAGCCGCGAGACCCCGGCGCTCGACCTGCTGAAGCGGCCCGAGCTCGACTATGCGCGGCTGATGCAGGTTGACGCGCTTGGCCCCGGCATCGAGGACGCCGAGGCCATCGAGCAGATCGAGGTCCAGACCCGCTACAGCGGCTATCTGGAGCGCCAGCGCGAGGAGATCGATCGCGCCCGCCAGAGCGAGCACATCAACATCCCCGAGCAGTTCGACTACGCAGCAATGATCGGCCTGTCGGCGGAGACCCTGCAGAAGCTGCAGTCGACGCGCCCGCAAACGGTCGGCCAAGCCGGGCGCATCCCCGGCGTCACCCCGGCTGCCATCTCCCTGCTGCTGGTGCACCTCAAGCGCACGCGACCAGATGGCGGCCGTGCCCGCAGGGCTTCGGCGGGCTGATCGGTCACCGCGCACGGGCCTATACTCCGGCCCAGACCCGAGCCGTGCGCCCAATGCCCCTCGAACTTCCACAGCCCTACGATGCCGATAGCGTGGAGCGCGCAGTGCCCGCCCCGGCGCAGGCGCGGGCGCTGCTGCAGCGTGAGCTGCCCGGGCTGTCCACGCGGCTGAGCGAGCGCCACCAACGTTGGGGGGGCGAAGCGCAGTCGCCCGAGCGCATCCGCGCCATCGAGGATGCGGTGCTGCTCGGGCTTGCTCGACTGGGTGTGCGCCATGGCCGCTGGGGCCAGGACTTCCACGCCTATCACAACGAAGCGCACGTGATGGATTTGCTGATCATGCGAATCGATCGACTGCATGCGCATCCGGCTGCGGCATCGCTGGAGCTCGAGGACTGGCTTCGGCTGGAGCTGTTCGCCAGCTGCCACGACCTGCGCCAGCGCGAGGGCGGCGGCGGCGCCGGCCCGCTGGGAGCGAATGAAGCCGCCAGCATCGCCGAGACGCGCCGGATCCTCGGCGTCTGCGGGCTTGCGGCCGAACTGGAGCCCGAGCTGCATCTCGCGCTGGACCTGATGATCGCGGGCTCAACCTTCGACGCGCGCCCGGCCCCTGCCCGCGCCGTCGAGGAGACCGACCGGCTTGGCCCGAACAGCGCCGAGTTGGCCGCGGGCGGCGGCGCGCTTGCCCCCCGCCTCGTCCCATGGCTGCGGGAGGCCCAGCCCGACCTGCTGAATCAGGCCGGCGCCCGCAAGGGGCTGCGGCTCGCGCGGATCGCCGCCGACCTCGATACCGCCAACGTCGGCGAGGTGTTCGGCCGGCTGTGCGACAGCGCTGTGCAGCTGTGCGAGGAGCGCGAAATGCGCGCCGGCCGGCGCCTCGGCTCCGCCCGCTCTGCCGCGCCCTGCCGCGAGTTCCTGCTGCAGGCCCAGCTGCGCTACATCGAAGATCTGCATCGTTTCGCCAGCGAGGAGGGCGAGGCCACCTTTGGCAGCGACAAGGCCCTCAATCTGCTGCGCATGCGCGGGCTGACCGGCCGACTGCAGACCGATGGTGCCTTCCGGCAGGCGCAAACCGGCAGCGAGGTCATCGAGGCTTTTTTCGACGCCAGCCTGCAGATCGACGGCACCGGCTGAGCAGGACGCCGGGACGTGGCTCGGCCAGAGCCTGGCGGTACCCAGCCGCGCGGGCAACCTGCCCCGCGCTGGCACAGCCGGTTGACGCTCCCCTGCACGGCGCAGGCTCGGGGGTATCAGGGTACCGAACGGCCGCAACTGGAGGATGCCCACCCCTGCGCCGGGGTGGAGGGCGCGCGTATTTCAGCCTGTCATTTTTCTGCAATACAACGCCCCCAGACTGTCCGAATCGGCCAGCCACCCTTCCGCCCGGACGGGTCCAGTGCCCCTGCTCCAGCCCCCGCGCAAGGTTGCCCCAATGCCTATCCAGCTCAGCAAGATCAGCCTCGGCCTGCTCGCCGGCGCCGCGCTGACCCTCTCCGGCGTCGCGCATGCGCGCGACACCATCCAGGTCGCAGGTTCCTCCACCGTACTGCCGTTTTCGTCGATCGCCGCCGAGGAGTTCGGCAACGCTTTCGCCCAGTTCCGCACCCCGGTGGTCGGCTCCGGCGGCACCGGCGGCGGCATGCGCCAGTTCTGCGCCGGCGTGGGCCTGGGCACGATCGACATCTCCAACGCATCGCGCCCGATCACCGAAGCCGAAAAGGAGGTCTGCAAGACCAACGGCGTGACCCAGGTCATCGAGGTCAAGGTCGGCTACGACGGCATCGTGTTCGCCTCGCGCCGTGACGCCAGCAGCTTCGCGCTGCAGCCGCACCACGTGTTCCTGGCACAGGCTGCCCGGGTGCCGCAGAACGGCCAGATGGTGGCTAACCCCTTCACCCGCTGGAACCAGATCGACCCGGCCCTGCCGGACCAGGAGATCGTGCTGGCCATCCCGGGCACCAACCACGGCACCCGCGAGGTCTACGACCTCAACGTGATACGCACCGGCTGCTCGACCTTCGAGGAAGTCAAGGCGATCGCCGACAGCGATGCCCGCTACGCTTTCTGTGGCGCGCTGCGCAGCGACGGCCGGATCATCGAGATCGCCGGCGACTACACCGAGACCCTGGCCCGCCTGCAGGCCCAGCGCGACGCGCTGGGCGTGTTCGGCCTGAGCTTCTACGAGGCCAACCGCGACCGCCTGCAGGTGGCAACCGTGAACGGGGTCGAGCCGTCCCCGGACACCGTCGTCTCCGGCGACTACCCGGTATCGCGCCCGATTTACTTCTACCTGAAGGGCGACCACATTGGCGTCGTTCCGGGCCTGCAGGAGTTCGCTCTGTACTACCTCAGCGACGCCGTGTCGGGTCCGGGCAGCCCGCTTGAAATGGCGGGCCTGATCCCGCTCTCGGACGCCGAGCGTGACGAGGTGGTCGCCGGCATCCGCAGCCGCACGTCGGTTTATTGATTCCCTGCGCATGACTGCGCACCCGAGCCCCCGCCGACGCGGGCGGGGGTTCGCCCGTCTTCATGGGATGCAGCGTCCGGTGGCGCGGGCTGACCGGGCAGGCCGGAGCCTTCGAGTGAAACCATGAGCAACTTCGCATTGCTACTGCTGCTGCTGGGCCTGATGGTGGTGGGCTACCAGGCGGGTCTGTATCGCAGCCGGAAGATGGCGACAGGCGCGAACGCGGCTGCGCGCATGCATTCGCGGCCCCACCACCACGGCTCCCTGGTCGCCCTGTGGGCGGCCGGACCCGCGCTGCTGCTGGTGATCGGATGGCAGCTGTTCGCCCCCGGGGTGATCGAGTCGCAGGTGGCGGCCAGCATCGAAATCGCCCAGCCCGGGATCAACGATCAGGCTCTGCAGGTGGCGCTGCGCCGCATCGAAAACCTGGCTGGCAATCGCGGCTTGGTAATGGATGCGGCCGGCTGGGAAGTCACCGCCGCAACCAACCTCGAAGCCATGCGCAAGACCAGCGCCTGGCTGCTGACCGGGCTGGCCGCCACGCTGGTCGCGATCGGCCTGCTGCTGAGCCTGCTGCGGATGAATCCCAGCCTACGCGCGCGCAACCAGGTGGAGCGGGTGCTGCAGGCCGGGTTGATGCTGTCGTCGGCGGTCGCCATCCTGACCACCATCGGCATCGTCCTGTCGATGGTCGGCGAAACCCTCAACTTCTTCAGCTTCATCAGGCCCGTCGACTTCTTCTTCGGCACGGTCTGGCAGCCGGTGTTCCACGTCACCGAGACCAGCGGCTACGGCCAGTACGGCATGCTGCCGCTGCTCGGCGGCACCCTGCTGGTGGCGGCGATCGCCCTCCTGGTATCGATCCCGATCGGCCTGCTGGCGGCGATCTACCTGGCCGAGTACGCCCCGCGCTGGGTTCGCAACTTCGCCAAGCCGACGCTCGAGGTGCTGGCCGGCATTCCGACCATCGTCTACGGGGTGTTCGCGCTGATCACGGTCGGGCCCTACCTGGCCTCGCTCGGTGAGCTGGTCGGCCTCAACATCCGCGCCACCTCGGCGCTGACCGCGGGGCTGGTGATGGGGATCATGCTGATCCCGTTCATCTCCTCGCTCTCCGATGACATCATCACCCAGGTGCCGAAGTCGCTTCGCGACGGCTCGCTGGGGCTGGGCGCCACCAAGTCGGAAACCATCCGCCGGGTCGTCCTGCCGGCCGCCCTGCCCGGCATCGCCGGTGCGGTGCTGCTGGCCGGCAGCCGGGCGGTCGGCGAAACCATGATCGTGGTGCTGGCCGCCGGCAACGCGCCCGTGCTCACCGCCAACCCGTTCGAGGCGGTGTCCACGATGACCGTCACCATCGTCAACCAGCTGACCGGCGACTCCGACTTTGCCGGCCCGCAGTCGCTGGTGGCCTTCGCCCTGGGCCTGACCCTGTTCGCGATCACCCTGGTGTTGAACGTGGTGGCTCTGGTGATCGTGCGCCGCTACCGGGAGCAATACGAATGAGCCGGCCGATGCCCCCCACCGAGGCGACGCCGGTCGAGCGATCACAAGTCAGCCAGCGCGTCGCAGCCTCGCTGGCACGCCGCCATGCCCGGGAAAAGCACTTCCACGCGCTTGGCATCGGCGCGACCCTGCTCGGCCTGTCCTTCGTGGTGATCCTGTTCGCCAACATCTTCAGCAGGGGCCTGCCCGCCTTCTGGCAGGCCAGCATCACCCTCGACGTGCACTTCGACCCGGCGGTGATCCGCATCAGCGAACGCCCGGAGCTCCGGGAGGGCGAGCGCGACAATGAGTTCCGCCAGCGCCTGATCGAATGGGAAAACGAAGTCGGGATGGTCAATTTCAACCGGATCATCCAGGCCGCGCTCGTCGAAGTGCTGCCGGAAGCGGCCGAGCACCCGCGCGACGCCGCCCGCCTGGTGACCTCCGGCGAGCGCATTGCGCTGCGCGACATGGTGGTGGCGGACCCGTCGATCATCGGCCAGACCCGCCGCGTCCACCTGTTGACCGACGCCAACGTCGACGTCTGGATCAAGGGCAACATTGACCGCGACCGGCCCGACTCGCAGCAGATGCTGAGCGCGCGCACCCGCGAATGGGTGGATCGCCTGCACGCCGAAGGGATCATCGCGCTGCGCTTCAGCACCGCGCTGTTCCAGAACCCCGACTCGCGCTCCTCGCTGGCCTCGGCCGGCCTGCGCGGCGCTTTCATGGGCTCGCTCTACATGATGCTGATCGTGCTGCTGGTGGCGGTGCCGCTGGGCGTGGCGTCAGCGGTGTACCTGGAGGAGTTCGCGCCGCGCAACCGCGCCACCGACCTGATCGAGGTCAACATCAACAACCTCGCCGCCGTGCCCTCGATCGTGTTCGGCCTGCTGGGCGCCGCTGTCTTCATCAACTACTTCAAGCTGCCGCTGTCAGCGCCGATCGTCGGTGGCCTGGTGCTGAGCCTGATGACCCTGCCGACGGTGATCATCGCCACCCGCGCGGCGCTGAAGGCCATCCCTCCGTCCATCCGCCAGGCCGCGCTGGGCGTGGGCGCCTCCAAGACCCAGGCCGTGTTCCACCACGTGCTGCCGCTGGCGGTGCCGGGCATCCTCACCGGCTCCATCATCGGCATCGCCCAGGCGCTGGGCGAAACCGCGCCGCTGCTGCTGATCGGCATGAACGCCTTCGTGGCGGCCGTGCCCTCCGGTCCGTTCGACCAGTCCAGCGCCCTGCCCGTGCAGATCTTCCTATGGCAGGCCAACGAACTGCGCAACTTCTTCGAGGCCCGCACCGCGGCTGCCATCATCGTCCTGCTGGCGCTGATGCTGTCGCTGAACGGGCTCGCGATCTGGCTGCGCAGGCGATTCGAGAGAAGGTGGTAAGAATGAACAACAGCGCAAACTCGCTGCTCAGCCCCGCCGCCCGCGTTGACGCCAGCCAACGCACGCCCAGCGCCAGCACCGGCAAGGTCAAGATGAGCGCCAGCGACGTCAAGGTGTTCTACGGCGACAACGAGGCCCTGCACGGCATCTCCATGGACATCATGGAGAACGAGGTGATCTCCTTCATCGGCCCGTCCGGCTGCGGGAAGTCGACCTTCCTGCGCTGCCTCAACCGCATGAACGACACCATCGACTCGGCCCGCGTCTCGGGCCGCATCACCCTGGATGGCCAGGACATCCACGATCCCTCGCTGGATGTCGTGCTGCTGCGTGCCCAGGTCGGGATGGTGTTCCAGAAGCCCAACCCCTTCCCGAAGTCGATCTTCGAGAACGTCGCCTACGGCCCGCGCCTGCACGGCCTGGCCCACACCAAGCCCGAACTGGCCGGTATCGTCGAATCCAGCCTGCGCCGGGCCGGCCTGTGGGACGAGGTCAAGGACCGGCTCGACCAGCCCGGCACCGGACTCTCCGGCGGCCAGCAGCAGCGCCTGTGCATCGCACGGGCGATCGCGGTCAGCCCCGAAGTCATCCTGATGGACGAGCCCTGCTCGGCGCTGGACCCGATCGCCACCTCGGTGATCGAGGAGTTGATCGACGAACTCAAGCAGAATTTCACCATCGTCATCGTCACCCACAACATGCAGCAGGCCGCGCGGGTCTCCGACCGCACGGCCTTCTTCCACCTGGGCGACCTGATCGAGCTGGACGTAACGGATAAGCTGTTCACCAACCCGACCCACAAGCGCACCGAGGACTACATCACCGGCCGCTACGGGTGATGAGCCGCAAGGACTCCCGATGAACAACCACCCCGATCACATCGTGAAGAGCTACGACGGCGAGCTGGAGCGCCTGCGCGGCGAGATCCTGCGCATGGGCGGGCTTGCGGTCGAGCAGCTGCAGCAGGGCATCCGCGCGCTGCAAACCGCCGACTCTGCGCTGGCCGAGCGGGTGATCGCCGAAGACGAGCTGATGGATGCGCTGGAGCTGGAGGTCAGCAGCGATGTGATCCGCCTGCTCGCGCTGCGTCAGCCCATGGCCACCGACCTGCGGGTGGTGCTGTCGTCGCTGAAGATCGCCGCCGACATCGAGCGCGTTGGCGACTACGCGGCCAACATCGCCAAACGCTCTCTGGCACTTGCCGACGCCAAGCCGCGCGGACCGATCCAGGGCCTGGCCGAAATGGTGGAGTACGCGGTGGACATGATGCGCGAGGTGCTGGACGCCTACGCGCGCCGGGACGCGCAGGCCGCGATGCGGGTGCGGGAGAGCGATCTCGACCTCGACAAGCGCTACAACAGCCTGTTCCGCGAGCTCATCACCTACATGATGGAAGACCCGCGCAACATCAGCACCTGCGCCCACTACCTGTTCATCGCCAAGAACATCGAGCGGATCGGCGACCACGCCACCAACATCGCCGAGAGCATCTGGTTCCAGGTGGAGGGGCGGCTGCCCTCGGAAGAGCGGCCCAAGGCCGACAACACCAATATCCCGACCGGCTGAAGCGTGGCTCGCAAGGCCGGCTGCAGCGCGATCGGCGTTCCCTTCGAAGCCATGGACGCAAAAGCCCGCCGGCTCCCGCCGGCGGGCTTTTCATTGCGCCACGTGCGCCGCGGTCAGAAGTCGTAGCGCACCGCGACCGAGAACCCTTGTGGGTCCAGGCCGGTCGCCGCCGCCAGCTGCTGGGCAGCGTGGCCACCGCGGGACATGCCGTAGCGCACCAAGTCGTCATTGCTCGTGCGCGCGAAAGCGAACATCAGGCGTAGCGGACGGGCAAGCTGGTAGTCCACGCCGACTGCGGTCATGCCGGCATCGCGCCCATCGCCGTCAGCGCTCAGCGCGTAGTGCTGGCCCTTGATCGTGAAGCGCTCGCCAAGCCTGTAGCTTGCGCCCACCCCGACCGTGGCGACCTTTTGATCAAGACCCAGCGTCGAGCCCTTGACCGTCGCACGCTGCACAAGGCCAACCACGGTGAGCGGCCCGGTCCGATAGCGCGCGCCCAGGTGACCTGCCCGGCGATTCTCGGACCAGTTGAAAGTTGAGAGGATGGCTCCTGACATCAGCGAGGAGCCCATGCGCAAGTCCCGATTCACCGAAGAGCAGATGGTCAAGATCCTCCGTGAGGCCGACAAGTCGCCGGTTGCGGAGGTTGCCAAGAAGCAAGGCATCAGCGAGCAGACGCTGTACGTCTGGCGCAAGCGCTACGGCAAGCTGGAGACCGCCGACGTCAAACAGCTGCGGACGTTGCAGCAGGAAAACGCGCGCCTGAAGAAGCTG
>JAKOMQ010000067.1 GCA_022241605.1 Aquimonas sp. | reverse complement strand
CTGAGCACATGTTTGCAAAACCTGACACGCCGCGACGGCATCGTGCAGCCCCGCCAAAGGGCGGCTGAGGGTGGGCAAAGACACTGGCCGCTCCCAAWGGGGCGGCCTCCATTTATCGGGGCTGTGCCCGGTCAGAACGTGAATGCGCCCTGACCGGTGGCAGTCGTGAAGGTGTCAGTTTCTCCGGCAGCGTAACGCTCGCGGCCCTGCTCGGTCCAGTTCAGGAACCCAGAACGATCATGGGCGAATCATCCGTCCTCGATGCCGTGGATCAATGCTCATCCGACCTCGTTGGCGGCCAGAACAAGGTGATTGATCGGCCAATGAATTGTGCCCTTGTCGATTCAAAAGGGGCTAAGGGGCAAGGTATGTCAGCTTGTCGCTCCGGTTAGTTGGACGGGGTATGCTGCCCTCCGTCTCTTGAAGCGGGCTCTTGCAACGCGATGCCAAACACCTTATCTCTCTGCTGCCGCCAAACGTAACCAAGTAACCGACAGAGCCATTTACTAAATAACCGAGTAACCTTGGGCGGCCTAAACAACGACTGCATGCAGTCGGCGGACCTGCCGCAGCAGGCGCTGTGCTGGAACGCGCGACCTCAGCTGACTTCGCCGGCGGGACTCGGCCTGCGCTGCCAGCAGGATTTCCTGCCTTGGGCCCTGGCACTGCGCGCGGAAGGCCACGCCGTGCTGGAAACGATGTCCGACTGGGACGGCCGCAGCGGCGCCATG
>JAKOMQ010000066.1 GCA_022241605.1 Aquimonas sp. | reverse complement strand
GCGCATGACGCGGTTTTTTCCTCGGGGTACCAAGCCTGAGGACCGCGCCATGCACGCTTCGACGATTTTACGCTGCTGTATCGGTGAGATTCTGGACACGATGCACGCGACCCGCTGCCGTCGCCTGCTCGATGCCGTGGAGGCCTTGGTGGCAGGGCGCCGATTGACCCTGACCGAGTTGGCGCGCCAATGGCCCGGGGCCGAGCGTGCCCATGCTCCACTCAAGGCGCTCGACCGGCTGCTGAGCAACAGCCATCTGCATGCCGAGTCCGAGGGTCTGCAACGCGCGATCACGGCGCGGCTGCTTCAAGGCATGCCGCGACCGGTGCTGCAGGTGGATTGGTCGCCTCTCAAAAAGGACGGGCGCTGGGCCTTGCTGCGGGCYTCGGTGGCGATGGGTGGGCGTGCGATGCCGGTGCACGAACAGGTATTCCCGCTGAAGCGCATGAACCACCCTGCGGCGCAGAGAGAGTTCCTGCAGCAGCTGGCAAGGCAGGTGCCGGCGAGCAGCTCGCCGATCCTGGTCACCGATGCGGGCTTCCGCAGCGACTGGTTTCGAGCGGTGCAGGCGCAAGGCTGGGACTACGTGGGGCGATTGCGCAGCAACACGCACACCAGCCCGCTTAAGGTCGACGACTGGGTACCCTGCGGGACCCTTCACGCGTCCGCCACCGCGCAGCCCGCGGACCTGGGGCCTCACCGAATTGTGAAGGGCCAGCCCATGACCAGCCGGCTGGTGCTC
>JAKOMQ010000065.1 GCA_022241605.1 Aquimonas sp. | reverse complement strand
AAGCCTGAGGACCGCGCCATGCACGCTTCGACGATTTTACGCTGCTGTATCGGTGAGATTCTGGACACGATGCACGCGACCCGCTGCCGTCGCCTGCTCGATGCCGTGGAGGCCTTGGTGGCAGGGCGCCGATTGACCCTGACCGAGTTGGCGCGCCAATGGCCCGGGGCCGAGCGTGCCCATGCTCCACTCAAGGCGCTCGACCGGCTGCTGAGCAACAGCCATCTGCATGCCGAGTCCGAGRGTCTGCAACGTGCGATCACGGCGCGGCTGCTTCAAGGCATGCCGCGACCGGTGCTGCAGGTGGATTGGTCGCCTCTCAAAATGGACGGGCGCTGGGCCTTGCTGCGGGCCTCGGTGGCGATGGGTGGGCGTGCGATGCCGGTGCACGAACAGGTATTCCCGCTGAAGCGCATGAACCACCCTGCGGCGCAGAGAGAGTTCCTGCAGCAGCTGGCAAGGCAGGTGCCGGCGAGCAGTTCGCCCATCCTGGTAACCGATGCGGGCTTCCGCAGCGACTGGTTTCGAGCGGTGCAGGCGCAAGGCTGGGACTACGTGGGGCGATTGCGCAGCAACACGCAGATCAGCCCGCTTGAGGTCGACGACTGGGTACCCTGCGGGACCCTTCACGCGTCCGCCACCGCGCAGCCCGCGGACCTGGGGCCTCACCGAATTGTGAAGGGCCAGCCCATGACCAGCCGGCTGGTGCGCTATCGCGGCCGACGTACTGGGCGCGACAAGCTCACGCGCGCAGGCCTACCCGAACAGG
>JAKOMQ010000064.1 GCA_022241605.1 Aquimonas sp. | reverse complement strand
GGCTGTCGCGCTCGGCTTGGTACGCCCCGCCCCTGGACTGGACGGTGCGCGATGCCGAACTGATCGCGGCGCTTTCCGAAGCCGTGCATGAGCGGCCCAGCCGCGGCTTCTGGAAGTGTTCGGACATGCTGCGGCGCCGCCGTCCCGACTGGAATCCCAAGCGGATCTACCGTGTGTACAAGGCCATGAAGCTCAACCTGCGCCGCCCCGCCAAGCGCCGTCTGCCCAAACGCGAACGCGTGCCGCTGTACGTGCCGCGACTTCCCGACAGCGTGTGGTCGGCGGACTTCATGAGCGACGCGCTCGCCTGCGGACGACGCTTCCGCACCTTCAACGTGATCGACGACTTCAACCGCGAGGCGTTGCACATCGAGGTCGACACCTCGATCAACGCGCAGCGCCTGATTCGCGTCTTCGAGCGCCTGCAGCGCGAGCGTGGGCTGCCGCAGGTGCTGCGCACCGACAACGGACCTGAGTTCCTCGGCGAGGCGTTCGTGGCTTGGGCGAAGTCCCAAGGCATGGCCATCCAGTACATCCAGCCCGGCAAGCCCAACCAGAACGCCTACATCGAGCGCTTCAACCGGACGTTCCGCGAGGAGGTCCTGGACCAGCACCTGTTCGCTCGCTTGGACGACGTCCGCGAGGCAGCCTGGTGGTGGATGCTCGACTACAACGAGGAACGACCCCATGACGCACTCGGCGGGATGACACCGGCCGAGTGCAAAGCCAAAGCAGCCGAGGGTTCTAGGAATGCTTTGTCCGCTTGACGGGAGAGCTTACGC
>JAKOMQ010000063.1 GCA_022241605.1 Aquimonas sp. | reverse complement strand
CTTCTTGCCGCCTATCCCGACCTGCCCTTCATCCTGATCGGCGATTCCGGGCAGGACGACACCTCCATATACCGCGACATCGCCGAACGCTTTCCCGGCCGCATCCAGTCGGTCCATATTCACGATATCGGCAAGTCCGACCCGACGGAGCGCGTCGGCAGCGGCATCGACGCGATCCGCCGCCTCGGCGTGCCGGCGACCTTGGGCCGCACGCTGGTCGATGCGGCCGAGATGATGGAAGGCATGTGCCTCGTCGCACCGGGTACCGCGCAGGCAGTACGCCGGGCGGCAACCGACGAGCGCCGCTCGATGGGCTGAACCGATTGAATCGGCTTGCCGCAGCGCAAGCCTGTTGCGCCGCGAAATTTTTATGTTTAGGCCCATTCTAAAAGCTCGTTCAGGGCTTTGAAGAGAACCGTTCAGGACAGGTCCATGGTCGAACTCAGCCTCCCCCGGAATTCCCGGCCATCCAAGGGAAAGGTCTGGCCGAAGCCTCAGGGCTCGGCGAACCTGCGCGAATTCGCCATCTACCGATGGTCGCCGGACGATGGGCAGAACCCGCGAATCGACACCTATTATGTCGATCTGGACGATTGCGGGCCGATGGTTCTGGATGCCCTGCTGTGGATCAAGAACAATGTCGACGCAACGCTGACGCTGCGCCGCTCCTGCCGCGAAGGCATTTGCGGCTCCTGCGCAATGAACATCGACGGCACCAACACGCTTGCTTGCACCAAAGGCATGGACGAAGTTTCCGGCGCGGTGAAGATCTATCCCCTGCCGCACATGCCCGTCGTCAAGGATCTTGTACCCGAC
>JAKOMQ010000062.1 GCA_022241605.1 Aquimonas sp. | reverse complement strand
CAGCGATGGCCATCATCCATGCGGCAAAGCTGGTCAGGCGATTGAGCAGCAGCAACACGCCCGCGCGCTCGGACTTGCGGGTCAGGCTGTCGGTGAAGCCGACCCCGAACCGATGGCTTTTCAGGTCGCGAAACGCCTCTTCGATCTGCATGCGCGTGCGATAGGTCGCGACGATGCGCTCGGCGCAGTGCGTATCGGCGCCYAGAGAGGTGACCAACAGCCATGGCTCACGCGCTGCCATCCGCGCTTTCTTGGAGATGCCGCCCTGTTCGGGTAGGCCTGCGCGCGTGAGCTTGTCGCGCCCAGTACGTCGGCCGCGATAGAGCACCAGCCGGCTGGTCATGGGCTGGCCCTTCACAATTCGGTGAGGCCCCAGGTCCGCGGGCTGCGCGGTGGCGGACGCGTGAAGGGTCCCGCAGGGTACCCAGTCGTCGACCTTAAGCGGGCTGGTGTGCGTGTTGCTGCGCAATCGCCCCACGTAGTCCCAGCCTTGCGCCTGCACCGCTCGAAACCAGTCGCTGCGGAAGCCCGCATCGGTGACCAGGATGGGCGAACTGCTCGCCGGCACCTGGCTTGCCAGCTGCTGCAGGAACTCTCTCTGCGCCGCAGGGTGGTTCATGCGCTTCAGCGGGAATACCTGTTCGTGCACCGGCATCGCACGCCCACCCATCGCCACCGAAGCCCGCAGCAAGGCCCAGCGCCCGTCCTTTTTGAGAGGCGACCAATCCACCTGCAGCACCGGTCGCGGCATGCCTTGAAGCAGCCGCGCCGTGATCGCGCGTTGCAGACCCTCGGACTCGGCATGCAGATGGCTGTTGCTCAGCA
>JAKOMQ010000026.1 GCA_022241605.1 Aquimonas sp. | reverse complement strand
CTCGAGGTCTCGCTCGGCCAGCAGCTTCTTCAGGCGCGCGTTTTCCTGCTGCAACGTCCGCAGCTGTTTGACGTCGGCGGTCTCCAGCTTGCCGTAGCGCTTGCGCCAGACGTACAGCGTCTGCTCGCTGATGCCTTGCTTCTTGGCAACCTCCGCAACCGGCGACTTGTCGGCCTCACGGAGGATCTTGACCATCTGCTCTTCGGTGAATCGGGACTTGCGCATGGGCTCCTCGCTGATGTCAGGAGCCATCCTCTCAACTTTCAACTGGTCCGAGAATCGCCGGGCAGGTCACGGTGATCAGCGGCTATGCGTGAGACAGGACAAGGCCTGGCCGGGGAGTGGGCGGCACAGTCTGCAGAGCCTCAGCCTGCAGGCAGACGTCGCAGTTGACCCTCGCCGAGGAGCCCCTCGATATCGCCATGGATACGCCGCTCGAAATCCTTGCCGAAGGACGCACCCGGCGCGAGGCAAACCACGGCGTTGCGGCCACCGCGTTTGGCCAGGTACATGGCCTGATCGGCGACCACCAGCACGCGCTCCCAGTCCAGCCGGGCAGGCGTGGCCGGATCAAAGGGCAGGCAAGCGACTCCGATGGAGCAGGTCAACGTCATTTCGCCGCCCTCGGGTAGCGGCAGCCGGAGCGCAGCCACCGCCTCGCGCAGGCGTTCTCCACAGCGCAGCGCGTCGTCCTCATCCTGCACTGCGATCCGCAGCAGGAACTCCTCTCCCCCCCAACGCACCGCCAGATCGTCACGGCGGCAGGAATGCTCCAGCGTGCGCGCCAGTGCGACCAGCACGGCATCGCCAGCGGCGTGCCCGTGGGCATCGTTGATGCGCTTGAAATCGTCGATGTCGAGCAGCATCAGCGCACAGCGCTGACGGGGCGGAAACGGCGCCTGCCGCAGGACCGTGACCATCATCCTGCGGTTGCCGATGCCGGTCAGCGGGTCCCTCAGGCTGGCGCGCTCGAGCTCGGCGTGGCTGGCCTGCAGCTCCGCCGTCTGCTGATCCACCAGCGCCTTCAGCCGATCCGACAGCTGGCGCACCCGCGCCTCACGCCAGCGCAGGGCAGCGAAGAACAGCAGAATCGCGCCCAGCACGTATAGGGCACGGGCCCAGTGGGTCTCCCATGGCGCCGGCAGCAGCTCCAGGGTCAGCGCGGCGCCCTGCGCGTTCCAGACACCCTGCGGGTTGGCGGCACGCACCTGCAGGGTGTAGGTGCCCGGCGGCAGGTTGGTATAGGTAACGCGACGATTGCGCGTATCAGTAGCGATCCAGTCCGGATCGAAGCCCTGTAGCCGGTAGGCGAAGCGGTTGCGGCGCGGATCCGAGAAGTGCAGCGCGGCGAACTCGATGCTGAAGTCGCGCTGGCGGTGGCCCAGCCGGAGTGTCGTCATCGCATCCAGCGGCTGCGGCAGCGTGAATGCCTGCGCTTGCCCGTCGGCATCCACCCGCACCGGCTGGTTGCCAATCAGGAGCTCGGTGAACATGACCGGCGGCGGCCGCAAGTCATCCACGATCTGCTCTGGAAGAAAGCGATTGAAACCACCAATGCCGCCAAACAGCAGTTCACCACTGGCCAACTTGAGGAAGGCGCCGGTATTGAACTCGCTGCTCTGCAGCCCATCGCGCGGTGTGTAATTGCGGATGCTGCCGTCGCGCGGATCGTAACGCGAGAGCCCCTGATTGCTGCTGATCCAGAGCCGGTCTTGCCTGTCCCTCAGCGCGGCGTAGATGGAGTCGTCCGGCAAGCCATCGCGGCGGCCCAGGCTTCGGCTTCGACCCGTATCCGGATCGAAATGCACGAGCCCCGCGCCCTGGGTGGAGAGCCAGAAGCTGCCATCCTCGTTTTCAAGCACGGCGCGGACGACGTCACTGGGCAGGCTGGTGGGGTCCGCAGGATCGTTTCGATAGCAGTGGAAGCCTTGCCCGCCGTCCTTCATCCGGCACAGGCCGCCACCCCAGGTGCCGACCCACAGACGCCCTCGTCGATCGCGATGCAGCGCACGCGCATCGTCATGGGAGAGGCTGTCGGCCTGATCGACCTGGCGCCGCAGGCGTTGCAGCACACGGCCATCGCTGCCGAGCTGGACAAGCCCGGAGCCCTGCGTGCCCACCCAGAGGCCCTGATCGTGATCGAGCAACAGGGCCACGACACGATCCCGCAAGGGCAGATCGTATCTCTGCGGCTCCAGCGGGATCGAGCGGAAGCGCCCGGACTCCGGGTCGTAGTGGTCGAGGCCCGCATCGGTCCCCACCCAGAGCCCGCGCTCGGGATGCTCCGCCAGTGCGCGCACATGTTCGAAGCCGGGGCCCTGCTCGGCGGCGGTATCGCGGACGATGCGCTCGAAACGCCCAGCCTCGGCCGCCCAACGGTTGAGGCCACCCTGGGTGCCCACCCACAGCCTGCCCTGTCGATCCTCCAGAAAAGTGCGCACCCAGTTGTGCGACAGGCTGTGGCTGTCGTCCTGACGATGACGATGGTGGCCAAAGGCCCGCGTGCGCGCGTCGAAACGGTTGAGTCCGTCCTGGGTGCCGACCCAGACAAGGCCGTTGGCGTCGCGATGCAGCGCATGCACCATGTCGTGGCTGAGGCTGTTCGGCCGGGCGGGTTCGTGGCGCAGCCAATCCAGCGCCTGGGTGCCTGGATCCAGCACGGCCACGCCACCGCCCCGGGTGCCGATCCACACTCGCCCATCAGGCTCCGCCGCAAGGCTGGTGATGGGTACGCGACGCAAGCCATCGGCATCGGCAGACGCAGGCCGGATCGAACGAAAGAGGCCGCTGCGGATGTCGAAATGATCCAACCCGCCGCTTTCGGTGCCGATCCACAGACCCTCAGCCCCATCGGAAGCGATGGCGGACACGATGTCCTCGCTCAGGCTACCGTCGACGCCGGCCTGGTGACGGAAGTGCTGGAAGCCCCCGGAGGCCGCATCCAAACGTGCGAGCCCTGCCCCCTCGGTGCCAACCCAGAGCGTTCCGTCCTGGCCCAACAGAAGGCTGCGAACCCTGTCGCTGCCGAGGCTGCCGGGGTTCGCGGGGTCGTGGCGATACCGGACAAAGCGGCCGTCCTCGAAGCGATCGAGGCCCAGAGGCGTCGCCAGCCACAGCTTGCCGGGGGCATCGCTCACGATGGCGCGAACCCAGCGATCCGAGGGGCTGCTGGGATCGTCCGGGCGATAAGGGAAGCGCTGGACGCGACCTGTCATCGGATCGTAGCGATTCAAGCCACCGGTATAGGTGCCGACCCACAGGATGCCGGCGGCGTCTTCGTGCAGCGCCTGGATGTTGCTGTCCGAGAGGCTGTTCGGGTTATCGGGCTCCTGCTGGAAGGCCTTGATGCTGTAGCCGTCAAAGCGGTTCAGACCCTCCTGCGTGCCGATCCAGACCAGCCCGCGTCGGTCCGTGAGCACCACCCGCGCGCCCGCCTGGCTGAGCCCGTCATCAATGCCGAGACGCTCGAAACGGTAATCCGGGCCGGCAGCCACCGCGCTGGGCAGACACCACAGGCTTGCCAGCAAGCCCAAGGCAAAAAGCAGCGCAAACAGCCGATGCTGGCTGCCTGTCGCAGGCTGGCGGTGGTGCTCAGGCTGAGGGGACACTCGGGCTCCTGCAGGCGCTCAGCGCCACCATGGGTCGGGCGCGGAACTGGCTTCGATGGATCAACGGACTCGACGGCGCTGGCCAAGCGCAGACGACGCTATCGCCCGACGGGATGCAAATTCCAGACCGCCTGCCTCGTCATCCCGCATCGCCTGGGCTTGCGTGCTCGTAACGAAGCGCGATCGGAAGTGATCCCTGCCGCAACCGTAGATGTGATCGGCCAACGAGGTTGCGCTCTGCAGCGCGGCTCTATGCCTTGGCGAGGTGCAGGATGCGCATCGCGTCCATGTCACCGAGCAAGATGAAACGCGCAGCGCGCGGAAAGCCCGGTGCGCTCGGCCTTTCGCGCCCCCCGGACCGGGCAGATCAGCGCGCTCCTGCCCCCTTGCGCAAGGCCTGCGCGACCGCTGCCGGATCGCTGGGTGTCCACAGCAGGGTGCCATTCCCGCTTTCAATCCGCAGCGCCGGGCCGATCCGCGTGATCGCGCAGAACACCGGCTCGCCGCGGCCGTCGATCTGCCATCCCATTGCGTCGCCGGTCGACCACCAGCTCCGCTTCAGCAGCGGCTTCGGCAGCGTGTCGTGCGGCGCGGTGGAAAGGTCCAGTTCGACGATACGGGCGTCGCGCAGGGCCTTTCGGTCCAGCACGAGGTGCCGATGCGCTGCCTCGGCCGACCGCGGAGTGTTTCTTTGGCAGTTCGGCGACCATGGCATCGGTGGTGATCAGCAGGCCGGCGTTGGCGCGAAGCGGGGGGTGTCGCGCAGCGACCGGGATGACAGGCGCAACGCGCGGAAAGCCCCAAGGAAGGGGGTCAGAGTGCCTCGGCCGTCGATGCTCATGCTGGACCGCGCCGAGTCCCAGCCCCCACGGCTCAGGACCGGGACTCGATGTCTATCAGAAAACAGCGTGCTCAGCCGACATTGTCCAGATCCAGCGAGCTGATCTTGATGCGCATCAGCACCTTGTCTGCGTTGAAGTACAGGAAGTACCAGACCCCGCCCCGGCTGCCCTTCCATACCTCCATCTCCGGCGCATCCGTAGCAGCGTGGCTTGACCGCCGCAGCGCTCCGCCAAAGGCCGCCCGGCACTGTTCAACCGATGACTCGTTCAGCACGACACCCAGAGGCGTGCCGACCGCGTACTCGCCGCCCCGGTGTCCGATCGTGATACCGCTCTCCTGGGCATTGTCGAACCAGATCACAAAGTCATCGAACTCCCAGGTATCCGACTCGAACGGGTCGCCGAAGGGCGCCATTCGCGTCACCTTGCGGCTTTCGCCCAGGGTCGCCTTGAGCTGCTGGAGTGCGCTGCCAGAAGCAGCGTCTGCATTTGGAAGCGGAGCAACCTGAAACACCTGCTCCAAAAGACCGCTGTCACTGACCGGCGCCACCAGCGGTTCAGGCGCATCGCCGACAGCCGCAATCTGCCAGAACTGGCCAGTCAGCTCAGCCGCATCGTCCAGAACCACTTTCTCGAAGATGTCATCGTTGAGCACGTCGAGTGACCTGCCCGGCCGAACCTGCGGCGACAGGCGGAAGAACCCCGCCTCGTCCGGGACGGGCGTGAGCTTCCAGAACTGCCCCGGTACATCCGCCGTCTGGGCAAGCACCACGGTCTCATGGGCGCCGTCGTCGACCACATCCAGCGACCTGTCGGGCTGGGCCTGGGGGGATACCCGGAACACACCGCTCTGCCCCGGGATCGGCGTGATTCTCCACTGCTGGTCGATACCTCCGGACGTTTCCTGCAGAGTCACGTCTTCATTGAAACCATTCAATGACCTGTCCGGCTGGAACTGCGGGCTCAGCGTGTACAGGAGATCCGCAGTGAATCCCTGGGCACTTGCCTGAAGACTCGAACCCAAAAGCAGAACAGCGGCGCAGATGGCGTGTTTCATTGGAATTCTCTCGGTTTCCAGGCTGAGGGAGAGAGGACGCTCAGGCGGTCTCTCGGTCAGTCTGGCGACTGCGAGGCGGCCCCGCAAGCGCCGCTTGGGGGCCTCAATCGGAGGTTCGCGCGTGGGCTGTCGGCTTCGTGGGGCCATGCAGCGGCAGAGTCCCGACCATCTCGCGGGAGTACCTTGAGTGACTGTTGCATCGGCCGTTCTCAGCGACTCGGGGAAGCGGCGCCGTCGCTACGCACGTCAATGTTCGATACGAAATCTTGCAGTCGCTGAAAACAGAAGCCCCGCACAAGGCGGGGCTTCTGTGCGTCGCAACGTGCAGCTCTGGACACCATCCGCAGCCGCACAGGCCAGGGCTGGCCTGCGCAGTCGGCTAGCCCGCGACTCGGGCGAATCGCGCAGGGAAGCCGTTCACCGTCGACGCGGGGGCCTTCAGTTCGCCGCTGCGCGGCTGAGATCGGTCAGAAGCGCATGCCGCCCATGCAGCCACCGTGGCCGTAGTTGGCTGCCAGGGCGTCCTTCTTCGGTAGCCCGGCCGCCATGGCTTCAGTGGTGATCAGGAGTCCGGAGATGGCGCGAAGCGACCGAGCGCGCCATTAGCAGGGTCGTGGCCCAAGTTGCCCGAACCTTCCGCAACCTTTGTTGAGGGGCACCTCGCCGGCGTTGGTGACGATCTCGCACAGCGAGGTTTTCTGCACCTGCCGTGGGAGCGGGAGCATGTCAGGGAACAGGCGTACCTGCAGCATCACGCCGGGTTAGATCCCACCAACGCCCCCCGCGCTCCGAACGGCCTGCACGAATGCGCCGGCCCCGCCTGGGGGTCTGAGCAACTCCATTCCATCCAGGAATTGATTGGACGTCGCGACTTCGACGCGAGTCCGGACTCGCTCTCGCTGCATCCAGCACTTGCATGCTTGATTCGCCGGCGCTCCGTCTTTGACGTCTAGGAAGCTTCAACGATCCAGGGCTTCCGTTGCGCAATCCTGTTCACACACCTGGGCGGCAGCTGCCACCCTCGCGCGGCGGCAGCCAACGATTTCGCTGGCTTTCCTTACTCGAACCCGTCGACGAACACGCGCCCCACCCGCTCGAGCACGATCGCCGCACCGGTGGACTGAGTCGACGCTGTATCCGCGGCATTCGCACCGACCACCGCGCGTCGCTGGTACATCGCCATCGACTGGTCAAAGGTCGCGCGGCCTACTGCGAAAGGGGACTCCACGGTGTGACTCTCGATCCATCCGCTGCCTTCGCGCAGGTACGTCGTCACCCTCCCGCCAAACTGGGATCCATCGATAGGACCGGGCGACCCGACCAGCAGCGTGTCGCCTTCGATTGACACCGAGGTGCCCGCTGCGCCGCCGATCGGCGCGGAAGCCGGCACCAGTACGTCAGTCAAGAACCAGACCCCATTGGAGCGCGCGAACAGGTGGCGTAGCCCTCGCAGCGGGCGGAGAGCCCGGTGCGCTCAGCCTGTCGCGTGCCCCGGACCAGGGCAATCAACGCGCTCCTGCCGCCTCGCGCAAGGCCTGCGCGACCGCTGCCGGATCGCTGGGTGTCCACAGCAGGGTGCCATTCCCGCTTTCAATCCGCAGCGCCGGGCCGATCCGCGTGATCGCGCAGAATACCGGCTCGCCGCGGCCGTCGATCTGCCATCCCATTGCGTCGCCGGTCGACCACCAGCTCCGCTTCAGCAGCGGCTTCGGCAGCGTGTCGTGCGGCGCGGTGGAGAGGTCCAGTTCGACGATACGGGCGTCGCGCAGGGCCTTTTGGTCCAGCACGAGGTGCCGATGCGCTGCCTCGATGCGCAGCGCGCCGTCGACCAGTGCCGCTTTCGGGGGTCGGACCAGCGCCCACGCTAGCAGCGTCGACACGCCTGCGCCGAGGGCCGCAAGGGCCGCCGCGGCCCCGAGGTGCTGGCCACGGGTGACCACGGCCACGCCGACACCCATCATCAGGGCGTCAAACGCGAGGAACAGGGCGCCGCCGAGCGCAAGGCGACGACGACGAAGGGCCGGAGGAAACGCGAACGTCAGCATTCGGGGGTGGCGATAGATTTTCAGGAGCGTAATGATGCTACCCATCGAAGCCCCGTGACGACGAAGCCCCCGTAACGAGCCCGGAGAGCTTGAATACCCTTTGCGGCGGGCCTGCCAAGCCACCCTACCGGGCGTTGCTGCATCGTGTCGCTTCGTGGTACGGACCGGCTTGCAGACCGGTGCATGATGACGGCCCGGCGACGGCCGCTTCGGCAATCTCGCTGGACATCCTCTAATTTCGTGAGCCGATCGATGCCCAAGACGACCCTGATCTTCGCCGCACTGCTCGTCCTGCTCGGCGTCGGCGCCTTCGCCACGACGTCGAGCAGCACCGCACTGCTTCCAGCCTATGTCGGCATCGCCCTCGGCGCACTCGCCGGCTTGGCCCTGGCCTTCGATGGCGCGCGCAAGCACCTGATGCACGTGGCCGCCGTGGTGGCCCTGCTCGGGTCGCTCGCGCCGGCGGCCGCCCTGCTGATTCGCGCCGCGCAGATGAGCCCGCTGGCCTTGGGAGTCAACCTTGGCATGCTGACGCTGTGCGCTGTTCTGCTGATTCTGATGGTGCGCGCCTTCGTCGCAGCGCGCCGGGCTGGCCAAGCCGCCTGAGCGTCCGCGTCAGGCTCGAACGGTTGATGCTCGCCCCCGTTCTGTGCCCTGCCTCCGATGTCGATGACGCCATGGGCGGCAACAGCCCTTAAACGCTGACTTGCGCATCTGAGCCCCCTGGCTGGCGTGGCCTTGCCACAGACTTTCGAGGGAGTTCGTTCGTTTTTTTGGGGAGCCTGGCCACGCCCATGCTCTCGAACTTGCAGGCAAGCTCGATTTCCTTGGCGATAGAGACACCGTCCCTGGTGATGGTCGGCGCGCCGAAGCTCCTGTCGGGCAGGACGTTGCGGCCCTTCAGGCCCACGTGGGCTTGACGGCCTTGGCCAGGGTGTTGATGCCACGCAACAGCTTGACGCACACGTCTTCGCCAAGCGAACCGGCTCCCCGGGCCGGAGGCGAGCCCGGCTGATGAACACGCTGGGTGCGTCCGAAGCACATGCGCCGAAGCGCCGGAGGAGATCTGCAGCGCGCTCGCTATTCGGGAGCGCCGAGGGCACAAGCCAAGCAATGACTGCGTCAGCTCATCGATTGGTGGCCCTCGTCCAACCTGCGCGAGTCGCTGCTCGCCTTGATTTCATCCGGGCCCGCATCGACTACAGACTGTCCGCAGCGCCCATTGGGGACTCAAAGGCGTCGCGGAAAATGATCTCGGCAGTCGGCGTGATACAGGTGGCAGCCTGTATGGGGGCAGCGATCTGCGCCAGCGAACAGGGTGAGAACGTCGTGGTGCCCAAGGGGGCGTTCGGAGACATCAGCCAGCTGCCGGCCTGGGCTGCGCAAGCTGATCCGCCCTCGCCGTCATGCGGTGCAGCGAAGTTGTGCCCTATCTCGTGCGCGATGACGATCACGCTGATGTTGTTGGCGACGACGACGCTGCTGGCGGCATAACCGCGCTCGGGATCGCACAGGACGCCAACCCCCGGATTCCAGACGGCGATGCCAAGCACGCCGAAATCGAAAACGCGACCCGTGAAGAGCTGGTTCAGGCCGCCTTTCGGGATCGCGCTGCCGGCGCCGTCGAACATGAAGGCCTGGAACGCCTGCAACACCTGGACGGGATCATTGCCGACGGCCAGGGGCCCGTTTTCCCTCAAATTGCTTACGTGGGTTGCGGTGATCCGGATCCCCAACTGTGCGCTGTAAATGCCGTCGACCATATTGATCTGCGATGCCGTCACCGCGTTGGCATCGCCGCCGTGCACGGCGCTGTATTCGGTGTCGGTGACCACGGTGATGCCCAACTCGCGGGTGGCGGTGCCGGCCAGGCCGACACTCGCCTGCAGGTGGTCGACGAAACGTGCGTAGTCGGCGCCGCGCGCCGTAGGCTTGTACGCGTCTGACACGCTGACGATACCGCCGTGGAAGCGAGGCATCACCAGATCGCTCATGCGGTAGAGCACTGTGCTCCCCGGGTTCGCGTGCCGCGGCAGCAGGGTCGCCACCTTTTCGGCGGCATCCATCAGGTACAGTTCGCGGCCGTCGTGGAAGCCGCCGGTCCAGCGGCCATCGATCCTCGACAACCGGGCCCAGGACCCCTCGTTGCCGACGATCGCACCGTGCAGGAACAAGTTGTCGGTGCCGATCGCGCTGGCGCGGACGGTTGCATCGAGCGCGTCGAGCAGTCTGGCGTTACTGGTGAGCTCAAGCTCGAACGCCTGGCCGAATGCGCTGAACGCGAAACGCTCGACCGCTGACGGCTGTCCACGCGAGGGCACCGCATCGAATGCCAGCGTTTCAAAGGCGAGGATGCGGGCATCGTTGGCACCGGCAGGCTGCACCATCAGACAGCATGCAAGGAACACGAGGACACGCGACAGAGTGGACATGGCTTGGATTGCCCCGACAGCGACTTGCGACAGTGGAATCCCAGGATCGGGCCCTGTTGCGCGGGAGGCCTCGCGAGCCCCGCGCCCGAGCATAGCAACCGCCCCGAGCCGGAGTACAAAAACTTGGCTTTTTCCGGACTGTTTGTGAGCGGTACTCGGCGATCCTGTGCTGCGAGACGAGCTGCCCAACGCCGCGGTCAGACGTTTCATCAGCCGGATGTCTTGCTAACGGCCGATTCGCGCCACAATCGGATGAGCTGTCGCTGGGCGTCCTTGATGCACTTTCTGGCGAATTCGTCCTCGTCGCGGCACCGAATGAACTCTCCGCCGAGCGTCAAGAAATTGTCGCGATGACGGCGCATGGTTGACTTCGTCACAGACCGATCCGGCCAAGCTGTGTCGGTGCATTCCAGATGCGGCTGTCCTGAGACCGAGCCAGTTCAGTTCGCCAGCGCACTGAAGCGAACAAGCGCAACCGGCAGGCTGGAGCAGGGCGAGAGTGGCTATCAACGTCGAGCCTCAAGCGCGGGGCGCCAAGGCTACGGCAGCAAGCGCTGGGGCCGAGCAACGCCGCACCTGAATGCCTCGATGCGCTAACCACTGCACCACACGAGGTGCGTTGCGTTCAGGCATCGACACCTTTCGCTGATCCACCTAAATCCTGGAGAGCCCTCACCATGAAGATGTCCGGAAAGGCCCCGACGGGCGTTGTGTGGATCATCTGCCTGATCCTCTACCTCGTCGCCCTGGCTGCACAATTCGGCGTAGTCAAGGTCGATCCCCAAGTGGTGACCTGGAGCTGGATCATCGGGCTGGGTCTGCTGCTGGCCGCCTGTCGGGTGCGTGGGCTTTAGCGCCGTTTATCGACGGCCCTCCCGGCAGCGCAGAAATGCCGCGGCGTCCCCGATCCGCGGCCGCAGTTCGAGGTTCTGGCGTCGCCTGCTGGCGTTGGCGAAAGGCTGTCCGGCAATTCCCGGCAGCCGCTTGGCGCCCCCGGCAGAATGGCCGCGACTAGTGGACTGTCGGTAGGCCTCGAACCCAGCACCAGGCTCAGGCTGGCGCCTCCCGCCCCATCCGCTCCATCCGCTCCATCCCGTTCTCGACCAGCCAATACACTGCCGGCACGACTCCCTACTGCAGCAGCGTCGAGCTGATCATGCCGGCGATCAGCGCCACCGCCAACGGCTCACTGGTGCTGCCGCCGACACCCTGGGCCAGCGCTGTCGGGGTCAGCGTCAGAACACGCTTGGCAAGGTCGTCAGCACAGGCCGCAGGCGCACCGGCAGGGGGCGTGCAAGGATTCGGTCACGCTGGGCATAGAAGATTCAAACGCCCCTCTCGGGCAATCTGGCGCGCAGGCGGCCGTGATACGAGCGCCGCCTCGGGCTCGGATCGAACTTGCGCGCGCGGGGTTCCGGCTTAGCTGGGCGCATCGAGGCGCTGATGTGCGGGGATCAAAGGCGCAAGCAAGTTGTCGGTGCGACGAGACTGGCGAGCCATGAGCGGATCCATCAGCGCATCGCAGCGGATCACCGGCGCAGCGGCACGCTGCAGCCGCAGGTAAGCGTCAAACTCTTCGCGGAGAACGCTCTGCCCAGCCTGCGGAACCCGATCGCCCAAAAAAAGACCCACCCGAGCATGCTCAAGGTGGGTCCCTGTCCAACCTGACCTCAGGCGAGGCAAGGTCTTACCTACCTTCGTGCACTCGTCCTTTACCTGACAATCTGTGCACCAAAACGGGCGCGGCAACCACGATCGACCCACAAGCCGCGACGCGGGCTATAGCCCCACGAAACGCCTTGAATGCAAGCGTGACGGGAGTATTGCGCAAGCAGGACCGGCGCACCGAAGCGGACGGGCCAACTACACACGGCATAGGTGCCGCCAAGACTCGCGCAGTCGACAGTGAATTCACCGTATTGACGCGGGTCATAAAACGCATCACTGGGGACATAGGCTTCGGCAAAGGTGCCGCCGCAACCACGATCAACCCAGATCAAGCCGGGCTTTTGTCCCCAGGTACGGCCTTCCACGCACAGACTGCTGCGTGGGACTTGGCGCAAGAGTTCTGCCGGACCCCGGAAAGCCACGTTGCATTCGCGATAACCACCGGCGCTGGCGCAGGTGATTTCCGGCAATTGGCCGATGACCGGCGCACTTTCCATGAAGCGCGCGCGACAGTTGCCGTGGACCCAGATCACGCCGGGACGATGGCCCCAATTGCGCCCTTCAACACAGCGAGTCGAGGAAATCTGGCGTTCGATCAACGGCGGGTTGCGAAAGCCCGTAGCACATTCGATGTAGCGGCCATTTCTCGATTCGCAAACGATCATCTGACCACGACCGGGCAGCTGGGTGGTCCAGCCTGGCGTCGTCCACTGGACCGGCGGCGGCAGCGACTGCGGCCTGTCGCCGAACCTTACGCCGTCAACACGATCACGCAAGGACTGGGTCATATCGTGAGTGATCTGGGCATAGCTCCAACCGCGCGGAATCTGCTCAAGGTAGAACTCAAGCTGATCTTCCGGCAGCGGGCGCCCACCGGAAAGCTCTTCAAACTGCTTTTCCAGCACCCGCACTTGCTCAGGCTGAGTAAGCGCGTTCAGATCTTCAGGCGCATAGGCCTTTTCATTGGACTTCTGCGCAATCGCTGCAGGCGTTGCGGCCAACAAGCCGAGCAACGCTACCGATAGCGCGAGAGATTTCAATACGCCTGCTGCCAATTGCATGACTGGTCTCCATAGACTACGTGCCAGGAGCGAGCGCACATTCACTCGATGCTAATGCGGGCAGGAGCGCATCGTATGTGTGCTGGGATACATAGGTGGGCTGCATTCACATGATCTGTTCATAAGCTCGAACGCCGCGACGCCATGGAGCGAACCCGCTGCACCGGGTAGCGTCTGCAGCGTGACGCTCTTGCAGCCAGCCTGCAGGCCAGTGGCACTGCGGTAGGTGAGCGCCTCGGCCGAACAGACCCGCGGCCTCGAAGGCATGGGCGAGACCCTGCACGCGCTGGATCAGATCACCCAGCAGAATGCCGCTCGGGTCGAAGAAGCCAGTGCCGCTGCCCGCAGCCTGCAGGGCCCTGCCGACGCGCTACAGCCGCGTAGCTGCAAACGTATCGCAGGCGTCGACGCTGCCCTGCTCGAAGCCTCGGCGGAACCAGCGCACGCGCTGCTCCGAGGTGCCGTGACTGAAGGAATCGGGCACTACCCTGCCCTGCGCCTGCTTCTGCAGTCGGTCGTCGCCGATCGCGCTCGCCGCATTGAGGGCCTCTTCCAGATCGCCGGGCTCGAGAATATCGAAGCGGCGCTGCGCCGAATGCGCCCAGATGCCGGCGTAGCAGTCGGCCTGCAGCTCCTGTCGCACCAGCAGGCCGCCGTCGCCCTTGAGCTGTTCGCCGCGCTGACGCGCCGCGTTGACCCGCGCCGACACGCCGGTCAGCGTCTGGATGTGGTGGCCGACCTCGTGCGCGATCACATAGGCCTGGGCGAAATCGCCGGCGGCGCGAAAGCGCGTCTCAAGCTCGCGGAAGAACTGCAGGTCGATGTAGACCTTGCGATCGCCCGGACAGTAGAACGGCCCGACCGCCGACGAGGCGTAGCCGCAGGCGGTAGTGACGCCGCCTTCGAACACGTCCAGCTGGGGCGGCTCGTAGCGGGCGTTGCTGGCGGCGAAGATCTCGGTCCAGGCGTCTTCGGTATCGCCCAGCACCGCCTCGATAAAGGCAATGGCCGGGTCATTGGGGTTTGAGGTGCGCGCGGGCGCGCTGGTGCCCGGCGCCGACGTGCCTCCGCCGTCCAGCAGGGCAAGCAGCTCCAGCGGGTTCTTGCCCATCGCCCAGGCAATCAGCAGAACCACCACGATGCCGGTCAGGCCGAGACCTTTGCCGCCACCGGGGATGCGTCCGCCGCCGCTGGCACCCTGACCGCGGCGATCGCTGACGTTGCTGCTCCTGCGAAGTCGATCCCAGCGCATCTACCGCTCTCCCCTAGCTGCGGTGTCGGCAGCTGCCCGAACGCCGGCACCGTTGCCGCGCGGCCGCAGCGTAGCAGGCCCACCGCCCGCCCCATTCAGCGGCTGCCGCACATAGCCAGTGCGATCAAGCCTGCACCGCATGCCCTGGAACCGATGCCAGCCGCCCAGCGCAATGGAGGCGCGGCCGCCAGCCTGCGCGCCGCAATAGCCCGTGTGCGCCTTTCGGCCCCGTCGTTTCCGCTCTCGTCCGGTCTCTTTCCTGCCCGTGCAGGCCTGAAAGCCTGTGAAAAAAACACCCGCCTACTGCGGCCGCCGCTGGACGCCCTCGCTGCGGCGCCCGGGTTTCTTCACACGCTCTGAGCTTGGCGCAGCGGGGTTGCACCGCGAATGCGCGCTAGAGCCGTGCGTCGGGGGCCTTGCGCTTCGCTTCGGTCGGGGCGAGGTGTCTCCTGGGTCTTCAGGGCGCGGGACTCGACCCGGGTCCTGTCCAAGTCTGAGGCTGAATTTTGGTTGATGCGCTGCGCTTCTCTACCCTGCAAGCGGAGGGTGACGCACTGCGCCGCACGATGAAGGAGCCATCGGGCCCGTTTGAAGCGCACGCACAGCAAACTTACCAAGACGCTTTCACGACAATCCTCCAACCGCAGCGCGACACGCCCATTCGGCACGCTCGCGCAGCACCCGCTACAGCTTGTCCCTGCGTACGAACTGCGGAGCACAGGCGAGGCGATCTTCCATTTTCACCTGACCCAGCCCACACGCCTGCAGCCATTGCCTCAAGGCTCGCCTGGCCCGCGCGAGCCCCGAGCGATTGATGTCGCCCAGGTGCAGGAGAAGCCTGCGCGGCCCGCCTTGCACGAGCTGGTAGTTGAGCAGCCTGGCTTTATCCTCGATCAGCGTGCCCAATGGTCGACCCCCGACGTCCTCCAGCTGCGCGAACCAGCTTGCGTGGCGATGGGTATCCGAGCTCTCCCAAGTCTGCCAGCGGCCGTTGAGCATGTCGCCCACGCAGGATGGATCGTGCAGCCAGGCCGCCACCTCCGAGCCGGAGGGATGCGGTGCACACAGCATGGCCTGGAAATCCTGCATCGACTGCAGTTCAGCCACAGCACCGCTCGACAACATTGTCCCGCGCAGCACCGCGCAGCCGGTCTGCCTCCACTGCATGTACCGAAGGCCAGAGCTGAACGATTGGGGCAACTCAAGTACGCGCATGTCTTGGAGCAAGGCCGCGAGAGGCCCAAAGGCGTGCGGATCGCCGAGTCGTTCAGGCATAGAACGCTTAGGCTGGAGCTTCTCAGGCCGCCTGTCTGGGCGCTCCGTTGCCATGGATCGCGGCGACGCGTGTTCCGGCGGGCACCTACAATGCAGCGATGGATGCTTCAGACAGCGGGTCTCCGTTTCGAACCGCGATCTTTCGCAAGGTCTGGCTGGCCAGCCTGATCTCGAACTTTGGCGCGCTGATCCAGTCCGTTGGAGCGGCCTGGCTGATGCTGGAGATCACCCAGCGGGCAGACATGGTGGCCCTGGTGCAGACCTCGGTGGCACTGCCGGTGGTGCTGTTCTCCTTGATCGGCGGGGCGATGGCGGATGGCCTGGACCGGCGACGGATCCTGCTCGCGGCGCAGGGCTTCATGCTGGTGGTGTCGATCTTGCTGGCGGTCTGCGCCTGGCTGGGTTGGCTGACGCCTTGGCTGCTGCTGGCTTTCACCTTTCTGATCGGCTGTGGCGGCGCATTCAACGCGCCGGCTTGGCAGGCCTCGGTGCAGGACATGGTTCCGCGTGCGCAGGTGCCCGCGGCTGTGGCTCTGAACAGCATGGGCTTCAATCTGGCCCGGAGCACGGGCCCTGCGATCGGCGGCGCGATCGTGGCTTCGGCCGGCGCGGCTGCCGCGTTTGCGGTGAATGCGGCCAGCTATCTGGGGCTGTTTGCCGTGCTGTGGCGCTGGCGTCCCGAGTACGAGCCGCGCGTGCTGCCACGTGAGCGGCTGGGCAGTGCGATGGCGGCGGGCCTGCGCTACGTGCTGCTGTCGCCAACGATCCGCACGGTGCTGCTGCGCAGCGTGCTGTTCGGCGTGGGGGCGGGCGCGGTGCTGGGTTTGCTGCCCCTGATTGCCGCGGGTCTGGTCAATGGCGGGGCGTTTACCTACGGCCTGCTGCTGGGCGCGTTCGGCGTAGGCGCGGTTCTGGCTGCACTCGGAAGTGCCCGGCTGCGCCGCAGGCTCTCGACTGAAGCCATCGTTCGCGGGGCCAGCATCGGGCTTGCGCTCGCACTGCTCGTCGCCGCGGCGGGGGGAGGTTTCACGCTCAGCGCAATGGCGCTGCTGACCGCCGGCGCAGGCTGGGTGCTGGCGCTCTCGACCTTCAATGTCGCCGTGCAGCTTTCAGCCCCGCGTTGGGTGGTGGCACGGGCGCTTGCCCTGTATCAGATGGCCGCCTTCAGCGGATTGGCTCTGGGCAGCTGGACCTGGGGCGCGCTGGCCGAGGCCCACGGCGTCGGCACTGCTCTGCAGGCAGCGGCGGCGGTGCTTCTGATCGGCACGGCGCTGGGCTGGCTGCTGCCTCTGGAACAGTCCGAACCGCGTAATCTCGACCCCTTGCGCCCGCATCGCGAGCCGGAGACGGCGGTGCCGGTGGACGCCCGAACCGGGCCGGTGGTGGTCAGCATCGAGTGGATCATCGACGAGGCCGATATCGTGCCCTTTCTGCAGGCAATGGCGGAGCGTCGCCGCATCCGCCGTCGCGACGGCGCCCACCAATGGGCGCTGCTGCGCGATCTGCACGACCCACGGCTGTGGGTTGAACGCTACAAGACCGCAACCTGGCTGGACTATCTTCGGCACCGGGGTCGCATCACCCACGATGACGCCGAGGTGCCGGAGCGGCTGCGCGCGCTGCATCGCGGGTCGGATCCGCCCAAGGTACGGCGTCTGATCGAACGCACGACCCACCGTTTGCCCTGGAGCACACTCGACTCGAATGCCGGAGAGGCGTCAGCACTGCCCGACCCCGCACGCGACGTATAGCCCCGCTCAAGCGCGGGCAAGATCGAGCAGGGCCGGCTCCGTGCGAAGCTGAGCTTGGGCCGGATTGGGTCGGCGCTTGACTCAATGCATGCAACCGAGGCCGGGGCGTCTTTCCTCGGCAGCTCGGCGACCATGGCTTAGCTAGTGATCAGCAGGCCGGCGATGGAGGCTGCGTTCTGGAGCGCCGTTTCAGACCTTGGTCGGGTCCAGGATGCCCATGGCAATCCAGTCGCGGACCGAGCGAATCGCGCAGCGATGAAGCGAAGGCGTAGCCCGCGCAGCGGGCGTTGTCGCGCAGCGACCGACCGAGCGAATCGCGCAGCGATGAAGCGAAAGCGTAGCCCGCGCAGCGGGCGTTGTCGCGCAGCGACCGACCGAGCGAATCGCGCAGCGATGAAGCGAAGGCGTAGCCCGCGCAGCGGGCGTTGTCGCGCAGCGACCGACCGAGCGAATCGCGCAGCGATGAAGCGAAAGCGTAGCCCGCGCAGCGGGCGTTGTCGCGCAGCGACCGACCGAGCGAATCGCGCAGCGATGAAGCGAAGGCGTAGCCCGCGCAGCGGGCGTTGTCGCGCAGCGACCGACCGAGCGAATCGCGCAGCGATGAAGCGAAGGCGTACCCCGCAAAGCGGGCGTTGTCGCGAAGCGACCGACCGAGCGAATCGCGCAGCGATGAAGCGAAGGCGTAGCCCGCCAAGCGGGCGTTGTCGCGAAGCGACCGACCGAGCGAATCGCGCAGCGATGAAGCGAAGGCGTACCCCGCAAAGCGGGCGTTGTCGCGAAGCGACCGACCGAGCGAATCGCGCAGCGATGAAGCGAAGGCGTACCCCGCAAAGCGGGCGTTGTCGCGAAGCGACCGACCGAGCGAATCGCGCAGCGATGAAGCGAAGGCGTAGCCCGCAAAGCGGGCGTTGTCGCGAAGCGACCGACCGAGCTAATCGCGCAGCGATGAAGCGAAGGCGTAGCCCGCGCAGCGGGCGTTGTCGCGAAGCGACTGACCGCGCCGGTGGCGGCGTTGTAGCCGAAGTTGCCGGTGCCTTCTGCGACCTTGTTGAGGATCACGGAAGGCTCTTCGCCGGCGTTGGTGACGATCCCGCGCAGCGGGGCTTCCATGGCGCGCTTGGCGATCACGATGCCGTGGTTCTGCTCTTCGTTGATGCCCTTCAGATCGCCGATCGCGGTCAGGGCGCGGATCAGCGCCACGCCGCCGCCGGGGACCACGCCTTCTTCCACTGCGGCGCGGGTGGCGTGCAGGGCGTCTTCAACGCGGGCCTTCTTCTCTTTCATCTCGACTTCGGTGGCAGCGCCGACCTTGATGACGGCGACGCCGCCGGCCAGCTTGGCCACGCGCTCCTGCAGCTTCTCGCGGTCGTAGTCGGAGGAGGTCTCCTCGATCTGCGCCTTGAGCTGCTTGATGCGGGCCTGGATGGGGTCGGCATCGCCGGCGCCTTCGGCCTCACCGGCGCCGTCGATGATCGTGCTGTTCTCTTTCGAGATCACGATCTTCTTGGCGCGGCCCAGATCCTTGATGGTGGCCTTCTCAAGCTGCAGGCCGACTTCCTCAGAGATCACGGTGCCGCCGGTCAGGATCGCCACGCCTTCCTGTGCCGTCTTGCGGCGGTCGCCGAAGCCGGGAGCCCACTGCACAGGTGTTGAGGATGCCGCGGATGGTGTTGACCACCAGGGTCGCCAGGGCCTCGCCTTTGACTTCGTCCACCACGATCAGCAGCAGCTTGCCGGCCTTAGCCACGTCTGCCATCACGCGAAGCAGTTCGCGCTCGTGCAGGAGCGTGTCATCCCCTCACCCACGGTTCTTCCCGCCCGCTCAGGGCTCGAAGCCCGACTCGAACACCACGCCGAGTTTCGAAGCTCGTGCGAAATAGACTGCACCGGAGCGCTGTCCGCAGACGCTCCGGTAGTTCTGGCTGCCGTTGTCGCCGAGAAACGAAAAGCCCGTGCCGAGGCACAGGTCCGAGCCGGGTTGGCCGAAAAGCAGATCATCGCCGTCCAGCGCGAAGGCACGCCCGTTGCTGCCGAGGTTGGCCGAAGCTGGGAACGGCAGATGCGGGTCGACGAAAACGGCAGTACGTTCCAGTTGGCCGTCCGCCTTGCGTGCCCAGATCGAGACCACTTGCCGGAAATTCGGCGAATCGTTGAGTTGGAAGTCCTCCAACTGGATGAGTCGATCGCCGTCCGCGCGCACGGCGCGCCCGAGGGACAGGCCGATTGGGGCAGGCGACTGCGCAGAAACGAGGCCGGTCTCTCTCCAGAAGCCTGGGCTGTACTCCTCGTACAGACGCAGCGCGCCTTCAAGGGATTGGAGTACCAGGGTGGAATCAGAGAGTGCGAGCGAGCTATTGACGCTCAACTGCTGGGTCTGCCGGAACTCTTCCACGAAACTGCCGGCCGCATTGCGGCGATAAACATGGAACATTCCGCCGCCTGCACTCACCGCCAGTCGCTCGCCGTGGAGGTCCAGCCCGGGCCCGAACTCGCTTGCATTCGGAATGGGTGGATCTGGGGTCAGGGTGCCTTCGAAGCGCCAGCTTTGGCTATCGCGGCGATGCAAACGAACCTCGTTGGCGAGACCGAGGGCTATCCAGTCGCCGTCGATATCCAGCGACCTCGCCACGCCCGGGTAGCTGATCGTGGTCAGCGGCCACAACCATGGGGCGTCTCCCTGGATCCGGTAGATGCGCAGCTGGCCGCCAGAGGCGACCACGGCATGCTCCGGGCTCAAGGCGAGCCGATCGATTGTTCCGCTGAGATCAAGGCGGTTCTCGTAGGTCCAGGCACCATCCCCACCCTTGCGCCAGTACTCGAACCCGGCCGAGTCGCTGATCAGGGCACGGCCGGCTCTGAGCGCGGCATGCAGTCCAAAGTTTGAATGCTCACGCGAAACATGGTGGGCCAGACCCACCGGCGGCGGATTGGCGCCAGCGCGCAGATCACCGAGAAACTCGTCGTCGATGTTGTTGACCTCTCCGAACAGCTCGATGCGGGTGATCGGCTGCCTGCTCCACAGGGCGACCGTGTTCAGGCGATTGTTGTAAGGCGAAAAATCAACGCGCTGCAGCAGGGTGGCGCCGCTGTAAGCGCGCAGTCGGTACAGCGTGTCGGTGCAGGAGTTGAAGTTGAAGCACTGGTCGGGTGCGGTGCCAGGAATACTGCTCTCCCACATTCGGAACTCGAAGGCATGACTGCCTGGCGGCAGATCGACGGTCCAGCGCTCCGACGCATCCGGCTGTCGCGCCACGCGGCCGGAGATCGGGCTGCCGCTGAGATGGACCCAGGGAACACCGATGCCGCTGACGACGCTGCGGACACGGATTCCATTGCGCGTGATATCAGAGAACGAGCCCGTTGCAGCGAGCTGGTCGAAATCGAAGATATTCCGGTACGGAATCAGGAAGTCGAAGCCCTGATTGAACACCAGCACCTGCGGCTGGATCTGGCCCTTGGCCGTCGCGCCGGTGCCGGTCGAATGCATATCAGCCAACGAGGTTGTCGAACTCCCGTTGACCCTGAAATCGGAGTTGATCCAGTCGGAACCGGTCTGCTCGGCCTGCTGGGCCTGGTGCACGAGCATTACGGGCACAGCAAGAAACTTCGCGAGCAGGCAGGAATGCAGTCCGGACGCCATGGAGAATCTCGCAGGTTTGGCTGCTGTCCACCACGGTAGACCGGATGGGAATGCGGGTCAATCACGCCGCTTCGGACCTCATCAGCCGCCGTGCCTGCTCTGTGCGTCATGTGATCGCGGTGCGGATCAATTCAAACGCGTACGAATCGCAGTCAGAGGCTTCATGGGCAGCGTCGCTGTATCGACCGCGCGACCGCTTGATCACGCAGCCTTCTGCAGACCATTCATTTGTTCGAGCGCAGTTGGAAGCGCTCAGCGACACCAGGGTGGGCATTGACGGATCGGGCGCTCAGGCGTCGCAGCAGCATCCGCACCTTGGTGCGCCAGATCCAGGCTTCGTACACGCTGGTCTTGCGATCGTGACGCATGCGCCCGGTGCCGCACCGACCGCCTACCGACCACTTCCTCGACCACGTGGCGGAATCGGCGATGCGCCACGCTGCCCTGCTGCGACAGAAGCCGAGCGACGTTCAGCAGAGGGCCACAAGCCTCTCCCTGTCGCACTGGGCCGACGCCACCCGCGGGTAGTTGTGCGCGAGGCCCTCCCGCGCAGACGTCCTCGAACGCCTTGCGCACTTGCGCTGGCAAAGAGCGGTGCTCCGCCACGGTGCGTGCCGTGTCTTCCCGGTAGTGAACCTCGATCAGCACCCATCGGAGTGGGTGCTCGGGCACAGAGCGGGCGGTAGTGGCGCGCGCACCTCGACCTGCCGCAGGACTGCAGCGGGGCACAGCAAGCAACGCGCGGAGCAAGCGAATAGCGCAGCGATGTAGCGATGTAGCGATGCAGCGAAGGCGTAGCCTGCTCAGCGGGCGTTGCCGCACATCGGGCCGCGAGCCTGGTGCGCTCGGCGTGTCGCGCGACCCGACCAAGGCGATCAGCGCGGCCCTGCCTCCTCGCGCAAGGCCTGCGCGACCGCTGCCGGATCGCTGGGTGTCCACAGCGGCGCGCCAATACCGCTTTCGATCTGCAGCGCCGCGCCGATCCGCGTGGCCACGCAGAACCCCGGTTCGCCGCAGCCGTCGATCTGCTATCCCATCGCGTCGCCGGTCGATCACCACGACCGCTCAAGCAGCGGCTTGGGCAGCATGTCGCCCGGCGCGCTGGAAACGTCGAGTTTGACGATACGCACGCCGCGCAGGGCTTGGCGGTTTGGCACGAAGTGACGATGCGCCGCCTCGATGCGCAGCACGCCGTCCACCAGTGCCGCCATCGGGGGGCGCACCAGCGCCCACGCCAGCAACATCGACACGCCCGCGCCCAGCGCCGCGGGTGATAACGGCCACGCCGACGCCCATGAGCAGAGCATCGAAGGCGAGGAACAGGGCGCCGCCGATGGCAAGCCGACGACGACGAATGGCCGGGGGAAATGCGAATTTCAGAATGCGGGATTACACTCCAGTTTCACCTTCTTGGCGACGAGCCCCATCGAAGCGCCTTGACAGCGAAGCGCCGTCACGAGCCCGCGAAATTCGAGCGCCCTTTGCGGCCAGCCTGCCGAGCCGTTTGGGGCTTGGCAGCATCGTGTCGCTTTTTGGTGCTCGCCTTGGCCGCCTTCGGCAGAATCGGGGCACTCCGCTTCCGCAGGCAGTATGCGCACTACGGTGCTCGTACTCGATCCTGCCGAGGATGAGGCTGAAGCTGTTGAGCTGCACCACCGCTGCGGTGAACCCAGCACCGTGGCCACGCCAAGCAGGCCTTGAAACACCCTGTGCTTCGCCTTCCAAGCTCCTGCCGACCGCGGAGCACGTGTTGGGCGGCCGCTGGCGACGTTTGTCCGGGCGAACGACGCCAGCGGCCCAAGCGGTCGGGGTCGGCTGACCGGCCACCCGTGTCCACAGACGTGGATCGGCGCACAGGCCAGCGCGCGATGACGGCCCGGCGACGACCGCTCCGCCATTTTCGAAAGCGAATTTCAGACAGCGCGAGCCGACCGATGCCCAACACGACCCTGATCTTTGCCGCCCTGCTGATCCTGCTAGGCGTGGGCGTCTTCGCCACGTGGTCGAGCAGCAACGCACTGCTTCCCGCTACGTCGGCATTGCCCTGGGCGCTGTCGCCGGCCTCGCCCTGCCTGTCGATGGTGCGCGTAAGCACCTGATGCACATGGCCGCCGTGGTGGCCCTGCTCGGGTCCCTCGCGCCTGCGGCCGCCTTGCTGATTCGCGCCGCGCAAATGAGCCCACTGGCTTTGGGAGTCAACTTGGACATGCTGACGCTGTGCGCTGTTCTGCTGGTTCTGATGGTGCGCGCCTTCGTTGCGGCGCGCCGGGCTGGCCAAGCCGCCTGAGCGACCGCGACAGACTCGAACGGTAGAGGCTGCCTTCCACGGGTGTTTCTGGGATCGCCACAAAGGCTGTCGCTTTGCGACGACTCCAGCGACTCGCAAGCAGCTTTGGATGACAAAGCTGGATACGAACCGGAATCGTGACAAGCGAGTGTCCAAGCTACTTGCAGATCTCGGATGGCGAGTGGTTACGATCTGGCAATGCGCACTTCAAAAAGGCAGCGCAGGTGTCGGCCACCTACGACAGCTTGGTGGCCTGGATTGAAAGCACCGCTACCTATCCTGTGATCGAAGAGGCCGATCTAGCCGTCGCTACAAGCGCCGTTAGCAGCTAGCACAGCCGCCCGTGTTAAGCGACATCACGCTGACGCCAGTCAGCGACGATTGACACGCCACATGCACAAAGCCCGGCACAAGGCCGGGCCTTGTGGTCAAACGTGTTGGAAAGCAGGACTTAGAACTCCATACCACCCATGCTGCCGCCGTGGCCGTTGCCATGGTTGGCCGCCGGGGCGTCCTTCTTAGGCAGCTCGGCGACCATGGCTTCGGTGGTCATCAGCAGGGCAGCGTTGGGGCGCAGCGACCGACCGAGTGAATCGCGCAGCGATGAAGCGAAGGCGTAGCCCCCGAAGCGGGCGTTGTCGCGCAGCGACCGACAGAGTGAATCGCGCAGCGATGAAGCGAAGGCGTAGCCCGCAAAGCGGGCGTTGTCGCAAAGCGACCGACCGAGCGAATCGCGCAGCGATGAAGCGAAGGCGTAGCCCGCAAAGCGGGCGTTGTCGCAAAGCGACCGACCGAGCGAATCGCGCAGCGATGAAGCGAAGGCGTAGCCCGCAAAGCGGGCGTTGTCGCAAAGCGACCGACCGAGCGAATCGCGCAGCGATGAAGCGAAGGCGTAGCCCGCAAAGCGGGCGTTGTAGGGGAGGTCACCGCCATCTGCGCCTTGATCTGCTGGATGCGGGCCTGGGTGCCTTCGGCTTCAGATACCTGAGGTTGGCAGGCAAGGCTCGTCGTGGCTTTATTCATCCGACTGGACGTGGCGATCAGGACGCCTCCTTCGCCCTGATCTGCCACCCGCCCACGCCCACCAACAACAGCATCAACAAGATCAGTCCAAACGGGTTGTCGACAGGCACGGTAACGGGGTCCACGACGACGCCGCGCAAACGGATGGCGGTTGGGCTGCTGCTGGAATTGCTCGCGATCTCGAAGCTCGATGCATAGTGCGCGGGCAGGTTGTTCGGGAAGAACCCCACCTCGATCACGCAACTGGCGCCGGGCAACAGTTGCAGTGGAGCCGCCAAGCAGCTGCCACCGACCAGTGCGAACGGCGCCTCTGGCGTTGTCAGGGAGCTGATCAGCAGTTCGCCCGTCCCGGTGTTTGTCAGCGTGATCGACAGGCTGGCGCCCTGCGGACCCGCAATCAAGGTCCCGAAGTCCAACTCGGGCTGACTCAGTGTCAGCACGGGCAGTTCGAGAACGCACTGGACTGAAACATGACTGACACTCTGCCCAGCAAGCGTTCCCGACCCGTTGGCGACGGCGCAGGTCTGTATCGGTCCAGTGGGTTGTGCGGCGACAGACACGACGTAGCCGCTGAGATCCGGCAAGGCTGTTGCGAAGCTGAAGCCGCCATCAGCCGCAATGGCCAGGTCATCATCGCCGTTGTTGCGCAGGACCAAGCCGACGCCCTGCAGCCCCGAAACGGTGCCGCCAATGGTGAATCTGTCGGTGCTGCAGGTGATCTGGACATTGGTGACGTTCGCACCGGCCAGGGCTCCGGCGCCATTCACCACGCTGCAGGTCTGCGTCGGCGTGTTCGGCTGAGCCAGTACAGTGACGGCATACGCGCTGAGGTCATTCAGCGCTGTGGCAAAGCTGAAGCTGCCATCGGCCGAAATCGGCAGATCATCATCTCCGTTGTTGCGCAGGACCAGGCCGCTGCCCGCCAAGCCGCTGACCGTACCGCCAATGGTGTAGGTGTTGGTCACGCAGGTTATCGAGACATTGGTGACACTCTGACCCGACACCGAACCGACACCGTTCGCCACGCTGCAGGTCTGCGCCGGCGTGCTTGGCTGAGCCAGCACAGACACGGCATAGGCATTGAGGTCTTCCAGCGCTGTGCTGAAGACAAAACTGCCGTCGACGGATATCGGCAGGTTATCGCCATCGTTGTTTTGCAGGATCAAGCCAGAGCCGACCAGGCCTGACACCGCGCCGCCGACCGCATAGCTGCGGGTGATGCAGCTGATCCGGACGTTGGTGACGTTCTGGCCAGCAAGGACACCGACACCGTTCGCCACGCTGCAGTTCTGCGCCGGCGTGTTCGGTTGATCCAGCACCGTGACCGCATAGGCACTGAGGTCCTCGATCGCGGTGCTGAAGGTGAAACTGCCATCACCGGAAATCGACAGATTGTCGCCGCCGTTGTTCTGTAGCACCAGGCCCGACCCCAGCAGACCGGTGACTGTGCCGCCAATCGTGTAGTTGCCGGTCACGCAGTTGATCCGGACGTTCGTGACGTTGGAGCCAGCCACGGTGCCGTTGCCGCTTGAAACCGTGCAGCTCTGATTGGGGCTGGTCGGCTGCACGAATACCGTGACCGCGTAGCTGTCGAGGTCGCTCAGCGCGGTCGCGAAGGTGAACGAACCGTCGGCGGCAACCGCCAGATCATCAGCACCGTTGTTGCGCAGCACCAGTCCGCTGCCCGCAAGACCTGTGACGGTACCGCCCACGGAGTACGTGCTGCTCACGCAGCTCACCAGCACATCGCTGACATTGCCAGTGGCGGTACCTGCTCCATTGCTTGCTGTGCAGGTCTGGCCGGCCGGTGCACTCGATACCGTCACCGCATAGGGAGCGCCTGGAAGGACCCGCAGGCCGAAAGTGAAACTGCCGTTGGCGCCAAGCACCAGGTCGTCGCCACCGTTGTTCTGCAGCGTGACGCTGCCGCCAGCGGCCAGGCCCGACAGCGTTCCGCCGATGCTGTAATTGTCGCTGACACAGGTCACCGCCACATTGTTCACATCGTTGAAGGTGGTGGCGTTGCCGGCGCCGTTGATCACCGTGCAGGTCTGACCCACGGGCTGCATCGACACGCTTACCAGGTACGGGCCGCCCAGGATGATTGGCACAGGAAAGAAGAAGCTGCCATCTGCGCTCAGCGTGAGGTCGTCGCCGCCGTTGTTCTGCAGGGTGATGCTGCCGCCAGCGCCCAGGCCTGACAACGTGCCGCCGATGAGGTAGCCGTCGGTGAAGCAAGTGACAGCCGCAAAGAGATTGCCTCCCGCGGCAACGGTGCCCGTGCCATTGCTCACTTCGCAGGTCTGGCCCACTGGCTGGGCTGACACGCTCACGCTGTAGGGGAGGCCGAAAGTGATCTGCGTCGGGAACTCGAAGAAGCCGTCCTCGCCCAGCACGAGGTCGTCGCCACCGTTGTTCTGAAGCGTTACGGTACGGTTGGGGCCCAGGTCGAACAGGGAGCCGCCGATGGGGTAGCTGTTGGCGGTGCAGTTGACGGCCACATTGGTCACGTTTGCCGAGGCCACACCCGAAGCATTGCTCACCGTACAGGTTTGCACCGAGGGCTGTGTCCTCACGGCCACAAGATACGCGGCGCCTTCGCTGATCGGTGCCGTGAAGACGAACGCACCGTTCGCAGTCAGACGCAGAGCACCCTCGCCATTGTTCTGCAGGGTCACGGACTGACCGGCGGCAAGGCCGGACACGGTGCCACCAATGGTGACCGGGGTGCCCGTTACGCAATCGATCTGAATGTTGGAAACCGTGCGGGTCGCCGTGCCGGATCCATTGCTGACAAAGCAGGTCTGATCGGCAGGCGCGCTCGACACTGTGACTTCGTAGGGTTCACCGTGCAGCACCTGGGCGGCGAAGACGAAGGCGCCATTGGCGCCAAGCAGCAGGTCGTCCCCGCCGTTGTTCCGCAGGGTGAGGCTGCCGCCTGCGGCCAGCCCGGACAGGGTTCCGCCGATGGTGTAGCTGTTGATGACGCAGGTCACCTCGATATCGGTCACGTTGGCTGTGGCGACACCGCTGCCATTGCGGACGGTGCAGGTTTGTCCCACCGGCTGGGTGGACACGCTGACGGCGTAGCTGGCGCCCTCGGGGATTGTCCGTCCCGCGAAGGTGAAGCTGCCGTTGCTGTTGACCACCTCGGGGCTGCCGGACAGGGACAAGGTCACGCTGAGACCCGCATTCAGGCCCGACACCGTGCCCCCGATGGTGTAGCGGTTGGGGGTGCATACCACCTGCACATCACTCACCTCACCCAGGGCGACGCCCGCGCCGCCCGTCACCTGGCAGGCTCGGCCGACCGGCTGCGCAGTGACGGTCACCGCATAGCTGGCGCCGTGCGTGACCCGGGTGGGAAAGACGAAGCCACCGTTTGCGCTGAGCACCAGGCTGTCGGCACCGTTTTGCAGCGTCACGCTCTGGCCAGGATCCAGTCCGAACAAGGTGCCGCCGATGCTGTAGGTGTTCGCGACGCAGATCACCTGTACGAAGGGAATGCTGGGGAAGTTGACCGTCACTGTGCCCGCACCGGCAGCCACCAGACAGGTCTGGCCAGTTGGCTGGGAGATCACGACGACGTTAAAGGTGTTGCCCGGCCCGAGCAGGGTGGGAAAGGAAAACAGGCCATTGGCCGAAAGCGTCAGGACATCGTCGTTGTTGCGCAAACTGACGCTCAGGCCGGCGTTGAGTCCCGCCAGCGTGCCACTGATGGTGAAGGTGCCGACCGCGCAATTGACCTGGATGTCGATGACCTCACCCAAGGCGTTGCCGCTGCCATTGGCCACGGTACACACCTGCCCCGTCGGCTGAGCGATCACACGCACGTCGTAGGGGCTGTCGAAGGCCACTGCGCCAAAGCTGAACGGTCCGTTGCCGGTGATGACCCTGGTGTGACCATCGCTGTTCCCCAAGGTCAAGCTGCCGCCTGCGGCGAGTCCAGCCACGCTGCCGCCAAGGGTCGGCACCAACAGAAAGCCGTACGCCGCACCGCTCCCGGGAGCACCGTCGGGTGGGCCCTGGATGGCGTTGATTCCGATGCCAGGACTGCCTTCACCGGGTTTCCCCACCACCAGCCTGCTGCCCCACACCGCCAGGGAATGACCGAAATCGAAGTTTCCCAGATCCGTGTTGGACGCCTTGATGTATGCCTGTGGGCGCCAGGTGGTTCCGCTGCGCACGAATGCATAGGCGGCACCGCTGCCCCCTATGCTGTTGTTGGCCTGATTGCCGTCAATGCCTCTGGCATTGCTGTCTTCGCCGATCGCTCCCACCACCAGCAGGTTGCCCGATAGGCCGACCGAGAAGCCAAACGCGTCGCCAGCCCCAGTGTTGGACGCTTTCAGGTAGGCCTGCTGGCTCCAGCTGCCGTTACGACCACCAGTGCGCACGAACACATAGGCCGCGCCGCTGTTTGCAGCGCTGTTGTCGGTTTGATCGCCGTTGACCCCGGTGGCGTTGCTGCCCTCTCCCTGGGCCCCGACTACCAGCGTTTCACCGGAGAGCGCCAACGAGTAGCCGAACAAGTCCCCGGCCCCGGCATTGGACGCCTTCAGATACCTCTGCTGGAACCAACCGCCGACGCTGATGCCCTCGCGCTGAAACACATAGACCGCGCCGCTGTTGCCGGCGCCGTCGTTAGCGCTGTCTTCCTCAGGTGCGCCCACCACCACGGTTGTGCCGTTGATCGCCACGGCGTGCCCGAACTGGTCCCCTGCCCCCGTGTTGGAGGCCTTCAGATAGGCCAGCTGGCTCCAGCTTCCGTTGGCCTGGTTGCGTTCGAACAGATAAGCCGCACCGCTGTCCTCGGCGTCGTTGTTGCTCTGGTTGCCGTTGACCCCGGTCGCGCTGCTGCTCTCGCGTGGCGCCCCTACCACCACCCGATCGCCCGACACGGCCACGGCATGTCCAAACCTGTCAAACCTGTCGGTGTTGGAGGCCTTCAGATAGGCCTGCTGGTTCCAGGTGCCACCGATGCCACCCACACGCAAAAACACATAGGCTGCGCCACTGTCGATGGCGGAATCGTCCAGCTGGTTGCCATTGACGCCCGTGGCCTGGCTCCTCTCGCCTGGCGCGCCCACCACCAAGGTATCGCCCGACACGGCCACGGAATGACCGAAGCGGTCGCCCGCGCCAATGTTCGAGGCCTTGAGATAGGCCTGCTGCAGCCATTGGTTGCCGGCGAAGCGCACAAACACGTAGGCCGCGCCACTCTGCTGACTCGAGTTGCTGCCCTGAAAGCCGCCGTCTTCGGAGGGCGCCCCAACCACCAGCGTATCGCCGGACAGCGACCCGGACAGGGCGATTGAGTAGCCGAACCGGTCACCTGCTTCCGCATTGGAAGCCTTGAAGTACACCTCCTGGCTCCAGGCCGGATCAATGGTGACGGGGTAACGCGCCAAGGCATCATCAATGCTGAGCAGCAAGTCACCGGCCCGGTTCAACTGCATGCGGGCGGGCAGGATCTGGCCATCGGTGTCCCACACCTTCAGGCCCGCATAGCGCAGAGCACCTTCACCTTCGCCAATGCGCAAGGCCTGGCCGGTGGCATCCAGATGGACCGGGGTGTTCGGCGGCACCTCCAGCGCCATCTGCAGTTGCAGGGGGCCGCCGTCAGGTTCTGCCGGGCGCCGCTGTAGTTCAAACCACTGCTCCAAGGAGCCGGGTCGGTTGAGCCACCACTCACGCAGGTTTTCGTCCCACTGGTAATGCACCACCGCTCCCTGCCCATCGGTCTCGGCGCGCAGCGAAGGCGTGCCGGCTTGAACCAACTGCCCGTAGCCGTAGGCCATGAGTTGCAGCGACACGCCCAGGCGCTGACCCTCGACCTGGGTGCGTCCGTCCGGGTAGTAGCGCTGGGCCAGGCCCAGCGCACCGTTGTGGGCCCGGAAGCCGTCTACGGGGTCGCCTTCGGCGCGGTGTCGATGGGCCACAATCTGCGCCTGCACTGAGGCCCATTCGCCTTCGCCGAGCTGGTCCAGCCCTTTCTGCGCAGCGGCCCACGACAGGCTGCTGATCAGCAGCAAGGCTGCGGCTACCAGGTAGCGTCTGGCGTGGGAATGTAGTCCGATCATGGTTCTTCCTCAGATTTCTTGCGGCGTGGCGGGCGTTCCACCAGCGCTTGGGCAGACGGTCGGTCCATGGCAAAGGCGCAAAAACTGCGGGAATCCGATCACGCCGTACCGCGGCAGGCCCGCACGCATGGCCTGACCCGCAAGCTCGCCCCGTGACGCCCGTCGCGCCCCCCCTGTCACCAGCTGCTGGTTGGTCAAGGCGATCGGCCCGCCAGCCATGGGGTGCCCTGGAAAACACCGTGGAGCGGGCAGGACGATTCGCCCTCGATCGCCAGAACGCACAAAGCCCGGCACATGGCCGGGCTTTGGGGTGTTCGAGAAACGAGCGGCGGCCTCATAGATCCGCGTTGACGGTCGCGTACGTCTCCTCGGTCCGGAAGATCACATGGACGTCGAACCACAACGATGGGCTGCCGAGGATGTAACTCGCTAGCAGGCCGGGTCGGGTGAACAACGCATGCAGGCCCAGCAGACTTCCGTACGAGTGCCCCAGGAACGTGACGCGCTCCGTGTCCGCGCGATAGTGCGACTTAAGCAGCGCCAGCACGCGCTCCTCCATCCAGTCGGGGAAGGTGTCGGCGTCGCCGTAGGCGGGTGCCTGGTAGCGACGCCCATCCCGTCGCGACAGGCTCGGCGTGTAGTGGCGGGCTCGACTCGCGCCGACGGCAGCATAGCGGTCGTGGATGAGACCGACGAGCAAGAAAGGCTCAATGTTTCGGCCGCGCTGGCCGGAGAAGTCACGCACCGTGCGCGTGACGGCGAAGGCGAAATTGGGATCGGTGACGAGCACGCCCGGGAGTCGCCGTTCTGACGCATCCGCGTAGGCGGGCGGGAGGTCGACTTATACCGCGTAGCGCCGGGGTTTGGCCGAAGGCAGCTCGTGCACCGCACTGTCGGCGAACGCCACCTGGGGGAGCGGCGGGTCGTCGGCAGGCACCGACGCCAGCCCGGTCGCGGTCGCGGTCGCGACGTCATGATCACCGCCGGGCGCGCTGCAGCCAGCCACGGTCAGGGCGACCGACTCTATCGCGCCATGCGCCCAGGTCGAGAACCTCGTGCCACACTCCGGCGACCCAGCAACACCAGCGCCAGGACCGCATGCCAGCCAAGATACAGGCCGATGCCGGCCCTCTGCAGCCAGCCCGGCGCATCCGGAAGGACCTGGGCGACCTGCGCGACCATGATCAGTACGAAGGCGGCGAGCGTCAGCGCACACGCCACCGCCGCCCACGTCCAGCCGAGGCGGTGGAAGCGCACGATTGCGGCGCCCACGACCGCTAGCCACGGCAGCGGACTGAGCAGCACGAACATCAGGTGCACCTGGGTGTTGATGGTGGACATGTCGGGTGAACCGTCGACCACCGTAATCGGCACGCCGATGCCAATGAACAGCAGGGCCGAGAACAGCAGCCCGCGCCAGCCGGCACCGGATAGCGGTGACGCGTGACGCCAGCCAATCGCAAACAGCCCGATTAGCGCGCCGGTTCCAACCATCATCAGCAGATTGACCGCGAACGCCCAAGGCGCGCCGAGCGCGCCGAGCTCGCTTACTGCGTGGGTGGCGTGGTTATGTCCCGGCGTAGCGCCGCCAACCACTAGCAGCACTGCGAAGAACCACAGCGGCGCGGCAAACCCGCACCACAGCAGGCTATCCTTCTTGTCCATGGCACCCACCCAGTTATTTAGCTTGGCTAAGAATATGGTCAGAAATCTCCAGTCGCAAGCGCAGGCCATGACGGCATCCCAGCGCCTGGTGCTGTCGTGCATCCAACTGCAGCGCATCCTGCGCGCGCTCGATCCCACACCACAGCTGTTACCGGCGGAGGCCTCGGCGCTTGCCGTCCTGATTCACGGCGGCCGCATGACGATGGGGCAGCTCGCTACTTTTGAAGACGTGCGCCCGCCGAGCATGACCCGAACGGTCTCGGCACTCGTCGAAAAGCAGCTGGTACGGCGCATGGCTAACGAAAGCGATGCCCGGCAGACCCTGCTCGAGATCACACGACAAGGCCGAACCCTTTTCGATCAAGGACAAGCGCGGCGGCTGCAGCCACTGATACACGCAATCAGGGCACTTGATTCAACGGCGCTCACCCGCCTTGTCGATGCGCTGCCGGTGCTGGAGTCACTTTGCGCCAGCTTGCGTGCCGACGCCCAGCGCGCCGACTGATCGACTTCGGCATCGGTCCTAGCCGGGTTGCGGCGACATCCGCAATTGCGCGTCAATGTGTACCCGGGCTCTGTCGATCATCGCCGCTTGGTGAAAACAAGCTATCGGCAAGCCTGGTCTGTATGTGAACTACTGGATGGCTGCGTCTCGGAGGCTCCGTGGCACACAGCATTGCACTGCCGCCATTGATATCTCGATTTGCCAGCGTGCGGTATACGACGCAAGCGCAGCAGCCCAGTTGATCGTACCCGCTACACCTCGCGTCCGAGCCCTCGCCTCTGGACCTTCGACTTGGCCCTGGGCGTGCCTTGTGGTGCGCGGATTCTCGCTTCCGTAACGATCCGGTGATCGATGCGTTACGCCCCGCTAGCGCCACGACCACTTGCTGAGATGATGTGCCTGTTGGTTCGCGCTGCCAAACACCAGCGCTGCGTCTGTCGCGGGCCGTGGCACCTGGTGCGTTGCTGCAGTGACGTTCGCGCTAGGTTACGTCCGCGAGCACCTGACCTGCCCGGCGATTCTCGGACCAGTTGAAAGTTGAGAGGATGGCTCCTGACATCAGCGAGGAGCCCATGCGCAAGTCCCGATTCAGCGAAGAGCAGATGGTCAAGATCCTCCGTGAGGCCGACAAGTCGCCGGTTGCGGAGGTTGCCAAGAAGCACGGCATCAGCGAGCAGACGCTGTACGTCTGGCGCAAGCGCTACGGCAAGCTGGAGACCGCCGACGTGAAACAGCTGCGGACGTTGCAGCAGGAAAACGCGCGCCTGAAGAAGCTGCTGGCCGAGCGAGACCTCG
>JAKOMQ010000061.1 GCA_022241605.1 Aquimonas sp. | reverse complement strand
AGCGTGACCATCGATTGGGTTGGCAGCTCCCGGATGGATCAGGAGCTGCTTGAGCTGATGCAGGTGGCCGGCGTTTCCCTGCATCGCTATCGGCCCCTGAGCTGGTACCACCTTGGCAGCATGAACAACCGCACGCATCGCAAGCTGCTGGTGATTGATGGGCGCATCGGGTTCACTGGCGGGGTCGGTATCGCCGAGGCCGATCATGCGCGGATCGAAGGCCCCGAGATAGCGCGCCACCTCTGCCGGCCCATCCCTTTCCCAATCCACCGAAACGAAGACGACGTCCATCGCATCGGCCTCTGGCCCCAGTTCCCGCATCAGCCCGGCCAACTCGTAAAGCGTCGTCGGGCAGATGTCCGGGCAGAAGGTGAAGCCGAAGAAGATCGCCGCCGGGCGGCCGGCCAGGTTCTTCTCCGTGAAGGGTTGCCCCTTCGTGTCCGTCAGGGTGAAGGGTCCGCCGATATCGGCGATCGAGACGGCCGCGCTTTCGGGTTGTGGCGTCGTCCGGCCGCCGACCATCGCTGTAAAGCCGGCCAATGTCGCGCCGACGACGAGGCCGGCGCCGGCCAGAAGGGCGATATGGCTCCAACGCATGTTCCATCTCCTTGTGCGGGGCCGGATCGCATATTCGCACTCCGCTGTCACCAGCGTTTACCTGCGGGGCGAAATGCCTCTATTGAGGATGCAGGCTCGGATGGGGGGAGCATCGATGTTCAAGAAGATCCTGATCGCCAATCGCGGGGAAATCGCCTGCCGCGTCATCCGCACGGCGAAGCGCATGGGCATCGCCACCGTGGCCGTCTACTCCGACGCCGACCGCGATGCCGTCCATGTGCGCATGGCGGACGAGGCCGTCCATATCGGCCCCGCTCTTTCTGCGCAGTCCTATCTTTCCATCGACGCG
>JAKOMQ010000060.1 GCA_022241605.1 Aquimonas sp. | reverse complement strand
TACGTCCGCGCAGGACACGGACCAGCTTGTGCTGCGCAAAAGGCGGCTCCTGGTAATGAAGGCCGCGCAGGGTAAACGCCTCGGCCGAGAATGACTGGTTATCCTGAATCCAGTCGGCCCCGATGCCGGCATCATGAAAGCGCTGCCGGTTGTACGTTTCGGCGAAGAAGCCACGGTCGTCGCCGAATTTGCGGGGCTTGATCTCAAGCACATCCGGCAAGGCAAGCTTTCGTATATCGAGCATCGTCTCTCCATGAAGGTCGCCACCCTCGACGCGGTGGCCTTTGATGCATGTCCGTTTCAAATCGCTCTAGACCAAATTCGGAAGAAAGGAAAATCGCCCGTTCGTAGGCGTATCGCCGCGCCATGCAGGAAAATCTTTCGCAGCCGACACTCTTCCGGTAGAAGGCGGCGATTGTTTGCATGGAGTGGGACAGGCCTATGAAGGGGATCATCCTTGCCGGCGGAAGCGGAACGCGTCTGCATCCGATGACGCTCGTTGCGTCGAAGCAGCTTCTCCCCGTATACGACAAGCCGATGATCTATTATCCGCTGTCGGTCCTGATGTCCGCCGGCATACGCGAAATTCTCATCATCTCCACACCGCACGACCTGCCCCGCTTCAAGGCCCTGCTTGGCAGTGGAGAACGGCTCGGGATCACCCTGTCCTACGCAGAGCAGCCCAGCCCCGACGGACTTGCGCAAGCCTATATCATCGGTGAGGAATTCGTTTCCGGCCAGCCGTCGTCCCTGATCCTCGGTGACAACCTGTTCTACGGCCACGGCCTGCCAGACCTGCTCGGCAACGCCGCAGGGCTAAACGATGGCGCGACCGTCTTCGCCTACCACGTCAGCGATCCGGAGCGGTACGGCGTCGTGGAATTCGACGAAAGCGGCCGCGCCGTCTCGATCGAGGAGAAGCCCGCTCGCCCGAAGTCCAACTGGGCCATCACCGGCCTGTATTTCTACGA
>JAKOMQ010000059.1 GCA_022241605.1 Aquimonas sp. | reverse complement strand
GCAGCAGGAGGGCATCGAAACGGCGCACATCGACCCCGGCAAGCCTTGGCAGAATGGCACCGCGGAGAGCTTGAACGGCAAGTTCCGCGACGAGTGCCTGAGCATGGAGTGGTTCCGGAGCCGGGCCGAGGCGCGGGTGATCATCGAGAGCTGGCGCCGCCACTACAACGAAGATCGCCCCCACTCGAGCCTCGGCTACCGGACGCCGAAGCAGTTCAAGGACGAACAGAAGCAGAAGAACGAAGCATCAACCCACCGAGCCTCCCTCAACTAATCGGTGGTCCTGAAAAAGCCGGCAGGTCACCAGCTTGTGGGCCACGGACTTGATCGCCACCGGGGGCGGCTTCTTGCTCGCCTTGCGATCGAACCAGCGGCGGATCTCGGGGCTGAAGCGGATCGCGAAGTTCGCGGCTTCGATCCACGCCCAGCTCAGATAACGGTTGCCGCACTTGGCGTTGCCGCTGCCCTTCTTCTTGCCGTTCGACAACCGCGTGCTCTCGACCATGCGGCAGTACGAGGCGTAGTCGCCGACGCTGTCGAAGCGTGCGATCTCGCCTGTTTCCAGCAGGATCGTACTGCCGAGAATGACGCCGATCCCCGGCGTGCTGCGCAGCGCTTGAAGTTCTGGTGTGGAGCGGATCGACTCCAGCACCCAGCGTTCCATCTGGTCGACTTGTGTGTGCAGGCACTGCAGCAGTTTGAGCTCCGACAGCACGGCCAGGCCGTAAGCTCCCCGGAACGGTGGACACAGGTTTCTAGAACTTTCTGGCAAGGTTTCCCCAGCCAGGAGGTTCAGATGCGCAAGTCGAAGTTCACCGAGACTCAGATCGTCTCGATCCTGAAGCAGGCCGATGCAGGTTTGCCGGTCAAGGATCTCTGCCGTCAGGCCGGGATCAGCGTGGCGACGTACTACCAGTGGAAGTCGAAGTTCGGCGGCATGGAAGCCTCGGAGCTCAAGCGCGTGCGTGAGCTCGAGGAGGAAAACAGCCGCCTCAA
>JAKOMQ010000025.1 GCA_022241605.1 Aquimonas sp. | reverse complement strand
GCGGGCGTGTTGCTGCTGCTCAATCGCCTGACCAGCTTTGCCGCATGGATGATGGCCATCGCTGCCCGGAACACCTGGAGCGTGGATCCCCTGACCCGCCAGAAGTCGCACATGCGCCGCTACTCGGCGTGGCGAAGGGGAATGGAGTGGTTACGATTCAGGCGCTTACCCCAAGATATTCGTGCCGGTCTGCACGCCGTATTGGGCGAACTCCTCGAGCGAAAACGGGGGCTCGCACTGCTATGAAAAGTGGGGAGACCTCAGGCCTTGGCGCACCGTGTTGCGTTGGGGCCTTGCCGCGGTGCGGCGTGTTGCGTTAGGCCTTGCCGCTGTGCGGCGTGTTGCATTCGGACCTTACCGCTGTGCAGCGTGCTGCATTGAGACCTTGCCGCTGTTCAGTTCGTGCCGGGGGCTTGGACAACACCGACAGCGGCCACAGCACAGCGGACGCCGGTGCGCCAAGGCACACCCTATGGCGTGAGGGGAGCACACCCCGCGGCGATGCGATCGGAGCAAGCACCACAGAGCGTAAGAGGCCTCCAAAGCCGAGCCGCTGTTCTCCCCTCTCCCCTTGCGGGAGAGGGGCCGGGGGAGAGGGGTTGAGCCCTCGGCAGTGGATCCGCGATAAGCGCCTCAGGGCGCGCGAACGCCGGTGCGCCAAGGCGCAGCCTATGGCGTGAGGGGAGCACGCCCCGCGGCGATGCGATCGGATCAAGCACCACAGAGCGTAAGAGGCCTCCAAAGCCGAGCCGCTCTTCTCCCCTCTCCCCTTGCGGGAGAGGGGCCGGGGGAGAGGGGTTGAGCCCTCGGCAGTGGATCCGCGATGAGCGCCTCAGGGCGCGCGGACGCCGGTGCGCCAAGGCGCACCCTATTCGAAGCCGTTGCCGAAGATGCGGCCGACGCCCGGTGCCGCAGCGCCGCCCAGGCGCTCGCCGGACAGCCGCGCAAGCAGGGCGGTTTCGCCCGTGGGCTGGGTGCGACCTCCAAACGAGCTAGCTCGCACTACCCCTGCGCTACGGCAAGCGCCACTGCCCGTCGCCTGCAACCAGGCTCCCACAGGGGTGAGGGAGGCTTGGGGAGAAGGGGTTGAACCCGCGGAGAAACCTGCCGCCCTCTCCAACGGCGAGAGAGGCCTCCAAAGCCGAGCCGCTCTTCTCCCCTCTCCCCTTGCGGGAGAGGGGCCGGGGGAGAGGGGTTGAGCCCTCGGACGTGGATCCGCGATAAGCGCCTCTGGGCGCGCGGACGCCGGTGCGCCAAGGCGCACCCTATTCGAAGCCGTTGCCGAAGATGCGCCCGACGCCCGCTTCCGCAGCGCCGCCCAGGCGCTCGCCGGACAGCCGCGCAAGCAGGGCGGTTTCGCCCATGGGCTGGGTGCGGCCTCCAAACGAGCTAGCTCGCACTACCCCTGCGCTACGGCAAGCGCCACTGCCCGTCGCCTGCAAGCAGGCTCCCACAGGGGTGAGGGAGGCTTGGGGAGAAGGGCTTGAACCCGCGGAGAAACCTGCCGCCCTCTCCAGCGGCGAGAGAGGCCTCCAAACCCGAGCCGCTGTTCTCCCCTCTCCCCTTGCGGGAGAGGGGCCGGGGGAGAGGGGTTGAGCCCTCGGCAGTGGATCCGCGATAAGCGCCTCTGGGCGCGCGGACGCCGGTGCGCCAGGGCGCAGCCTATTCGAAGCCGTTGCCGAAGATGCGCCCGACGCCGGGTGCCGCAGCGCCGCCCAGGCGCTCGCCGGACAACCGCGCAAGCAGGGCGGTTTCGCCCGTGGGCTGGGTGCGGCCCCAGCTGGGGGCATTGGAGGTGGGCACCGGCTGGCCCTTGGCGACGCCGGGGCTTTCGGCCACGTGCCAGCCCGCCACGAACACGCCATCAGCGCGCAGGGCCAGGCCGATCAAGCGGGTGTTGTCGCCGCCAGCGCCGGTAGCGGTGTCCCATTGCCCGGTCAGCAGCGAGCTGTAGCGCAGGCTGGACAGGTCCGGCGAATAGACCCGCACGAAGTGGTTCCAGGTGCCGGTCTGCGGGTTGGCCACATTGGGGCGCGGCATGGTCTGGTGGGCGTCGCGGCTGGTCAGCGTGCGGCGGCCGGAGCACAGGATTGCGACCTCGCCGGCAGGGCCGACCGCGATCTCGCCGCTGTGGCCGGAATTGCTGCCGCAGCGGGTGGTGTTGACGTTGGGCCAGCCAGCGTTGGGGCTGGGCCAGCCCTCCAGCAGCGGATCCGGATGGGCGGCGCCGAAGTTGGTGCTGCCTTCGACGTATTCGGCCACGTAGGTGGCGGCAGTGACGCGACCATCGGCCAGGCGCAGGCCGCCCAGCCAGCTGATGTGGATATTGCCGTTGGTACCGGTGAACTGGTTCTGGAAACCCTGTGCGCCGGGGCTCAGCGAGATCTGGTTGCCGCGCCAGAAATTGTCGGGCGCATTGCCATGGGTGCGCGCCATCACCAGCAGGCGGTCGTTGACGTAGTCGATGGCGAGGCCGTCGACGTACTGGTCGGGCGGTGAGTTGGAGGTGGTTTCGCGGTACAGGCGATCCCACCAGCGCAGGCGGCCGTCGGGCTCCATGGCCACCACCGCGGGTTCAAAATCGGGGTTGCCGCCGGGCAGGATGGTCTGGGTGGCGTATCCGAAATACAGGCGGTTGCTGCGGCGGTCGATGGCGATGGCGCCAACCCGCTGGGTGCGCGCCGAGCGTGCGCGATAGCCGGTATAGCCGGGGCCGCTGTTCGGACAGGTGCCAGTGCCCTGCAGGGCGCAGGGGCCCGTGTGGTAGTAGTCGTCGGGCAGGCGGCCACGGCGGCCGCTGTTGCCGTTGGCATCGCTGGCGAGCTGGGCGTAGTCGGCCTGGGTGGTGCTGCGCAGGCTGCCTCGGCGGTTGGCCTTCATCACGATGGCGCTGTAGCGCAGCGGTTGGGTAGCCGCGTTCGGGTAGCTGGAGGCGGGCGTACCGTCCCATTCGCCAGCGTCATGCCAATGCGCATGCCAGTGCTCCACCACCACGCGCTGGCCCTGGGCGTTGATCTTCTCGATGGCGGCCCAGTTGTCGTTGAAAGGGGTGCCGATCGCGTGCACCACCGCACCGTCGCCGCCGACATCCCAGGGTTGGCGGGTGGCGTGGTCGCCATCGGCGCGCACGTTGTAGGCGAAGTCCAGCCCGTCCGGCAGGCGGCTGACGAAGTTGCCGTTGAGGCGCGCCAGGTAGTAGCCGCCGCTGGCGCTTTGCCGCCCGCCCGAGAGGTAGAGCACGCCAGTGGTGGCGCCGGGCACCTCGGTGCTGCGCAACTTGAACACATCGCGCACCGTGCCGGGCGGGAAATGCGCCACGCGCAGCACCTGGTTCAGGTCCGAGGACAGATGCAGGATGAAGCCGATCCGCCCGGCGGCAGCGCTGTCGATGCCGGTCGCCGGCAGCTGGATGCGCGGCACCTGCGGCGCAAGCCAGTCGAGGCTGCTGGCGTCGCCGGCCACCAGCAGGGTGCCGTCGGAGAGCGCGTGCACATCGTGGAAGCGCTGGTCGCCCGTGCCGCCGGCGTAGAACACCCGGTTGGCGGCGGCGGCATCGACGGTGAGCATCGAGAGCAGGCAAGCCATCAAGGCAAACGGAAAGCGCAGCAGGGCAGTTGTCATGGTCAGGCTCGGCGTGCTGAAAACTTTTGTGACATTAGCAACGCGCGGCGCCAGCCCGCTACCGCTGGACGAAACCATCCATCGAACTTGTGACGCAGCGCACTCAACGTCGTGCGCGCCGTGAATCGACCCTTGGTGGCCAGAGCACAGCGGACGCCGGTGCGCCAAGGCACACCCTATGCAGAGCCGCTTTGGCCAGGTGTTTCGCGGGTGAAGGGCGCGGGCGGCGTTGGACCTGGGGCCGAGGTGGATCGCGCGACACGCCATGGGTGGCCCTTGGCGCAGCGTGGTGCGTCTGGGTTTGCTGTGGCGGGGGGCGTTTATCGGGTTTAGGCGACACCGATAGAGGCCAGAGCACAGCGGACGCCGGTGCGCCAAGGCACACCCTATGCAAAGCCGCTTTGGGCGGGTGTTTCGCGGGTCAAGGGCGCGCGCGGCGTTGGGCCTGGGGCCGAGGTGCAGCGTGGTGCGTCTGGGTTTGCTGTGGTGGGGGGCGTTTATCGGGTTTAGGCGACACCGATAGAGGCCAGGGCACAGCGGACGCCGGTGCGCCAAGGCACACCCTATGAAGAGCCGCTTTGGCCGGGTGTTTCGCGGGTCAAGCGCGCGCGCGGCGTTGGGCCTGGGGCGTTGGGCGTTGGGCGTTGGGCCTGGGGCCGAGGTGCAGCCTATGGAGATCCGGGCTGCCCCTGCGGTTCGCGGGTCGCCAGCGAGCTTGCGCCGGCAAGCAGCATCCGCACCATGCTGCTCAACTCCTCGGTCAGCTCGGGGTCGCGCTCGCGCGGGGCGTCGATGGCGGTGGCGCCCATCGCGAACACCAGGCGGGTGATGGCGCGGGCCACCGTGCGCGGCTGGTGCAGGGCCTTGCCCTGCTCTGCGTTGATGCGCACCAGGTCCGAGTGCAGCTCGTCCTCGAAAAAGCCGAGCTCACGGTCCACCGCGGCCTTGAAGGCGTCCGAGCCGGTGGTGCCCTCGCGCAGCAGCACGTGCATCAGGCGGTCGTCGGCGCGGACCTGCTCCACAAACACCTCGATCGAGCTGCGCACGATGCTGCCGGTGTCGCCTGCGCGCTTGCGGGCGTTGCCGACGATGCGGCGCAGGGCCTCGCCGGACTGCTCGATCAAGGCCACCGCCAGCTCATCGATGTCGCGGAAGTGGCGGTAGAAGCTGTTGGGCGCGATCTCGGCCTCGCGCGCGACCTCACGCAGGCTCAGCGTGGACACGCTGCGATGCGGGCCGATCAGCCGCAGGGCGGCGGCGATCAGATCCTCGCGGGCGATGCTGGGTTTGCGCCCGGGCGAGTGATCGGCTGGGCGGGGGGCGGGTGCGGACACGCAGCCATTCCGGAGGGGGCAAGCCCGCATCCTAGTGTGCCGGGCGCAACAAATCATCTGCGCTCGACGATGCGAGTCGCCGCGGCTCTGCGCGTGTGGCCTGCGCCGGAGCCCCGCCATGGCGCCTGCTCGCCCCGGCATCGGCAGCCGGGCTCCCTGCCCGCAGCTGGAAATTTTCAGCGCGCGTGAAAAAACCCAGATGCCCTAGCGAGGGCTTCGCTGGGCGTTTGTGGCAAGGCGCGCTGCGCGAATTCAGGGGAGTTCGGCGGGCCAAATGACCGCAGGATTTGGGTAGCGCGCTGCCGCCGCGGGCATCCAGAGGCGGCCGCAGCAGGCGGATGGTTCTCACAGGCTCTCAGCGCGCGCCGCGCTGTCGGGGGGCAAAATGACATATCCGCACATCCGTCTGCACACTTATCTGCACAGTCGTGCATATATGCGTATAGTGGCGGCCATGCACGCCTCCCTCGCCCGCTCAGACCGCCCCACCCGCCCCCGCCGCCGCTGGTTTGATCCGGCGGTGTTCGACTTCTGGGCGCGGCATTTCAACCGCACCTGGTCAGCCCAGCGCATTCTGGCGCGGGTGATCGAGCAGCGGTCGGCCTCGGCACGCGCCACCACCCTGCTGCTGCGTCCCAACCGCCACTGGCCGGGCGCGCGTGCCGGCCAGCATCTGGATGTCACCGTCGAGATCGCCGGCGTCCGCCACCGCCGCAGCTACAGCCTGTCGGCGCCGCCGCGGGCGGACGGCTGCATCGAGATCACGGTGGCCGAGGTCGAGGGCGGGCTGGTCAGCACACGGCTGGCGCGTGGGCTGCGGGTGGGCGATGTCATTGAACTTGGCGCGCCCTACGGCGGGCTGCTGCTGCCGCAGGTCGACACCGGCCACGCGGACACCGCCATTCACGCCGCTTCCCCGGTGGGACGCGCTGGCGGGACGGGGCAGAGGGGGCCTGCGCTTGCCGCGGCCACCCTGCCCGGCTCCCTCGCGCCGCATGAGGCGACGGGTTTGAATCCGGCACGTGCAAACGCCCCGGTACTGCTGCTCGCCGCCGGCAGCGGCATCACGCCCCTGCGGGCCCTGCTGCTGGAGGCGCTGGCACGCGGCGACACCCGCCCGATCACCCTGGCCTACTGGGCTCAGACGGCCGCCGAGCACTGCTTCCGCGAGGAGCTGCACGAACTGGCAGCCCAGCACCCGAACCTGCACGTGGAGCTGCTGGCCACCCGCGACCCGCTGAACCCCGTCGGCCGCATCGACGCCGATCGGTTGCGCTCGCTCGCCCCGGACCTGGCCGCCCACGCTGTGCTGGCCTGCGGGCCGGAGGGTTTCATCGAACTTGCACGGGCGCTGTGTGCGCAAGCATGCAGCTTCCAGGCCGAGGGCTTCAGCCCGCCAACGGCTGCCGCAGGGCACGCGCCGACGGTGCGCGTGCAGCTGGCGCGCAGCGGGCTTGAGTTGGAGCTTCCCACCGACCGCCCACTGCTGCAGGCGCTGGAAGATGCCGGCCAGCAGCCGGCCTTTGGCTGCCGCCGCGGCATCTGCAACACCTGCAGCTGCGACCGCCTGGCCGGCGCCAGCCGCGACCTGCAAAGCGGCCAGACCACCGATGCCCCCTCCACCCCCATCCGCCTCTGCGTGCACAGCGCCGCGCAGGGCCTGGTCCTGGATCTGTGATGAACTACAACGAATCCACGTTCGACCCTTCCAGCGAAGCCCTCGGCAGCGTGCCCGCGCCCGCCCACCGCAGCGCGCGCCCTCGCGGAAGTGCCGAAGATGCACCGTCGCCGGAGCGCAGCGAACATGCACCCCAGCGCCGCTACTCGCCCCACAGCCGCGTGCTTGACGCCGCGCAAACCGAAGCCTTTGCCGCCGAGCTCGACGCCCTGCGCGAGCGCACCCGCGCCGAGCTGGGCGAAGCCGATGCACGCCATATCCGCCGCGTGTATGCGGCCGTGCGCTACACCGGAATTGCCGGCCGCGCGCTATTGGTGATCGGCGCCATCGTCGCCGGCCTGTGGCAGCCGGCCCTGCTGTGGCCGCTGTGCGGGCTCGGCGTGCTGCTGCTGGCACTGTCCAAGATCCTGGAAAACATGGAGCTGGCCCACAACGTGATGCACGGCCAGTACGACTGGCTGCGCGATCCCACCTTCGACGGCCGCAGCTACGAGTGGGATATCGCCGGCACCTCGGACGACTGGCGCCACACCCACAACTACCGCCACCACACCTACACCAACGTGCGCGGCATGGACGAGGATCTCGGCTACGGGCTGCTGCGGCTGTTCCCCGAGCAGCGCTGGAAGCCCTTCTACCTGGTCCAGCCGTTCATCGCGGCGGTGTTCGCGCTGTTGTTCGAGTGGGGCATCGCGGTGCAGAACCTGCACCTCGGCCGCTACTTCAAGGGCCGCATGAGCAAAGCCGAGCTGCGCGACGCCTGGCGCCCGGTGGGCCGCAAGATGCGCCGTCAGGTGCTGCGCGACTATGTGCTGATGCCGCTGCTGGCCGGGCCCTTCTTCCTGCCGGTGCTGCTGGGCGCGATCGTCGCCAACCTGATTCGTAACGTCTGGACCTGGGTGGTGATCTTCTGCGGGCACTTCACCGCCGACGCAGTGACCTTCCCCAAGGAAGTGCTGCGCGACGAGAGCCGCGGCCAGTGGTATCTGCGCCAGCTGCACGGCAGCTCCAACTTGCAGGGCGGCCCGGTGATGGACCTTATGACCGGTAACCTGAGCCACCAGATCGAGCACCATCTGTTCCCCGAGCTGCCGGCCAACCGCTATGCGGCGCTGGCGGTGGAGGTGCGCGCGCTGTGCGCCCGCTACGGCCAGCACTACAACACCGGCTCGATGCCGCGCCAGTTCGCGCAGGTGCTGTGGCGGATCCTGCGTCACGCGCTGCCGAGCCGGCCGCAGGCTGCACAGACACTGGACCTGCCGGCGCATCCCAGCACCTGAGGCGCCTCTCGACCGGGCAGCGCGGCGCATTGGCGCAGAGACGTCCGCTGCGCGCTGGCCGCCTCGTCGGCCGTCCATGCCCCTTCGGCAAGGCGCACCTCGCCGAGACGCGGGCGCGACCTGATGCCCTGCATCCCTGCGCGGACACGGCTCCGTGCACCGTCACGATGTACATTGGCGCCTGATTTTGGCGGCAGCCTTCACATATCGCACCAAGGGTGCGCCTGCCGCCGCCCCACCCATCAGGACACCCAATGCCGCAAATGGCCACCGAAGAAGCTCGTCTCATCCTGCGCAACGCCACCCGCGCAGACGTCCCAGGCATCGTTGCCCTGTCGGCCACCACCTACGGCGAACACTTCGCCTATCTGCCGGAAATGGTCGGCGGCCAGCTCGCCCAGTTTCCGGAAGGCCAGTTCGTGGCCGAATACGACGGCCAGATCGTGGGCTACTGCGCCACTTTCCGCATCGATGAAGCGGCTGCCATGTCGCAGCACGGCTGGCGCGAGATCACCGGCGGCGGCTATGCCTCGCGGCACAATCCGGCCGGCGACTGGATGTACGGCATGGAAGTCTGCGTCGATCCCAACCGGCGCGGGCTGCGCATTGGCCGGCGCCTGTACGACCGGCGCAAGCGCCTGTGCGAGCAGCTTGGCCTGAAGGGCATCGTATTCGGCGGCCGCCTTCCGGGGCTGTCACGCCGCATCAAGCAGTTCGGCGGCGCCACCGAATACGTGAACGCCGTGCTGGCCGGCAAGGTGCGCGACCTGGCGCTGTCGTTCCAGCTGCGCAACGGCTTCGAGCTGGTCGGCGTGCTGCCGGCCTACCTGCCGTCCGACCACGAGTCACTGGGCTACGCCGCGCATCTGGTCTGGCGCAATCCGCGCTTCTCCGACCATCCGGTGATCAGCAAGCAGCAGCTCAGCGGCGATCTGCCTGACAGGGTGCGGGTGGCGACGGTGCAGTACCAGCAGCGCAGGATCAGCTCCTTCGAGGAGTTCGCGACGCAGGTGGAGTATTTCGTCGATATCGCAGCCGACTACCGCAGCGACTTCGTGGTGTTCCCCGAGCTGTTCACCCTGCAGCTGCTGTCAATCGAGAACAAACCGCTGTCGCCGTCGGACTCGATCCGCACGCTGACCCGCTACACGGACCAGCTCAGCGACCTGCTCTGCAAGCTGGCGGTGTCCTACAACATCAACATCATCGGTGGCTCGCACCCGACCCAGATGGCGGATGGCGATATCCACAACATCTGCTACGTAGCCCTGCGCGATGGCTCGGTGCACGAGCGCGAGAAGCTGCACCCCACGCCGAACGAGCGCCACTGGTGGAAGATCGCCGGCGGCGACTCCGCCGAAGCGATCGCCACCGACTGCGGACCGATCGGGGTGATGATCTGCTACGACTCCGAGTTCCCCGAGATGGCGCGACACCTGGTGGACCAGGGCGCGATGATCCTGTTCGTGCCCTACTGCACCGACGTGCGCCAGGGCCACCTGCGGGTGCGCTACTCCTGCCAGGCGCGGGCGATCGAGAATCAGGTGTACGTGGTCACCTCCGGCAACGTCGGCAACCTGCCGGGCGTGAACAACTTCGACATCCAGTACGCACAGAGCTGCATCATCACGCCCTGTGATTTCCCGTTCGCACCCGAAGGCATCGCCGCCGACACCACGCCCAACGCGGAGCAGGTGGCCTTTGCCGACCTGCGGCTGGATGACCTGCTGCAGGCGCGCGCGTCAGGCACCGTGCAGAACCTGCGCGACCGCCGCCACGACCTGTACCAGACCACGTGGAAGCGGCGGGCCTGAGAGCCTGAAACCAGTACGCCGGCGCTGCCTTGGCGCGCCGGCGTTCACCTCGCTCGATGACCTTCTCGGCACGCACGCCAGCAACACGGTGCGCCAAGGCACACCCTATGGCGCATCGCGGACCCTCTCGCCACGCACGCCTGCAGGACTGCTCTTCATAGGGTGTGCCTTGGCGCACCGGCGTCCGCTGGGCCCTGGCCGCTGTCGATGTCCCAACCAACGACATCGCAGCGCATCGACACGTACCACCGTGCGCCAAGGTCCGGCTTATGCCATCCGCACCCAGCGGAACAAGGTGGCCATGTTCGGCGGCTTGCCGTGCATCAGCAGGCCGACGCGGAAGACCTTGCCGGCCACCCACATTGCGGCGATGGCGGCCAGCACGCCCAGCAGCAGCGACAGGCCGATCTGCCAGGCCGGCGGCGGTGCGTTGGAGCTGATCCGCATCACCATCACGAATGGGCTGACCGGCGGCGTCAGGCTGAGCACGGTGGCCAGGGTGGAGTTGGGGTCGCTGCGGATCGGCATCCACAGGATCATCGGCGCTGCGGCAAACAGCACGATGGGGGTCAGCAGGCTTTGCGCCTCGCGCAGCTCGTTGACAGCCGCGCCGGCAGCGGCCATCAGCGCGCCGAAGATGGCGAACGCAATGAGAAAGAACAGCGCGAACACCGCCAGCTGCCAGAACTCCAGCAGCCCCGTCAGCGCAAAGCTCAGCAGGGCCAGCACGCCCAGGCCCGCGTAGACCGACATCATCAGCAGGCCCACGCCGAGCTGGCCGAGGATCTTGCCTGCCATCAGCTGGGTCGGCGATACCGCCGCCAGCAGCACTTCCACCACGCGGCTGGATTTCTCCTCCACGGTGGAGGTGACCAGCATCTGGCCGGCGGTCATGATGCCCATGAACATCAGCATCATGAACGCCACCGGCAGGAACTCAGCGACCGCCAGCGCGGCACTGCTTTCGCCGCCCTCGCCCACCGTCACCGCCCGCACCCGGGGCAGCTCGCTCAAGGCGCGCACCTGGGCGGCATCAATGCCCCGCGTCTGCATCCGCGCATCCAGCACGGCCGGCCGCAGGGCGTCGCGGATTTCGCCCACCACGCGCTCGTCGAGCTTTTTGCGGATGAAAAATTCATAGCTGCCGAGCTCGCCGCCAGACTCCGAGCGCACCGCGTCCGCAGCGATCACCAGCAGGGCCAGACGCCGCGCATCGCCCGTGTCGTCGGCCAGCAGGCGGGCCTTCTCGGCCTCAAGATCGACGCCCGGCGACAGCGAAGCGATGCGCAGGCTGGGCACTTCACCGAGCGCGGCCTCGATCCCGGCCTGCGCCTGGGGCCCGGCCTGCAGGCCGCGGATGGCTTCTGGCATAGCCGCATCCATGCGTGCCTGAACCCTGCGCCGACGCTCGGCGAAGGCCTCGGGCGACAGCGTCTCGGCCAAGCGCGCATCGATGCCGGCGCCGGAGAGGTCCAGCACGGCCACCTCACCGCGCACCGGCGGCGTCTTGAAATTGGTCAGCAGCGGAATGGCCAGCAGAGCCGCTCCCATCATCAGTGGCACCGCGACCAGGCCGACGATGAAGCCCTTGGTGAGCGCGGTGGCGACGAACTCGCGCCAGGCGATCTGCAGGATCTTGCTCATGCGGCCTGCTCCGGGCTGAGGTCCGTGCCGACAATGTCGATGAAAATGTCCTCCAGGCTGGGCCGCACCACCTCCAGCCGTGCCGGGGGCCACGCCTGGGCGAGCGCGGCAAAGGTGGCCGACAGATCAGCGCCCTCTGCCAGCGCCAGCCGATAACCGCCCTCGCAGGCGTCGATGGCGACCAGCGCCGGCAGCGCGCGCACGCCTTCCGGCACGCCGGAGGACGGATCCAGCGGCTCCAGCAGCATCGCGTTCGGCTGGTGCCCTGCGCGGATGCCGGCCAGGGTGTCGTCCAGCACCTTGCGGCCCTGGTGGATCATGACGATGTGCTCGCACATGGCCTCGGCCTGCGGCATCACGTGGGTGGAGAACAGCACCGTGCAGCCGCGCGCATGCTCGGCCCCGATCAGGCTCTTGAGCAGGCGCATGTTGACCGGGTCCAGGCCGCTGAAGGGCTCATCGAGGATCAGCAGCTCGGGCGTGTGGATCACCGCGGCGATGAACTGCACCTTCTGCTGCATGCCCTTGGACAGCTCCTCGCAGCGTTTCCTGGCGACATCGCCCAGGCCCACCCGCTCCAGCCAGTCGAGCGCGCGCTGCCGGGCCTCGCTGCGCGTCAGCCCCTTCAACACGCCCATGTGCAGCAGGAAGTCGGCCACGCCCATCTTTCGATAAACCCCGCGCTCCTCCGGCAGGTAGCCGATGCGGTCCTTGGCCTTGAGCGCGGAGTCGAAACCCAGCACCCGCACTTGGCCACGGTCCGGGAGCAGGATCGACAGCAGCATGCGCAGCGAGGTGCTCTTGCCGGCGCCGTTGGGGCCGATGATCCCGTACAGCGCACCGCGCGGAACGGTCAGATGCAGATCACGGACGGCCTGCTTGGGCCCGAAGGATTTCTCCAGGCCGATGAGTTCGATGGCGGGGTTCACTGGGGCTCCATGCAAGCGGATGACTGTGCAGGGTCGCGCAGCCACGCAGAGTGTGACAGCAGCTTCAGCCGAAACTCACCCGAACCACGTTTGCAGCAGCAGGGCCAGCATTACCAGCAGCAGGCCGCCGAACACCAGCTTCAGCAGCCGCACCGGCAGCCCGACCACGTAACGCCGGCTGCGCGGATCCGACACTGGCCTCGACACGTAGACGATTCTGCGCAGCAGCGGCTCATCGCCACCGCGCTCGGCGAGGCGACGCCAGACGATGAAGGCGGCCACCGGCACAGCCCACAGCGCCCACCAGTAGTTCTCCAGAAACTCCATGCCTGCCCCTCAACCGCCCGACTGCCGTCGCTTGAGCGCGCGAGCGGTGGCACCGGCAAACACCGCCGGCGCCGCGATCCAGATCAGCAGCAGGGCCAGCGGCCAGCCCAGCACCAGGAAGCCGAACAGGCCAAGCAGCAGGACAATCCAGCCGAGTTTGTAGAGCCATGCCATGGGCTGAGCCTTGTTCGAAACCGCCGCTGACTTTGCCACACCAGAGCCTGCTTTTTCGCCGACCTCAGCGCTTGCCGGCTCCACCCAGGCCTGCATCAACCTGAGCGAGGCGGGCGCGCAGCGGCGCGCTGTCCCACGCCGCGGTGCAGCGGCGGCGCTGATCCACGATTCGCGCGGACGCATCGCTCCACATTACGCGCGGACACATCGCTCGCCATTACGCGCGGACGCATCGCTCTCCATTGCGCACGGACACATCGCTCACCATTACGCGGGGACATATCGCTCTCCACTACGCGCAGACACATCGCTCTCCATTACGCGGGGACACATCGCTCTCCATAGGGTGTGCCTTGGCGCACCGTCGTCCGCTGGGCCCTTGCCCAGGTCGGTGCTGTTCGGCCGCCGCCTTCGACAAACAACACCGGGGCGAGATCATGCTCACCACGGTGCGCCAAGGCGCACCCTATGTCGGGCTGGGAAGGGCCGGACCCTTGCTGCCTCACGGCTGCCGGCTCCATCCAAGCCCTGCATCAACCTGAGCGAGGCGGGCGCGCAGCGGCGCATTGCCCCACACCGCGGTGCGGCGGCCGCGCTGATCCGCGATTCGCGCGGACGCATCGCTCTCCATTACGCGCGGACGCATCGCTCACCATTACGCGCGGACGCATCCCTCTCCATTGCGCGCAGACACATCGCTCTCCATAGGGTGTGCCTTGGCGCACCGTTGTCCGCTGGGCTCTTGCCCAGTTCGGTGCTGTTCGGCCACCGCATTCGACAAACAACACCGGGGCGAGATCATGCTTACCACGGTGCGCCAAGGCGCACCCTATGTCGGGCTGGGAAGGGCCGGACCCTTGCTGCCTCACGGCTGCCGGATCCATCCAAGGCCTTCATCAACCTCAGCGAGGCGGGCGACGCCGGATGCTGCGCTGCCGTCCCGTGCGGGGCTGGCTACAGCGCCCTGAGGATGCCGATGAAGGCGCGCCGCTCGCTGGCGCGGTCCACCAGCGGACTGTCTTCGATGGCGCTCGGCAGGCGATCCACGGAGACGCGCGCGAACAGGCTCCAGCCGCCGGACAGCGGCACGAGGCTGCTGAAGGCCACGCGCGGCACCAGCGCAGAACCGGCGCGGTAGGCCGGACGGCCGGCGATGGCCTCCTCCGGTCGCACGCCGAAGTAGTAGTCCACCAGGTCACTGCTCTGCCAGCGCAGGCCGGCCTCGGGCTGCAGGCGCAGCGGGCCGCGGCCGAAGTCGCCGCGCCACATCAGATCCAACTCCTGCCCACCGCTGCGGTCCAGCGCGTCGGTGAACGCGGCAAATTCGATCCGCCCCGGGCCCACCGGAGTCGAGGCCGAGGCACCCAGCTCGATCGAGCGCTGACGTGTCGCCATACCCGCGAACACCGGCGAATCCTTGGCCTTGAAGCCATCGAGGCGGGCGCGGGCGATCAACTCCACCTGCACCGGCCCATCGGGCTGCAGCCGCCAACCGAGGCTCAGGCCGCGAAAGTAGAGGCGCTCGCCCTCGTACTGCACCAGGGGCACCACCAGAGTGTCGTTGTCGGCCTGCGCGTAGGGCGTATCGCGCACGATGGTCATGGCGCCCACGCTCCAGCGCGGCGGGCCTTGGCGCGCCTCCTGGGCGGCAGCCGCCAAGGGCGCAGCAGCCAACAGGCCCAGCAGGGAAACAGTGAGTGTGCGGTGCATGGCGGGCTCGCGTAGAGAAAGGAGTTACAGGCTCGGCCCGAGCACGAAAAACAAATGTGTAGGCCGAGAGCGAAGGCTTGCCGCGAGTTCCGTCAACCGCTTCAAGGCGAGCCGTGCGAGGGGCAAGGATAGTGCAACCGGGCGGCGGCCTTCATCGGCGCGTACGGACCGGGCCTGCGGCGCTGCAGGGCTGGATGCGGTGCGGCGCGCAAGCGCGCATTGACCCCCGCATCCGGATGACACCGATGCCGCGCAGCGGAAGCCTGATCGATCGCACGCCCCAAGCCACATCGCCGCGCCCGCCTGCGCAGGACCCCGGCGGGGTGTAGCCCGTTCTGGAAGCGCCTGCGGGTCGGCCACCGATGATCGGGGGCGACACAGCATGCGCGCGCCGCTTGCCTTGGGACGCCCCCGCGCGCGACCGCCACCCGAAATGGACTCCCTGAATGGATTTCTTCAACTGGCGGTTAAGCGTTCCGCCAAGGAACTGCGTAATGGGGAGCGCCACTCAACGGAGCCGCCCTCATGCCGACCCAACGCCTGCTTCTGACCTTGCTGCTGTTGCTCGCAGCTGCGCCCTCGCACGCCCAGCTGCTGTTCGGGCGCCTGACGCCGCCGTCTGCTGCCGAGGCCAATGGGCCATCGAGCGCGGCCGAGGTATCGGCAGACGGCCGCGTGTTCGTGTTCGAAAGCGGCGCGAGCAACTGGGTGGCCGGCAGCATCTCCGGCGGCAAGATCATTGCCGTGGACTTTGGCGCCAACAGCGTGCAGGTGCTCTCGACCAGCAGCGCCGGCGTCGCCTTCAATGCGTCGAGCTTTGCACCGTCGACGGCCGGCGCAGGCCGCTTCGTGGTGTTCGAGACGCTAGCCAACAATCTGGGGTTGCCGGTGTCCACATCTGGGTTCCAGATCGTGCGCAAGGACCGCACAAACGGTGCACTGGTGCTGGCCAGCGCCGCTGCGGGCGGACAGCCTGCGGCCGGCAGCGCGAGCGGCCAGGCCCGCAACGCCTCGGTGTCCGCGGACGGCCGCTTCGTGTCGTTCCGCTCGGATGCCAGCAATCTGCTGGGCGCCAGCGGCGGCAACGAGCACATCTACGTCAAGGATCTGCTGTCCGGCGCCGTCGAGCTGATCTCGCGCACCAGCAGCGGAGGCTTTCCGACCGCCGGTGCCGCGGCGAACACGGCGCACTCGATGTCAGCGACTGGCCGCTTCGTGCTGTTCCAGACCAGTGCCGCCAACATAATCCCCGGGGTGTCTGGCGGCACGATCCAGGTCTACCTGCGTGACCGCACGCTGGGCAGCACCGAGCTTGTCAGCACGGGCGCTGGCGGCGTCGTCGCCAACAGCCAGTCGGATCTATCGGCAATCTCACCCGATGGGCGCTTCGTGTCGTTTCGTTCCTTCGCCACCAATCTTGGCGCCAGCGGCCTGCTCAGCCGCGTCTTCGTGCGCGACCGCTCAACCGGCACCACCACCGCGGTGCCCTTGCCGAGCATCAATGGCAGCGCTGCCTCGGGCTGCGGCGAGTCCGACGTCTCCAATGCGGGCACGGTGGTGATGAACTGCTTCTTCTCGAACGCGGCCGACCAGATCTTCCTGCACGTGCCCGGTGCCGCCGGGACGCCGTTCCTGCTCAGCGGCGACGCCAACGATATCCCGGGCAATCAGAGCTCCAGCGGCGAGGTGGCCATCGACGCCGCTGGCCTGTCGATGGCCTTTGAATCACGCGCGAGCAACCTCGTACCCAACGACACCAACGCAGCCGCCGACATCTTCATATTTGCGGACCCATCGGTGCTGTTTGGCGTGTTCTCCGACGGCTTCGAATAGGCATCCGTCAGATCAGGGCTTCCCGAGTGCGCGGCCACGGATGCAGGTCGAGCGCCAGCGCCTGCAGCACGCCGGCGAAGTCGTTGCCGCTGAGCCAGGGGCTGAGCAGGATCATCAGCAGGCAGGCCGCGCCGAAGCCAATACTGCCGTAGTCGCCGCGGCGCCAGAGCTGACGCCAGGGCGGCACCTCCGGGCAGTCAGGCGTTTCCTCGGGCGTGCGGCGCTTGGCCAGCGCGCGCGCGAACAGGATCAGGGAAACGTCCAGCTTGAGGTGCCACAGGGTCCGGCCAAGCCGCTGCCTGGGAAAGCCGCGATGCTTGAGCGCATACCACTCCAGGGCGGCGTGGGCGGCCACCACCGCCACCAGCCAGAACAGCGAGATCAGCAGGCTGAGCACCACGGTCAGGCCCACATAGGCCAGCGTGAACAGCCAGCGGTCGTCATGCTCGGCCACCCACAGCAGCAGGCGACGCTGCAGAGGCTGAGGGGCAGAGTCGGGGCTGCTGCGGATTCGTCGGCGTGGTGCATGCGCAGGCGCTTGGCCTAGTTCATCGCGAAACCACGAGAGGCCCGCAGCCTGCCCGCACTTGGCACGGGGCTCAAGCTTTGGATTCGCTCAGCGGCGTTTGCGGCCTGAGCCGAGGAGAGCGGCGGGAGGCTGCCGATGGCAGCGAGGCCGCGCGCTGCACGCCCCCTCATCCGGCGCTGCGCGCCACCTTCTCCCGCGGGGAGAAGGGAAGCACGAAGCGGCGCGTCCGAACGCCGGGGCGCTTTGGTGGGCGGCGGCGATGCTGCGAGTCGCAGCGAGGCCACGCCCTGCACGCCCCCTGATCCGGCGCTGCGCGCCAGCTTCTTCCGCGGGGAGAAGGGCAGCACGATGCGGCGCGTCGGTTTCCTGAAAGGAAAACGGGGCCGGTGCTGTACACCGGCCCCGCCTCCTGACCCGACTGCCGCAGCCCCCGCGAACGGCAGTCGTGCTCGCTGCAGGTCGGCGGAAAGCCGCCGGCGCTGCGAACGCTTGGCGAGTGGCCCGACCCCCGGGCATCGCCGTCATCCCTGACGTGTTGCACCCTTCCCCTTGCACCGGCGCAGCGATCCCCCGATCGCCGCGCCGGTGGGTTTGCTCAGTTGTAGGCCGACTCGCCGTGAGCGGTGAGATCCAGGCCCTCGCGCTGCTCGTCGTCGCTGACGCGCAGTCCGATCAACTGCTTGATGATGAACAGTGCGACAAAGGCCACTGCGCCGGACCAGACGATGGTGATGACCACGCCCTCGGCCTGCACGAACAGCTGCGAGGCGATGGAAAAATCGGCGTCGCCCATGCCGCCCAGGGCGGGCGCGGCGAACACGCCGGTCAGCAGTGCGCCGACGATGCCGCCGACGCCGTGCACGCCGAACACGTCCGCGGTGTCGTCCGCACCGAGCAGCTTCTTCAGGCCGGTGACGCCCCAGAAGCAGGCCACGCCGGAAATGGCGCCAATGATGATGGCGCCCATCACGCCGACGCTGCCGCAGGCCGGGGTGATCGCTACCAGGCCCGCCACTGCGCCAGACGCACCGCCAAGCATGGAGGCTTTGCCGCGGATCACGCCCTCAGTAGCGGACCACGCCACCACCGCTGCGGCCGTGGCCATGAGCGTGTTGATGAAGGCGAGCGTGGTGCCGCCATTGGCCTCAAGGTTGGAGCCGGCGTTGAAGCCGAACCAGCCCACCCACAGCAGGGAAGCGCCAACCATGGTCAGCACCAGATTGTGCGGCGGCAACGCCTCGCGGCCGTAGCCCAGACGCTTGCCGACCATGTAGGCCGCCACCAGACCCGCCACGCCCGCGTTGATGTGCACCACGGTGCCGCCGGCAAAGTCGAGCGCGCCCTTCTCGAACAGATAGCCGCCACCGGCCCAGACCATGTGGGCGATCGGCAGGTAGCTGAAGGTGAACCAGATCACCGCGAAGATCAGCACGGCGGAAAACTTCATGCGCTCGGCAAAGCTGCCGCAGATGAGGGCACAGGTCAGGCCGGCGAAGGTGGACTGGAACGCCACGAACACCAGCTCCGGAATCATCACGCCCTCGGTGAAGGTCTCGGCCAGCGAGTCCGGAGTGATGCCGGCAAGGAAGGCCTTGTCGAAGGTGCCGATCCAGGCGTTGCCGCCCGCGAAGGCCAGGCTGTAGCCATAGATGGCCCACAGCACGATGATCAGCGAGAACACGGTCATCACCTGCATCAACACCGACAGCATGTTCTTGGAGCGGACCAGTCCGCCGTAGAACAGGGCCAGCCCTGGTACGGCCATCATCACCACCAGCAGGGTCGCCACCATCATCCAGGTGACATCGCCCTTGTCGACGGTGGGCACTACAGCCTCTTCCGGCGCTGCATCGGGCGCGGCTGAGATTGCTTCAGCGGGGGCCTGGACGGTTGCGGCCACCGGTTCGGCGGCTTCGGCCACGGTGGTTTCGTCGGCCAGGGCTGGCAGTGCGATGAGCAGCAGCAGCAGGACCAGAGCGGAGCGCAGCAGCGCGGTCATGGATCGGTTTCGCATGGCGTGCTCCTCGCTCATACCGCGTCCGCGCCGGACTCGCCGGTGCGGATGCGGATGACCTGTTCAATGGGAGTGACAAAGATCTTGCCGTCACCGGTTTTGCCCGTGCGCGCCGCCTGGCTGATCGCCTCGATAACCACCTCCAGCAGTTCCTCGGGCACGCAGGTTTCGATCTTCACCTTGGGCAGGAAGTCCACTACGTACTCGGCACCTCGATAGAGCTCGGTATGGCCCTTCTGGCGCCCGAAACCCTTGACCTCGGTGATGGTGATGCCCGACACCCCGGCCGAGGACAGGGCCTCGCGCACTTCGTCGAGCTTGAACGGGCGGATGATGGCGGTGACCAGTTTCATAGGCCCCCCTGGTACGGCGTGTTGCGCATGGCGCTCCCCTTAGGTTGTGAATCCCCGGTGAGGCTTCAGCAACCGCCGTGCCAACTCGTGCATTGCAGCATCCTAAATCCCATCTAACTGAAATCACTGCTTATTGCAGAAGGTGCGAAGCAACATAGCGCACCACTTTGGTGCAGACGCGCTGCATTCGCCCCTTCACGGCGCAGTGGCGAACGGCGCCGGGGGCCGGCTTGCCCTGCAGATCGGGGCGCGGCGCGTCGGCGCCTCGCCAAGCCGGGGAGTTACCATCGCCACCATGCCGAGCCTGCTCATCGCTGACGACCATCCTCTGTTCCGGGCCGCCCTCGCGCAGGCCGTGCGCGGTCTGGTGCCGGGCCTGCGGGTGCTGGAGGCCGAGAGTCTCGAAGCGGCTCGCCAGCAGCTGCTGGCACACCCCGAGATCGAACTGCTTCTGCTCGATCTGCACATGCCGGGCAGCCAGGGCCTGGTGGGCCTGGCGGCGCTGCGCGGAGAGTTTCCGCAGGTGCCGGTGCTGATGGTGTCGGCGCAGGACGATCCAGCCGTTATCCGGCGGGCGCTGGCCTACGGGGCCACCGGCTACGTGCCCAAGAGTCTTGACCTTGCGGGCATTCGGGATGCGTTGGACACAGTGCTGGCGGGCGGCACCTGGCTGCCGCCCGAACTGCAGGCGGCAGTGCAGGCGGATCCAGTAGATCCTGCGGACCGCGATGTCGCCTCGCGGCTGGCGCGACTCACCCCACAGCAGGTGCGGGTGCTGCAGCTGCTGGCCCGTGGCCGGCTCAACAAGCAGATCGCCGACAGCCTCGGTATCCAGGAGCGCACGGTGAAGGCCCATGTCAGCGCCATCTTCGAGCGGCTGGGCGTGCGCAACCGCACCCAGGCCGGCGTGCTGCTCAGCTCGCTGGAGCTTGCGGACCCGACGCGCCTGCGCGCGTCGGCGGATCTCGGCGAGGCCGTCTGAAAGCATGTGAGAGGGCGGCCCGGCAACTGTGAGCGCCGACCGACGCCCGTCATGCTTTGAAAGCCTTTGAAAAGGCCATCCGCCTGTTGCAGCCGCCGTTGGGCGCCCTCGCCACGGCGTCCGGGTTTTTCCTGCGCTGCGAGCCCAGCCCGGGCAGTCGCGCCCGGTGCGAAGAAAACTCCTACCCGTAGTGGAGCTGGGTTCGGACCCGGTCGCGCGCCTGTGTCCGATCGTCTCCGACAGCGCTGGCGGGGAGACTGTTGCTGCCGGCGGTGATCCGGCGCCCGGACGCGAATCCCGCCTCGGGCCCGGCCAAGGAGGGCCGGATCCCCTTTCCGATGTCCCCGCGCCGTATCCCGGCGCACCTTCAATCCAGGAGACTCCCATGAACCGTCTGTCCGCCCTCATCGCTTCCTTCGTCTTCGCCCTGTGCCTGAGCTTCGGTGCGCTGGCCGCCGACAAGGTCAACATCAACACCGCCGATGCCAGCACGATCGCCGCAGCGCTCAACGGCGTCGGCATGGCCAAAGCCGAGGCCATCGTCGCCTACCGCACCGAACACGGCCCCTTCCGCAGCGCCGACCAGCTGGTGCAGGTGCGCGGCATCGGCTTGGCCACCGTTGAAAAGAACCGCGAACGCATCCTGGTCGGCAATACCGCACCCGCGGCGGGCGCCAGCAGCGGCGGCAACTGATCCACCGCAGCGGCCAGGAGCACGAGGCGCGCCCTCGCGCTCCCGGCCGCTGCCGTTTGCGTCGACCGCAGTCGCCGCGGAGCTACACTCGGGCGATGCTTTGCATCCACTTGCCCCGCAGCGGCTTCCGCACCCAGCTCTGGCGCAACAGCGGCGGCCTGACCCGCGAGATCTATATCGCCGGCGGCGATGACGGGCAGCCGGATTGCAGGCTATCGCTGGCGCGCATTGAATCTGATGGCCTGTTCTCTGAGTTTCCCGGCATCCAGCGCCAGCAGCTTCTGGTTTCGGGCGCCGGCCTGACGCTCGATTTCGAGGCGGCTCCCTCGATCCCGCTGCACCCTCCGTTCGGGCTGGCCCGTTATCCCGGCACGCCCGCTCCGTGCGCTCGCTTGCAGGACGGTGCCGTTGAAGTGCTGAACCTCTTCCATCGCCCGCGAGCGCTCGACGCCGAGCTGTTCCATCGGCCGCTGCTCGGAAGCATGCTGTTCTTCGCCCGCCCCACCGAACGCTGGCTGCTGTTGCTCCTGGCAGGCCATGCACAAGTGCGTGGGCCCGGCGTATGCCTGCAGCTCGAACAGGGCGACGCCTGTCTGCTGCAGGGCGAAAGCGGCCGCGCCTGCGTGGAAGGGGGCGGAGATCTGGCGCTGGTGAGGATGCTGACAGGGGTGGAGGCAGACACCTGATCGCGGGCGCACAGCGCCGCGCACCGTGGCCTCCCGGGTGTGCTGGCAGAAACAGCATTTCTGTCTGACGGCGTTCTGGGCCGCCGCCCGGCGTTGGCCGCCATCGCCATCGCCATCGCCCGACCATGGCTTCTCCTGGCGCCGCGATCCGCACCCGAATCCAGCGCCGGCCAGCGGGCGATGCGTCAAGCACGGCACACTTGAGACGGGTCTGATCAACTCCATCCGGGAGCTGATTCGCATACTCTCTCGCCAACGATGACCACACCGCAGCTCCCCCGTCGCAGAGTGCTGCAAGCGCTCGCTGCAGCCCCGCTGGCCCTCGGCGTGCCCTCAGCTGCGCTCAGCTGCGCTCAGCATGGGCGCACCGCAATCGCTGGTGGTGTCGTGGCCCGCCTCGATGCTGGATGACCCCCGCGGCCACTACCCGATCGAGCTGCTGCAGCTGGCACTGCGCCACGCCGGCGAGCGCTACCGCATCGAGCCGGCGCGGGGCGACCTGTCGCAATCGCGCTCGCTGGTCAACCTTGAGCTGGGCAGAGGTCTGGATGTCGCCTGGACCTTCAGCACCCGTGAGCGCGAACGTCGGCTGTTGCCGGTGCGTATACCGATCGATCGTGGCCTGCTGGGCTGGCGTCTGCTGCTGGTGCGCGAGGACTCACCCGCCGCTGCCGGTGTGGACGAGCCGGCACTGCGCGCCCTGCGGCTGGCGCAGGGGCACGACTGGCCGGATCTGGCTGTGCTTCGACACAACGGACTTCGAGTGGCCGGCGGTTCCAGCTACACAGGCCTGTTCGAAATGCTCAGGCTGGGTCGGATCGATGCCTTCCCGCGATCGGTGTCCGAGATCTATGCCGAACTGCAGGCAGACAGGGCCCACGGGCTCACGGTGCTGCCGGGCTGGACCTTGCAATACCCGGCGCCGGCCTACTTCTTCGTCAATCGCGAACGCCCGGAGCTGGCCGCGGAGATCGAGGCCGGTCTGCGCAGCGCGCTGGCCGACGGCAGCTGGACGGAGGTGTTCCAGCGACACTTTGGCCCGGCGCTGACGCGCGCCCAGCTGTCGCAGCGCCGCGCGCTGGTGCTGGAGAATCCGGATCTGCATCCGTCCACGCCGCTGGCCGATCCAAGCCTGTGGTATCGCCCGGGGACCGACGCATGAACGCCGCGTCTGACAGCCTGCACCGACGCCGCACCAGCGTGGCGACCCAGCTGTTTGTGGCTGGGCTCGGCCTTTCCCTGCTGGTCGCCCTGCTCGCTGCCGCCCTGCTCCTTCTGCTGCTGCGCTCCGCGGAGCTCGAAGCCCTGGACCAGCGCTACACCGAAATCGAACGCGTGCACCTGCAGTCACTCGCAGCCGGGCTCTGGGCGGTCGACGGCGAGCGCGTACGAGTCGCCTTTGACGCCATCAGCCAGCTGGAAGACATGGGCCGACTGCAGCTGACGGACGATCGCGGCGAACGCATGGACTGGCGAGCGCCGGACTACAGGGTGCTGCACAGCAGGCGCAGCTTCGATCTGTTTCACCTTGAGTTTGGAGAACGCATCAAGGTCGGGCGGCTGGAGGCCGAGCTTTCGCGCGACCGGGTAAACGCATCGCTCTGGCGCGAGGGCGGGCTGATCTTCGGCAGCGTTCTGCTGACGCTTCTGGCCGCCTCCCTGGTGCTGCAGTGGCTGTTCCGGCATCGCGTAGGCCGCCATCTGGAAGCACTGGCGCGACACGCGAGCAGCCTCAGCCCCGACACCCTGGGCCGCCCCGTCGTGCTGGCGCGCCCACCCACCCGCTATCCGGACGAGCTGGATACCGTCGCCCAAGCCATGGAAGAAATGGGCCGCAGCCTGCAGCTGGAGTTCGCGACGCGCGCGAGGATGCTGAAGGAGCTGCAGCGCAGCCGCGACGCGCTCGAAACTCGCGTGGAGGAGCGCACGCTGGCCCTGCGCGAGGAGGCCCAGCGCACCCGCGAGGCGCTGGCTGAGCTCGAACAGAGCAAGCTTGAACTGGACCGACGCGCCAACACGGATGCCCTGACGGGACTCGCCAACCGCGGCCATCTGGATCTGCGCCTGCGCAAGGAGCTGGCGCGCGCCCAGCGCAGCGGGCAGGCCTTGAGCGTGGTGCTGGTAGACATCGACCACTTCAAGCAGATCAACGACCGCTTCGGACACGCGCAAGGCGACACCGCGCTGCGCGAGGTGGCCCACTGCCTGCAGATGGCAACGCGCCCCAACGATCTGGCGGGCCGCTGGGGCGGTGAGGAATTCCTGCTCATCCTGCCGGGCACTGATTCAACCGGCGCAAGCGCGCTGGGCGAGCGGCTTCGAGAAACCGTTGATCTGCTGCTGGTCAACGGCGTGCAGCCCATCGACGCCGTGCCGGACCTGCGACTGAGCATCACGCTGGGCGTGGCCTGCTGGAATCGCGAGGAAACCCCCGAGGCGCTGATCGCGCGTGCAGACCAGGCCCTGTACGCCGGCAAACAGTCGGGGCGCAACCGGGTGGTCGTGGCGTCTTGATTGGGATCGCGCGTGACCGGCGGTCGAGCATCCGCGATCCAATGCACACGCAGGACGTCATCTGCTCACTTACGCTGCTGGGCTCGGTGATGCGCGCATGACTCGAAGCCAGCCGATGACCTTCGATCAAGGCCAACTGCGTTGAAACCTCTGTAGTGAGTTCCACCACACCGCGCTGGCACTGGCGGAGGCGGCTTTTCTGCGTGACCACAAGCGCGCAGTGGGCAAAGGCAACTGGTCGCCACTTGGAAACTGCGGACGCCACAGCGCGGTGGCTTCTGGTGCCCGAGGCTGCGGAAATCATGGTCCCACGTGGCTGGAGACGCTCCTTGCGCGCGCTGGAGCCGAAGGAGGAGTGCGCAGCGGACGGGCTTGCTCAATACGCCCTTCTCCCACGCCTTCAGGGCGACCCCCCAGCCCCATATGGAGCTTCGGCAGCTCCAGCACGCGAAAGGCCTGCAAATGCAGGCCTTTCGACGTGTTGCATCAGTGCGCGACGGACGCTACCAACACTGATCCTCCGCGGCGCCCTCGCTCGTTTTAGCGCCAGCCTGATTGATTCCAAGCTGACCGCAACGGTCGTTCACCTGCCCCCCCTGCGGTACAGCGTCGATGCCGAAGGTCGTGCGAGCGACGTTGACATATCCGAGGTTGTAAAAGTTGTTCGGTGGCGCCTGACAGCGCGCAGGGCCCCCAACATAGGTTGAGTTGGAGGTGTTGAAGCGCTCCATACACTGGGTCAGCTGAAGCATCTGGCTCTTGGCTTCGGCCCTCCTCGACTTCCGCACCTGGTCGTTGTACGCCGGGAGTGCGATCGCGGCCAATATGGCAACGATTAGCACGGTGATGACGATCTCGATCAGGGTGAAGCCCTGCTGGTGTTTGTGCTTCCTGATGTGCATGGGTCCCCCTGGACGCAGTAAAGATTTGGGCATGAACGCGCCGGCGCGCAGTTGCGCGCCGGCGCGTTCAACTTACTCGATCTGACGCCAGGCAGCGCGCCCACAGGTGGTCTGCCGCAGCAAGCGTGCTCCGCTCTCGACAATCAGAGAGAGTTCCAACACACAAGTTGCGTCCGCGGCGATGACGTTGCCATCGGCATCAAGCAGTGGCGGGAGGTTTGGATCGCGATTGGTCTCTTTGCGGTTGGCCGCAACCGGCGGGTTCAGCAGGGGCGGGCCATCCGGCAAAGACACACCGGCGCAATCAGGGCAGGCTGGCTCGGAAACACCGAGGTTCGCAGCACCGGTAAGCGCGTTCAATACGTAGACGCGATTGATACCGCCCGAACCGCAGGGGTCACCAACAGGAGTGAAGCTGGTAAACAGAATGCTGCCCTGAACCACGCGAGGCTGGCCCACCGCACGTTCGCCGCGAATTCCGCGTGCCGTGCTGCCAATGGCGTCCTGGCGGCGCAAATCAAGGAAGAAACCGCGGCTACTGTTCCAGTCAATCGAGTTCTGAGTGACGCGCCGTGCGGGGCCATCTGCAGTCGCCACCTCACCTACGATTTGCTGCTGCTGCAGCTGGGCTCTGTTGATAGTGCCTGTGGCGGCGCTGGGATCGTCCCAGATTCCGTAGAAGCTGTGTACTTGCGGCCAGGGAGAGGGCGCAGCGGGCACTACGTTGTCGTTTTCGGCGAAGAAGCGCCCCGTGCCGAAATACAACATATTGCCACGCAAGTGGTGCAGTGCCGCGTCCATACCGCCGGTGATGGGCTGCGGATTATTGTTTATATCCAGAGCCCTGAACAGTGGACTACCACCATTCGCGAGCGAGATGGCTCCGGTATCAGACACGGCCATTTTATACACTCGGCCCTGAAGATCTCCGGTGTAAATCGTATCCACACCGCCGTCGAAATCACTGTCCACCGCAGCCAGTGCAATCATTCCATTGGGATTGGCGCCCGTGCCTTCGGCGTCCGGCTGGATGATCTGAAGCGGCGCGCCCGTGGCAAGGTCAAGAACGAACAGACGAGACCGGTTATCGTCGCTGTTCACGCCGTTACCGAACATCGCTACCCAACGCCCACCCTGCAGACGCACGACTCGCGGCCGCGACATGGCTAGGCCCAAGCCCGCGTCCTGGAACTCCCACATGAAGTTGTCGGCGCCGAAACTAGTCGCTGCATTGGTGACATCGAGCATCATCACGCTTCGGCTGCCCAATCCACCGGGTACCGCGAGAACCGTCCTCCAAGCAGCGCCAACGCGTGCATCTGCCTGCACGGGGGAACCGTCGAGCATGTGGAGGTGGGCGTAATCGAGCTTGGGCAGCTCCTTCATCCGTGGCAGGGAGCCGTTGGGAATAACAGCAAACAACTCGTCGCCACCGGATGCACCTGCACGCGCATCGAAGGCGTGAAGCACGCCCGCATTAGTGCCGACAAAAAGAACCGGACGACGGTCGCGCTTGAACTCGAGAAACGCGCCATAGCTGCCCGGACCACTGACACCGCCGCCTTCACTGGCTGGCAGGTTGGTGTAGCCGAAACTTGCGCGGCCGGTCACTTCCGGCTGCGAGCCAAGAATGTCGCCAATGCGAGACGTCCGATCGCGCAGCGGACCGCCGTTGCGCTGCTCCAAGCCGCTTTCGCCGCGCAGATAGCCCAAGACATCGCTTGCGCTTACGCTGCCGCCATAGTCAGCGAAGTCTGCAGGGCCGATTCCAAGAAGGCCGGATACTCCGGCCTCTCCACCCAGGCTACCCGGCTCGAAGTTGCTAAGCCCGAAGCCGGCTCCACTGGGAACCGACACAAAGATCTGACGCGTGGAAGGCGCTCTGGCTCCCAGCTTTTGCGAAGCGTCCCACGCTTCCGCCCCCAAGGCACCATTGGGACCCAACTGGAAGGCCTTTACGTTGCCAGTCCAGTCCTCACTGGCGAACTCCGGCACGTACACGAGGAAGTCGCCGTCACGCCGCGTCGCTGATGCCGCGACGCCGCCTGCGGGCCTGGCCTTCTCACCGATATCGCGCAAGACGTCACGGAACGCCTGAGCCACCTGCGCTGGCGTGGTTGCGTTGATCATCCGCCCACGGGCGTTTAGTGTTGCGTGCCAAAGCGCGTCGATAGAGGCTGGCGTCAGATTCACGTCCGCCTGCCACGCTGGTGGATTGCTGAAAGGGTCGGCTGTGGCAGCCTCGTCGACACCAAACACATTGCCGAGCGCACCTAATGTAACCCCGTAAAAATTCATGTGGGGATCGCGGCGGCAGTCCAAGCGGGGATCGGGGGTGGGGTTCGAGCAGGCAGCTGGCACCCGCATGCGGCCCTCCTCGACTCCAGGCCTGATGTTGTCCAGATAATGCCGCGCGGCAACGTCCGCAATCGTGTTGTTAAAGGTATCGGCGAAAGGTGAGCCCATCCCACCGTCAACGTTACCCACGGTGATCGAAGTACCGTCGTTGGTATATCCGTCAGTGAAGAGCATGCCTGCATTCACTTGGCACGCGCCTCCTAAGTTTGGATCGCTCGGAATCGGAGCTCCTGCATTCGTTCGACGGAACTGCAGTCCCATGTGATTAACCGATGCTCGACTCGGCGTACCGCCAGAAGCCGGAAGTGCGTGCACGAAGCTGTAAAGCGCCTCTTTATCAGCGGGCACCTCCAGGTCGCGCATAGTGACCTGGATCCTGTTGTTGATGTAGAAGGCGCCAATCCGCATAAACTCAATGTCGCTAAGCGCTTCAGATGCCGATGCAATCGTGAGAAGGTTGCGATTGCGATAGTAAGTGAACCAGTTAGCGAAATTCTGAATCTGCTCGCTGTACGCAGCCGCAGACATATTGCCAGGCTTGATCTCGTACCGATACAGCGTGGTGCCGGGCGGCCCCCCGACTGGACCAGTCACTGCCAGTGGAGTCGCTGTGTAGCCGGGGAAAGACGACTCCGTCAAATAGAAAGTGGGCGCGTAATAGCTAAAGCGCAAAACGCACCCCCCAGCCTGTGTAATCACAAAGTCAGTCGGCTGAGTCAACCAAGCATTTTGCCCACCCGGGACACCGGCGCAATTTACATTCCGGTTGTACTCCGTCCCAGCAGGGATAACCATCCCCGCAAAGACGTTGAACCGCCAATCATTGCCAGCTTCCCTAATATTCTCGGTCAGATCGAAAGCAGGGTTGTTTGCGGCACTGACGGCTCGGCGAGGATCCGGCACCGCAGCCCTGGGATTGGCATCTGGCCAATGCGGGGGCTCCGCTCTGCGCCATGGCGTGTAGACAATACTGGGGTTGTAATACTGCGGGTTGAATTCGTGAGAGCGGCTAAAGCCAAAGTTGCTGATTGGCGGAATTGCCCGAAGCCTGTTGGTGCGGCCAGGAAACGGAAACAAGTCGAGAAAGTTGACGCGATTTTGTCCAGCACCGCCGTCGCCCGTGGCTTTGCGTGAGGTGCCGTCCGCATTGAAGAAAGAGCCCGCGGCTTCGTTGAAGACAGCCCAACCATCACGGTTGCCGCTGATCAGGACCTCCCAACTCATGGAGCCCGAGTCATCAAGACCCATAATGAATGCGGGCTTGATAGGCTGCTGCAGAAATAGCGGCGTCTCTGCGACGGCAACTTGTGCCTGACTGGGCGCGGAAAAAGCTGCGCAGGCGGCAAGGCAGGCGGCAGTGGCGAGATTTGAAAAGCGAGTGCGAAACATGATTTCTCCTCGGCAGCCTGAGCCGCCTCGATCTCAACTACTGCACGAAGGTTGTCTGGACGATGGAGCGGGACGCCGGATTCACCGGGTCGTCCGCCCGAACCACGCTGATGCGGAACTTGGAACAGGCATCCACCCCGTCAATGACCTGCCCTGCACCGATGCTGCCCACATTGCCGCCGCCCCGGCTGGCCTCGCCGCGGGCGATATTTTCGAACACGAACTCGTAACCCTCTCCTGGCGGCGTCCACCCAGCAAGCCAGGTTCGTGCGGGATCAAGCGCCCGCGTGTCCGAAGCGCAGGGGTCTTCGAAGCCCGGGAGGGCTGCGCCGTCGATGGCTGCAAGGATGCTGCGCTCGGTTTGGCGCACGACTGCCTCGGCGGACTCAAAGGTGCGCATGTCGGACCAGTAGGCAGCCGCCATTCGCTCCTGCAGTGCGGTGACCTGGGCTGCAGACACGGCCAGCAAGCTCATGATGATCAGCAGCATGAGCGCAACGAAAAGGGCGGCGCCACGTTCGCGACGGTCGGGGTGACGCCCGAGAAGAGATAGTGATCTTGATCGCATGGCCATGGCTCAGTTCTTCACTCGGTTTCTGGAGACCACGAGAGCTTCGTAGGCCTGGCGTACGCGCCCGTCCTGGGGCAGCGTGATTACGGTGTCCGCCACCCGGACCGTACGGTCTGCTTGCGACGCATCAGAAGCGGGCTGCGGGCTCCGAACGAGAAGGCCAACGCGCACGTTCACCACGCGGCGCCAGCGCTCTTCAAGGTTCGCACCCAATGCGGCATTGCCGCTGACAGCACCAGCGGTCTGGTAGATGTCGGCTTGATCATCCATGAATGCGCTGTTATCCGCTCCGAACACCAGCTGCATGGACTCGACACCTTCAACCACGGCTTCGCGCGGGGCGATATGTGGCGCAGCGATAGCCGGGTTCACTGTGCGCCGGAACAGAGCCGGCTCTCCACCGGCGTCAATGCCGACGTAATAGACGCTCATCACGTACCGATGTATCGCAGGAACCGAGCCCAGACCGTAGTTTTCACGGCCATCCCAGCCCGTACCGTCGCCGGAGACGGCGATATTCAGGCCACCGAAGCCTGCATTGAATACGCCAGTGGTTGCGTCGGGCGCCGTGCGCGCCTGAAAAAGGCTCACGGTGCTGCAGTTTGTGAGGCCATAGACCAGACCCGCCTGTATGAAATTCGCGACCGCAGGATCTACTTGCACGACGCCCGCAGCGGCACCGTTTGGCCCCAACCCGATCGAATCTGGACTGAGATAGCGCAAAACCAGAATGTCACTGCCCGCGATGGCTTCAGCAGTCACTGCGCCAAGCTGCGCCGGGAGGGGAGGAGTAAATGCGCCAGCGCCGGCGATCGCAGGAGCGCCCAGCGTGTAGGCGTCATTGGGCCCGGTGGCGCTGGCTGTGAACTCAAAGCCCTGAACCGGCACGTCGAGTCGAAAGGCGAAGGGCGCGTTCGCAAGCGTCGTCGCCGGGTTCGCCAGGTGGTTGAGCAGGAATGCCTGAGGCGGCTGGAAGGGCGCGCCGGGCACCCCCATCGTGCCGGACTCGTTGATGCACCCTAAGTGCCCGGCCATGCGGATCTCCCTGCGCATGAGCTCGGCGACAAAACGCCCACCCTCCTGTACGCGAGAAAGTCCCTCAGCGGTGTTGAACGCAGCGCGCGTCGCGCCAAAGATTTGTACCAGGCCGAGGAGCAGTACCACGCCAATGCCCATCGCGATCATGAGCTCGATCAGGGAGAGCCCGCGTTGCGAGGAGACCATGGCTTTTCGGTCGTAGCTGCAGGCGGAGTGCACATTCATGAGGCTCAGATCTCCGCGTTGACGCTGAACAGGGTTTCACTACGGCTGCTGCAATCCGCCGTGGTCGCCGCCGTCTCGGAGCGGTCGTCGTTCCAACACACGTCCACGCGCACCTGGAGACGGTTGGCGGGGCCAAGGGGGGCGGTCACCACCATTCGCGTCCTGCCACTGGGCAGCATCTGGCACACCCGTTCAGGCACCCGGCGGAGATCGCAGTTGATCGCGTTCGAGCTGTTGGCGCAGGAACCCGCGTACGCGGGCGTGCCAACGACGCAATCCGGGCTCGACCATGCGCCTGTGGCAAACACATTGAGATTGTTCGGGTACAGCCGGGCCGTGTCGATAAAGTCATAGGCGAGATTGGCCGCCTGGCTGCGGAAGTCGGCGCTCTGCGCGTTACGCAGTGAGACGCCGAGCAGCGACGCCATGCCCAATAAGCCGATCGAAAGCACCAGAACCGCCACCATGACCTCGATCATCGTCGCCCCATTTTGACGGTGCTGGGTGCGCACCTTCGCGCCAATAACCATCAGCAGTTCCCCTTGCTCTGAGTCACGGTGCCAACGTTGCTGATCGTCAGAGTGCGCACGAAAGGCTTCCCCGTGGCACAGGACTCAGGGCGTAACTCCAGCGATGCCGCACCGATCGGTGCTGTGCGTTCGCCGCGACGGCCAAACCGCAGGTCGGCGACACCGGACAGCCTGTCGCGCTGATCGAGCTCGATCAGTCGACGCACTTCGTCCGCATCCACAGCGCCGTTACGGTTTTCGTCGACCCACACGATGAACCCGTCGTCGAAATTGGCTGCGCAGCCGGTCGCGTCGCTGTTGGCGCCGCAAATGCCTGCCTGAGCGCGAGACTGGATGGCCAGCGTACGTGCGAGATTGATCGCCGCCACCAACTCGTTGTTCTGCCCGGCAAGCCGGTTGCGTGCCAACGTGTCCGTAAAGCTTGGCAGCGCGATCGCGGTCAGGATCGAGAGGATGAGCATCGCAATCACCAACTCGGTGAGCGTGAACCCCCGCTGTTTACGAATGGGCATTCGGCACGGGAAGCTGGGTTGGTCGGCAGGATGCATGTCGCACTCCGGATTTCTCGACCTGAACTGTAGCCCGGTACCGACGCAAGGTCAGCCGACCACAGACAACCGGTAGGCCCCCGCCGACCAGCGATAGCCGCGCAGACGGTGCGCGTGACAGGCGACACAGCGGGCGGGTCCGGGCTCAGAGCGGGGGAAAAAGCCGGACGCCGCAGCGCGGCCATCGCTGGGCGCTCGTGGCGGCAGCGCGGCAGGCCAATGCAAGAAGTGTTGGTGAACCGGTTGACCGCAGGACTCGCTTACCGTGCTGCCGCCATAGGCATCCAGCGGCGACGGCAGCAGGCGGATGGTCCTCGCAGGCTCTCAGGCCGCCTCGCCCTCGACAGCGGCCTCGCGCGCCAGCTCCGGGGTGATCTTCAGGATGGAGTGGCGCAGCTCCCTCGAGAGGATCAGGCGGGCGTCCTTGGCCCAGGTCTCCAGACGCTCGTCGTACTCGAGCTTGCCGGCGGCGTCGGTGCGCACGAAGCCGAGCTCGCGCAGCTTGCCGATGAAGCCGCGAAACAGGGCGCGGTCGAAAAACTCCGGAGCGGCCTGCGAATACAGCAGGGAAAGGCGCTGGGCGGTGAGCTGGCAGAGGTTCTCCAGTTCGCCGGTAGCGAGCACGCCGGAGCCGTTCTTCACCAGCACGGCGATCGCGATGTAGTAACGCTCGAAGGCCTGCTGCAGGCTGTGGGCGACGATGCGCAGCTGGAAGACCTCGTCGGTCTGTCCCGGGCCGCGCTGCACGGCGCCACTCTCGTCCAAGCTGAACAGGCCGCGCTCCACCAGCAGGTCAATGGTGGCCTCGATGCGCTGGCCGAATTCCTCCGGCTCCCACGGCAGGAACAGCTCCTCCTGCACGAAGGGGTACAGCAGCCGGCCCAGCCGCACCATCGCGCTGCGGCTCATTCGGCGGTTGTTCTGGAAACAGCAGGCCACCCACGACGCCGCGGCGAACAGGTGCACCACGTTGTTGCGGTAGTACGTCTGCAGCACCGCGAGCTCGACCGGAAAACGCAGCACGTCGCCCAAGGGGTGGCGCACCCGCTCCAGCACCTTCACTGATTCGCCGTAGGCGATGATCTGCTGCGGATCAAGTCCGGTAACGGTAACCCGCTCGGAATACGGCAGCCGCTGCAGCAAGGCCTTCATCAGGTCCAGTGCCGACAGCAGGTCGGCCTCCGCCATTGCGTGCTTGGGCGTCGCCAGAAGGCAGAGCGCCAGCAGGTTGACCGGGTTGACGTCGGCGGCCAGGTTGATCCGGCGCTGGATGCCGCGGGCAAGCTCGTCCACTGCGGCCGGAAGCCACGTCGGCTTTTCATCCTGCGCCGTCTCGAAGCTACGCCAGTCGGGGTCGTGCCGATCCAGCAGCTGGTTGAGGAAGATCGGCTCGCCAAAGTTGACCACCACCTTGCCGTAGCGCTTGCGCAGCGCGCCGAAGGCGCGCAGCAGGCCGAGCAGGGACTCCTTGCGCTTGGGCGCGCCGGACAGTTCGGCCAGATAACTCTTGGCCTCCATCACCTGCTCATAGCCGACGTAGACCGGCTGGAACACCACGGGCCGCCGCGGCTGCCGCAAGAAGGCGCGCAGTGTCATCACCAGCATGCCGGCCTTGGGATCGAGCAGGCGGCCGGTGCGCGAGCGACCGCCCTCGATGAAGTACTCGATGGATACGCCGCGCGCGATCAGGCTGGCGACATACTCGCTGAACACTGCCGAATACAGCGGGTTGGCCTTGAAGCTGCGGCGCAGGAAAAAGGCGCCGCCGCGCCGCAGGATGGGGCCTACGATGGGCAGGTTGAGGTTGACGCCGGCGGCAATGTGCGGCGGCACGATGCCGTTGACGTAGAGCAGATAGGACAGCAACAGATAGTCGATGTGGCTGCGGTGACTGGGCACATAGACCACCTCGTGCCCGGGCGCGACCTGCTTCAGCGTGTCGAAATGGTGCATCGAGACGCCGTCGTAGAGCTTGTTCCAGAACGGCGTGAGAATGAAGGAGGCCGAACGCACCAGCGGATGCGAATAGTCGGCGGCGATCTCCAGCGCGTAGCGCCGGGCCTTGCCGCGCGCCTGTTCCAGGCTGATGCCGTCGCGGCGAGCGGAGTCGGCGATGGCCGCGGAAACGCCGGGCGCACTGATGACCGCATCCACCAGGGTGCGCTTGTGCGAGAGGTCGGGCCCGATCACCGCGGTGCGCACGCGACCGAAATGGGTGCGCAGCACGCGCGACACCTTGCGCACCGTGCGCTCACGGGACAAGCCCTCGGCAAGCGCCTCGCGCAGCGATACCGGCGTGGCGAACTGGACGAGGGTGCTACGGCCGTTCAACAGCACCGACAGCGCGCGCCGGAAGCGCCCAACCATGCTCCAGTTCTCGGAGAACAGCACCCGGAACCAGCCGCTGCTGCGATCAGGCGCTCGGCCGACAAAGATCGACACGGGCACCAGCTGCACGTCGAGCTCCGGGTTGGTCTCCAGCGCTTCCACCAGTTTGGCGAGGCTGGCGGAGTGCGTGCGCGAGCGCGGGCGCCCGAACCAGGTGCTCTGCCTGCGCGAGAGCGCGATCAGGGCGCGCTCGCCGGCATAGTCCGGATGCTCGCCAATCGTCTGCAGCGGGGGCGGGAGCCCCGCTTCCTCGCAGGCCTGGGCCAGGATGCAGGCGTTGGTCAGCCCGTAGCGCTCGATCACATAGCAGACGGGCACGCCCTCGGCGAGGGTCTCGGCCGGCGCCAGCGGCTCGCGACGGATCGCCAGCCACGGCCGCAGCAGACGGCCGAGCAAGCGGATCAACAGGGGGGCGGCGGGCTTGCGTGTGCTCATGCGCGGATTATGTCGGAATCAGGGGCAGGGGCCGGAGACGACGAAGGCGGCCGTTGGCCGCCCTCGTCGGTGCCCGCATGGAATGCTTACTCGCCGCCGATGCGCGTCTCGAACGCTTCAGCCAGCGCGGTCATGCCTTCCTTGCTGTACCAGCGGTCTTGCTCGCGCACCATGTCCTGCTCGGCGGAAATGGTCTGCCCGAACAGCGTGTAGCTGACCTTGAGGCGCGCGTTGTCGCCCTCCTGGCTGACCAGCTCGGTGCGGGTGCTGGCCAGCACTGCATCAATGTCCAGCCCGTAGACGCCCAGCACTTCCTTGACGCCCCCAAAAGCCACGCCGGCCTTTTCCATCATCTGGTCGAAGTCGAGGGCTTCGAGCTGCTGCATGTCCTTGATGTCCAGCGTGCGAGCGGAGGCAACCGCCTTGGAGATCGCGCTGCTGGCGAGATCACGGTCGGCCAGCTGCACGCCCGAGAGCCAATTGCCCATGGCGTCAATGACCTGGGTGGCCTGAAGCTTCTGGTCATCGCTCATGTCGGTGTTCTGCTGGATCGCCTGGGCGGCGAAGCCGCGCCCCATGCCAATCATCATCGGCATCTGCGGGGCCATTTCCGTCTCAAACTGGATCAGGGCAGGCTCCAGCTCGGCCATCAGCGTCTTTTCCGCTTCCGGTGCGGTCAGCTTGGCCATCATCGCGGCAAACTCGGCCGCTTCCTCACCGTCCGGCGCGGTGCGCTCGCGCTTCTCGTACGCCTCGCGCAGCTGCTGGTAGCGGGCTTCCGGCAAGGACAGACGCAGGAACTGGTGAAGATCATTGCTGCGCAGGGCCTCGCTCGCCGCCTTGATGGCGCTGTCCGGGCTTGCGGTGTCGCGTGCGGCCTCGGCGGGGCCATCCTTGGGGCCGCAAGCGGCGAGTCCAAGCGTGAGCAGGCCGGCGGCGGCCAGAGTGACAAATCGATTCATGGGTGAACTCCCGGTGGAAACCCTCGCACTTTAGCAGGTCGAGCGCTCCCCGGCGGACGCCAATCCTCGGGGTAGGCAGGTTTCCGGAAACACCGTGGTGTCGCGATGGGACGGCGTGATGGACGACATTCCGCAGCAAGGCCGATTGCCAGGGCTATCGACCGAGTGAGGAACACGTACAGCGCGCGCAGACCCGGCGAGCCGCTTCCGATCTGTCCGATACAGGCCACGAGCGTAGTGATTCGCACTTGAGCGAGCGTATCTGCGGCGTCCTCGGCAAGGCTATCAGCGTTCCTCCTCCTCGCCATGGCGCTGCCATGACTCGTCGTCGCGCCTCGCCAGCCACACAAACCCGCTCGCAGCGACTGTCCGCCGAGTACGGATCACTGCGCTAGAGACGGTCGGTGGGCTCAAGGCCAGCGGCTGTACCCGGCAGGGGCACCTGCAGCGTCTGTTGACTCATCCTTTGCTGCAGCAGCCAAAGCCCCGCAGCAAGCAGACTGCCCGCAAGCGCTGTCCACGCCAGCGCCGACGCACTGGCGCTGACCAGAGGCGACAGCAGGCCGGCCACCCCGGCACTGATCAGCAGGCTGATGAAGCTCTGCATTGATGACGCCGCGCCGCGGTGGCGGGGATACAGATCCAGCAGGGCCAGGGTGATGATGGGGAACACCAGCGCAACGCCGACCGCATTCAGCGCGATGGGGAGCACCGCCCAAGGAAACACCACCTGATCCGCCAGCGCCGCATAGAGGGCCCCGCCGCTGGTAGCGATGACACACACCACGAAGCCCAGACCGGCAGATGCGCGAGGGCTTATGCGGCCCGCCGAACGCCCGGACAGAAAGGCGCCGAAGGCCATGCCGGCCACGGTGGGCGCGAAGAACCAGCCGAACTGTTGCTCGTTCAGGCCGAGGTGCTGCAGCACGAACACCGGCGCCGAAGCGATGTAGATGAACAAGGCGCCGAAATTGAAGGTGCCGACCAGGCTCAGCAGCACGAAGCTGCGATTGCGCAGCATGTGTGCATTGGTGCGCATCAGGCCACGCAGCGACAGCGGCAGGCGCAGCGGCGCAGGGTGCGTCTCGGGCAGGGTCAGCGCGGTCAACACCCACAGCACGGCGGCAAAGCCGACCAGGAACCAGAAGATCATCTGCCAATTCGACCAGCCCAGCAGCCAGCCGCCGACGATAGGCGCGATCGCGGGCGCGATGGTGAAGATCATCGAGATCTGACTCATCAGCCGCTGGGCGGCCTCGCCCTCGCGCAGGTCGCGCACGATAGCGCGGCCGATGATGATGCCGACTCCAGAGGACATCCCCTGGACTGCCCGCCAGAACAACAGCTCGCCCAGGCTGGAGGCCAGCGCACAGCCCACGGAAGCCACCAGGAACAGAGCCACCCCCGCGAGGATCACCGGGCGCCGACCGTAGGCGTCAGAAAGCGGTCCGTGCACCAGGCTGGCCAACGCATACGCCAGCAGATACACGCTGACGCTCTGCTGCATAGCGGCCGCGCCGATGCCGAACTCGGCTTGGATCACTCCGAAGGCGGGAAAAATACTGTCGATTGCAAACGGCCCGAACATGGCCAAACCGCCCAGCACCAGCGCCAGTCGGAGCGGTGGAACCTGAGGGCGCTGCAGCGGACTTGAAGCGGGTGCGTGGTCGATGGCCATGGGGCGGGGATGCTACCCGTGATTGGCGACCAGCAGTGGCGTGCCGCCCTGCACCCCGCGCGCGCCGATTGTGGTGGCGGAAGGAGATGCGACCGGCGGGGCTGTTTGTGGGGCTGTTTGTGGGGCTGATTGTTGGGCTGGTTTGTTGGGCTGGTTTGTGGGGCTGGTTTGTGGGGCTGGTTTGTGGGGCTGGTTTGTGGGGCTGTTTGTGGGGCTGTTTGTGGGGCTGTTTGTGGGAGCGAGCTTGCTCGCGACCCGCCTTGGCTGCGGCGCAAGCGACCGCCTGTCGCCTGCAAGCAGGCTCCCACAGGGAGGGTTGAGGGCGCCATGGGATCCCAGTTACTTGCTATCTGCCACGCGCCGATTGTGGTGGCGGAAGGAGGTGCGACCGGTGGGGCTGTTTGTGGGGCTGTTTGTGGGGCTGTTTGTGGGGCTGTTTGTGGGGCTGTTTGTGGGGCTGTTTGTGGGGCTGTTTGTGGGGCTGTTTGTGGGAGCGAGCTTGCTCGCGACCAGCCTTCGCTGCGGCGCGAGCGACTGCCTGTCGCCTGCAGGCAGGCTCCCACAGGGAGGGTTGAGGGCGCCATGGGGTGCCAGTTACTTGCTATCTGCCAGGCGCCGATTGTGGTGGCGGAAGGAGTTGCGACCGGCGGGGCTGTTTGTGGGGCTGTTTGTGGGGCTGTTTGTGGGGCTGTTTGTGGGGCTGTCTGTGGGAGCGAGCTTGCTCGCGACCCGCCTTGGCTGCGGCGCGAGCGACTGCCTGTCGCCTGCAAGCAGGCTCCTACAGGGAGGGTTGAGGGCGCCATGGGGTGCCAGTAATTTGCTATCTGCCACTTGCTGGCAGCTTGCTTCTGCCTGACCTGCCCGGCGATTCTCGGACCAGTTGAAAGTTGAGAGGATGGCTCCTGACATCAGCGAGGAGCCCATGCGCAAGTCCCGATTCAGCGAAGAGCAGATGGTCAAGATCCTCCGTGAGGCCGACAAGTCGCCGGTTGCGGAGGTTGCCAAGAAGCACGGCATCAGCGAGCAGACGCTGTACGTCTGGCGCAAGCGCTACGGCAAGCTGGAGACCGCCGACGTGAAACAGCTGCGGACGTTGCAGCAGGAAAACGCGCGCCTGAAGAAGCTGCTGGCCGAGCGAGACCTCGAGATCGAGG
>JAKOMQ010000058.1 GCA_022241605.1 Aquimonas sp. | reverse complement strand
GCCGGCATGGCCCAGCGCCGTACAGATCGCGGACACCCCCTCGGCCGGACTGAAGCCCTCGCGATACCCAACCTCCAGCAGGCGGTTGGCAGACACCGCGCTGCGCGGGCGCGGCTTAGGCGCTGCCGCAGCGAGCGCCCGCGCAGGCTTCAGCACGAAGTCGCGCAGCCGCAGCACCGGGTCGCCCTGTGCATCCAGCAGATCGATCTGCAGCACCAGGTTCTCGCCCTCGGCGCGGGCCTGCTGGCGGCTGCACAGCGCGGCCGGCAGCGGTGCCAGCACCTCCAGACAGCCATAGCGGAAGGGCAGCAGGCGCGCGGCGTCGATGCCGTCCGGCGCCAGCGCGCCCTGGGCGGCGCCGATCGCCATGTCGAACAGGCCCGGATGCAGCGGGTGCAGCGCCGGATCGTGCGAGGCCTCGGCGCCGCCGTGCAGAGCCAGGCCGAGCTCGGCCTCCGCCACGCCGGCCTCGAAGCGCTGCAGGCACTGCCAGTTCGGGCCGAACCGCAGTTCGGGGTGGGCGTAGCGCGGCTCGCGCGGCTGTCGGGCTTGCTGCAGCGCCAGCGGCGCGCTGCCCGCTGCGCTGATCCGTTCGATGCGCGCGGACAGATGCTCCTGACGGTCGTCGGCCTCGGCACCCTGGCTGCTCAGCTCGACCCGCCACGCATCCGCGCCCTGCGGTTCGATGACAAGCTCGATGCGGCGCTGTTCGCCGCGGCCGAGCTTGAGCGGCGCGGCGAAGCCCAGGCCCTCGACGCGGAAGGGCACGAAGCCGCCGTCAAGCTCGGCCAGCGCCCAGGCCAGCAGGTCGAGATAGCCGGTGCCAGGCAGCAGGGCCTCTCCGGACTTGAGCCGGTGCTGGTCCAGCACCCAGTCGCTGTGCTCATCGACCAGGCCGCCGAACACGACACGCCCGCCGGCCTCGTCGCGGCGCTGGCGCAGCAGCGGGTGCGCTGTGGGCACGGCATCCGCCAGCGCGGCCGGGGCCAGGCCCAGCTCGGCGGCCAG
>JAKOMQ010000057.1 GCA_022241605.1 Aquimonas sp. | reverse complement strand
CTGTGGTTCTGGTTCGAGCACAGCGGCGGTGAGCACACGCTGGTGATCGGCGACCACATCGGCGTGTGTTCGCCGTTTCCCGGCGCCGACCAGATCCGCTACCACCCGCGCGACGCCAGCACGCCCGAGGAGGACCACCTGTTCTTCTTCGGCGATGCCGGCCAGCTCACCTCGGGCAAATACGTGGCCCGCGACTACAACTTCGTGCAGCCCGGTGCGGATCTGGAGACGCTGGAGCATCTGCCGGCCAGCCATCCGCATGCGCGCTACGAGGTCTACGACTTCCCCGGCGAATACCAGCACCTCAAGGAAGGTATCCCCTTCGCGCAGGTGCGGATGGAGGCCCTGCGCGCCGAGCACCGCCGCGCCCAGGTCGAGGGGCGGGTGCGGGCCTTGGCGCCGGGGCGTTTGTTCACCCTGCACGGCCACCCGCAGGCCAGCTACAACCGCGAGTTCCTGGTGCTGGCCTGCGACTACCAGTTCAGCGACAACGACTACGCCGGTTTTGGCGGCGCGCAGTCGATGGAGGCCCACGTCAGCGCCGAGCTGCACCCCACCGACCAGCCCTACCGCCCGGCGCGGCGCACGCCCAAGCCGCTGAGCCATGGGCCGGACAGCGCGGTGGTGACCGGCCCGGCCGGGCAGGAGATCCACACCGACGTCTACGGCCGGGTCAAGGTGCAGTTCCACTGGGACCGCTACGGCCAGCGCGACGAGCACTCGTCGTGCTGGATCCGCGTGAGCCACCCCTGGGCCGGCTCCGGCTTCGGCGGCGTGCACATCCCGCGCATCGGCCAGGAGGTGATCGTCGACTACCTCAACGGCGACCCGGACCAGCCGATCATCGTCGGCCGCGTCTACAACGGCCAGCAGCCGCACCCCTGGCAGCTGCCGGGCGCGGCCACGCAGTCGGGCTTCCTGACCCGCTCCACGCTGGGCGGCAACTACGAAACCGCCAACGCCCTGCGCTTCGAGGACAAGCGCGGCGAGGAGCAGGTCTGGCTGCACGCCGAGCGCAATCAGGACATCGAGGTCGAGAACGACGAGACTCACTGGGTGGGCCGCGACCGGACCAAGACCATT
>JAKOMQ010000024.1 GCA_022241605.1 Aquimonas sp. | reverse complement strand
GGCACGCTCGGCCCCGGGCCATTGGCGCGCCAACTCGGTCAGGGTCAATCGGCGCCCTGCCACCAAGGTCTCCACGGCATCGAGCAGGCGACGGCAGCGGGTCGCGTGCATCGTGTCCAGAATCTCACCGATACAGCAGCGTAAAATCGTCGAAGCGTGCATGGCGCGGTCCTCAGGCTTGGTACCCCGAGGAAAAAACCGCGTCATGCGCGTTTCGTTTTGGCCGAAAGATAACCCCGGATGGCCGAGGAAGGCCGGAAATTTGTGGGGAGACCTCAGGCCTTGGCGCACCGTAATGCCTCGAATCCCGCCGCGGTGGTGGTGTTCGATGTGCGCGGAACAACATCGACAGCGGCAGGTGTGCAGGGGACGCCGGTGCGCCGAGGCACACCCTATGGACATGCGACGCTCTGGATATTCATAGGGTGTGCCTTGGCGCACCGTAATGCCTCGAATCCCGCGGCGGTGGTGGTGGTCGATGTGCGCGGAACAACATCGACAGCGGCAGGTGTGCAGGGGACGCCGGTGCGCCAAGGCACACCCTATGGACGTGCGACGCTTTGAATGTCCATAGCGTGCGCCTTGGCGCACCCCCTGGCCCCGCATGCATCCGCAACCCGCCCAACCAATCCCCCATCCCCAATCCCCAATCCCCCATCCCCAATCCCCAATCCCCAATCCCCAATCCCCAATCCCCAATCCCCAATCCCCAATCCCCAATCCCCAATCCCGCAACCATGCACGTCGAAACTCTGGGCCATGGCAGCCCGCTCGTTCTGATCCACGGCTGGGCCATGCACGGTGGCGTGTTCGGCCCGCTGATCGAGCGCCTGTCCGCCCACCACCAGCTGCATCTGGTCGACCTGCCCGGGCATGGCCTGAGCCGTGAGCGCGAGGATTTCGATCTCGGCCATGCCGCGCAGCGGATCGCGGCGCAGACGCCGCCTGCGCCCTGGCTGGGATGGTCGCTGGGCGGGCTGATCGCCCTGCAGGGCGCTGTGGCGGCGCCTGCGCAGGTGCGCGGCCTGATCTGCATCGCCAGCTCGCCGCGCTTCGTGCGCGGGTCCGACTGGCCGCATGCGGTGTCGGGCGAGATTTTCGAGCAGTTCGCCGAGGAGTTGGGCCGCGACTACCGCGGCACGCTGGAGCGTTTCCTGAGCCTGGAGGCGCTCGGCAGCGAACAGGGCCGCGAGGTGCTGAAGGCGCTGCGGGCCTGCGTGTTCGAGCGCGGTGAGCCGGCACCTGATGCGCTCTTGCAGGGCCTCGACATGCTGGCCCGGCTCGACCTGCGCCAAGCGCTGGCCACACTGCCGCAGCGCAGCCTGTGGATCGCCGGCCGCCGCGACCGTCTGGTGCCGCCGGCGGCGATGCGCGCCGCGGCTGCGCTCAATCCGCGGGCGGATTTCCTCTGCATCGAGGGTGCGGGGCATGCGGGCTTCCTCAGCCACACCGCTGCAGTGGCCGATGCGGTGCTGGCGGCGGCCAAGAAAATGTCTTGATTCGGCGCCCGGCGCCGTTTTCGCAAAGGTCGACCCTTTGCAGCCGGATTCCTCCTGCTAAACTCCTCGCCCCCCTGAATCCACGCCGGTGACGGCCGGGCCGCGTGCCCTGGCCGGCCCCAGGCATTTGGGCGCCGCCGTGCGCCGGAGCCTGAACGTGATCCTGCAAGCCCTGCGCACCCCGTCCGAACCGGTGGAGGAATCCGCCGCCGCCGAGCTCACGCCCGCCTCGCCCCTGCGCAGTGCGGTCACGCGCGCGGTGTCCCGCTACCTGAAGGACATGGACGACCACGCCGCGGGTGACCTCCACGCGCTGCTGATGGCCGAGGTGGAGGCGCCGATGCTGGCGGAAGTGATGCGCCACTGCGAGGGCAAGCAGGTGCGCGCAGCCGAGATCCTCGGCATCAACCGCGCCACCCTGCGCAAGAAGCTGCGCCAGTACGGGCTGGCCTGATCGACCCCTGATTCCGCCTCACGCGCTGCGCGATCGAGGTGCGGCGCGAAGGCCCCCACGCCTTTTTCTTCCGCCGAGCCGCCTCCGATGACTGCCCCGCTGCAACCGATCCGCCGCGCCCTGCTCTCCGTCTCCGACAAGACCGGCCTGATTCCACTGGCCCAGGCACTCAGCCAGGCCGGCGTTGAGCTGCTCTCCACCGGCGGCACCGCCCGCGCGCTGCGCGAGGCCGGCCTGTCGGTGCGCGATGTGTCCGAGCTCACCGGCTTCCCCGAAATCATGGATGGCCGGGTCAAAACCCTGCATCCGCGCGTGCACGGGGGCCTGCTGGGCCGCGAGGACATCGACGCCGCGGTGATGGCCGAACACGGCATCGCCCCGATCGACTTGCTGGTGGTAAACCTGTATCCGTTCGAGGCCACCGTCGCCAGGGCTGACTGCAGCTTTGATGACGCGGTCGAGAACATCGACATCGGCGGCCCGGCCATGCTGCGCGCCGCCGCCAAGAACCACGCCCGGGTCAGCGTGGTGGTGGACCCCGCCGACTATGCGCGCGTCGAAGCCGCACTCGGCGCCGGCGGCACCGATGCCGCGCTGCGCCGCGAACTCGCCGCCAAGACCTATGCGCACACCGCCCACTACGACGGCCGCATTGCCGAGTGGCTGTCCCGGCGCGCCGCCGATGTCGAAGCACCCGCCGAGTGGCCCAGCAGCCTGCATGTCTCCTTGCAGCACGCGGCCAGCCTGCGCTACGGCGAGAACCCGCATCAGCGCGGCGCGCTGTACCTGGAGCCGAATGCCGGCCCGGGGCGCGTAGCCACAGCGCGCTTTCTGCAGGGCAAGGAGCTGTCCTACAACAACCTGGCCGATGCTGATGCCGCGCTGGAATGCGTGCGCCAGTTCGATGCCCCGGCCTGCGTCATCGTCAAGCACGCCAACCCCTGCGGCGTGGCGGTGGCCGAGTCGCTCGGTGCCGCCTACGACCTCGCCTATGCGACCGACCCGACCTCGGCCTTCGGCGGCATCATCGCCTTCAACCGCGACCTCGATGCAGCCACCGCTGCCGAGATCCTGCGCCGGCAGTTCGTCGAGGTGGTGATCGCGCCGAGCGTGGACGCAGCCGCGCTGGCCGAGTTCAAGAAGAAGCCGAACGTGCGCGTGCTGGCCTGCGGCGATCTCACCGGCGCGGCGATGGGTTTGGAGTACAAGCGCATCAACGGCGGCCTGCTGGTGCAGGATGCCGACACCGACGCGCTCACCGTTGCCGACCTGCGCTGTGTGACGCGCGAGCAGCCGAGCCCGACACAGATGGCCGACCTGCTGTTTGCCTGGAAGGTGGCGATGTACGTCAAGTCGAACGCCATCGTGTATGCGCGCGACCTGCGCAGCATCGGCATCGGCGCCGGTCAGATGAGCCGCGTGGTCAGCGCGAAGATCGCTGGCCTGAAAGCCGAAGAGGCCGGCCTCGTCGTGCCCGGTTCGGTGATGGCCTCGGACGCCTTCTTCCCCTTTCGCGACGGCATCGATGCGGCCGCGGCCGCCGGCATCGCCGCGGTGATCCAGCCCGGCGGCTCGATGCGCGATGCCGAAGTCATCGCCGCGGCCGACGAGCACGGCATGGCGATGGTGTTCACCGGGCGGCGGCATTTCCGGCACTGAGCGTTGAGCCCCCTCCCTCAGGGGGAGCGATGTTGGAGAGAGGTGGGGCACGCTCGCCGCAAGGGTCCTTACCCCTCTCCCCAACCCCTCTCCCACAAGGGGAGAGGGGCTTGAACCCGCAAGCCTCCGAGCTGCGGGTTGGATCCAGACTGGCCGGATCTGCTCCCCTCTCCCCTTGTGGGAGAGGGGCTGGGGGAGAGGGGGGGCGGACTTGCTGCCAGAGTTCAACTCCTTACCGACAGGCCCTCGCTTCCAGCAAGCGGAGCCCAAGAAAAGCATCGAGCGCACGCCTCGCGCCCACACTGATTCGTACTTGAGGAGAGCGGCATGAAGGTTCTGGTGATCGGCGGCGGTGGCCGCGAACACGCGCTGGCCTGGAAGCTGGCGCAGTCGCCCAAGGTCAGCGAGGTGCTGGTGGCGCCCGGCAATGCCGGTACCGCGCGCACGCCCGGGCTGCGCAACGTTGCGGTGTCCGCTACCGACATCGAGGGCCTGCTCGCGCTGGCCAAGGATGAAGGCGTGGGCCTTACCGTGGTCGGGCCCGAGGCGCCGCTGGTGGCCGGCGTGGTGGATCGCTTCAGCGCGGCCGGCCTGCGCTGCTTCGGCCCGAAGCGCATCGCCGCCCAGCTTGAAGGCAGCAAGGCCTTCGCCAAGGATTTCCTCGCCCGGCACAACATCCCGACCGCCCACTACGGCGTGTTCACCGAGCTCAAACCCGCGCTCGCCTACCTGCACAAGGTCGGCGCGCCGATCGTGGTCAAGGCCGATGGGCTGGCCGCCGGCAAGGGCGTGGTGGTGGCGCTGACGCTGGCCGATGCCGAGCAGGCCCTGCACGACATGCTGGGCGCGCACTCGCTGGGCGAGGCCTCGGCGCGGGTGGTGATCGAAGAGTTCCTGGAGGGCGAGGAAGCCAGCTACATCGCGCTTTGTGACGGCCAGCACTACCAGCCGATGGCGACCTCGCAGGACCACAAGCGCCGCGACGAGGGCGATCTGGGCCCCAACACCGGCGGCATGGGCGCCTATTCGCCGGCGCCGGTGGTCACGCCCGAGATCGATGCCCGCATTCGAAGCGAGGTGATCGAGCCGACGCTGGCGGCGATGGCGGCCGAAGGCGCGCCGTTCACCGGCTTCCTCTATGCCGGCGTGATGATCGATTCCGGCGGCGCGCCCAAGGTGCTGGAGTTCAACGTGCGCTTCGGTGACCCGGAGACCCAGCCGATCATGCTGCGCCTGCGCTCGGATCTGGTCGAACTGATCGAGGCCGCGCTCGACGCGCGCCTGGATGCGGTCACCGTCGACTGGGATCCGCGGCCCTCGCTGGGCGTGGTGATGGCCGCGGACGGCTATCCGACGCGTCCGCGTGGCGGCGACGAGATCGGCGGCCTCGACGCCCCCTTGCCGGCCGATGCCCAGGTCTTCCACTCGGGCACAGTCGAATCCGAAGGTCGCGTGCTGACCTCGGGCGGTCGCGTGCTGACTGTCTGCGCGCTGGGCGGCACCGTCGCTGAAGCGGCCGAACGCGCCTACGGCGTGGCCCGCAGCATCCGCTTCCAAGGCGGCTTCTTCCGTCGCGACATCGGCTATCGCGCCATTGCGCGGGAGCGCGGCGAGGGCTGAAGCCCTCTGCCCCCGGCCTTCCCTGGCCGGGCCACCTGTCCCTGGTGGAGGGCGCATCCCTGCGCCCCGCGGCATCTGCAACGTTTCAGGCCTGCTGGATCACCGGCAGGCGGCGCGCGCCGGCGGCTGGCTGTGCCTGCGCCGGGCAGTCGCTGTCCGAGGAATGCGCCTTCCGTGCTTCCGTGCTGGCGGTCTCGCAGCGCCCATCGGGCCGCTGTTCGATAGAGGTCGGCGCCCGCGACGAAGCCGGCGTCGACAGCGCGGCATCCAGGCGGTCAGGCAGGGGCGTGAGGGTGGAGCAGAGCAGGGCCAGCACCAGACCCAGGGCTTCCCAGGCGTAGTGCTGCAGGTTCTGGATCAGGTGGTCGAGCACGGCGCGGCTCCGGGGCATGGGTATAGCCAACGGAAAGCACGAGCCGTGCCAGCCATTGGATTCCATTAAATCAATGGCTTGCGATCGTCGGGCAGTGTCCGCATTCACGCACACTGTCCGCAGATGCGGACAGCCAGCGCGGATCCGGACAGCCCGGGCCGGAGGCCGCGGACGGGCAGACCACTGGCAGACCGCAGCATACGCAGGCGGACAGGCTGGATCGCGCAGGCAGGCGCCGACACAATAGGCCCCCGATCCCGCCCTACCAGGAGAATCCATGGCCACCGTGGTCGAAGCCCGCGTCCCCGATATCGGCAGCCACACCGACGTGCCCGTGATCGAGCTGCTGGTGGCGGTGGGTGACCGCGTAGGCAAGGACCAGGGCCTGGTCACGCTGGAATCCGACAAGGCCACCATGGAGGTGCCGTCCTCGGTGGCCGGCGTGGTCAAGGAGCTGCGCGTCAAACTGGGCGACAGCCTGTCGGAGGGCGCCGTGGTCGCCTTGATCGAAGTGGAGGACGCCGCCGACGCGCCTGCACCGGCCAAGGCCGAAGCGCCCGCGCCCGCCAAGGCCGAGTCTCCTAGGGTCGAGTCTCCCAAGGTCGAGGCGCCCACGCCGGAGCCGGCCAAGCCCGAACCGGCCAAGCCCGCCACACCTGCGCCCGCTGCGGAATCACCGCGCACGCCGCCGGTCAGCTTCGGCGCCGAAACCGTGATGCCGGCCAACGTTCCGCACGCCAGCCCGGCCGTGCGCCTGCATGCGCGCGAGCTAGGCGTGGACCTGTCCAAGGTCAGCGGCAGCGGCCGCAAGGGCCGGATCACCCGCGAGGACGTCAACGCCTTCGTCAAGCAGGCGCTGTCGCGCCCCGCTTCGGCGGCGCCCGCGGGCGGCGGCGGTGGGCTCAACCTGCTGCCCTGGCCCAAGGTCGATTTCGCCAAGTTCGGCGAGGTCGAGGCCCAGCCGATGTCGCGGATCAAGAAGATTTCCGGCGCCAACCTCGCCCGCAACTGGGCGATGATCCCGCACGTCACCCAGTTCGAGCAGGCCGACATCACCGAGATGGAAGCCTTCCGCAAGAAGATGGGCGAGGAGAACCCCAACCAGAAGATCACCCCGCTGGTGTTCCTCATCAAGGCGGCGGTGGCGGCGCTCAAGGCCTTCCCCAGCTTCAACGCCTCGCTGGACGACAGCGGCGAGAATCTGGTCTTCAAGAAGTACTTCCACATCGGCATCGCGGTCGATACGCCCGATGGCCTGGTGGTGCCGGTGATCCGCGACGCTGACAAGAAGGGCCTGTTCCAGCTCGCGTCCGAACTTGGCGAGATCTCCAAGAAGGCGCGCGACAAGAAGCTGGGCCCGGCCGACATGTCCGGCGGCTGCTTCTCCATCTCCAGCCTGGGCGGCATCGGCGGCACCAGCTTCACCCCGATCATCAACGCACCCGAAGTCGCCATCCTTGGCGTCTCCAAGAGCGAGATGCGCCCGGTCTGGAACGGCAAGGAATTCGCCCCGCGGCTGATGCTGCCGCTGTCGCTGTCCTACGACCACCGCGTCATCGACGGCGCCGAAGCCGCCCGCTTCGCCAGCTTCTTTGCGAAGCAGCTGGCTGATATCCGGCGGTTGCTGCTGTAGGGGGCGACCTCCGTCAGGGGACAGGGCAGGCCTGCTGCGGCACCATGGCAGCGGGCGCCCAAGGACTGCGCCCTGCCATCCACTGGAGAGGACGCGTCATGGCCCCCCGAATCACCTTTCAAGCGCGACTTGCGCTGCTGTTCCTGCTGGCGTTCGCCGGCCTCATGCCGGTGCAGGCCGAGACGCGGCTGCTGCGGTTTCCCGATGTGCACGGCGAGCGCGTGGTGTTTGTCTATGCAGGTGATCTGTACATCGCCTCCACCCAGGGCGGGCTGGCGCAGCGGCTGACCTCGCATGAGGGCATGGAGCTGTATCCGAAGTTCAGCCCGGACGGCCGCCATGTCGCGTTCTCAGCCGAGTACAACGGCACCCGCCAGGTCTATGTGATGCCGGCCGGCGGCGGCGAGCCGCGCCAGCTCACCTGGTACAACGATGTCGGCCCGATGCCGCCGCGCGGCGGCACCGACTACCGCGTGCTGGACTGGACCCCGGACGGGCGCCATGTGGTGGTGCGCATGAACCGGGTGCCGTTCGATGAGCGCAGCGGGCGGCCCTACCTGGTGCCGGTGGATGGCGGCATGGAGCAGCCGCTGCCGATCCCGGAGAGCGGCGGCGGCATGCTGAGCCCGGACGGCACGCAGTTCGTCTACACCCCGATCGACCGCGATTTCCGCGCGTGGAAGCGCTACCGCGGCGGCCGCGCCCAGGACGTCTGGATCTTCGATCTGGCCAACATGGCCTCGCGCCAGCTCACCGACCACCCGGCCACCGACCACCAGCCCATGTGGGTCGGGGAGCGCATCTATTTCGTTTCGGATCGCAACTACACGCTGAACCTGTTCGAGATGTCACAAGCCGGCGGCGAGCCGCGGCAGGTGACGCAATTCGAGGGCTTCGACGTGCTCTGGCCCAGCGCCGGCCCGGACAGCATCGTGTTCGAGAACGGCGGTTCGATCTGGCAGCACCTGCCGGCCAGCGCTGAGACCCGGCGCATCCCGATCAGCGTGCGCGGTGATCTGCCGCACACCCTGCCGCGCTTCGTGGATGCGGCCAAGCACATCGAAAGTTTCGATATCGCGCCCGACGGCAAGCGCGCCCTGTTTGGCGCCCGCGGCGAGGTGTTCAGCGTGCCGGCCAAGCACGGCGAGGTGCGCAACCTGAGCCGCAGCCCGGACGTGCGCGAGCACAGCGTGAGCTGGTCGCCGGACGGCCGCAGCGTGGCCTGGCTGTCGGATGCCAGCGGTGAGTACGAGATCCACGTGCAGGCCCAGGACGGCAGCGGCGCGCCGCGCCGGGTCAGCACCGATGGCGACATCTGGCGCTTTGCGCCGGTGTGGTCGCCGGACGGCCGATTCTTCGTCTACGGCGACAAGCGCCAGCGCCTGCGCCTGGTCGAGGTCGCCAGCGGCAGCACCCGCGAGATCGACAGTTCGCGCTTGGAGGACATCACCCAGTACGTGTGGTCGCCCGACAGCCGCTTCGTGGCCTACGTGAAGACCGGCGGCAGCCGCAATCCCTCGATCTGGCTGCATGCGCTGGACACCGGCGCCAGCCAGCAGCTCACCCCGGACGAGACCGCCGAGTTCAGCCCGGCCTTCGACCCCGAAGGCCGCTACCTGTACTTCCTGTCCAACCGCGATTTCAACCTCGCGTTCTCGGCCTTCGAGTTCAACTACCTCTACCAGAACGCCACCCGCATTTATGCCGTACCGCTGGCCGCCGATGGCCCGCCGCTGTACGCGCCGCGCAGCGACGAGACCGGCGCCGCCGCGCCGGCTGCCGTCAGCGGCAACGCCGCGCGCGCGCAGGCCGCGGCGCGCCTGCGCATCGACGTGCCCGGCTTCAATCAGCGGGTGGTGGCGCTGAAGGCGCCGGCCGGCAGCTACCAGGGGCTGTCCGCCAACGCCAAGGGTGTGTTCTTCGTGGCCGGCGGCCAGGGCGCCGCCGAGCTGCGTTTCCTGGGCCTTGAGGAGGAGCAGCCCAAAACCGTGGCCGCGCCGGTCAGTGGCTATGTGCTCTCGGCCCAGGGCAGCCACCTGCTGCTGCGCCGCGGCGAGCGCTTCGCCATCGTCGAGGCCAAGCCCGAGGTCGACTTCGATGCCGGCGCGCTCAAGCTCGATGGCATGCAGCTGCGCATCGATCCGCGCCGCGAGTGGGCCCAGCTCTACACCGACGCCTGGCGGATCCTGCGCGACTGGTTCTACGACCCCGGCATGCACGGCCAGGATTGGCCGGCCATCCGCGATCGCTACGCCGAGCTGCTGCCGCACGTGGCGCACCGCGCCGACCTTGACTACCTGCTCACTGAGCTCGCCGGCGAGACCAATGCCGGCCACGTCTACGTGGAGCGCGGCGACGAGACGCAGGTGGCACGTCGTCAGGGCGGCCTGCTGGGTGCGGAGATCCGCGCGCATGCCAGCGGGTTTTTCGAGGTGGGCCGAGTGTTTGCCGGCGAGAACTGGAACCCCGCCCTGCGCAGCCCGCTGACCGAGGCCCACAGCGAGGTGCGCGAGGGCGAGTTCATTCTGGCCGTGGACAACGTGTCGACCCGCGGCGTGGCCAATTTCTACCAGCTGCTGGAGGGCAAGGGTGACCAGATCGTCAGCCTGCGCGTCAACCGGCGGCCGGAAGAAGCCGGCGCCCGCGAGCTGCGGGTGCGCACGCTGACCAGCGAACAGGCCCTGCGCTACAATGACTGGGTGGATGCCCGCCGCCGTCTGGCGGCAGAGCTGTCCGGCGGCCGCATCGGCTATATCCACCTGCCCAACACCGCCGCCGACGGCAACCGCGAGCTGCACCGCGGCATGCTGGCCTATGCGCATATGGACGCGCTGATCATCGACGACCGCTACAACGGCGGCGGCTTCATCCCCGACCGCATGATCGAACTGCTGGCGCGGCAGCCGCTAAACTTCTGGAAGCGGCGCGGGCTGGAGCCCAACCCGACTCCGCTGATGCACCACGCCGGGCCCAAGGCCATGCTGGTCAATGGCCTGTCCAGCTCCGGCGGCGATGCCTTGCCCTACTACTTCCGCAAGCTGGGCCTGGGCCCGGTGATCGGCACCCGCACCTGGGGCGGCTTGATCGGCATCAGCGGCAATCCGCGCCTCGCAGACGGCGGCGCGGTCGTGGCCGCGACCTTCCGCTTCATGGACACCGAGGGCAACTGGGCGGTGGAGGACGAGGGCGTGGCGCCGGACATCGAGGTGCTGGACCGCCCCGAGCTGATCGCCGCCGGCCGCGATCCCAGCCTGGAGCGCGCGGTCGCCGAGCTGCTGCGCGCGCTGGAGGCCAGCCCACCGCGGCGGATCGAGGCGCCAGCGGCGCCGACCCGGTTCCCGCGGCTCTAGATCGCTGGCGGCCACGCCACGGCGGCTGCGGGATGCGCGCAAGCGGCTATGCTTGCGCGCATCCCCCATCGTCCTGCAGCCCTCCTCATGCGTTGCCACGTCTACCGCAGCGAAAAGCGCGCCGATACCTACGTCTACCTCCGAGAAGAGGGCGACTTCGACTGTCTGCCCGAGCCGCTGCGCGCCAGCGTGGGGCCGCTGGTGTTCAGCCTGAGCTTCGAGCTGACGCCAGAGCGCAAGCTGGCGCGCGAGGACAGCGAGGTGGTGCGCACCAATCTGCGCGAGCGCGGTTTCCACGTGCAGCTGCCGCCGCAGCCGATGGATTTGCCGGACCAGATGCCTGCGCATGGCCGTTGAGCTGCCCGGCGAGGTTGAATTCCTGCCGGCGCGGCCGCGCGCCCTGCTGATCGCGGTGCTGCTTTCGCTGCCGCTGCTGGCGGCGGCCTACCTGCTGCCGCCAATGATCGGCTGGCCGGCCTGGGCCGGCCTGCCACTGCTGGCCGCTGGCTTGGGACTGCAGCAGGCCGGTGCGGTGCTGCTGGCGCCGCGGGTCTCCGTTCCGGGCACCGGAGATGCGCTGCTGCGCGGCCTGGTCGGCGGTGGCCTGGTGCTGTTGCCCTCCCTGGCGGTCGGTGCGCTGCTGCTGCTCTGGCCCTTCGAGCGCCTGCTGGCCAGCGGTGCGCTGGCTCCGGTGCTGCTGTTCTGCGGCGGTCTTGGCCTGGCCGGTCTGCTCGCCAGCCGGGTGTTCATCGAGCCCTGTCTGCTGCTGATGCCGGAGCCGCCGGCCAAGCGCAGCCTCGGCCAGCACCTGGCGCGCGCGCGACTGCAGCGCCGTTTGCTCGGCGAGCGCGGCGCGATCGGCCCCGCGCGCGGGGCGGTCGGTGCGGTGCTGCTGCTGCTGTTGCTGGTGCCACCGCTGCTGGCTTTTGCGCTGCCCAAGCCGCCGGGTACGGATCTGATGGGACTGCTGCTGGCCGCGCACCTGCTGCTGCTGGCGCCGCTGCTGGCGCTGGGCCTGGCCCAGCTGGCCACCGCCATCCTGGTTGATGCCGCCGTGCCAATGGCGCTGGTGGCGGTAGATCCGGACCCGCTGGCCCAGGCCGCCGAGGAAGCCGCGGCGGCCAAGGTCGCGAGCGATGTGCGCGTGCTGGATCCCGTGGAAGCGCTGTACACCGCTGCCCGCGCCGGCCAGGTCGATCGCGCGCTTGAGCTGCTGCCGCGCCTGCCGAATCCGCCGGCCGCGCCGCCGCCGCCGCCCGGCCGCGATCAGCGTGGGCTGGCTGTGTTGGCCAGCCTGCTGGGCGACCTGCGCCTGCTGCGCGCCCTGATCCTGCGCGGCGTGGATTTGAATGCCGCCGAGGGCGGGTTGGCGCCGCTGCTGGCGGCCACCCGCGACAGCTACCACGGCCGCCCCGATGCCGTCGCCACGCTGCTCGCGAACGGCGCCGACCCGCGCAGCCGCGACGCCGAAGGCCGCACGCCGCTGCACTATGCCGCCCGCAGCGGCGACCCCGAAGTCGCCGCCCAGCTGCTGGACGCCGGGGCGGAGATCGACACGCTGGACAGCCATGGCCACAGTCCGCTGTTCGAGGCCTGCGCTGCCGGCAGCTGGCGGCTGGCGCGCTTTCTGCTGGAGCGTGGCGCCCGCTGCGAGCCGGAGGGGGGGCAGCCAACCCTGCTGGCGGCGTGCGGCGGCGAGGACGACCCCGCCGGGGCCGAACTGCTGCTGCGCCACAAGGCGCGTCCGGATGCCACCGGTCGGCTCGGCCGCAGTGCACTGCTGGAGGCCTGCCTTGCCGGCAATGCCGGCGTGGTCGCCGCTTTGCTCAAGGCTGGCGCCAACGTCGACCAGGCCGATCAGCAGGGCGTGCGTCCGCTGATGGAGGCCGCGCGCACCGGCGCTGTCGAGCTCATCGAAGCCTTGCGCCGCAAATCGCCGCAGGTCGACGCGGTGGATGCCGGTGGCCGCAGCGCACTGCTGATTGCCTGTGGCTCCGCGCGTGCCAGCGCCGATACCGTCACCCGCCTGCTGCAGATGGGCGCCAAGCCCAGCCTGCGCTGCGCTGCTGGGCACGATGCGCTGGAGCTGGCGCGGCGCCAGCAGCGCTGGGATCTGGTGGCGCGGATCGACCCTGACCAGCCGCTGCCGTTGGCGGTCGATGAGGTGGTGGAGTCGACTTCTGTCGAGAACCTCGATAACACCGGACGTGAGCGCCTGCAGCGCGCCCTGCGTCGTGGCCGGCCCGACCTCCTGCCGGAACTCCTGCGCGAGCTGGCGCCACCCGCTGGCGTCCTGTGCGAGCTGTTCGAGGAGCATGCCGCCAGCCAGCCACGCCCCGTGCTTGCCTGTCTATCCGAGGCCCTCCCCCCGAGTGGTGCCGACAGTCGCGAGGCCCTCTGGCAGCGCCTGCTCGCCCGCGCCGCCCAGGTGCCGGCGGCCCTGCAGGCCCTGCACGAGCAGGGCGTAGCGGTGGCTGGGGGCGGTGGCCTTGCGCGCTACCTGCACGCCTGTCTGGGTGCTCGCGTGGGCGCCGAGGACGAGGCCTTTGCGCTGCGCCTGCTGGACTGCGGAGCAGATCCCTTTGGAACCTGTGACGGCGAAACCGCACTCGGCCTGTGTATCCAGCTTGGCTTCTCGCAGCTGCTCCAGCGTCTGCTGGAGATGGGGGTGGATCCGGAGGCCGCTCCGCGCGAGGGCCGAAGCCCGCTGCAGCTGGCCTGCCGGCGCGGGGATATCGCCGCTGTATGCGCCCTGCTGCATGCTGGTGCCTGCCCACAGCGACGCGGCCCGGACGGCCAGACCGCGTTTGGAATTGCGATCTCGGCGGACGACGCCGAGCTGCTTCGATGGCTGGAGTGGTCGCACTGGCCGCACCCGGGCCGGCCCCTGCGCGATGCCGACCTGATCGCCGCTGCGGGAGCCGGCGACGCGCTGGCCTGCGGCTGCCTGCTGGAGCTGGGCCTGGGTCGCAGCGCGCGCGACGCCCGCGGCGCCAGCGCCCTGCTGCGCGCCGCGGGCGCCGGCCATGCCGAAGTGGTGGCCGTGCTCCTGCAGGCCGGGCTGGACCCCGCGCTTGCGGCCGACAGCGGCATGACCGCGCTGACGGCAGCGATCAGCCAGGGCCACGATGCGGTCGTCGAGCTGCTGCTCGCGGCTGGCGCGCATTCGGAGCAGAGCCTCCCCGGTGCCCTGCGCCCGCTGATGCTGGCGGCCGCCCTGGGCCAGGCCGGCGGCGCTGAACGCCTTCTGGCCGCCGGCGCGGTGCGCGATGCGATCGACGCCGAAGGCAATACCGCTGCCCACCACGCCGGCCGCTTCGGGTTCCGCTGCGAAGACCCCCAGCAGGCGCGTCGTCTGTGGAGCGCGCTGGCCCCCGACGCCACCGCGCTGGCCCTGCCAAACGCGTTGGGCGAGACTCCCTTGCACCTGTTGCTGGGCGCGGCCGAGCCCCCCGGCACGCCGGCCGGCCCCGCTGGCCTGCTGCAGCAGCAGCTGGACGACCTGCTGGAGCGCGGCGCCCAGCCTGACCTGCAGGACCAGCGCGGATTCTCGGCCCTGCACTGGGCGGCCCAGCACGGCCTGCTGGCGGTAGTGCAGCAGCTGATGCGTGCGGGCGCCAGCCCGGAGCTGCGCGACGCCCTCGCCCGCAGCCCGCGAGAGGTCGCGCTGACCCGCGGCTATGTCGACATCGCCGCCGAGTTCGAGGGCAAGCGGCCGCCGCCTTCGATGGCCCGCTTTCTGCGGTCGCCGTCGGATTGAGCCTTCCCACGGGTGTCGGGAGGCGACCGTTTTCCCTGTCAAATCTGACAGGCTAGACCTCGCTTCCGCATTGTCCGTGGAGGTTCAGGCGTACCCTGAGGCGTTTGCAGCACTTTCCTTGCCTTGTCTGGAAGCGGACACTGCTCGGGATTCGCGCACCCGCCTCGGTGGGGCGAGCGCAGCACCGGCGGCTCAAATTCACGGGGACATTCAATGAACACATCCATCGAGCGCGGCCTGCGTCGCCTGATGCTGCTTGCGCTGCTCGTCTCGGTAAGCCTGCCGCTCTCAGCGCAGGCTTACACGTATTCAGTGTTGATCGACAGCGACAACGACGCGGCCACCGGCTGTACGGTCGCCACACCGAACGGCGCGATGGCGGGCGTTGATGCGCGCCTGGATGCGCAGATCTCGTTCGAGCCCCTGCTGGTGCAGACCCAGCAGCTCAGCCTCTGCGAGAGCGGCAGTTTCGGAACCCCGCAGAGCCTGCCCGCCGGCCATCCGGTGGGGACTGACCGTGGCCCGGGGCCGACCGATGTCGTCGAGCTGGGCGTGGCGACCGCGCTGCTCGGCAACGCGCTGAGCACCGACTGGAACCTCAGCTTCCTCGCCAGCAGCCCGCTGCTGGGCGCCGCCGATGCTGCAGGCCCCGTGTTGGCGACCGGACTCGGCGTGCCGGCGCTGCCGCCGCCTGTGCCGCGGCCGGTGATCGTGCCTGCGGTGGGCGTCTGGTCGCTGATGGCACTCTGTTTGGCCCTGGGCCTGGCCGCGGCCTGGACCCTGCGTCGCCATCCTGGCCTGATGCTGGGCGCGCTGATGATCGGCGCGCTGTCGAGCGCCGGCATCGCCTGGGCCGCCGGCTACGTGCTGGACGGCGAGATCAATGACTGGAATGTGCCGCCCCTGCTGGTCGATCCGGCCGGTGACACCACCCAGCCCGAGCCCCAGGTGGATCTGCGTGGCGTCTACGCTGCGCGTGACGGGGACACCGTGTTCTTCCGTTTCGACGTCACCGAAATGCGCCTGCCGGTGCTGGTGCCGCCGTTCCTCAACACCAGCTTCAGCGTCAACGAGAACGCGCCGAACAACACCCTGGTCGGCAGCATCAACGCCGCACCGGGCGGTCTGTCGACCCTGCTGCGCTTCACCCTGTCCGCGCAGGCGCCCAGCGCCGGTTTCAGCGTCGACAATGCCACCGGCGAGATCCGCGTGGCCGACAGCAGCCAGCTGGACTTCGAAACCCGACCCAGCTTCACCCTCGACGTGGTGGTCACCCTGCAGGGCGCGGCGGGCTTCAGCCTTGATCGACAGGTCACGGTCACGCTCAACGACCTCAATGAAGTGCCGCAGATCGCCGACCAGGCGTTCTCGGTGTTCGAGAACGCGGTCAACGGCGAGGTGGTCGGCACGGTCATTGCCAGCGATACCGATGCCGGCGTCAACGGCCAGCTCAGCTACAGCGTGATCGGCGGCAGTGGCCAGGGCGTGTTCGCGATCAATACCGGCAGTGGCCAGATCACGGTCGCCAACGCCGCCGCCATGAACATCGCCAGCTCACCCTACAGCCTGCAGGTGCAGGTCAGCGACGGCGGCTCGCCCTCGCTCAGCGCCTCGGCGACCATGACCATCACGCTCACCGACGTCAACGATGCCCCCAGCTTCACCCCCGGCCCGAGCCCGGTCACCGTGCTGGAGGACAGCGCCGCGTATTCCGCCGCTTGGGCTACGGCCATCAATGACGGCGACGGCGGCACCCAGACCCTGAGCTTCGAGTTCACCGCCAATTCCAACGCGAGCCTGTTCGCGGTGGCGCCGGCGATCAGCCCGAGCGGCGTGCTGAGCTTCACCCTGGCCGCCGACGCCAATGGCAGCGCCGACCTGAGCGTGCGACTGCGCGACAACGGTGGTACCGCCAACGGCGGCATCGACGTGTCGCCGGTGGCGAGTTTCGTCATCACCGCAACGCCGGTGAACGACGCGCCCAGCTTTGTGATTCCGGCCACCGCGCCGCCGGTGCTGGAAGGCGCCGGCCCGCAGACGGTTGCCGGCTTCGCCACCGCGATCAGCGCGGGGCCGCCGGATGAAGCCGGACAAGCGCTCAGCTTTACCAGCACGGTCACCGCCACCACCGGCAACCTGGCCTTCGCCAGCGCGCCTGCGCTGGCAGCGAACGGCACCCTCAGCTATGCCCCGCAGGCCGGCACCAGCGGCACCGCTACCGTCAGTGTGGTGCTGAGCGACAACGGCGGCACCGCCAATGGCGGTGTCGACACCAGCGCGCCGCAGACCTTCACCATTCAGGTCAGCAACGTCAACGATGCCCCCAGCTTTACTCCGGGCCCGAGTCCAGTCGCGGTACTGGAGGACAGCGGTGCCTACAGCGCGGTCTGGGCTACGGACCTCAATGACAACGACGGCGGCATCCAGGCGCTGAGCTTCGTGGTGTTGTCGAACTCCAACCCGAGCCTGTTCGCGACCGCACCTGCACTGAGCCCGACAGGCGTGCTGAGCTTCGCGCCCGCGGCGGATGCCAACGGCAGCGCCACCCTGAGCGTGGCCCTGCGCGATGACGGTGGCACCGCAAACGGAGGCGTCGACCAGAGCGCGCCGGTCGAGCTGGTGCTGAACGTCACTGCGGTGAACGATGCGCCCAGCTTTACGATCCCGGCGGCGGCAAATCCGGTGTTCCAGGACGATGGCGCAACGGTGCAGGCGGGCTTCGCAACCGCCATCAGCGCTGGGCCGGCCGATGAGTCCGGACAGACGCTGAGCTTTGCGCTCAGCCTCACCGGCAGCACCGGCAACCTCGCCTTCGCCCAGGCCCCTGCCATCGATCCCATCACGGGCAATCTGAGCTTTGCCGCGCAGAACGGCACGTCTGGCGTCGCCACGATCAGCGTGGTGCTCAGCGACAACGGCGGCACCGCCAACGGCGGCGTCGACACCAGCCCACCTCAGGTGTTCACCCTGGAGGTGGTCAACGTCAATGACGCGCCCAGCTTCACGCCGGGCCCGAGCCCGCTGGTCGTGCTGGAGGACAGCGGCGCCTACAGCGCCACCTGGGCTACCGACATCAACGACAACGACGGCGGTACGCAGGTGGTGAACTTCGAGCTCACCGCCGGCGCCACCACCGGCAACCTCACCTTCAGCGTCGCCCCCAGCATCAGCCCGACCGGCGTGTTGAGCTTCACGCCGGCCCCCGATAGCAATGGCAGCGCCAGCTACAGCGTGGTGCTGCGCGACAACGGCGGCACCGCCTTCGGGGGTGTTGACGCCAGCGCGCCGGTGCCGCTGGTGATCGAGGTCACCGCCGCCAATGACGCGCCCAGCTTCACGATCCCCGCGACCGCCCCGAGCGTGCTTGAGAATGCTGGGCCGCAGAGCGTGCCCGGCTTTGCCAGCGGCATCAGCCCCGGCCCCGTCGATGAGGCCGGGCAGACGCTCAGCTTCACCCTGAGCGTCACCGGCGTGACCGGGGGCCTGTTGTTCTCGGCACCGCCGGCGATCGATCCGACCACCGGCACGCTGACCTACGAGGCGAGCGCCGACCGCTCCGGTGTTGCGACCATCAGCGTGGTCCTGAGCGACAATGGCGGCACCGCCAATGGCGGCGTCGATACCAGCGCGCCGCAGGTGTTCACTCTCGAAGTGCTGTTCGTGAACAGCGAGCCGACGTTTGTGGAAGGCGGCAACGTGGTGGTCGACGAGGACAGCGGCCTGTACAGCGCGGGCTGGGCCACGGCCATCGACGACGGCGATCCTGGCGTCAGCCAAGGCCTGACCTTCGTCGTCCTCGGCAACGACAACCCCGCCCTGTTCGCGACCTTGCCCGGCATCAATGCCAGCACCGGCAACCTGAGTTTCCTGCCTGCACCCGACGCCAACGGCGTGGCCAACCTCAGCGTGGTCCTGCGCGACGATGGCGGCACCGCCAACGGCGGCGTCGACACCTCGGCGGCGGTCAATTTCAGCATCACGGTGAATCCGGTCAATGACCCGCCCGTGGTGGTGCCGCCGACCAGTGTGGCAGTGCATCGCCACATTGGCATCGCCATCGCCAGCGCCAACGCTGCGAACCTGCTGGCCAACGTCAGCGACGTCGACGGCCCTGGCGGCGCGCCCTTCAGCGTGACCGTACAGACCAATGCGGCGACCGCGCAGGGCGGCCGCGTCAGCATCGCCGCCGACGGCAGCTGGAGCTATACGCCGCCGGCCAGTGAAACCGCCACGGCCGACAGCTTCAGTTTCCAAGTCTGCGACTCCGGCGTGCCGGCCCCGCCGGCCTGCACCACCGCCACTGCGACCCTGGCCCTGAGCGGCGAGGCGGTCTGGTTTGTCAATGACGACGCACCGGCCGGCGGCGACGGCACCCTCGCGCGCCCGTTCCAGACTCTGTCTGCCGCTGTCACCGCAGCCAGCGTCAACACGAAGATCTTCAAGTTCAGCGGCAGCTACATCGGCGGCGTGACCCTGAAGAACGGCCAGCAGCTGATCGGTCAGGGCACCAGCGGTGCTTTCGACACGGTGCTGGGAATCGCACCACCGACGCAGGCGGTGGCCCGTCCGAGCCTGGGCGGCGCGCGTCCGCAGCTGAGCACCAGCATTGCCGCCACGCACGCCATCACCCTGGGTTCGGGCAATACCGTGCGCGGCATCGAGATCGGCAACACCACGGGTGCCGCCCTGCTGGGCGCCAACGTCGGCGCGCTGAGCCTCGGCGAGAACCGCATCGTTGGCGGCGGCCAGGCGCTTGATCTCGCCAACGGCACGGTCACCGAGGTTGGCGGCAACGCGTTTACCGAAGTCAGCTCCAGCAGCGGCGCGCAGAACGTGCGCCTCTCGGCGATCGCCGGCACGCTGAACCTCGGTTCCGGTGCGCTCAATGGCGCCACGGGCACAGCGTTCCAGTTCAGCACGGGCACTGCCACAGTGAACTACGCCGGCGCGATCGGAAAAGCCAGCGCCGGACGCCTGATTGACATTGAGGGCGCGGCTTCCGCGAATCTGAACTTGTCCGGCAACCTGACCTGCTCCAACCTCTGCGGCAGTGGCGCCGGCAATCAGGGCCTGCGCGTCAGCGGACGAACGGGCGGCACGATCAGCTTCAGTGGCGCCATTAAGGAATTCGTTGGCACCAGCATCAACCCGGCGGTGCAGCTGCTGAACAATACCGGTGCAAACATCGCTTTGAGCGGCATCACCATCCTGGGCAGTGGCACCACGCCGCTGGTCGGCAGTGCGCTGGTGGCCAGCGGCGGCGGCACCCTGAGCGTAAACGGCGAGCTATCCATCGTAACCTCGGCTGCGCGCAGCCTGCAGCTCAGCGGCATGACCCTGTCCGGCAACATGACCGGCGTGATGAATTCCGAGGGCGCGCTGGGCGCGGGCACCCCGGCCATCGACATCCAGAGCAGCAACAGCCCGGCCGGGGTGACCTTTGGTCAGCAGCTGATCATCGATCACGACGACGCCGGCGAGAGTGGCGGTGGCATAAATCTCGTCGGCAATACCGGCAGCTTCAGTTTCAGCAACGTCGCCCGCGTCGTCAGCATCAATACCACGGCACTGCGGGCGAGCAATGCCGGCACGCTGGTCGTCGGCAATGTGGCCGCCGGCGACCTGGTGAACAACGGCGGCATTGCGATCGATGTGCAGAACACCACCATCGGCGCGGCCGGTATCAATGCGGTGTCAGTGCAGTCGCTGGGCGGCGCCCACGGCATCCTGCTGAACAACACCGGCAGCAGCGGCGCGCTGACGGTGACCGGCAACGGTGGCACCTGCACCAGCAGCGCCAACTGCACCGGCGGCTTCATCGCCAACACCAGCAGCCACGGCATCCAGCTGACCAACACGGTTGCGCCTTCGATTACCCGCATGCGCATCCAGAACACTGGCGGCAGCGGTATCCAGGGAACCGAGGTCAACGGCTTCACCTTCGCCAACGGCAGCATTGACAGCACGGGCACCGCCGGTGGCGTCAACACCGCCAACATTGCCTTCAATACGAGTGCTGCCGGCACCGAGCGCAACGTGTATGGCGCGGTGTCGATCACCAACAGCAGCCTGAGCAACTCGCGTTACCACGGCGTCGAGCTGTTCAATTTCAACGGCACGCTCAGTTCGGTGAACATCAGCGGCAATACCCTGACCAGCAGCACCTCGGCCGCCACGTCGCAGGGCTGGGGCATCGGCCTGATCGCTTTCGGCTCCGCTTCGACGGTGGCCAATGTCACTGCCGCCAACATCACCAACAACGTCATCACCAACTTCCCAGGCGGTGGCGGTATCCAGGTGCAGGGCGGCAATGCCAATGCGGCCGGCAGCGCCGGTTTAATGGGTACGGCCGGCAGCCCGACCAACATCATCAACATCACCGGCAATCGCATCGCTGGCGCCAGCCCGGCCAACCGGATCGGCGGCGAGGGCATCGTCGCGCTGGTGAACGGTCGCGGTCAGGGCAACTTCAATATTTCCAACAACGGCACCGTCGCCAATCCGATCACCAACGTCACCGGCATCGGCATCAGCAATTCGGCCTTCGGTCTGGCCAACGTGACGTCGCTGATCGAGAGCAATGTGATCGTGGCCAACAACAGCTTCGCCGCGCAGGGCATCGGCGGTGGCCTCGGCAATACCTTCGGGGTCACCGACACCCCGCAGATGACGATGACCGTGCGCGGCAACACCATCAGTCAAGTCGACGGCAACGGCATCCTGCTGGTCTCGCGCGACACTAGCGGCACCTTGCGCGCCCGCGTGCAGAACAACACGGTCGCTGCGCCGCTGACCGGCGTGCGTCCGGGCATCCGCATCGACTCGGGCAACGCGGCCAATGGCGACAACGACACGGTCTGCCTGGACCTCTCGGGCAACACCAGTGCGGGCAGCGGCGGCAGTCCGGGCTTGGGCCTGCGCAAGCAGGGCACCGACCCGAACCAGTTCAGGTTCGGCGTGGTGGGCATGACGGCCACCGGCTCGCCGGGCGTCGAGACGTATGTCAACGGCCTCAATCCAGCGGGCGGAGGCACCCTGCTGATCTCCGCCACCAGCGGGTTCAGCAACTGCAGCATTCCGTAATCACTTCGCGGTCGGTGTCGGAGGAAACCGGCCGCGTTGACCGCAGAAACCACGGGAGAGGACAGCGCCGCGCTGGCTGCCGCTTCCACCCTCTCATCCGGAACGTCGCAGTCCGCGGCGTGCCCGAGTACTGGAGACCGCAATGGCCGAACCCTTCCTCTCCGAGATCCGCCTGATGAGCTTCCCGTTTGCGCCCAGGGGCTGGGCGCTGTGCAACGGTCAGCTGCTGCCGATCAATCAGAACCAGGCCTTGTTCTCGCTGCTGGGCACGAGCTTTGGCGGCGATGGCCGGGTCAACTTCGCCTTGCCCGATCTGCGCGGGCGCACTCCCATCCACGTCGGCAGCGGCCATACCCTGGGTGAGCGTGGCGGCGAGCAGGCGCACACCCTCTCGGTCGCGGAGCTGCCGACCCATACCCACGTCATGCAGGCCAGCACTCAGCCGGCCAGCACCAACACCCCAACGACCGCCCTCGCGCTGTCGAATTCAACAGCCTCCAATCTGTGGTCGGCGCCGGCCAACCTGGTGGCGATGGCGCCTTCGGCAGTGACCACGGTCGGCGGATCCCAGGCGCATCTCAACATGCAGCCGTTCCTGACGCTCAATTTCTGCATCGCCCTGCAGGGCATCTTTCCTTCGCCCAACTGAGGCCCCCGACGGAGTTCCATACCCATGGCACAACCCTATGTAGGCGAGATCCGCATGTTCGCGGGCAACTTCGCGCCGGCCGGCTGGATGTTCTGCGAAGGCCAGCTGCTGCCGATTTCCGAGAACGAAACCCTGTTCCAACTGATCGGCACCACCTATGGTGGCGACGGCCAGAGCACGTTCGCCCTGCCTGACCTGCGTGGCCGCCTTCCGATTCACCAGGGCAATGGCTTCACCCTCGCCGAGACCGGCGGCGCGGAGGAGATCACCCTCACGGCGAACCAGATCCCGGCGCATACCCATCCGCTGATGGCCACCAACAACACCGCCACCACCCAGACCGCCAGCCTGCAGGTGCTGGCGGCCAGCACTGGCGCCACGATCTCGCCTTACGGCTCGGATGCACCGCAGACCAATCTCGCCGCCCAGACGATCGGGCCTGCGGGCGGCAGCCAGCCGCACACCAACTTCCAGCCCTACCTGTGCGTGAGCTTCATCATCTCGCTGTTCGGCATCTTCCCCTCGCCGACCTGAAGGAGCGTTCCGTGGCCGATCCCTTTGTTGCCGAAATCCGCATCTTTCCCTTCAACTTCGCGCCCCGCGGCTGGGCCTGGTGCGACGGCCAGCTGCTGCCGCTGTCGCAGAACACGGCCCTGTTTTCGCTGCTCGGCACCACTTATGGCGGCAACGGCAAGAGCAATTTCGCCCTCCCGGATCTGCAAGGCCGCGCGCCCATGCATCCGGGTCAGGGGCCGGGCTTGAGCCTGCATGATCTGGGTGAGAGCAGCGGCTCCGAGACCGTGACCCTGATCGAATCCGAAATACCCAGCCACGCGCATTCAGTGCGCGCTTCACAGGCCGACGGCATCAGCCGGCAGCCCGCGGCCGAGCTGCCGGCGACCGGTATCGGCGTCGGCCAGTACGCAGCGCCAAATGCTCTGGCCCCGCTCGCGCCCGAAAGCCTGGCCCCGGCGGGCGGCAACCTGCCGCACAACAATATGCAGCCCTACCTGACGTTCTATTTCTGCATCGCCCTGCAGGGCGTGTTTCCCCCGCGCACCTGATACCCGCGGCTCCCGGTTCCGGGAGCTTCGCGTCTACTGCAGCATTTACGTCATCACCAGCGGCCCGTCAGCAGGTCGCGGAAAACAACACAGGACCCATCATGCATCGTCGAGCTTTTCTGGCGGGCAGCGCCTGCGGTATCGGCGCGGCCACCGTCGTCGGGCCCGCACGCGGCTTTATCGCCGAGCAGTCCGCGCAGGTGTTGCGGCTTGATTCGGAGGCGGGCGTCTGGCATCCCTTCCTGGCTGACGCAGCGCGCCCCCAAGATGTTCCGGTGCAGCGCCTGCGCCTGCTGGGGCCGCGTCTTGCGGAAGGCACGCGCCTGCGTTCGCTGCAGCTCGATCTGCTGTACGGCGCCGAAGCATCGAGCCCAGCGCGGCATCGCGCCTGGCGCTTCGATGCCAGCCGCGTCGAAGGCAACAGCGGGGATTGCAGCCTGCGTCTGCCAAGCCACGGTCTCGCCCTCCAGTTCAGGCTGGCCAGCGATGAAGATACCCGCCCCGGCTACCTGACCGTGCATGCCGCGCACTGGCCGGAGGGCGACTATCTGGTCCGCCTTGATGCCGCGCCGACGAGGGCGCTGGCGTGTGGGCCCGCCGGGCACTGCGCAACGCCGGCCGGCATCGACGGCTTTCTGCTGCAGGTCCGCCGCGAGCCTGAGGCACCCGATCTTTGTTTGCGGGCCGACCTCGCCTGCGAGAGGTTAGCTCAGGCCAGCGCCTCAGTGACGGCTTGAGGTCGCGTCGATGATGCACCCCGAGCAGCGCGCAAGCGCCTTGCTTCAGCTGTTCGATACTGATTGGCCGCTGCGGCCCCAAGCGCTGCGGCTGCGGCTGGAGCATGAAGCCGACCTGCCCCTGCTGCAGGCCCTGTACGCAAGCACGCGCAGCGATGAGCTGGAGCGCAGCGGCTGGCCCAAGGCGCAGCAGCAGGCTTTCATCCAACAGCAGTTCAGCGCGCAGCGCAGCCACTATCGCCAGCACTACCCGGGTGCTGCCTTCCTGGTGATCGAGCACGACGGCACCGGCATCGGTCGGCTCTACCTGCACTGGGGCCGCGAGGAGCTGCGCCTGATGGAGATTACGCTGAGCCCGGAACGACGTGGCCAAGGCATCGCGGGGCGCCTGATGACCCAGCTGATCGCCTGGACGGAAGCGCGCGCGGTGCCGATCACCCTGCACGTGGAGCCTTTCAACCCCGCACACGCCTGGTACAGCCGACTGGGTTTCAGGGTGATCGAGCAGCGGGGCGTCTACCACTTCCTGCGGCGCGAAGCAGGCGCCTGCTCGGGCATCAGTTGAACACGGCCTCGTAGAGCAGCCCGGACGGGTCTCGGCGGATCGGCGTCATGAACACCTCAAGCGCCCCGTGGCGGGGGTGCTCGATGGCGAATACGCCCTGTCCGAGCTCAAGGCCGGCGGGTGCGCGCAGCTGCACCGCGAAGCCAGGAAGGCTGCGTCCGCTTGGATGCGGACTCACGTCCACCGACTGGATGTGCAGCTCGAACCGCTGCTCGGCAGCCTGTGCGGGGAGCCCTTGCCCGACAAGGGCGGCGAAGTCTTCGGCGGGGATCTGATCCAGGGGGGTGCTCATGCGCGCACTGTAACCGAGCGGATGTGTGTCCGGCTGCGCATCGACAGTCTCGCTAGACTGTCCGGCCAGACACACGACGTGCTCCGTATGTACCCGGCCCTTGCCATTCTCGCGACCCATTCGGCTCCCGTGCCGCCGTCCTGGCTGCCCTTGCTGCTCGGCGGCTCTGGCCTGCTGCTGCTGGCCGCGCTCGGCCTGCTGGTCGCGCTGTGGCGACAAGGCGCTCGCCGCCAGACCGATCCCGCCCTGATCGAACGCCTGGTGGCACTGGCTGCGACCGCCGAGCGCACCGAACGCGGACTGCGCGAGGAGCTGCGCGACGCGCGCGGCGAGGCCGCACAGCAGCAGGCGCGGTTCGAGGCGCAGCTGCGGGCCGCGCTGGGCGAGGGCAGCCGACAGCAGGTCGAGCGCCTGGATGCCTTCGGCCGCGGGCTGGACGCCGCGGCGCTGCGTTCGGACCAGCGCATCGAAGCCCTGCGCCAGACCCTGTCCGAGGACGCCCGCAAGGGCCGCGAGGAATCCGCTGCCGCGCTCAAGCAGTTCGGCCAGAGCCTGGACGCGCGCTTGCTGACGCTGACCCAGCACAACGCCGAGCGCATGAACGAAGTGCGCGCCACCCTGGAGGCCAAGCTCAAGGAGCTGCAGACCGACAACGCCGCGCAGCTGGAGCGCATGCGCGAGACCGTCGACGAGAAGCTCAAGACCACGCTGGAAACCCGGCTTGGCGAAAGCTTCAAGCTGGTCTCCGAGCGGCTCGAGCAGGTGCACCGGGGCTTGGGCGAAATGCAGACCCTGGCGCAGGGCGTGGGCGATCTGAAGCGCGTGCTCGGCAACGTCAAGACCCGCGGCACCTTCGGCGAGGTCCAGCTGGGCGCCCTGCTGGAGCAGATCCTCAGCGCCGAGCAGTACGCCAGCAACGTCGCCACCCTGCCGGGCAGCAGCGAGCGCGTCGAATACGCGATCCGCCTGCCGGGCAGCACACCGGGCGCGCCGGTGTGGCTGCCGATCGACGCCAAGTTCCCGCGCGAGGACTATGAGCGACTGCTCGACGCGCAGGACCGCGCCGACGCCGAAGCCGCAGGCCTCGCCGCGCTCGCGCTCGAGCGGCGCATTCGCGAGGAGGCCAAGCGCATCCGCGAAAAGTACGTCGGCCCGCCGCACACCACCGACTTCGCCCTGCTGTTCCTGCCCACCGAAGGCCTGTACGCCGAGCTGATCCGCCGGCCCGGCCTGTTCGAAGCCCTGCAGCGCGACCACCGCATCACCCTGGCCGGCCCGACCACGCTGGCGGCCTTGCTCAACAGCCTGCAGATGGGCTTCCGCACGCTGGCCATCGAGCAGCGCAGCAGCGAGGTCTGGCAGATCCTCGGCGCGGTCAAGAGCGAGTTCGGCAAGTTCGGCGAGGTGCTGGACCGCACCCAGAAGCAGATCGATACCGTCAGCAAGAGCATCGGCGCCGCCGGCGTGCGCACCCGCGCGATCGAACGCAAGCTGCGCAGCGTCGAGACCTTCGAGAGTTCGCCGGATCTGCTGCAGCTTGGTGGCGAGGGTGAGGGCGAGGACGACCCGTCGGCGCCGGAGGATTGAGTTCGCATGCAAAACCCGCCCCCGGATTGCCGCCGGCGCTACAGGCCCCTGGCCGTGGCGCGCTGTTCGAATGCCAGCGGCCCCTCGTGCGCCGTGCACGACAAACGGTGAGCATCTGACAGCGGTGCTATGGATGCTGTCGGCCGGCTGCGGAAGCGATGTGCGGCTTGCGCTATAGCAGCCCACGTTGGCGGGCGAGTCGATACGCCTCGATCCGGTTCGCCGCACCCAGCTTGCCGATGGCTTCGCTGAGGTAGTTGCGCACGGTGCCCTGGCTCAGACCGAGCTGGGTCGCGATGTCTGCGCTCTTCGCGCCTTCGCCAGCCAGCCGCAGCACCTGGCGCTCGCGCTCGCTGAGCGGGTCGACCTCGTCCCAGGCCGCTACCGCCAGCTGCGGGTCGATGGCGCGACCGCCGCGGTGGACCTGGCGCAGGGCCTCGGCCAATTCTTCTGCGGGCGCGTCCTTCAGCAGATAGCCGCGCACGCCGGCATCAAGCGCTCGGCGCAGATAGCCGGCGCGGGCGAAGGTGGTGACGATCACCACCCGAGTGGCAAGCGCGAGCCCGCGCACCGCCTCGGCCAATTCAAGGCCGGTGCGGCCCGGCATCTCGATGTCGGTGACCAGCAGATCCGGCTGCAGGCGCCGAACCTCGGCCAGCGCGCTGTCGCCGTCGGCGCAGGCGGCAACGACCTGGATATCGGGCTCCAGGCCCAGCAGGGCAGCCAGTGCTCCGCGCACCAGCGCCTGATCTTCGGCTAGAACCAGTCGAATCATCGGGGCTGCCCTCTCAAGGCGCGCTCTTCGGGGCCTGCGCAAGCGCCGCAGGCGCGCTCAGCAGCAGGCGGGTGCCGACGCCAGGCGGGCTGTCCAGTTCGACCCAGCCGCCGATCTCACGCAGCCGCTCGTCGAAGCCGGGCAGGCCGCGATGGCCGCTGCGTTCGCGCGCGCCGCCGACGCCGTCGTCGCTGATCTGCAGCTGCCAGTGCGCTCGTGCGCCCTCGCCCTGGCTGCGCAGTTCGACCTCGACCCGGCTGGCGCGGGCGTGTCTGATCACATTGGTCACCGCTTCACGCAGCCCGAGCGCGAAGGCCTGGTCGATCGCTGCCGGCAGCGCCAGTGCCGGCAGGTGCGCGTCGAGTCGCACCTCGGCGCTCAGCAGGGCCAGCCGTGCGGAGGCGATCTCGGCCTGCAGCCCGCTGGCGCGGATGCCGCTGACTGCCTCTCGGACCTGATCCAACGCGCCGCGAGCGGCCTGTTCGAGTTCCGACAGCTGGTGTTGGGCGGCGGCGGGATCCTGCCCCAGCAGTCGCCGCGCGAGCTGGGTTTTCAGCACCACCAGCGACAGGGTATGGCCCAGCGCGTCGTGCAGGTCGCGGCCAATGCGCTCACGCTCGGCGAGCGCCGCCAGCCGCCGCACCTCGTCCTGGCTCAGCTTCAGTACCGCCTGGTGGCGCTCGCGCGCCCGCGCGGCCAGGATGCCTGCGCAGGCCATGCCGCCAATCATCCCCATCGCGATACTGCCACCCAGCGCGAAACGCCAGTCCGGGATCAGCCAGAAGTACTGCGCCGCCATCAGCGCCCACAGCAGCAGTGCAGCCAGCGCGGCGCGGCGTGGCGCCCAGGCTGCAGCCGCCATTGTCATCGCGTAGATCACGAACGTGTTGCCACCCGGATTCACCGCCATCAGCGCGTAGCCCAGCGCGGCGCTGCCAACGATCGCCAGCGTGTGCGTGCGCGGCGCCGCGTCGCGTGCAGTGAAACGCAGCCACAGCGGCAAAAACAGCGCACAGGCGGCGATCGAGCTCAGCAGCACGAGCCCGTGACGGCTTGGAACGAACAGCAGCGGCAGGAACACGAATACGAGGTAGAGCAGGCCCCACCACCGCTGTGGCTCATGCTCGCCGGGACCGTGCCGGGGCGGCGGTGCTGGAAGGGTGGGTTGCATGGCTCAAGCCTAAGCGAAGTGGATCCGGCCAGCCGCTGTCTGCGGTCCAGCGCGATAGCGGCCGGGTTGACCTGTGCGGTACGCGAGGCAGCGCTGGCATGGTGGAATCGATGAAGGCGGCGGACGGCCGCCGGCTTCGAGGGTCGGCGCGGCTGCGGACCCGACCTAGTCCAGAAGCACCTCGTCGACATCGAAGTGCCTGGCACCACTGCCGGTGACGCTGAGGCTCACGCCGCTCAGACGCATACGGTCGAAACCGACCAGGTTCGTCAGATCCACCTCGACGCTCTGCCATCCCTCGCCGGCCGCGAGCGTCACCGCCGCCGGCACACTGTTGCCCGAAAACAGCAGCAGCTGCACAGGCGTGGCGCTGCGCAGCTGCAGGCGCAGGGTCGATGCGGCGCTCGCGTCCACCGCGGCCATGGGTGCGGGGCCAGGGCTGAAGAACACGCCTGCCCAGGCCGGTTGGCCCTCAACGCCGAGTTCGGCGAGGCGTGTTTCGACCCGAAGCGCACCGGCGCTGCCCTCCGCTCCGCCCTCGATGCGGATGATCCTCGCCGTCGAGCGGCCGCCGCGCATCTGGTCCGAGGCCGGCATCCAGGCCGGCGGCAGGGCGTTCGCATCGAAGTTCGCGAGAAGCCCGGGCTCCAGTCGGATCGCGGCCTCCGCCGGCGGATGCGGGTCGATCCGGCGGCCGTTCTTCCAGACCGTCACCAGATCGCGGGTGGCTTGGATGTCGGTGCTTGGATCACCCTCGACCAGGACCAGATCGGCGCGCAGCCCCGGCGCGATGCGTCCACGGTCGTGCAGGCCGAAATGCTCTGCAGGCAGCGAAGTCGCGGCGCGAAGGGCTTCGATCGGACTCAGGCCGGCTTCGACCAGCAGGCTCAGCTCACCATGCATGGAGGCGCCGAATGCCGTGCCCGGGTTGGGCGCGTCGGTGCCGGCCAGCAGCGGCACGCCGGCGGCATGCAGGGCCTGCACTCTGGCCTTCGCGCGTTCGATCAAGCGCGGCGACAGCGGCCCGAAGCTTGGCCGCCCGCGAAGTTGATCGCGTTGGCTGGGGGACAGGCGCGCAGCCAGCCGGGGATGCTCGGCCAGGCCGTGGTCGCGGCCTGCAAACGCAGCGATCACCGACAGCGTCGGCACGACAAAGGCGCCGCGCTCGCGGGCCGCCTCGACAAAGGCGCGGTCGTCGGCAGCATCCTGCGGCACATGCACGAGGCCGTCGGCACCCTGGCCCAGCACTTCAACCGCGTGGGCAACGCTGGAGACGTGTGCCAACGCGCGCAGTCCCTGCGCCTGCGCCGCGGTGACCACCGCCTGCGAGCGTGCCGCGTCGAGGGTCGGCAGGCGCTCGGTCTGAACGTAGGTGGACAGGTCTTCGCGCACCAGCTTGATGAAGTCGGAGCCCTCCTCGCGGCGCGCTGCGACCCACGCCGGCGCTGCGTCCGGCGAATCCAGCGTGGGCACCGCTATGCCGAACTGGGTGCCGTGGCCGCCCTTTGCGGTGGCCAGCACGCCGGCGCCCCACAGATCGGCGCGGTCGGTGGCGTCCAGAGATTCGCGCTCAGCGCGCGCATCCCGCAGCAGTGCGGGATCGCCGAACATGTCGAGCACAGTGGTGGTGCCAAAGCGCAGGGCCTCGCGCCGGGCGTCGCCGTAGGCATGCACATGGGCGTCGATGAACCCGGGCAGCAGAGTCATGCCGCTGCCGTCGATCCGCTCGCGCTCTTCCGCCGGTAGCGACGCGGCGATGGCCTCGATACGTCCGTCGCGGATGGCTACGTCCGCACGCGGCCATACCGTGTCGCCGTCGAAAACGCGAACGCCGTGAATGACGAAGGCCCCAGGGCCAGACTCTTGAGGGGGCTGTGTTCGCTGCGTGCTGGGCCGCTCGCTGAGCGCGATCAGCGCCACCAGCGCGGATCCACTCAGGGCGGCGATCAGCACAGGGATGGATGGACGCGCCATGGCCTCAGCGCCCCCGCAGACGGATCGCCGCCAGCGCGAGGAAGAACACCGTGAACCCGATCAGCACTGCGCTGTGCAGCGGTGCATTGACGCCTTCCAGCTGGCCGCTGATGCCAAGCGCCAGCTGGGCCAGGTGCCACGCCGGCCAGACGACCGCGAGCTTCTGGACAAGCTCGGGAAACACGAACAGCGGCATCCACAGGCCCGACAGCACCGACATCGGCAGATAGACGAGGTTGACGATGCCTACCGCGGCCTGGCCCTTGACCAGGCTGCCGATCCACAGCCCAAGCGCGCAGAAAGGCAGCGCGCCCAACAGCAGCGCGCCCAGCAGCAGTGCCCAGTCAACAAAGGCCATGCGCACGTCGCCGAGGCCGATCGCGGCGGCGCTCAGCAGCAGCACCACGCACAGGGCGGCGATCAGGCTCATCGCGATCTTGGCGGCGAAGTAGGCGGCGATCGGCATCGGTGACACCCGCTTGAGCTCGAGCAGACCGGTTTCCCGCTCCATCGCCATGCCGACGCCAAACCCGAACAAGGCCGGACCGATCACCCCGAACACGCCGTAGGTGGAGAACAGATAGGTCGCCTTCTGGAAGCCGCCCCACTGCCCCGGGATCAGCACCGCGAACAGCAGGTAGAACACCACCGGAAACGCCAGGGTGGGAATCACGAAGGCCGGCGTGCGCGCCATCCGCAGCAGTTCGTACCACGCTTCCAGCAGGTACAGACGCAAGGTCTGTGTGGCCGACATCGGCAAGTTGGCATACAGGCTCGGGGCGTTCATGCGGCGTCTCCGGTCAGGGCGAGGAAGGCGTCTTCGAGGTTCAGAGGCCGTATCTCGATGCCTGAGAGTGCAGGGTCGAGGTGCAGCAGGCGGCGCACCAGCGCATCGCTGTCGCTGCAGCGGATCGATACGCTGCTGCCCTCGTGATCCACCGACTGCACTTCCGGCAAGGCCGCAAGTTCTGCGGCCGACAGCTGCGTCACGCAGCGCAGGCGGGCGCCGCGGGCGCGGGCCTTAAGGCCGGCAGGGGTGTCTTCGGCCAGCACGCGTCCGCGCTCGATCAGCACCACTCGCTCGGCCAACGCATCGGCCTCTTCCAGGTAGTGCGTGGTCAGCACGATCGAGGTGCCGGCTGTCTGCAGGGCCCGGATGACCTGCCAGAAGCCTCGCCGCGCCTCCACATCCAGGCCGGTGGTGGGTTCGTCGACGAACACCAGCTCGGGCGCGCCGCAGATCGCGAGCGCGAACTGCACGCGGCGCTGCTGGCCGCCGGAGAGTGCGGCGTAGCGGCGCTGGCCCAGCTCGCCGAGTCCGGCCAGCGACAGGGTCTCGTCGACGCCGCGCGGGTCGGGGTAGTAGCTGGCGAACAGATGCACGAGCTCGCGCACGCACAGGGTCTCGGGCAGGCGAGCCTCCTGCAGCATCACGCCGATGCGGCGGCGCGCCGATGCCGCGCGCGGGTCGGCGCCGAACAGGCTGACCTCGCCTGCGTCGGGGGTCAGGCGGCCGGTGAGCAGGCCGAGCGCGGTGCTCTTTCCCGCCCCATTGCTGCCGAGCACGGCGAGCACTTCGCCCCGTCGAAGTTCAAGATCGACGCCGTCCAGCGCCGTGACGGCGCCATAGCGCTTGTGTGCACCCGCGAGTCGGGCGATCACCGGGGTACCCAAGCTGTCCATGTAGCGCTCCTGCCGTGGCCAGGTGACAGGATCCGGCCGCGACGCGCTCTTCGGGCAGTGGGGGCTGTCAGGGGCAGCGCATGACAGCTGTCATGTGCTGCTTGGCCGGGCCGTGCTGGAATTCAGCCGGCGCATCAGGCCTGCTCGGGCTTGATTCGCAGATGCCCCGCAGCAGGTTGATCGCGTTTCGACGGATGCGGCCGAGCCCCCCGTGACCGTCGGCATCGCTTGGCTCAAGGCGAACTTGAGTTCCTTGAGCGCAGGGCTTCCGTTACCCGCTCGCGCGCCCAGGCCTGTGTTTCAGCCACCCGAGCCGGCAGGGGCGGGCCCATCCGCAGCGCGCTGAAGGGCCGCACGCTGTCCGGCAGCTGCAGATCGCGCTCCGGCCATCCGGCGGGGAACTCATCGAAGATGCGCGCGTGCAGCTCCAGCGCGGCAGCGCCGGTCAGCCAGCGGGCCAGCGTGTCCGCAGTGTCGGGCTGCACGCCGCCGCGGGGCAGGGCGATCGCCGAGACATTGCCGATCAGGGCGACATCTGCGCCGGCAAAGCCGAAGTGCAGCCGCGCGGCTGCACGCGCCTCTTCCGCGTCCGCCGATGCCCTCAGCCGCGCCAGGTAGTAGTGGTTGACGAAGGCGATCTCGCAGCGGCCGTCCAGCACGGCAAGTATCTGGTCGCGGTCGCCGCCATCGACGCGCGGCGCCTGCGCCAGCACGTCCCTGGCAAAGCCCTCGGCAGCCGCCTCGCCCTGTGCCTGACGCAGCCAGGCCAGCGTCCCGATGGCATAGACATGGCTGGGGTCGCGGTGACAGACCCGCCGCTGCGGCAGCGCCGCCAGCAGCGCGGGCCAGTCGGCATCCGTCTCCACCTTGGGCGCATACAGCGGCCCGCGCAGCCGATAGCTCAGACCCAGCCACTGGCCGTGTGGATCGCGCAGCGACGCAGGCACTGCCGCCAGCGCCTGCGCCGGCAGCGGGCGCAGCAGTCCCTGCGCGGCGTAGTCCGAGAAGCGCAGGGCATCCACTGAAATCACCAGATCCGGCGCTGGCTGGTCGTCGGCAGCGAGCGCCGCCAGCGCGGGTCCGATGGCCTCGGCGCCCAGTACCTGCAGCCGGACCTCGATCCCGGTCTCGGCGGTAAAGCGCTCGAACAGCGGGCCTACGACCTCGGCACCGCGGTAGCTGAGCACATGCACCTCGCGGCTTGCATGGGCGGGCAGGGTGATGAGGAAGGCCAACAGGCCGGCAAGGCCGCGCAGGGTCGGGCTCATGGCGTGATTCGGCTCGCGAGGGGTCGGGCGCGCAGCATGCCGCAGTCGTGGGAAACGCTGCAAGGTTGTTGCGGTTGGAAATGCGAACGACTAGCATTCGCGCCAATGGACCCACCGCACAGGCGAACATCGCAATGCAGCCCCCGACTCCGCTGATCGTTTCAACCGCCCCTGCCGCTGTCGCAGCGCCTGGGCAGGCCGGGCGAGACCCTGGCCGAATCGGCTTGGCCCTGCTGCTTGCCGCGATCGTCGCGGCGCCCGCTGCCGCCGATCAACGCTCAGTCACGGCCGATCCGGAGGAGGCTGAAAAAGCCGACACGATGCCGCAGGTGACCGTGGTCGGCCGCGCCCTGCCGGATCCGATCGAGCGCATCGAACGGCGCCAGGCCAAGGACATCCGCGAGATCTTTGCCGAGGAGCCCGCCATCGATATCGGCGGCGGCACCCGCAACGGCCAGCGTCTGTACCTGCGCGGCATCGAGGCCACCAACCTCAACATCACCGTGGACGGCGCGCGCCAGGGCCAGAACCTTTACAACCACCGCGGCGGCTTGGGCAATATCGATCCCGATCTGCTCAAGCGGGTGGACATCCAGCCCGGTCCGGCCGCGGCCGACCAGGGTCACGGCGCACTCGGCGGCAGCATCCGTTTTGTCAGCGTCGACGCCCAGGATCGGCTGGCGCCGGGCCAGCGCTTCGGCGTGCAGGGGCGCGCCTCGCTGACAACCGCCGACCAGACCCGACGCCTGTCGACCGGCGTGGCTGCACGGGTGGGCGCCGAGGGGGGTCTTCTGGCGCAGGTCAGCTACGGTGAGTACGACGACCTGCGCATCGGCGACGGCGAGCGCGTGCCGTTTTCGGGCGGGCGCGATCGGATGGCCGTGGCCCGCTACAGCCTGCTGCAGGCGCAGGGTCACGAGCTTCGCCTTGGCATCAAGCGCAACGAAGCGGCCGGGCTCAACTTCATGCAGCGCGGTGACTATCCCTGGCAGCTGCAGCCGATCGACCTGCGGGCGCGGCCGCCGCAGCGACAGGAGCTTAGCCGCGAGACCGCCACCCTGGACTGGCGCTGGCGGCCGGATGCTTCCTGGTTGGATCTCGGCCTCAATCTCTACGACACCGAAAACGACTTCAATGCACCCGACAGCGGCGGCGAGCGTTTCACCAGTGCAGTGCGGGGCTTTGATCTGCGGCAGACCTTCAGCTACGAATGGGGCGGCTGGGCCGGCCGGCTCACCACCGGCGTCGACGGCTTCACCGATCGTGGCAGCAACCGTCGCAGCAACCGCGAGCCGCGCTTCAACCGCTACAGCAACACCGGCCTGTTCGCGCAAAACCGCCTCGCCAGCGAGCGCGGGAATCTGAGCTTCGGGCTGCGCCACGACGACTTTGAAACCCGCATCCGCAACGATGCCAGCGACAACTCCGAGCTGCTGATCAATGCCGGTGGCCTGATCGAGCTCGGCGCCGGCTTCGCCCTGTTCGCCGGCTACGGCGAGTCCGCGCGTGGCGCAGGCACCATCCCGATCCACTTCGCCGGCAACGCAGTGGAGCGCCTGCGCTTCAACGGCGAGTTCGACGGCCAGCTGCGCCCCGAGTTCGCCGAGCAGAGCGAGCTTGGCCTGCGCTTCAGCCGCAACGCCGGCGGCGGAGAGTTCGGGGTCGAAGTGCTCGGCTTCCGCACCCGCATCAGCGACCCCATCGTCTACGAGCAGCCGGGTAGCGGTGGTCTTGGCAACCGCCCGGTCACTGCATTCCGCAACCTCGACACGCCGGCGCGCTTCAGCGGCAGCGAGCTGCGCCTGCACTACGCCGGCAATGCGCTGCAGGCCCAGCTGGGCCTGGCCCGCCTGAACACGCGCGACCTGCCGGCGCAGCCGCAGTTTCTGGCGCGCTTCGGTGCCCCCAGCGGCGACCGCGCGGTGTTCACCCTCACCCACGCTTTTTCGCCCGCGCTGAACTTCGGCTACACGCTCACGGCGGTGCGCCGCCTGGACGAGGTGCAGGCCGGGCAGATCGTGTTCATCCCCAAGGCCGGCTACAGCACCCACGACCTGTTCCTGAACTGGGAGCTGCCGCGCCTGCCGGGCGCCAGCCTCGCCCTGGCGCTGCGCAACCTCGGTGATCGCCAGTACATCCGCCATGGCACCTTCACCCAGGACGGATTCGCCACCCAGGAGCCCGGCCGCGATTTCCGGCTCAGCGTGGGGTATCGGTTCTGAGCACATGAGTAAGCTGCCGCCTTGTCCGTCGCCGGCCGCCCGGTGTTCTGCCGCCGAACTATGGCGCTAACCTTGACCACGCCACCGCAGTCTCAGCCAACGGCCCGCTGCACGCGCAGTCGCCCGGCGACATCAACCGCTGGATGGGCCTGCCCTGGCAGGCCGACACCGCGTTCTGCCGCGCCGGCTACGACACCGCGTATGACCCTTTCGCGCCCACCTTCTGGCCCGCGCGCGTGCCCAACCAAGTGCTCACCGAAGCGGACTACGCCGTCGTGATCGACAGCGCGCAGCCGCGCGAGCGCCGCATCGAGGCCTTCGTCAGCCGCACCGACTGGAACGCGCCACTGCACGGCACCACCGCCGGGCAGATGGAGCAGATGGTGCGGATCTTCGGTTCGATGGGCCTGGTGGAAGTGCGCGAGGGCGTGCACGGTGACCCGGCGTTCCCGAGCACGATGATGGTCGCCAGCTATGGGCCCGAGGTCACGCCGGCGGATGCGGGCAGCCTGACATCGGAAGCGTCGGCGCCCATGAAGCTCGCTGCCGAGGCGGCCGAACCGCATCCCAAGCTGGGCGCGCGCGCCCTGCCGCGCGGGGCGAACTTCGCCTCGCACGATGAGGCCGCCGCCGCGCCGCTGCCGGTGCGTCACGGCCCGAAGCGCCGCTGAGGTTCGCGCCTTGGTGACGACCGTCGATGTCGCCATCGCCGGCGGCGGCCCGGGCGGGGCCGCTGCCGCCATCGCCTTGGCGAAACAAGGCCAGCGCGTGCTGCTGGCAGACGCCGGCGCAGGCCGCTGGCCACGCATCGGCGAAGGCCTGCCGCCGTCTGCGCGCGCGCTGCTGCGCGAACTCGGCGTGCTCGATCAGGTGCTCGCCGACGGCCATCGCCGCAGCCCGGGCACCCTCGCCTTCTGGGGCTCGAACACCGCGCACGTCGAGGACACGCTGTTCGGCCTGCACGGCGACGGCCTGCAGCTGGATCGCACGCGCTTCGATGCCGGGCTGCGCGCAGCGGCGCACGCGGCCGGCGCAGAGGTGCACGAGGGCGCGCGCCTGCGCCTGCTGGAGCGCGGCGACGCGCGCACGCCGCACACAGTCGAACTGCACATCGGCGAGGCCGCGCCACAGCGCGTGCAGGCACGCTGGCTGATCGACGCCAGCGGCCGCAGCGCCTCGCTCGCGCGGGCCCTGGGCGCACAACGCATCGCCCACGACCGCTTGCTCGCCTTCCATCAGCGCCTTGTCGGCGGCGCGGCCACCGATCGCGACGGCCGCACCTGGATCGAAGCGGTGCCGGACGGCTGGTGGTACAGCGTGCTGCTCCCTTCAGGGGAACGGCTAATTGCTTATTTGAGCGACTTCAGTGGAGAAGACGGCGCTGCCGAGCGCCGTAGGTTGCTCACCGGTGAGGGCCTGTGGGATGCGCTGCGCTTGGCGCCGCAGCTGTATGCGCTGTGTGCCGAGCACGGCTGGCGACCGCACGGCGCGGTGCAGGGGGCGGATGCGGGGAGTGCGGAGCTTGAGCACGCTGGCGGGGAGCGTTGGCTTGCGGTGGGTGATGCTGCGATGGCGTTTGATCCGCTTTCGTCTAAGGGGATTGCGCATGCGCTGTATAGCGGGCTGCGGGCTGCCGGGACGATCTGGGCTAGCGAGCAGGGCAATGCTGAAGCGGTTGGCGGGTATGCTCGGCATTTGCGGGAGGTTCACCGGGTTTACCGGGAGCAGTGTCGGGGGTTCTATGCGATGGAGGGGCGATGGCCGCAGCGCGAGTTTTGGCGGGGGGCCGCGAAAATCGGTAGGCCTCGGAACTCCACGCGTGAAGCGCCTGCGGAAAGTGCACTCTGACCCTTGTTTTGTTTTGTTTTGTTTTGTTTTGTTTGTTGTTTTGTTTGTCGCTGCCTTGAGGATCAAATAGGGACGGCTCTGGCGAACGGGCTATTGCGTGGTTTGGTCTGCGGTGATTAAGGTTAGGTGGGTCGGCGACCATGACTTATGACTGTGACCGACGCGCTGCGGTGCTCGGTTTGGTGCGCGAACACCACGCGAGGTTGGGGGCGGTGAGCAAGGAGTCGAAAAGGGCGGGCGAGTCTTGGGGTTTGCCTTTTGAAGGCTGCGTGCATGCGGCAACACCGCTTGAGCTGAGGACGATGGTCAACGCAATATTTGATCGCGGCTTCAGGTCGAGAAATTTCAACAAATAGACAAAGGGGGAATCATATGGCAATTAGAGTTGATACATTACGGGCGGCGGCGATGCGACAGGCTTCCACGGTTGCTCGTTCATTGAGCGAAGCCAAGACGTTAGGTGTCAAGACGGCATTCCTTTGCCATAGCCACCACGACGCGATTCTGGCGAAGGGCTTGGTTCAATTGCTGATGGATGCCGGCTGGCGTGTTTACGTCGATTGGCTGGATGTCGAAATGCCGGACACACCGAATAGAGAAACAGCTGAGCGCATTAGACAGAAGATCGTTGACTTGGAGTATTTTCTGTTCCTGGCAACACCGAAGTCGATGGCGTCGCGCTGGTGCCCCTGGGAGATCGGCTATGCAGATGGAAAGAAGCAACTCGACCGAATCCTGATCGTTCCCACGCAAGATGGCGCACAGACGCATGGCAACGAGTATCTTCAACTATATCGGCGAGTCGATCTGTCTGACAAGAATGAACTCGCTGTTTGGCAGCCCGGAGAAAACGCCAATGGCGTACTTGTCAGGTTTCTTTGAGTGGAATGCCTTGAGGCATTCAATGAATTGGCTGTGCTCGGCTCACTTGCGGATGCGATCCTAGCGGCGTTTGGCGCTTGAAGCGCGTAGCAAATTTGAGCGTCCCGTTACCTACCATCTGGAAAACCATCTGGGCAACGATTAGTAGATAGTATCAAACAGGGTTAAAAATGCATCCGGGCGAACACGCAAAGCTATCTCGTCACCTAAGCAGAGTCCGAAGGCCCGATTGCCGCTAAGATGCAGCGTTCAAGCTCACCGAGTGCCACACCGCCTTCCTAAGATCAGAGAATATGCGTCGCATCAGATAGGAGGGTAAAATGGCACTTTTCGTAGAAGCAAACGTGCGGCAGAGAGGGCTTCGTGAGGTTCAGCGGTCGGGAGTGTTCAAGAAGGCAGAGCGACTGGTTGTAGAGGCTATGGAGAGCTACTCTTCAGAGAAGTCCTACGACATATTCCTTTCGCACAGTTTCCGCGACGCCGAGTTGATTCTTGGGATCAAATGCATACTGGAAGATTTGGGATACTCGGTTTACGTTGATTGGATAGATGATCTGCAATTGGATCGGACCAAAGTAACTCCGGCAACAGCGGACAAGCTTCGTCGACGAATGGGAAGTTCAAAGTCCCTATTTTATGTCACCACGGGAAATGCCGTTAGTTCCAAGTGGATGCCATGGGAATGCGGTTACTTTGACGGGTTAAATGAAAAAGTCGCAATCGTGCCGGTCGTCGAGTCATCGCAAGACAATGTTTTCCGTGGGCAAGAGTACTTAGGCCTATATCCGTACGTTGTGAAGCAGCAGAACAAACGCAAGGAAGAAAGGCTATGGGTTCGGCTGAATGAGTGTAAGTACCTCGCTTACAATGCTTGGGTGCTGGGCTCTAGTGCTAGTTGGGTATGGAAGGATGGTTGAGTTAACGACACTTCACCTGCCTTCGCCATGCAATGGAAGCACCTTCGAGAAGGAATGAGCAGTCACGCCTCTTTACGGAGTTCTGTATGGCCTTGGTTGCGACAATAGTTCCCCTCTGAGCTCTGTTTCGCGGCGGGATAGAAGTGTGCTGTTAGGAAGGGCGTGCATTCATTCGCGAAAGATTTACAAGGGTTCGGCATTCAAAGGAAGATGGGACCATGTCTTTTAGCAACGAGATCGAAGCGTTCATCAAGGAGTTCACGAAGGACGTCGATGCCGGCAACGCGGCAATTTTCGCTGGCGCAGGTATGTCTAAGGCGTCTGGCTTCGTAGACTGGCCGGAGTTACTGAGAGATATCGCAGCGGAACTGAGTCTCGACATTGATCGCGAACATGACCTCATATCAGTTGCTCAATTCCACGTTAACCAGCTCAAGGGCTCGGCAAAGCTTGCTCGACGCATCGTGGAAGAGTTCTCTCATCAGGCGGAATCATCGGAGACACATGAGATCCTCGCGCGCCTTCCAATTAGGACATATTGGACGACAAACTATGACACGATGATAGAAGACTCGCTTAAGAGAGCCTATAAGGTCCCGGACGTGAAGCATCAGATTGAACAGCTGAACACTACGCGCCCAAAGAGAGATGCAGTAATCTACAAAATGCACGGCGACGTGCATCACGCCAATGGAGCCGTCCTCTATAAGGAACAATACGAGCAGTACTATCGGTCACACGCCCCGTTTTTAACGGCATTGATGGGTGATCTTGTTTCGAAGACGTTTCTCTTTATTGGCTTCAGCTTTACCGACCCAAATCTAGACTACGTACTGAGCCGACTCCATGCCAGCACTAGGCGTGATCACTATTGCTTTATGAAAAAGGAGCAAATCTTGTCCGAAGATGAAGAAGATGTGCAAAGATACAAAAAGAGGAAACAAGATTTGCGCGTCGATGATTTGAAGCGATATGGAATACAGACGCTGCTGATAGACGGCTATGAAGATATCCCCAGAATACTGTCCTCGATTGAGAGTCGCTATCTGAAGAGGACTGTTTTTATCAGCGGTAGTGCCGAATCCTACGGCTCATGGGGGCGTCAAGAGGCCCTCGATTTCATGCATTCCCTTTCCGCAAGCTTGGTTCGGGCGAATCTTAGAGTTGTGAACGGGTTCGGATGGGGAGTTGGTAGCGCCGTAATCAATGGGGCGCTTGAAACAATTTACTCCAACCCTGAAAAGTTCTCCGAGGATCAGCTGGTGATGCGTCCATTCCCGCAGTTTCCCACGAGAGATCAAGATCTGAACGTTCTCTGGGAGCAGTACCGACATAGAATGATGGCACTTTCTGGCATCGCGATCTTTCTCTTTGGCAACAAGGTTGATGCCCACGGCGACATCGTTCCGGCAAATGGCATGCTGCGTGAGTTTGAGATCGCAACAGGCCAGGGCCGTATCGCTGTGCCCGTCGGAGCTACAGGGTTCATCGCGGAGCAGATCGCGACACGGGTGCTGTCAGCGCCTGAAGCACATTATTCAGGAATCGAGTGGATCGTTCCTTTGATTAGAAAGCTCGCAGATCCAGCTGCATCTCGGACAGAGCTGGTTAACATACTGATCGATTTGGTTCAACGCTTAGGGAGATGATCGTGGCGAGAAAGATTTTCTACAGCTTCCACTTCGACAACGACGTTATGCGCGTGCAGTTGGTCAGAAACATGGGCGTTGTTGAAGGCAATACTCCTGTTACGCCAAATACTTGGGAGGAAGTCAAAAGGAAGGGCGATGCCGCGATAGAGAGGTGGATTGATGACAACATGCTCGGCAAGTCATGCGTCGTCGTATTGATAGGAACTGAAACCCACAGGCGACCATGGGTTCAGAGAGAAATACGGAAAGCGTGGGCTGATGGCAAGGGGCTGCTAGGAGTTTATATCCACAATCTTCGCTGTCCAAGAAACGGAACGTGCCCTAAGGGAAATAACCCTTTTGACCTGTTTAGCTTTACGCTGAATGGCAGAACAGTAACTCCAAAGGTATACGACCCGAAAGTCAGCGACGCGTATGGCGACATTGCTGCAAATCTAGCTGGATGGGTGGAAGCGGCGATAAAGCAGCGAAGCGATTGAGTGCTTCTTCGGGTCAAAGCCCGGAGTCACCATTGCGCCGCACATATGTTTGGACTCGTTAGGGAAGCGCATGGATATTCCGCAACTTGCTGAGTGGTTCAAGGTTATTGCTCCGGCGATCGCCGTAGGAGCTTTGTTCTGGAAGACAAGTCATGGATTCCTACGGCTCCGACGGCGGCGCTGGATCGAGGAGTTCAAGCTGTCGCGTGCGGTGCTACGGCGCGGCATTGAGAACATCCATCCGTTTGAACTTGAGTCCTGGTACACCTCGGTAAGCGGCGGCGGTCGGCTCTCCTTCGCGAAGATAAGGTGTGCCTTGGAGACCGGTGCGCCCAGCGAAGTCCTCGATCGCTTGCGAAAGGCTGACGAGTACGTGACGGTGAAGGAGCTTGAAGACGGTTCTGTGGCCCTGGTGGGTACCGAATCCGACACCGTCCTGAAGCGGTGGTTCTGGATACTCGCTGGCCTCTACGGGGTCTTTGCTGTAGTTGCAGGGCTTCCCATTTTCGCGCGCCCGTTCTTGCCCGAACTGATTCCGGTTGGCGTGATCGCCTACATCGCGTTGGTTAGCCTGCCTAGCACCTGGATGGCGGTGCTCTGCATGCGAGAGGGACAGAAGGTCAGAGCGGCTCGTGAGCTAACCCGAGATTTCCCCAGGCTCGCATTGCCCGTTGCGAAGTGGACACCCATACCGTCAGCGAAGTGGACACCCATACCGTCAGCGCCCAATAAAAGCCCACTAAAAGCACTCAAGGCTCCGAAAACTGTGGCCGACAACATGGGCCAATCCCCATCCTAGGTGGAGTGTCGAGCACGAGGGTCACCATTGCGCCGCCCGTGTCAACAGGGCCGACAAAACTCCTCCCGTGTTCCGGGCTTCACTCTTTTCCTGCTGACCCGCTCTTGGCTTGACCGTCCCCGCCTGATTAAGAACGGGGTCAGGTTCACTTACCCGGTTGAAACGGGGTCACCATTGCGCCGCCCGTGTCAACAGGGCTGACAAAACTCCTCCCGCTTCCCGGGCTTTTCTCTTCTCTTGCTGACCCGCTCTTGGCCTGACCGTCCCCGCCTGTGTTCACGTGTGGCTGCGGCCTCTGGCCGCACCAGTCACCATTTTGGTTTAAGCGGTTTCCCGCCCTCGGCATCGCTGCCCCAAACACTCATCGGTTCTGCCCTGGCGTCCATGTGGCCGGTTTCGGCTGCACAGGTAATGTGGTTCGCGCGGTGCGCGTCCAACCCTTCGTTGGCTCGCCGGGC
>JAKOMQ010000056.1 GCA_022241605.1 Aquimonas sp. | reverse complement strand
TGACCTGCCGGCTTTTTCAGGACCACCGATTAGTTGAGGGAGGCTCGGTGGGTTGATGCTTCGTTCTTCTGCTTCTGTTCGTCCTTGAACTGCTTCGGSGTCCGGTAGCCGAGGCTCGAGTGGGGGCGATCTTCGTTGTAGTGGCGGCGCCAGCTCTCGATGATCACCCGCGCCTCGGCCCGGCTCCGGAACCACTCCATGCTCAGGCACTCGTCGCGGAACTTGCCGTTCAAGCTCTCCGCGGTGCCATTCTGCCAAGGCTTGCCGGGGTCGATGTGCGCCGTTTCGATGCCCTCCTGCTGCAGCCATTTCAACACCGCATGGCTGACGAACTCGGGTCCGTTGTCCGAGCGCAGGTAGCGCGGCGCACCGTGTTCGCTAACCAGGCGCGACAGCACTTCGATCACGCGCCTCGAGCGCAGGCTGCCCTGCACGTCGATCGCGAGTGCTTCGTGCGTCCACTCGTCGGTCACCACCAGGCACTTCAGGCTCTGGCCGTTGGCGCAGGCGTCGAACACGAAGTCGTAGGCCCAGACCTGGTTCGGCCCGGTGGCCGGTATCGACCGCGGCCTGGAGGCGGCGACTCGCCTGCGCGGCCGCTTCTTCGGCACCTGCAGCCGAGCCTGCTGCCAGAGCCGGAACATCCGGTCCCAGCCCAGCTGGAAGCCCTCACGCTCCAGGTAGATATGGATCCGGCGATAGCCAAACCGCGGGTACAGCGCGGCGTAGTGCTTCATGCGTTCGACCACTGCAGCATCCTTGGCAGGCAAGCGCGCTTGGTAGCGCAGCGCCGAGCGGGCCAGGCACAGCAGCGCGCAGGCGCGTCGCTGGCTGATGCCACGCTCGACAATCAGAGGGATCAAGGCGCGCCGGGCAGGCGCGCTCACCACTTTTTTGCGGTGATCTCCTTCATCACCTCGATCTCGAGGTCTCGCTCGGCCAGCAGCTTCTTCAGGCGCGCGTTTTCCTGCTGCAACGTCCGCAGCTGTTTCACGTCGGCGGTCTCCAGCTTGCCGTAGCGCTTGCGCCAGACGTACAGCGTCTGCTCGCTGATGCCGTGCTTCTTGGCAACCTCCGCAACCGGCGACTTGTCGGCCTCACGGAGGATCTTGACCATCTGCTCTTCGCTGAATCGGGACTTGCGCATGGGCTCCTCGCTGATGTCAGGAGCCATCCTCTCAACTTTCAACTGGTCCGAGAATCGCCGGGCAGGTCA
>JAKOMQ010000023.1 GCA_022241605.1 Aquimonas sp. | reverse complement strand
CCTCGATCTCGAGGTCTCGCTCGGCCAGCAGCTTCTTCAGGCGCGCGTTTTCCTGCTGCAACGTCCGCAGCTGTTTCACGTCGGCGGTCTCCAGCTTGCCGTAGCGCTTGCGCCAGACGTACAGCGTCTGCTCGCTGATGCCGTGCTTCTTGGCAACCTCCGCAACCGGCGACTTGTCGGCCTCACGGAGGATCTTGACCATCTGCTCTTCGCTGAATCGGGACTTGCGCATGGGCTCCTCGCTGATGTCAGGAGCCATCCTCTCAACTTTCAACTGGTCCGAGAATCGCCGGGCAGGTCAGGGATACGGCCGGCACTGGCTCAAGCAGAGACTCATCCTGCGCTTGACCCTACATCCGCAGCACCGGCTCGCGCGTGCAGAGATCCGCTTGCTCGCGGGCGCTGGCGGCGGATTCGACTTCGCCGCGGAGCTCTCGGGAGAGTTGGACGGCGGCCCAGTTACGGCGGCACAGCGGGCCGAGCTTGGGGCCGCTTTCAAAGGACTCCAGCGCGAAACTCTCGGCCTCTTCCAGGGCCTGCAGGCCGAGCGCGACTTCGGCGCGCATCTGCAGCAGGTCCGGGCGGCCGGGCCGGATCTCCAGCGCCTGCATCACGCTGCGAGCGGCGCGCTCGAGGTCGCGCAGGGCGAGCGCGTCGGTGGCATCCAGACGCAGGTCCTCCACTTCCGGGTCGGGCAGCGGCTCCACCACGATGGCGTCATCGGCCTCGACCATGGCGTAGAGCTCGGCGATCAGATCGCGCGGCGGCGGCGGTGGCTCGGCGGCGATCTCGGGCTGGATCGGCGTGCTGGCGCAGGCGGCCAGCAGCAGGGCGGCCGCGGCGACCGCAGGCAGGCGCAGTGAGGCGATACGGGGCGCAACGGCGCGGCGCGGCATGGGGTCAGTCTCCAAGGTTGAACCACTCGCGCAGGCGGGACGCATTGCAGCCTTCGTGCTCGATGGGGGCATGGCCGGCGACGAAGGCATAGCGGCGGGCCTCTGGGCAGCCCTCGTCGGTGCGGGCGAAATTCTCCGGTGCCAGCCAGACGAACTCCAGCCCTTCGTCGCCGACGTTCAGCGGGGAGCTGGGTAAGCGCTTGAACACCGAGCTCCAGATGCGCATGGCGCCGGTGGCACCGAACAGCCCGGTCGGCGCATTGCCGTCATTGCCTACCCATGCGACCGCGAGGTGACTGCCGGTATAGCCGGCAAACCAGCTGTCGCGGCTGTCGTTGCTGGTGCCGGTCTTGCCGGCGGGGCTGAGCCGGGCCAGGCCATCGCTGCCCAGCCGCTGCGCGGTGCCCGTGCGGGCGGACTCCTGCAGGGCGATGCCGGTCAGACGTGAGGCGAGAGCATCGCCCGGCTGCGGCGATTCGATCGGGCGGTCGTAGCGGCTCAGCGGCCGGCCCTCGGCATCCAGCACGCCGCGCACCGCGCGCAGCGGCTGCAGGCGGCCACCGGAGGCCAGGAACTGGTAAAGCTGGGCGATCTGGAACGGGCTCATGTCGACCGCGCCCAGCAGCAGCGAGGGGTGCGCGGGCGGGCGAGTGCCCGACAGCACTTCGATCAGCCGGCCCAGACGCTCCACGCCCAGCTCCATTCCCAGCCGCACCGTGGCCTGGTTGTAGGACTGCGACAGCGCCTGCTGCAGGCTGACCCGTCCATGGCTGCGGTCGTTGGCGTTGGAGGGCTCCCAGCTGCGGCCGTTGGGCAGGCGCACTTCAATCGGGGCGTCATCCACCGGCGTCGCCAACGCATAGCGCTGCGGCTGGGCCAGAGCCAGCATGTAGACGAAGGGCTTGAGCAGGGAGCCGACCGGCCGCTGTGCGTCCAGCGCGCGATTGAAGCCTGCGGGGCTGGGCCGACGTGCGCCGACCACGGCGAGCACTTCGCCACGCTGGCTGTCGGTGAGCACGAGCGCGGCCTCCAGCGGTGGGCGGTTGCCGGTCTGCAGGGCCTCCAGCTCAGACGCCACCGCTGCTTCCGCCGCGCTCTGGGCCGAGGGCGCCAAGGTGGTCAGCACCGTCAGACCGGCGCCGCGCAGCGCCTCCGCCGGGTAGTCGCGCTCCAGCTGCGTGCGCACCAGCGACAGGAAATCCGGGGCGCGGTTGCCGGCGAGGCCCACCTGGCGCTTCAGCCCCAGCGGCTGGGCGGCATACGACGCAGCCTCCGACGGGCTGACCAATCCAGTTTCGGCCATCTGCTGCAGCACCCGATTGCGGCGCTCACGGGCGCGCTCGGGATGGCGGCGCGGGTCGTAGAAGGACGGCCCCCTCACCAGCCCAACCAGCAGGGCGATCTCGCCCGGGCGCAGCTGCTCGATCTCGCTGCCAAACCAGAATTCCCCGGCGGCGGCGAAGCCGTGGATCGCCTGGCCGCCCTGCTGGCCGAGGAAAACCTCGTTCAGATAGGCCTCGAGAATCCTCGACTTGTCGAAGCGGCGCTCCATGGCGATCGCATGCAGGGCCTCCTTGACCTTCCGCCAGTAGCGCTGCTCGCGGTTGAGGTAAAGGTTGCGAGCCAGCTGCTGGGTCAGCGTGCTGGCACCCTGGCGGATCTCGCCGGAGCGGAAGTTCACCCAGGCGGCGCGGGCGATGCCGGTGAAATCGACGCCGATATGGCGCTTGAAGTCGCGGTCCTCGACCGCCTGCAGGGTGGTGACCAGCAGCGGCGGCACCTCCTGCAGCCGCACCAGCCGGCGCTCCTCGCGACGCTCGCCGTAGAGCGTGGCGATGCGCGCGGGGTCCACCCGCAGCTCGCGCAGCGCGCTGCCGTCGCCCGCCTGCAGGCTGCGCACCTGGCCGCCGCCAAGCTCGATGCGACCGCTGCGGGCCGGCTGCAGGCCGTCCACGTCCACGAAAGCGCGGGTCGCCAGGCGCACGCGCGCACCGTCCACCGCGAAGCTGCCGGGCTGGCTACCCTGCCCGTCCTCACGGTAACCGGCGGCCTCAAGCTCGCTGCGCAGGGTCTGCAGATCCATCGGCAGACCGGGCCGCAGCAGCAGCGGCCGCGCCATGACCCGGGTCGGCACCTGCCAGCTGAGCGCGGCGAAGTCAGCCGCCACCCGGCGGTCGATCACCCAGGCGTAGGGCCCGAGGAAGCCGACGACGAAGCCCAGCGCGAGCAGGACAAGGGCCTTGGCGATTCCCCACAGCAGCGCAGCCGGGCGCAGGCCCTCGCCGGAGACGGGCAGCTGGCGGGTGGTCTTCTGTCGAGCCATGGATCGGTCTGAGCAGCCTGCGGATCGGGCGGGCGGAGTGTAGCCGTAGTGGCCTGTATGGCAGCGCCATTGGTGCAGGCCGGCCAAGTACACCTGCGGTCGCTGGCGGTCGGGGCGGGCGGTTGCGATACTTGCCGCCCCGCCGACGGCCGTCCGAGTCGCGGCCCGAACAAGCCCGCGGAATGTCCCCCAGCCCAGCTCCTGCCGACGGTCAGTCCGTCCCCACTCTTTGCATCCTCGATCCCCTTGCCGAGTCGCGCCCGCAGCTGCTGCCGGGCCTCTCGGGGCTGCGCCAGCAGTACCCGCAGGCGCGTCTGGAGGGACTGGAGGCCGGCGTGCCCAGTCTGGTCGGCGCCGAGCTTGCAGCCCTGCTGGCCGAAGCCCAGGCGCTGCGTCCGCAGGCCGAGCTGCTGCTGGTGGATGCTGCGCTGCTGGGCCAGCCCTGGCTGCTGGAACGCCTGCTGCAGCTGCCGCACGGGCTGGGCCTGTGCAGCGGCATTGATGCCGCAAGCCTGCTCGCGAATGGCGGAACCGTTGGCGAGCTGCCAGCGCGCGACCGGCTGGATCCGCTGTGCTGGCTGTGCGCGCCAGACGGCCTCGTGCCCAGCCCGCGGGTGGACCCCCGCGCCTGCCGGATCGCCGCTGCGGCCATCGCTCCGCTGCATGCGCTGTGCGCCTCGGAAGGCGGCTGGAACGGAGCACTGCCGCCCGCCATCGAAGGCTATCTGCAGCCTGCGCTGTGTCTGCCGGCAGGCGCGGGAGCGCTGGCCGACCTGCCGCTCGTGCAAGCGCTGGCGGCACGGCTCCTGCGTCTGGCGGAGGTGCGGGAGGCACCGGACTACCCCGGCCTCGACCCGCGCCCCGTCATGCTGCACCTGCTGCACGGCTGGGGCGGCGGCAGCGCGCGCTTCGTGCAGGATCTGATCCGCGCCGACGCCAGCCATCTGCACCTGGTGCTGCAGGCCGAATCCGCCCCGGACCGCAAGCTGGCGGCCGTCGCCCTGCGCCTGTGCACCGCTCCCGGCCAGCCCCCCCTGCTGCGGCAGCCGCTGTCGGCGCCGATTGCGGCCACCGCGATCCGCAGCACCGAGTACGCGGAGACGCTGGAGCAGCTCTGCCGCCGTTTCCGGGTGGCGCGCCTGCACATCTCATCGCTGATCGGCCACGGCCTGGAGGCGCTGCACAGCGGCCTGCCCACGGCGCTGGTCTGCCACGACTACCATCCGCTGTGGCCGAGCCTGCACGAGGATTTCGGCCGCGGCGATTTCGACCCCTCCGAGTCGGCGCTGCGAGGCCTGCTCATGCGGGAAGGCCGCCAGCTGCCCTGGGCCGAACTGCGGGCCGAGTACTGGCTGGAATTGCGCGAGCGCTACCAGCAGGCCGCGCTGGACGCAGGCGCCTGCCTGATCGCGCCCAGCTGCAGCGCACTCGACACCCTTCTGCGGCTGGCGCCGCGGCTGTCCGCCCTGCCCCAGCGCTTGGTGCCGCATGGTCTCGCGCCCTGGCCGCATCCGCTGCCAGCGCCGCAGCCTCCGGCGCGCCCGCGCCTGCGAGTGCTGGTGCCCGGCCGCATCAACGGTGGCAAGGGCGAGCAGCTGCTGGCCGAGGTGCTGCCGCGACTGCCGGACGAGGTCGAAGTGGTGTTGCTCGGATGCGGCGCTGCCGGCATGCGTTTCCTGGGCCTGCGCGGGGTGCACCTGCGTCTGGACTATCGCCACGATGAGTTTCCGCAGGCGGTGGCCGAGCTGGCGCCGGATCTGGCCCTGCTGCCGGCCACCGTGGCCGAGACCTTCGGCTACCTGTTGAGCGAGCTGTGGTCGCTGCGCCTGCCGGTACTGGCCACGCGCATCGGCAGCTACGCCGAGCGCATCCAGCAGGGTCGCACCGGGCTGCTGGTGGAGCCCGAGGCGGAGGCGGTGCTGCGTGCGCTCGGCTTCCTCGCGCGCGATCGCCGGCCGCTGCTGGCTTTGCGCGCCGTGCAGCCTGAGCTGGCGGACCTTGCCAGCATGGCGCAGGCGCATGCCGATGCGGTGCCTGCGGCGCTGCGCGAACACGCCTTACCCGAGCCTGCCCCGCTCGCGATGCACACGCTGCAGCACGCCGAGGCACAGCTCTCGGCGCAGCGCCGTGCCTTGGCCGAGGCGACCGAGCTGCAGCGCCAGCAGCAGCGCGAGCTGGAGAGCCGCGCCCGCTGGGCCCTGGACCAGGAAAAACTGGCGGCAGAGCGCACGGCCTGGGCCCAGTCGCTGCGGGCCGAGACCGAGGCCCTGCATCGCGAGGTGGAGGCCCAGCGCGCACGCCTGCAGCGCATGCTGCAGCGGCTGCAGCAGGATCTGCGCGAGGAAGGCGAACTGCTCGGCGATGCGCCCATCGACCTCGATACGCTGCTGGCGGTCACCAAGGGCCGCCTGCAGGCGCTGGCCGCCGAAACCCAGAGCCAGCGGCAGCGCATTGGCGCTCTCGAGTCGCACGTCGAGTCGCTTGAGCAGCAGCGCGACCACTTCGAGGACGAGCGCAACCGCATCCTGCGCAGTGCCTCATGGCGTCTGACCCGGCCGCTACGCGGGCTGCGTCGCCTGCTCAGCCGCGGAGTGTCGAAGATCAGCTTCCGTAGGCAGCGAACCACCACCCTGCTGCAGCGCGGCCTGCGCAGCCTGCGTACGCGCGGCCTGCGCGGCACCCTGGCGCGGCTGCGCGCCGAGGCACGCCCGGCGCTGCCCTCGGCCGCACTGGCGGTGCCGGAGGATGCGCCGTTTACTCCCTTCGACCTACCCTGCCCGGATACACCGCGGGTCAGCGTGGTGATTCCTGTCTACAACCACCTGCAGCACAGCCTGACCTGCCTGCGCTCGATCGCGGCCCAGCCCTCTCGGATCAGCGCCGAGATCATCGTGGTCGACGACTGCTCCAGCGACGACAGCGCCAGCGTGCTGCCGCAGATCCACGGCCTGCGCTATCTGCGCAACGCGCAGAATCTCGGGTTCATCGGCGCCTGCAACGCCGGCGCCGCAGCCGCGCGCGGTGACTACCTGGTGTTCCTCAACAACGACACCGCGGTGCAGCCTGGCTGGCTGGATGCGCTGATCGACACCTTCGAGCAGCACCCCGAGGCCGGCCTGGTCGGCGCCAAGCTGGTGTACCCGGACGGCCGCCTGCAGGAAGCCGGAGGCATCGTGTTCGCCGACGGCTCCGGCTGGAACTACGGCCGCTTCGGCGATCCGGCGGCGCCTGAGTACAACTACCTGCGTGAGGTGGACTATTGCTCGGGCGCAGCGATCGCGCTGCCGGCAGCCCTGTTCCGGGAGTTCGGCGGCTTCGACCCGCACTATGCGCCGGCCTACTACGAGGACACCGACCTCGCCATGAAGGTCCGCACGCGCGGGCTGAAGGTGCTGTACCAGCCGAAGTCGGCGGTCGTGCACTTCGAAGGCATCAGCTCCGGCACCGACACCAACAGCGGCATCAAGGCCTACCAGGTCGTCAATCAGGGCAAGTTCCTGGAGCGCTGGCGCGAGGCGCTGGCCAGCCATCCGGCGCCGGGCACGCCGATAGAGCAGGCACGCCAGCACCGCGACCGCCGCCATGTGCTGATCATTGATGCCACCACGCCGGCGCCGGACCAGGATTCCGGCTCGCTGCGGATGGTGAACCTGATGCGGGTGCTGCGCAGCGAGGGCTGCGCGGTGACCTTCTTCGCCGACAATCGCGCCTTCATCGAGCGCTACAGCGCGGACCTGCAGCAGCTGGGCGTGGAGGTGCTCTGGCATCCCTGGCTGAGTGACGTGCCCGGCTGGTTTGCCCGGCACGGTGAGCGCTTCGATCTGGTGATCCTGAGCCGCCACTACATCGCGGTGCAGTACGTGGACCTCGTGCGCGCGCACGCGCCCCAGGCGGTGCTGGCCTTCGATACGGTGGACCTGCACTACCTGCGCGAGCAGCGCGAGGCCGCGCTGACCGGCCGTGAGGACCTGCGTCGACAGGCCGCGCAGACCCGCGAGCGCGAGCTGGACCTGATCCGCCGCAGCGACGTCACCCTGGTGGTGAGCCCGGTCGAGCAGGCCCTGCTCGCCCGCGAGGCGCCAGCCGCACGGGTGGAGATCCTGTCCAACGTGCACGAGGTGCACGGTCGCCGGCGCGCGTTCGCCGAACGCCACGACATCGTATTCATGGGCGGCTACCAGCATCCGCCCAACGTCGATGCGGTGACCTGGTTTGCCGATCGGGTGCTGCCGCTCATCCACGCCGAAGCGCCCGAGCTGGTTTTCCACATTGTCGGCAGTAAGGCACCGGACGAAGTGCGCGCGCTGGGCGAGCGCCCCGGCATCATGTTCCACGGCTTCGTGCCCGACATAGCGCCCTTCATGGACGACTGCCGGATCGCGGTAGCGCCGCTGCGCTACGGTGCGGGCGTCAAGGGCAAGGTCAACATGAGCATGAGCTTCGGACAACCCGTGGTGGCGACGCCGATCGCCATCGAGGGCATGCACGCCGAGCCCGGCCGAGACGTGCTGGTGGCGGAAACGCCCGAGGATTTCGCCCGCAAGGTGCTGGCCGCCTACCGCGATCCCGAGCTGTGGCTCCAGCTGTCCGAGGGCGGGCTTGCCAACGTCGAGGCGCACTTTGGCTTCGAATCCGCGCGACAAGCGGTGCACGGCCTGTTCAAGCACTGATCAGACTCGCCCATGCCTGCGCTTCAGCGCGGATCCGGAATCCGCCGTCCGGACTGGAAGTCGTCAAAAATGCGCTGCATGTCTTCGGTGAACAGCACGCCGACATGGCGGTGGCGGTGCGGCGACAGGCAGGTGACAGGGCTCCTGCGCGGCGTCAGGAGATACCGTGCCGGAGCTCCTCAGCCGTGCGCCAGCGCAAACCCGATGGCGGCTCGCACCGCCGTGGCCTGAGCCTCGTTGCACTGCTCTGGCGTAGCGCGAGGGCTATCGGGGTAGACCTCGGTGGTGGTGGTGTAGCGGGCATCGGTCAGCCCCGCGCAAAGCCCGAGAGCGCGGAAGGGATAGAGGATCACGCCGGGCGCTACCACCTCCGAGCCAATGATCCGACCCTGTGCGTCTGCAGGCGCGATGTGGGTGACCTGAGCGACGGCCGCGATCACCGCGGACTGGAAAGCCAGCTGCGGATTTTCGCTGTCGCCCACCACGTAGAAGCCGTCGGGGATGCTGTCCGGCTCGAAGGGCTTGCCGTCACGCGCGGCCAGCGCGGGCCGGAATTCGCTCTCGTCGGAATCGGTGGTCTCATGCAGATCGATGTGCATCAGGCACTGCGCGCGCAGCGGCTCGACCAGACGCATCAGCGCCGCAGACTCTTCCGCGGGGCTGTCGGCGCGAAAGCTGCGGTTGGGGTCGGTCGCCTGCGCGTTCCAGCGATGGATTCGCTCGTAGGCCCACGGGCTGACGCAGGGCGCGATCAGCAGGTTGATGCGACCCGCGAAAGCCGCGGCATCGCGCTTCGCGAAGCGCAGCGCGCCATGTACTCCGCTGGTCTCGTAGCCATGCACGCCGCCGGTCACCAGCGCCGTCGGCAGTGCGCTGTCCCAGCCGCGGCTGCGCAGGGCCAGCAGCGGCAAGCGCTCGCCGGCATAGTCCAGCCGCCCGTACTCGTCCAGCTCGAAACGATCGGCAAGCCCGCGGATCGGCGCCTCCACCTCATCGGCGTAACTGCGCAGACGCTGCTGACGGGACAGCCACTGGGCGCGCTCCGTGGCGCCCCAAGGCAAACCAGGGGTGCCGATCGGGTAGGAGGCGTCGGCGTTCATGGCGCGGTTCTCATGGCGGGCAAGGGGTCTCGAACTTTAGCAATGCGCGACGCTGCCCTGCTGTGCCACGGGCCATACCTCTTGGGCTCGGGTGAGTCAGAACCACTCGAACAAGGAAATGCCGACGCCGATCTGGGTGCTGCGCACGTTGTAGTCGATCAGGCTCTCGCCATATCCCTCGAACAGCTGCACATGGCCGCGCAGGCTGCGCGAGAGCGGAAAACTCCAGTCGAACTGCAGCGCGCCGCGCGAATCGGACCCCGACTTCAGGGTATGCCGTGCAAGCAGGGCGTACTCGTGATCGCCGCGACGATGCACGAGGTTGATGTCGCCGCGGCCCATGAAATCAACGATGTCAGGGTTGTCATCCGTCTCAAGGTCCTCGCTGATGCGCCACCACGGTCGCAGCGTCAGCAGCCAGTTCTCACGTTCGAAACCGAGCGCAACGACCGCGCGGTTCCAGCTGCGCGACAGCGGCAGGCTGCGACCATTCGACTGGTGATTGATGCCGATGCTGGCCATGCGCAGTTCCCAGCCAAACAACTCGGCCCGGGGACCGAACACCAGCAGGGCCTCGGGCTCGTAGACGGTCTCACGGAACGGTCGCGAGGTCTCGCTGCTGTAGAGCTGCCAGCGCGAGCTCTGGGTGTAGCCGAACCACAGGTCGCCGGCGCCGAGCAGCAGGCCCTGGGCGACCTTGGTCTTCAGGCTCAGCTGGAATCGCGCCTCGGTGGGCTGGAGGTCAAACGGATCGGGCTGGCGGTTGTCCGGGTTGGGGCTCTGCGGCTGCCGGTTCGGACGGCTGCTCCATGCCAATGGCAGGAGGTGAACCGGCTTGTAGGCACGCAGGTTGAAGCTGCCCAACTTCGACTCGGGGCTGAGCTCCCAGCGCCGATCCAGCGCGGAGAGCTCGCGCGATGCGATGCGGGCAGCCACGCGCTCCTCGGCCTGATTGCGCACGCCGTCGGGATGCAGGCGCGCGTCCAGCGCATCGTAAGCAGCCTCCAGCTCGGCTTGCTGTCGCTGGGCTTCAGCCGACTGACGCAGGTTGCGCCCGGCTGCACGGTCATAGCACTGCAGGCGCACCGGATCGGATTCGATCGCGGCACACGCCTCCACGCTGGCCGGAGCCACGCCGCTGTTCTCCTGCGCGAGCGCGGCGCAAAGCGGCAAGGCGCAAATGAGGATGGCGACAACTGCTTGATTTCGAGGGAAACGTACAGGGGTAGAGGGCATGGACAGGTGCCGCGGCGCTTGATCTGGGCCCGCCAGCATAGCCCGACCAGCGGCGCTTGGATGCGCCGTGGCAGGACATGAAAAACCCCGTGTCGTCGGCGATACCAACGACACGGGGTGGTGAGACACCCGCCCCTTCAGAGTCAGGGCGCTGCGGGCGGTGAACGCTTACTTCAGGTCAAACCGATCCGCTTCCATCACCTGGGTCCAGGCCGCCACGAAGTCCTGGACAAACTTCAGCTTGGCGTCGTCCTCGGCGTAGACCTCGGCCTGCGCGCGAAGCTGCGAGTTGGAACCAAACACAAGGTCGGCCACGGTGCCGGTCCACTTCAGCGTGCCGGTCTTGCGGCACCGACCTTCCAGCACGTTGGCATCGGCCTCGGAGCGCGCCCACTTCGTGGACATATCCAGCAGGTTGACGAAATAGTCGTTGCTGAGCACGCCCGGGCGATCGGTGAATACGCCGTGCTTGGCGTTGCCGAAGTTTGCGCCCAGCGATCGGAGGCCACCCACCAGCACGGTCATCTGCGGCACGGAGAGCTCCAACAGCGCGGCTTTGTCCACCAGCAGTGCCGCCTGCTTGTCCTCCAGGCCCGGAGCCACGTAGTTGCGGAAGCCGTCGGCGCGAGGCTCCAGTGGGGCGAAGCTGTCGACGTCAGTGTGCTCGGCTGAAGTATCGGTGCGGCCCAGATTGAACGGCACGGTGATGTCAACGCCGCCCTTTTTCGCAGCATCCTCGATCGCGGCATTGCCCGCGATCACAATCAGGTCGGCCAGGGAAATCTTCTTGCCACCACCAGCAGAGGCGTTGAAGTCCTTCTGGATGCCTTCCAGTACGCCCAGCACCTTGCTCAGCTGGGCCGGCTCGTTGACGGCCCAGTCCTTCTGTGGCGCCAGCCGGATGCGGGAGCCGTTGGCACCGCCGCGCTTGTCGCTGCCTCGGTAGCTGGAGGCTGCCGACCAAGCGGTATACACCAGCTCGCGAGTCGACAGACCAGACGCCAGCACCTTGGCCTTGAGCGCCACCACGTCATTGCCGTCGGCGAGCGGATGGTCGACCGCGGGCACCGGATCCTGCCAGATCAGCACCTCATCCGGCACCAGCTTGCCAAGGTAGCGGGAGCGCGGGCCCATGTCGCGGTGGGTCAGCTTGAACCAGGCGCGGGCGAAGGCGTCGGCGAACTCCTCGGGATTGGCGTGGAAACGGCGGGAAATCTTCTCGTAGGCCGGATCCATGCGCATCGCCATGTCAGCCGTGGTCATCATCACGGTGACCTTCTTCGACGGATCGTGAGCGGACGGCGCGTGGTGCTCGGGCTTCAGATCCTTCGGGTGCCACTGCCAGGCGCCGGAGGGGCTCTTCACCAGCTCCCAGTCGTAGCCAAACAGCACGTCGAAATAGCCGTTGTCCCACTGGATCGGGTTGGGTGTCCACGACCCCTCAATGCCGCTGGTGATGGTGTCATTGCCCTTGCCGCTGCCGTGCGTGCTGATCCAGCCGAAGCCCTGCTCGGCGACATCGGCCCTTTCCGGCTCCGGCCCCACATGGGAAACGTCACCAGCACCATGCGACTTGCCGAACGTGTGACCACCTGCGGTCAGGGCAACGGTCTCTTCATCGTTCATTGCCATGCGCGCGAAGGTTTCGCGAATGTCGCGCGCCGAGCCCAGCGGGTCGGGCTTGCCGTTCGGGCCTTCCGGGTTCACGTAGATCAAACCCATCTGGACTGCGCCCAGCGGGTTGGCCAAATCGCGCTCGCCGCTGTAGCGCTTGTCGCCCAGCCACTCGGTCTCGGGGCCCCAGTCAACCACCGGTGGCTCCCAGATGTCAGCGCGACCGCCGGCAAAGCCGAAGGTCTTGAAGCCCATCGATTCCATGGCGGCATTGCCGGCCAGGATGAACAGATCAGCCCAGGAAAGCTGCTTGCCGTACTTCTTCTTGATGGGCCACAGCAGACGGCGGGCCTTGTCGAGGTTGGCGTTGTCCGGCCAGCTGTTGAGGGGAGCGAAGCGCTGATCGCCGGTGCCGCCGCCGCCGCGACCGTCAGAGATCCGGTAAGTGCCGGCCGCGTGCCAGGTCATGCGGATGAACAGACCGCCATAGTTGCCGTAGTCCGCCGGCCACCACTCCTGGGAGTCGGTCATCAAGGCCTTCAGGTCGGCCATGACGGCGTCAAGGTCGAGTTTCTGGAACTCCGCGCGGTAGTCGAAGCCCTCGCCCAGCGGGTCGAGCTTCTGGGAGTGCACGGTGAGCGGACTCAGGTCCAGCGCATCCGGCCACCAGTCGCGATTACGCGGCCCCTTACCCATGCCGATGTGATTGGCGCCGCCCTGAACGGGACATTTGGCTTCGTTGGACATTGGATCCTCCTGGTGGCTGTGGCGCGATAGAAGCCGCGACTATGAATCACGAAGATGCATAGAGGAAATCGTTTATCGCGATGGCGGGAATAGACAAGGGATATCGGAAGCGGCGCATCGGGTGATGCGACGCACCACCATCCACAACCTTCCGGGACGCAGGCAGCCATGCAACTAAAGCTTGCGCTTGTGCGCTTGCAGCAGGCCTGGGCTGCAACCCGACAGCCCTGCGCGGCGACCCGCACGGCGGCCGCATGGCCCAATGTGAGGGTCGCGATCGATCGAGACCATCAATCCACGCGATCAAGCCTCCAACCGCCGCGGCCATCCAGCCACAGGGCCTCGTGGATTCCGCAGGCGGCCAGAAAGCTTCGGCTGTGGCTGGCCACCAGCAGCAGACCGGGATAGCTCGCAAGCGCCGACTGCACCACCGCCCGTGCCGGCAAATCCAGCGCATTGTCCGGCTCGTCGAGCAGCAGCAGGCCCGGCCCCTGGCCGTCTGCAAGATGCGCGCAGAACAACAGTCGAATCCGTTCGCCGGCCGACAGCCCATCAGCGGGCTGCTGGGCTTGCGCGGCGCTGAATCCGAACCAGCTCAAGCGCTCGCGCAGATGCCCCTGCTCCACTCCCGGACACAGCTGCTGCAGGCAGTCCAGCAGGCTGGCAGCCTCCGGCAATCTCGTCTCCTGACCGACCCTGCGGACGCTTGTCGCCGTTGCATCCGCGGTCACCTTCTGCTCCAACCGCACCAGAAGGCTGCTCTTGCCGCAGCCGTTGGGGCCGAGCACGGCGAGCCTGCGCGGAGCCTGCAGATCAAGGTCCAATCCGCGCAGCAGGACGCGACCGCCGCGCTCGACCTCAAGGCCGCGGACACGCAGTCGTGCCTGTGCTCGTGCACCCTGCGGCGCCCGCAGACGCAAATCGAAACGCGGCGCCAGCGCCAACCGCTCGCGCTGTGCCTGCCATTCAGCCTGCAGGCGCGTCTGCCGACCTTGAGCCTCAGCGGCGCGCCTGCCCTCCGCGCGCTCGGCCCTGCCCTGCGCGAAATCGCACATCAGTGCGGGCTGACTGCCGGCAGCGCGCTCGCGACGGCCTATCGCAGCGCGCTTTTCGGCACGTTCTCGCGCCTGCTGGTCGCGTGCGCGTTCCTGCGTAAGCTCCGACTGCGCACGCCGGGCCGCGCGCTGAGCCGCGTCCTGCTCCAGCGCGCGCTGCCTGCTGTAAGCCTCGAAACCAAGCGCATAGTCAAACAGCCGCCCGCGCGAAAACTCCAGCACCCGCGTGGCCGAAGACAGGGTGTCGGGGTCATGGCTGACCAGCAGCAGACCCGCACGGTGGCCGGCGATCGCCCGACGCAGCCACTGTCGGGCCTCGCGGTCGAGATGCGCCTCGGGCTCGTCCAGCACCAGATAGTCGTGCTCATGCAGGAAAGCGAGCGCCAGCGCCAGACGCATGCGCTGGCCACCCGAAAGCGTCGCCAGCGAGCGATCCAGATCAATGTCGGCAAGCTCCAACTCAGCCAAGCGCGACCACATGACTGGGCTGGACACCGCTTCGCCCAGTGCTTCCAGCAGGCTGACCGCACTGGCCTCGCGCACGTCAACCGAAAGACCACGCACAGGCACCTGCCGCAGCACGCACCCTTCCGAGGGTGGCCGCTGGCCGAGAATCGCGCGGCACAAGCTGGACTTGCCCACGCCGTTGGCGCCCACCAGAGCGACCGGGCGCGCATCCAGCCCCAGAGAGGTGGCCGCGAGCAGCTCGCGCCCGCAATCCAGCTGCAGGCGAAGCCCGCGAAGTTCAATCGAGAAAGAAGCCACGCCACACCCCACGTGCAGATTCGGCGGGAAACCCGTCGAATGATCGATGCCCGGCGGCGATGGCCGGGTTCAGAACGATCAGGCGGTGGTGTTGTTCATGGCACCCTGCAGTGAGAAGAGCTTGCGCTTGGCAAGGCTCCAGAGGCGCGCAGGGTGCAGCGCGCGATGTGCGCTGTCAAGCCGGGATTCGGAATTGCAGGTTGGCGGATCGCAAGCCTCCAAGCCGCATACACGCCTGCTCATGCCAGCAGGCGCAGCAGCAGCCAGAGTGGGATGCCCAGATAAAAAAGCAGCCGCCCCAGCCACTCGAGCCAGTGGCGCACGCTGAAGCCCAAAGCCGGCCGCAGGGCCAGGCAGGCGAGATTGAGGGGCTCGATGAGCGCCCGCAGCAGCGCGGCGAACAGCATCAGGCCAAGCGACCAGGACAGCCACCAGATACCCAGGCCAAGCAGCCAGGCCTTCGCACCGAAGGTCAGCAGCTCACCGAAGGTGCCGCCGAAGGCGATGTACTGGTGCAGCCGGAAGGCCGGTAGCGCAGGCACCAGCGGGAACAGTCCAAACTTGAACAGAGCGTGATCCAGCCAGGGGCGACGCGCGGCAGCACGGTAGGCCAGCACCGCTTCAAGCAGCGACGGCCGCGGACGCGAATCCACCAGCGGGGCGCCCGCAGCCAGCAGGGCCCGCCGCAGGCCGCGCGGATCCTGCAGCGCCACGGCTGTCGGCCAAGGCGCGTCCGCCAGCTGCAGCGATCCGCCACCGCTCGGCAAGGGCAAGCGCCAGATGCGCAGCTCGCGCAGCTCCCGCAGCGGGACCTCGATCCGCTGCGATGCGCTCTCCAGCAGCAGCCGCCCGCCGTTGATCCTCAGCTGCGCGGTGAACATGCTCTGCAGTGCCCAGGCTGCCAGCAGCGGCGCGAGCACCGCCGCGGCAAACCAGCGAAGCTGAGCCAGCGACTGCACCTGCAGGCCCTCGAACAGCAGCATCGACAGCCCGAGCCATAGCAAGGCGAGCGCCGCGGCCACGCGCAAGCCGGCGATCAGCCAGCGCCAGGCCGGGGTAAGCAGGGCGACCCGGGTCTCGAACTCCCCTGCGGATGCCCTCGCCTCTTGCCCGGATTTCCGCAGCTCGGCGGCGCGCAGCGCGCGGTGCCCCAGCGCCGACAGCACCAGCGCCAGCAGGAAGCCCAAGCCCGCGCGCCCGACCCAGTCGCCCCAGCGCAGCATCAGGGTGGGCTGCGGATCGCGCAGCGGCAGCGCACCCACCAGCACCGCCTGATCTCCCATGCCGGTCTGCACCAGCACCTCGCCGCTCTCGTCGATGAAGGCACTGAGCCCGTTGCTGGTGACCCGCAGCTGCGGCAGCCGGGTCTCGATGCTGCGGAAGCTGGCCACAGCGAGATGCAGGCGCGCGCCCTGCGGCTGCAGGGTGAACCATGAGTCGTTGGACAGACCCAGGATGGCCTGGGCTCCCTGCCGTGCACCGGCAATGGACAGCCCGGGCCGAACGGAATCCAGGCATATCAGCGGCAACACGTCCAGCGAGCGACCGTCGGCGACCTGCAGCGGAAACACGCGAGGGCCGTCGCCGGGGCTCCAGCCACCTGCCCAGGGAAGCAGGCGACGCAGCAGCGGGCCATCGAGCCAGGGCGGCACGTACTCGGTGAGCGGGAAAGGGTGGGTCTTGCGGTAGTAGCCCAGCAGGCCGCGCGAAGGATGCAGGAAAGCGGCAGCGTTGTACTCACCGGCAGCGTCCACATCGTAGGTGCCGAACACCAGCGGCACACCGGCGTCCTGCACGAAGGCGCGGATCTCGCCGTCGAACTCTGCGCCGGCTTCGCTCTTGGGGTGGCCGAAAGGCGTGGGATAGACAGTCTCCGACCACAGCAAAGCCTCGGCGCCGTGCTGCTCGATCGCGGCCTGAGACAGCGCAAAGTGGGTGTCCAGCACCTGCCGGACCACCGCATGGGCGCCAATCTCCGCGCGCAGGCGTTCGTAGTCGACGATGCCGGACTGGACCATGCCGACACGGATGGACGGCGCCGGCTCGGCCAACGCCGCGCCGAGCTGGGCGAGACGCAGGCTGCCGTAGCCGAAGGCACCCGCCAGCAGCAGCAGGGCAGCCACCAGCGGGACCAGCGCGGCGCGTGCCCGCTGGCGCAGCTGCCGCCCGGCATCCAGCAGGGCCTCGTTGATCAGGATCAGCAGCAGGCTCAATCCGGCCGCACCGCCCACATCTGCCAATTGCCGCAGCAGCAGCGAGGGCGCCAAGCCATACCCCAAGGTGTCGCCCAGCAGCTTCGGCAGCAGCCACTCGCAGGCAACCCACGCACTGCCGCCGGCCAGGGCGCCCGTAGCGGGGCCATGACGGGTGCGCGCCCAGCGCCGGATCAACGCGAACACGAGCAGCTGCGCCTGCAGCAAAGGCGCAGCCAGCATCAGGACGAGCATGGCCATGAAGGTGCCGATGCCGGTGTAGGCACCGACCCCGGCGGCGAACCACGGAAAGACCACGAGCACGAAGGCCACGGACATCAGCCAGGACGAAGCCAGCATCCCGGACACCGACTGCCGTTCGTCCAGCGACCACAGCCAGGGAATCAGGGCCACGAAACCCAGCGGCCAGTAAACGCCGCCGCTCGCATACAGGCCGAGCAGCGCGGCACTGGCCAGCACGCCCGCCAGCATGCGCAGCCATGGCGAAGCCACTGCATGCATGAGAAACGACTGCCGGGACACGCCGGCCCCGATGCCACCTGAGTCGATCAAGGCGAGGGAATCCGGACGCGACGGATCGGCATGCCCGGCGGCGCCAGCTCCGGCGGCACCACGCCGTCCTCCGGCACCACGATCGGGCGACCGCTCGCGTCCACGAACTCAAAGTCGGGCGAGAACATCAGGATCGGTTCGATCACTTCGCCTTCGTCGGTCACCTGGTGATGGCGCACATAGCCCGGCGGCAGTTCGAAATCGTCAGGCACCACGATGCCTTCCAGCGCCGGCCGGGTGCCCGGTGGGTTGAATGCGGCGATACCGTCATGGATACCCGCCTGGCGCAGCGCGTCAATCACCTCCGCCATGGTCGGCTCCGGATCGCCTGGCCCCACCCAGGCGGCAAGGTCGTCAGGATCCAAGGAGGTCAGCTCCGGCGGCTCTTCCGACTGGGCCACACGGCGGGGCTGTGGCAGCCGCGCGATCGGCGGCACCACGCCGCGCGGCTCGGTCCCCCCAGCGGCATCCGGCGACAGCGCTCGATCGGGCGTCACCCGTGCCGCCTCCGGCCTCACCTGTGGGCGCGGGGCAGGCCACAGTGCCCACACCGCCGCCAACAGCAGCAGCAGCGCTGCACCCAGATACAGGGACGCACGCAGCCGGCCGCGTCCCTCGATCCGGATTACGCGCACGCCGCCGTCGCCCTGGGGCGACGGCGGCTGCGGAAGCGGGCTCGCGGTTTCGGTCATGGAACAAGGGCTGCTCAGTTCGCGCTCGGCGGGTTGTAGACCGAAATCGCCCAACCCATCCGCTCGTGTCCGAACTGGTTCCAGATCGGGCTGCGGCCGTTGCTGAAGCTGGTGTAGCGCGGCGCCACCGTGCCCGTGCTGCCGCCCCACAGGCCTGCTCTCACGGTGCGCCCGGAGTAGGTCGGATGCACGTCATCGGACTGGATGTAGTCGAAGCTGCTGGAGGCCGTGACCATCTTGAAATTGGCGTCGCGCAAGGTGGCACGGAAGGTGTTGGTGATCTTGTTGACGTAGGCGCTCTCGGACTCGCCGGCAACGTAGCGGATGGCCTCCGCGTCGACGATGCCATCGCCGTTGCGGTCGTAATCCGCTGCCATGTACTGGGCGAAGCTGTCCGCGCACTGGAAGCCCTTCTGGCGAGCGTGCTCGCACATCCAGTAGTTCATCCTCGCCAGCGCCGGCAGGAAGGCATTGCGCATATTGACCCGCTGCCCGGTGGTGGCGTCGGTGCAGCTGCTCAGCGTGTTGTCCGCGTCATAGCCGGGGTAGTAGAGGTTGGCGATCACCTTCAGCCGCGTGTTCGGATGCGCGTTGGCGTTGATGAAGTCCATCGCCGCGGCCACATTGGTACGGCAGTTGCTTACGGCGGTGTTGATCCCGCTGTAGTTGCAGGTGCCGGTCTGTGACTTGAAGGCGGAGCGCGCCTGCAGGCCGTCGTTGCCGCACATTTCGAAGGTCACCACGCGAGTGGAGCTGTGCTGCATCCAGCTGCGCTCGGCAACGATCTTGTTCTGGTAGACGTCCGAAGCGATCGCGCCCGACTTGGCACGGCGAACGCTTTCGATGTCCGCATTCCAGCGCGCTGACAGGTACTCGGCGTCGACGGTGGGTGCGGCATACAGCGCCGCGTTGCTCACCGAACCGTTGTAGCCGGCATAGATGGAATCGCCATAGGCAACGATTCGGTACTTGGCAGTGGTACCCGCCCGGTCGATGGTCCAGGACACGTTCTGGTTCAGCGTGTTTCCCATCGACTGCGCGCTGAACGCGAGCAAGGCGACAGCAGGCAGCCACGTAAGCGCGGCAGCGCGGACTCGGATCTTCATTGTGTTCCCCTCGGATGATGGTTTGCGCCGCGAGGACCGGACGGCCCCCGCACGTTTGACGACACCACTCTTGGCCTTGGCGCCCGCTCGATGTAGGCGTTCCCCCCACGGCCAGGCCGTACGCTAGCGTCCGGATTCACGCGCCGTCAACGCGCCTCGCACGGGGCCGCATCGGGCTTTGTATTGCGGAGCAACAGCCCGACATACGAATGCTCCGCGCAGCATTGTCGTTGGCCCAGAAGAGCCCATGAACAGCGCATCGCAACGCAACATTCGATCGGGGGCTTGAGGCTGTAACGCCCCCGCGGCAGCCGTGCCGGCGAATGCCTACTGCGCAGACTCCGTCGTTTTTGGCCGCTGCTTCGAGCTGCAGCCTCAGGCCGGCAGCAGTTCCAGCCGACGCCGTCGCCAATCCATTACGGCGGTGCGTACATGCACCCGGGACGCCAGCGTCGGGTGCCGAGCAGCGATCACCTCAAGCGCGAAATCACGCAGGAAACAAGCCTTCAGCGTCGCCCGTTCGCGTTCCGGTCCGACCGTCTCGTAGGGCACCGAGGCCAGCAGCAGGAAGCCATCCTCCGGAATGCGGCCAGCGCGCATATTGGCCGCGATAATGCCCGCGGCGGTCTCGATCGGCTGGTCCAGCTGAGGGCTGTAGGGCCCCACGATCAAGGCATGGTTCGGCATGTGCAGCACGTCAAAGCCACGGCCCACGCACAGCGTCCACTCGCGGTGCTCGACCTCGGGTGCGCGCCCGGCCGCACGCACCGCGGCCACGTGGGCCAGGTTGCCCAGAAGCAGGGGCATGAGATCCGCGCGCACCCGCTCTGGCATGTCCGGATACAGCGCCATCAAACGCTGCGGCAGTTCCGCCGCTTCGGTGGGCGTGAGTGCGGCCAGATCAATGGATCGTCCATCCGGTGCATCAAGGCAAATCGCGTCTTCATCGGTCTCGAAGCCACAGACCAGCGGATACACGCTGTCATGCGCGCGACCGAACACCTGCTCGACCTGCGCGCGCAGCGCCTGCATGTGGGCTCGTGCGGCGGCCAGATCAAAGCCGAAGCCTGCGCAGCCGCGCTGGGCGCAGCCGCGGGAGTGGTGATAGTTGAGCAGCAGCAGCACTCGCCGGCCGGCACCGACCTGGCTGAGCACCCAGTCCGAGAGCACCTCCCCCAGGTGCGGCCAGCCAAGGTCAAAGCGCCCGCCCAGGTTGCGAAAAGGCTGGATCAGACCGATCGGTGTGCGCGTGGCCACCGACAGATTGAGCCGACCGTCCATGCATTTGAGCGCAGCCAGTGCGGTCGGATGTTCGGCCAGGTAACGCTGTCGCGCCAGCACCGACTCGCTGCCGCAGAATTCCGCGGCATGCTGCGCCGCGCGCTGGAACAGCCAGCGGATGCGCTCCTCGATCGGCAAAGCATGGATGTCCATCTGCCCTCCTCCGTGCAATCCCCCTCCACGCCAGCCGCACCGACCGGTCACGGCGATACGACGAGAGCTTAAACCGCTGCGACTCCGACCGCCGCACTCATGCGTCAGGCATCGAGTCTTCCGCCAATTCACCCGGATCGCCGAGCGTGTGCATTTGTGCAGCGTCGCCCCCGCTTGCCCTGCCCAAGCCGCGCTGCCCCAGGGCCTGCCCCTGATCGGCACAGCGGCCTATCATCGGCCTCTACGCTGAAGGAACCCCGCATGCACCTTCCTCTCTGTCTCGCACTCGCCCTAAGCCTTTCCGCGCCGTTGACGGCGGCCCCGTCCCTGCCCGGCGGCGGCATCGATCCCAAGCGGCTGGCCAGCCACATCGAGGTGCTGGCCTCGGACGCATTCGAAGGCCGGGCTATCGCCAGCCCCGGCGAGGCAAAGACGCTCGCCTACCTGATCGAGGAGTTCACGCGCGCGGGGCTTGAGCCTGCGGGCGTGGATGGCACCTGGCTGCAGCCGGTCAGCCTGATGCGCAGCGAGATCTCGGGCCCGGTGGTAGCGCAGCTCACGGTGGGCGACAGCGAGCGAGATCTACAGCAGCTCGACGACGTCGCAGTGGAAAGCCTGCATCCCGCTACCCGCGTCGATCTACGCGAAACGGAGCTGGTGTTCGCCGGCTACGGCGTGCACGCGCCGGAGCTCGACTGGGACGACTTTGGCGACATCGACCTGCGCGGCAAGGTGCTGGTGGTGCTGGTCAACGACCCCGACTTCGAGGCCGGCGAAGGCCGTTTTGGCGGCCGTGCCATGACCTACTACGGCCGCTGGACCTACAAATACGAGGAAGCTGCCCGCCGCGGCGCCGCCGGCGCCCTGATCGTGCACGAGACCGAGCCTGCGGCCTACCCGTGGGCGACCGTGCGCAACGGCCGCGCCGGCCCGCAGTTCGACATCGTGCGCAGCGATGCCGATACCTATCACCTGCCGATGCGCGGCTGGATCCAGCGCGAAGTCGCGGTGCGGCTGTTTGCCGATGCCGGACTCGACTTCGAGGCCGCCAAGCGTGCGGCCCAGCAGCCTGACTTCCGGGCCCATGCCCTGCCCGGCGCGCGCCTGTCGATCGGCTTCGATGTCCGCCACGAAGACATCCTCACCCACACCGTGGCCGGCCTGCTGCCAGGCAGTTCGCAGGCGGATGAGACCGTGATCGTCTCCGGCCACTGGGATCATCTGGGCATCGCCGCCACCCCGGACGCACGCGGCGACCGCATCATCAACGGTGCCGTCGACAACGCCACCGTACTGGCCTCGATGATCGAGATGGCGCGGGTGTTCAGCGCCGGCGAGCGCCCCGCCCGCAGCCTGCTGTTCCTCGCACTCACGGCAGAGGAAAGCGGCCTGCTCGGCGCCAAGTACTACGCGGCCAATCCGCTGCGCCCGCTGGCCACCACCGCCGCTGTCATCAACATGGAGATGTGGAGCCCGGACGGTCCGACGCGCGACATTTCCTCCTGGGGCAAGGGGCGCGTCTCGCTGGAGCGCAGCGTCGCCGAAGCTGCCGCCGTGGACGGCCGCCGCTGGACACCGGACGACAATCTCGAAGCCGGCCTGTTCTACCGCGCCGATCACTTCGCCTTTGCCCAGGCCGGCGTACCGGCGATTACCCTCGGCCCGGGCATGGACATGCTCGAAGGCGGTGTCGAAGCCGGCCGCACCGCCCGCGCCCGCTACTTCGCCGAGCGCTACCACCAGCCAGCCGACGAGTACGACGACAGCTGGGACCTGCGCGGCCCTACCCTCGACACCCAGACCACCTGGCGCCTGATCGAAGCGATCGCCAACAGCCGCGACTGGCCGGCCTGGGATGCGGACAGCGAGTTCGCGGCGGAGCGGGCGCGCAGCGAAGCCGAGCGCGCGAATCCCTGAAGCACGCCGTCGTCCTCACGCGGCTGCGCACACCTCCGGGGATGCGACCGGAGTGGTTCTCATCGCTCACTCCTGCGGGGCGCGAGGTCTATTCCCTGAGTGCCGAGGTCACCGGAATCCGGGCCGCTCGAATCGCTGGCGCCAGCCCACCGATGAAACCGATCGCCAGCGCCAGCCCGAGGCCGAACATCACGAGCCCCGGGGTGACGGCGAACTCGAAGGCGACCTGGGTGAAGCCGCCGCCGAGAGTGGAGACGGCAGAGCCGTTGAACAGACCGTAGGCGGCAAAGGCACCGAGCAGGCCGCCGGCAGCGCTGAGCAGCAGGGCTTCGGCCATCACCGAGGCCACCACCGGGGGAGCGCCGAAGCCCAGCGCCCGCAGGGTGCCGATCTCGCGGGTGCGGGCGGACACCGCCGAGTACATGGTGTTGAGCGCGCCGAAGGTGGCGCCGAAGGCCATGATCACGGCCACCAGCCCGGCCAGCACGCCGATGGTGGCGGTGAGCTGGCCGCTCTGGCCCTGGTAGAAATCAAGCTGGGTCTTGGCCTCGACATCGAGCTGGGGGTCGGACTTGAGCCGCTCCGCAAACGCCGCAAAGTCGCCCGGCCGCGCCAGCTGCACCAGCAGCGAAGACACGCCGCTGCGCTGCCAGGCGCCCTGCACGGTGCCGAGATCGCTCCACAGCTCGGAGTCATACTTGCCGCCGCTTTCAAAGTGGCCCACCACGGTCCAGCTGGCGCCGCGGAAGCGCAGGGTTCGGCCTACCTCCAGCCCGGCGAACTGCTGGGCAGCGCCAGCACCGACGATCAGCTCCTGTACGCCCGGTCGGAAGCTGCGGCCGCGCAGGATGCGGAAGTCCTCGCGCAGGCGCAGGCCAACCGGCTCCACCCCGCGCAGGGTGACGTTGGCGCCCGTGCGCTGGCCGGGCCGCGCCACCTCGGTGATGACGATCAGCTCGCCGCTGGCCAAGGGCAGGCTGTCCTCACCGCGGGCAATCGCCGGGTCCTGCTTGACCAGGGTGGCCGAGGCCACCGCCAGGAAACTCGCCAGCTCGCCGTTGGCGCCGCCGCGGGTCACCACCGCCTGATCCACGCGGCCCCCGGCGCCCAGCGTCTGGGTCAGCCCGGCCGACATCGACATCAGAGCCACCAGCACGCCGACGACACCGGCGATGCCAACCACGATCACCAGCGAGGGCCCCAGCCGGTCGGGAATCGAGCGCAGGTTCATCAGGGTAATTTCGCGCACCTGGGTCCACTCGCTCACGGCGCCTCCTCCTGAGGGCGCAGCGGCCGCCCAATCAGCCAGCGCCAGCCCATGGCCGGCCACTCGATCGCGCTTCGCAGGGCCTGCTCCAGCGGCGAATCGCCGGCACGGCCGGCCAGCGCATCGACGATCTTCAGGCGCTGCGCGGTCAACGCCGGCGGCAGGCCCACCAGCAGGGTGAGCAGCAGCACGCTGATGCCGGCTACCGTCCACACGAAGGCATCGGCCGAGACCGGGAACTCCGGCGGCAGGCCCTGCATCGCCAAGGTCGCCAGCAGCATGCCGCCCAGCGCACCCAGCAGGCACAGCACGAAGCACTCGGCCAGCACCAGCCACATCACCTGGCTGTCGCGGAAGCCCAGGCACTTCAGCACCGCCAGCTCAGGGATGCGCTCGCGCACGGCCTGGCCCATGGCCACCCCGGTCAGGAACAGGATGGAGAAGAACACCGCACCGGTGATCAGGTTGACGATCAGCCCGATATCGCCGAGCTGGCGAATGAAGCCGAGCTGGAACTCCTGCTCGCTCTGGGTCTTGGTTTCCTCGGCGGAGTTGGCGAACTTCGCGTCGATGGTGCTGGCGATGCGCTCGGAGTTGGTGGGGTCGTCCACCTGCACGATGAAGACGCCGGCCAGCCCGCGCGCGCCCGGCGTGCGGCCTTCATCGAACTGGCCGTAGTTCAGGTACATCAAGCCCGCGCGCTTCTGCCACTCCTCATCGCGGCCATCGAAGATGCCGACCACGCGCCACTCCCACAGTCGCGAGCCGTCGACGCGGGTCCAGATGAAGCTGTTGAGCGGCACGATGTCGCCGACCTTCCAGCCGTTCTGGTCGGCCAGCAAGCGGCCGACGATGGCGCCATCCTGGGTGGACACGAAATTGCGCCACTGGTCCTCGGGCATCACCCATTCAGGGTAGGTGTTGCGCAGGCGCTGCGGGTTCACCGCGAACTGCGGGAAGAAGCTGCGCCCCTCCTGGTACTGGCCGCCGAAAAACTGCGAGTGGCTGACCGCGCGCACGCCGGGCACCGCCTCGATCTGCGGCAGCAGCCGCATCGGCAGGGCCTGGGTGAAGCTGGTGCTGGCCTGGGTGATCAGGCGGTTGGCGCCTAGGAAATCGGCGGCGCCTCCAAACAGCGAGTTGACCGCCTGCAGCAGCCCGAGCAGGGTGAAGGCCGCCACCAGCGACAGGAAGGTCAGCGCGGTGCGCAGCTTCCTGCGGGTGAGCCCGGACAGCACGAGACCGGTGAACTTGAGCATGGGGCGTCCGCGCTAACAGGCGGTGAGGGATGAAGCGGCGGAAGGACCGCGCCGCGATGGGCACGATGGTCGCCGCGCCGGGGCGCGGCCCGCAACCGGAACTGCGGGCCATGTGAGGCGCAGCTGCAGCGCGTCCGCACCCACTAAGCTGCTGTCGATTCGTCCCTTGCCGTCCATCAATGCGCGGCCTCCTGCACCAGCACGCCCTTGTCCAGGTGCACCGTTCGCCGCGCGTACTCGGCGGCCTTGGGGTCGTGGGTGACCATGATCACCGTCTTGCCGAACTCGGCGTTGAGCCGCTGCAGCAGGCGCAGCACCTCGTCGGCCGTCTTGCGGTCGAGATCGCCGGTAGGCTCGTCGCAGATCAACAGCCGCGGATCGCTGACCAGGGCGCGGGCAATCGCCACGCGCTGCTGCTGGCCGCCGGAGAGCTCGTTGGGCTTGTGTCCGGCACGGTCGCCCAGGCCCACAAGATCCAGCGCCAGCCGGGCACGCTTGGCGCGCTCACGCGCGCCAAAGTCGGTGAGCAGCAGCGGCAGCTCCACGTTCTTCTGCGCCGACAGCACCGGCATCAGGTTGTAACTCTGGAAGATGAAGCCCACCGTCTCCGCCCGCCAGCGCGCCAGTGCATCGGCGCCGTAGTCATCGATGCGCTGGCCACCGACCTTGAGCAGACCGGCGGTAGGCGAATCGATGCCGCCGATGAGATTCAGCAAGGTGGTTTTGCCCGAGCCGGAGGGGCCCATGAGGGCCACGAAATCGCCCTCGGGGATATCGAGATTGATCCCGTGCAGCACCTCGACGGTCTGTTTGCCGCGCACGTAGGCCTTGGCGAGATCGCGGATCTCGACCAGCGGCGGCCGGGTCTGTTCAGCAGCCATGGCCTCAGCGCCCGTCACGGGCCTGCACGCGGGCGCCGTCGCTCAATCCGGATGGCGGCACCAGCACCACCGCCTCGCCGCCGCGCAGGCCGTCGGTGACGTGGCGCAGGGCATTCGCCTCCTCGCCCAGGCGCACCGGCTGCCGCCGCACGCGGCCGTCTTCGACCACGAACACCGCCGGCCCGCTGCCCTGCTCCGCATCGGGGTCAGCGCGGACAATCGCCGACTCCGGCACAAAGGCGCCGGTCAGCGGCGGCGCCATCGGGTCCACCGGCGCCAGGAAACTCACCCGCACGCCCATGTCCGGCACGATCCGCGGGTCCTGACTGTCCAGGGCGATACGCACCTTCACCGTCGCCTTGCTGCGATCAGCCGTAGGCACGATGGCGATCACGCTGCCGGGGATGTTCCAGTCCGGGTAGGCATTCAACACCGCGTTCACCGGCATCCGGGGCTGCACGCGGCCGATGAAAGCCTCGTTGACATCGACATTGACCTCCAGCGACTGCATGTCCACCAAGGTTCCGATGCCGGTGCGGGTGAAGCCACCGCCCGCCGACACCGGAGAGATCATCTCGCCAGGCTGCGCCGCCTTGGCCACGATCACGCCGCCGAAGGGCGCGCGGATCTCGGTGTTCTGAAGCCCGATCGCGGACAGTGCGCGCTGCTCGCGGGACACGTCCACCGCTCGCTGCAGGCTCACCAGCCGCGCCGCCGCCGCATCGCGGTCAGCCAGCACCTGATCGAACGCGGACTGCGCCACCAGCTGGCGCCCCAGCAGCTCCTGCTGGCGCGTCAGGGTGGTTTCGGCCAGCGCCAGCCGGGTACGCGCCTCGGCCAGCTGCGATTGCGCCGAGGCCAGCTGCGCCGAGGCCAGCTCAAGCTGGGCGCGGGCGTCGGTGTCATCGAGCCGCGCCAGCAGCGCGTCCTCCTCGACCTTCATGCCCTCTTCGATCAGCACCTCGGCCACGCGCCCGGTGATCTTGGACGACACCGTGGCGATCCGCCGTGCGGTGACGAAGCCGGAGGCATCCAGCAGCACCGGGGGCCCGGCCTCGGCAGCAGGTGCGGCCATGGCGGTCTCCACCAGCAGCGGCTGCGACTGCCGCCAGACTACGAACGCCACGCCGGCTGCGAGCAATACCAACAACGCCACCCACTTGCGGTAGCCCCCGCGGCGCTTGGCCTCGGGCCGACGATCGATGCGCAGGTCTTTCAGCAGCTCTTCCGGGCGACTCATGACGGCTCCTGTGGCAAAACGTGCGCAGCCTGCCGGGCTGCACATGAAGGCCAAGGATAGACCTTCACCTCGATAGGCGCGCACGCGCGCAGCCGTTACGCTAAGCCCCCCCCCCGCGCGCAGACTTTCTCGATGGCGATCCTGTCCAAGCTGTCCTGACTGTGGAATCAGGCCTTGCTGCGTACTCCACACCTGGGCAAGGGCGTCTGTCTGGTGTGGGAGCCCTGGGCGCACAACCATGGCGAGGTGGTGCCCGGCTACGCGCACTGCCTGCGCGAGCTCGGCCATGAAGTGTCGGTGCTGGTATCACCCGGGCGCATCAAGGAAGGATTGCTCAGCCGGATGCAGGATCCCGGCATTCATCTGAATTCGCTTTCGCAAACGCAGATCCGTCGCCTCCTCAAGTACGGCGACTGCGCCCACTGCGCCGGCCTGCCTCGCGACCTGCGACCTTGGTTCCGCGGGCTGGGCCGGATCGATTTCGCGCAGCTCTTCGATGAGGTCGAAGCGGCCGACTTCATCCTCACCGCTTACCAGGACGACAACCCCGACCACCTCTTCTATCGAACCGCCGGCACCAGCGGCAACTTCCAGCTGGTCTACGGTTTCCGCAAGCCCTGCGTCCTGCTTCGCGAGTTCGCCGCCATCCAGGGTTTCGACGAGGGCAACTCGGTGCTGTACGAGGGCACCGAGGATCTCGGCGACGGCATGCCGCGCGCCGCTCGGCTCCCGGCCGAGCAGTACGGGGAGATGCAGCGGCGTCTGGACGCCACCGCCAGCGCGCTCGCGCAGAGCTCGCTGGACAACCTCCGCGCTCTGCTGGCGGCGGATCGCGGCCCGTCGGAGTAAACCGCGCATGGCGGCACAGGACTCAGCCGCGTGCTGCGCGTGGCCCGGATACCTGCCATCGCCGCGTGCTGAGCGCTGCGGCGTCAGGGTTTCAAAGCATCCTGCGGGCTCCGCGCAGCGGGTGAAACCGCGACGACCCGACCGCGCGCCTGCTTCGCATCCCAGCCCTCATCCGCCCTGCGCGCTGCGCCTGACCAGGGCCACGGGATCGATGTTTTCGTAGGCGCACAGCTCCTTCAGTGCGTACTCCATCGCAGACCGGGCATGGCCGGTAACGCGTGCCAGCATGCGGTGGATCTGGGCGTCCTTTTCGTTCTTGTTCTGGCACTGGGCCGAGTAGGTCTCGAAGGCCGTGAGCGCCAGCACCAGGTCAGCGACCTGGTTGGGGCACTCGCAGTCAACCAGTGAGCGTACGTCCTGCAGGGCGGCGAGCTGCAGATCGTCGTAGCGGCGCATGGGTGGCTGCTGCTCCAGCCGCAGCAGGGTGGTCTCGGCCGCCGCTGCAGCCGACGGGGGCGCGGCTGCGCCGCTGGCCAGATGCTTGACGATCAGGCCAATCATGCTGGAGCGGAGCGAGCGAGCGCTGACCGGCGCGCGCAGCAGCTGCCTTCCGGGCCCGCGCAGGGCCTCGATCAGGCTCCACTTGGCGAACGAGTAGACGATCAGGCAAAGCTCCGGTTTGAAGGCCTGTTCCAATTCCCTGAGCGCCGTTTCCGGCTGCTCACCGAGCAGGCCGAGGTCAACCACCAGCGCGTCCACCTTGATGTTGCCGGCCGCGGCCAGAAGCTGCTCCTTGCGCTCGCCCGACAAGACAATCTGCAGGTTTTTCTGGTCGGCTTCGCCCGCGCTCTCGCGAAGGTATTGGGGCAGCGTCGTGTGGAAAATCGCGAGGTTGACCATGAGGTACTCCCTGAAAAAATTTCTTCAATGATCCGGGCGGTCGAGTGTAGGCGCGGTGTCCACGGCTCAAGCGCAATGGAACACTGCGTTGCACGCTGCGGGCAGTACGCGGCGGAAAGCTCAACGCGGGCTACCTGAGGCGGTGTATGCATCGCCCGCCTCCGGTGGGCACCGCTGGACAGCGCTGGGCGCGCGCGGCGTGCCGGTGCGCTGCGCAAGCGCTGCGACGGCGGCCCGCCAAATCACGGCGACATTGGGCCGGGCACGCTGCAACCTGCGCCCAGCGAGGGCCTCGCACGAGCGTCCGGAATTTCCGGACGCGCCGACCCCGTACCATGGGTTTTCCTGGTTGCCGGATGTCCCCATGCCCAAGGCTGTCCTGCCTCTCGCCATCGTCCACGAACACCCGCAGTGGTTTCTGCCGCTGTTCGCCGCGCTCGACAGGCGCGGCCTCCCGTGGACCGCTGTCCGCCTGCAGGACCATGTGTTCGAGCTTGATGAAGCCGAGCCGCCGGCCCGCCTGGTGTTCAATCGACTGGCGATGAGCGCCTTCCTGCGCCAGCGCGAGCATCCGCTGTATTACGCGCAGGCCCTGTATGCGCACTGGGAGTCGCGAGGTGCGGAGGTCATCAACGGCGGGCCCGCGCTGGCGATCGATCTGTCCAAGGCGCGCCAACTCAGCCTGATCCGCAGCCTCGGGCTCGGACTGCCGCGCACACGCGTGATCCACCGCGCTGCGGACGCTGTGCGCGCCGCCGAGGGTCTGCGCTTTCCGCTGCTGGTCAAAGCCAATATCGGAGGCGCCGGCGCAGGCATCGTCCGCTTCGACAGCCCGGCCGCCCTGTCCGAGGCCGCAGGCGCGGACGCGTTGCCGCGCAGTGTCGACGGGGTGCTGCTGGTGCAGGAGTACGTGCCGGCGAGGGATCGGCAGGTGATCCGGGTGGAGACGCTGGCCGGGCGCTACCTTTACGCGCTGGCGCTCAATAGCGACAGCGGCAGTTTCGACCTGTGTCCAGCCGATGTCTGCCTGACCGACAAACCGCGCCTGACGGTCGCGGCCCATCGGGCCAGCGACGAAGTGATCGCAGAAGTCGAGGCGATCGCCCGCGCAGCCGGACTGGACGTGGGTGGCGTCGAGTACGTGGTCGACGACCGCGACGGCATACGCCGCTATTTCGACATCAACGCGCTGTCGAACTTCGTGGCGCGACCGCTGGACGTGCTGGGCTTTGATCCGCATGAGCGCCTGATCGACTATCTCCAGCAGCGCATGGCGGGCGCCGCGGCCCGCTCACGCTGAGAGCATGTGAAAACCCTCCGCCCGCTGCGGCCGCCGCTCGACGCCCTCGCTACGGCGTCTGGGTTGATTCACACGCTCAGGGTCCGCTCCAAAGGGGTGCTCATCGAGCGACGGACGCGATGGCGACCACATGCTCACACGCATGTGATCGACTACGACGGATCATCCAATGGCCCCGGGAATCGAAAAGTCTGTCCCATGTCTGAGCAAGTCACCTGGCCGCTGCGCATCTATTACGACGCCAGCTGCCCTCTGTGCGCGGCCGAGATGCAGGGTCTGCGCGATCGCGATACGCAGGGCCGACTGCAGCTGGTCGACTGCTCGGCGCACGGCTTCAAAGATCCCGAGCTGAGCGCTGCTGGCGTCGACGTGCAGACCGCGCTGAACCATATCCATGCGCTCGACGCCGCTGGCGTCTGGCACCGTGGCGTCGCGGTTTTCGAGCTGGCTTACAGTGCTGCGGGCTTGGGCATGGTGGCCCGCATGCTCGGCAAACCATGGCTCCGCCCCCTGCTTGACCGCGCTTACCCGTGGGTGGTGCGCAGCCGTGGCCTGCTGGCCCGGCTCGGGCTTGTGCCGGTGCTTGCGGCGCTGATGCGTCGCGGCGAGGCTGCGTCACCCTGTGCCGGCCGCAGCTGCGAGCTGGATCCGAATCGGCCAAGCGATCGCTGACCGGCAGCGCGGCAGCGGCCCGGCAGCAGCCCGTCAGATCAAACGGCAGGCACAGGCGCGCGGCCTTGGTGTCAAGTGCCGGCTGCAGCGCGCTCTGGACACTCCTGCTTCTGCGCTGGGGCATGGCCGCAGCGAACGGTTCGGCCGCCCGCACCGTGACGCAAGCGCCGGCGCACTCACAGGCATCCGCTACCGGGTGGAAACCACCGGGATGGATACCCACCACGCAGCGGCACCTCGCGCTCACGCTTTGCACCACGAGCTCAAGACGCGAATGTCCGCCCTCGCTGCGGATTGACGATTCCCTTCACTGACGCAGGTGGCGCCTGCACCAGCCCGGAATCGTGATGTCCTCCCGAACAAACCCCGAATTGCCCGGCTGCGTACTTCGCTGCCGCCGACCACGAGCGCTTGTGGCCTGCAGCCTGTTGCTCAGTGCGTGCGCAGCGCTTCCTGCATTTGCGCAGCCGCTGTCGGTTACCCACCTGCGCAGCTTCACCACCGAAAGCGCGGGGCTGGGCCAGTACGGACGTGGCCAGCTCGGCTACAGCGTCGACCTGTCAGGCGAGGTCCTGGTGACCGGGGCGCCCAGCTACTTCGAGTTCTTCACCAGTAGCGGCACCACGTTCGCACCGGCGGGCGGCGTGTTCGCCTTCGATGTCGGCAGCGGCGAGCTTATCTCGCGCGTGGCCGTGGGCAGCAACATCGGCGTGTTCCAGCCTCTGGGCCGGCGGATCGCGATCGACGGGCTGCGGATGATCGGCAGCCGCGTCACCAACTGCTGCACCAGCCCGCCCGGTGCGCAGGCGCTGAGCTGGGAGCTGGATGCGCCCGAATCCTTGCGCGCGCTTCCGCAGCCGATCAACGTGGACGGCAACTCGGTGGCAGCCAGCGGCGATATCGTCGCGATTGGCAGCATCAACGACAACCGCTTCCTCAAACCCAATCAATCGGTTGGGGGCGCGGTGCGCTTCTACGATGCTCGCACCGGCGAGGAACTGCGCGTCCTCGGCCCCGACGACCCGGGGCCTGGACGCGCTTTCGGCACGGCAGTGCGCTTCACCCAGGACTTCGTGCTGGTCGGCGCCGGCAACCTCAGCGGGCCCGGAGACGTCTACGTATTCGACCGAGAGACTGGCACCCAGCTGCGCCGCCTGCGTCCTGTCAGCCCCACGCCCGGCGCTTTCGGCCTGCGCCTCGATGCCGAGGGCGACCTGTTCATCGCCAGTTCGCTGGCCCTGGTCGGCAGCGGCCGCGCATTCATCTACAACGCTCGCAGCGGCGCCCTGCAGCGCGTGCTGCAGCACACCAATCCGCTCAACGGCGACGGTTTCGCCCAGCACGGCGTGGGGATCGCGTGGCCCTACGCAGTGGCCACCTGCCGCGCCTGCACCCGGACCCTGCAGCGCGACGGCGCCGTGTTTGTGTTCGACCTGCGTGACGGCAGTCTGGTGGCCACCCTGACCTCGCCCGAACCCCGTGAGAACGGATTCTTTGGCAGCTCGGTGGCGATCCGCGGTGACTTGATCGCGGTAGGCGAAGTGCCCTTCACCGAGGAGTTCGAACCCGACGGCGGCGCGGTGCACCTCTACCGGATCGGCGAGGGACTGTTCGGCGACGGCTTCGAATAGGCAAAGTCGACTGGGGCAAGCGATCGCGTGCATGGCCAGAGCCTGTCGGTCCGGCTCCCTGCGCGCCGTATCCTAGCGCGGGCAAGCGCGACCCGGTCTATCCGGCCACGCCGACGCCAGCGCCCCGCCCAGCCCTGCTCACCGCTACCCGAGGCCCACCTAATGAATGCTCTGAGAATCACGGCACTCTCTTTCACCCTCGCGCTGTTCGGCTGCAGCGGCGGCGAGGAGTCGACCCCCAACACGGGCAGCGGCCCGGCAGCATCGGCAGCACCTGCCGGTGCCCCGCCAACAGCCGCCATGGCGGCGGGCGATGCGCTGCAGGGCATTGTCCTGCGCGTCGCGCCTGGCGGTCGCCCGGATGCCTTTTGCATTCCCGAGTGGTCCATCGCCAACCAGACCAGCGTCGACATTCCCGGCCTGCTGATCCAGATCGGTTGGCACGGCAAGGACGGCGCAGTGCTGCAGGCTGCGGGTGAGTTCGGCACCTTGCAGGAGGGGCTCAGCCCAGGACGCCGGGTGGACAAGACGCTCGACGGTCACGCCAGCGCCTGCGGTGATCTGAAAGTCGTGCTGGGCACCTATGCCTGCCGGGATGAAAACGCGGTGCGCATGCCCTGCCCCGGCCCCGTGCACCTGCTTACCGAGGGCGGTATCCAAGGCGACACCTCGGCCCTGCAGGAAGGCCGCATGCGTGGGGCGGTCGAAGGCTGAAGCAACGAGCCGAGTCGGACCCTTCCTCGCGAGCGGTTCCAGACCCGGCTTGCATCGGCATTGCCCTGGCGATCCCGCTGGCCCCTGAGGCCACCAAAGTCCGTGGACCCGTCTGACTTCGAAGGAGGTAGACGATGGACAGCAGCCCGACACCCGCATCAGCACTTGGCGCCACCTTGCCGCGGACGCTCGGGCTGCTGTTGCTGCTCGCCCTGGTGCTGCTGGCCATCCTGCGCTCCCAGGCAGGCACGCGGCTGGACAGCTTCACCATCGACGAGCCGTGGCACATCGTGGCCGGCGCAAGCTATGTGGCTACCGGTGACTGGCGACTCAATCCGGAGCACCCGCCGCTGACCAAGCTCTGGGTCGGCGCGGTGATGCCAGCCGATGTGCTGGCGCTGCGGCCTTTCGAGCCGCTGATCGACAAGACCCAGGAGCGTGACTACGTCGAGCGCACGGTCTATCTCGACAACGACGCGATTGCCGTTCAGCAGCGCGCACGCCTGGCCATGTTCGCCCTCAACGGCCTGTTGCTCCTGTTGGCCGGCCTGCTGGTCTGGCGCGTGTTCGGGCTGATCACGGCCGCTGCCCTGCTCGGCCTCGCCGCCTTCGAGCCCACCTTGGCCGCGCACATGCCGCTGGTGATGACCGACCTGCCGTTGGGCCTGACCTTGCTGCTGGCGGCCTGTGCGGCAGGCCTGCTGGCCAGCGACTGGCGCTGGCGATCAGCGCTGCTGACCGGGCTAGCGATGGGCCTGGCGCTGTCCAGCAAACACTCGTCGCTTGCCGGGCTGGCCGCGCTCGGGCTGGGGTTGGTGGCGGTGCTGGTCTGGCAGGCGCGCAGCACAGGCGGCCGTGAATCGCTGCTGCGGCTGGGCAAGCTCACCGCCACCGCCCTGCTGGCGGTAGCGGTGCTGTGGGCGCACTACGGCCTGCGCTTCCACACCAGCCCGGACGGCACCGACCCACTGAATCGCGAGATGAGCGCCAAGGTCGAGGACCTCAAGCGCCCGCTGATGCGCAGCCTGCTGGACACCGCCGACAGCTACCGCCTGCTGCCGCGGCCCTATCTTTGGGGCTTGGCCGACACCCTGCGTGCCGGCGTCGACGGACGTGGCCAGAGCTCGCACCTGCTGTGGGGCCGCCAGTACATCGGCGAGCACCCCTGGCATATCTGGCCAAGCCAGATCGTCTCCAAGCTGCCGATGGCGACCCTGTTGATGCTGCCGCTGGCGCTGCTGGTGCTGCTGCGCATGCGGCTCAGCCGGGCTGAGCGAATGGGCCTGCTGATGGTGCTGGCGATGGCGGGCGGCCACTTCGTCGCCCTGGCCGGTTCGCAGGGCGCCTACGCCGGCATCCGCCATGCCTTGCCGGTGGTGCTGGCGATGCTGCTGTTGATCGCGCTGGCTCTGCGCCAGCTGCTGACTGAGCTGAGGGAGCAGCCAAAGCCGTTGCGCACCCGCATCGAAGCCGCGGGCTTTGCCGCCTGCGTCGTGCTGCTGCTGGCCGCCACCCTGCCCGAGCGCCGCCTCTACGAGTTCCACAATCGTCTGGCCGGCGGCAGCGAGAACGCATGGCGTTACTTCGCCAACGAGTCACTGGATCTCGGCCAGCGCTTCCACGAGACCCGCGCCTTCCATGATGGCGTGGTGCTCGCAGGCGAGCTGCCCTTTTTCGGGGGCCGGTCCCGCCAGTCCGAGGGCGCGGGACTGCGCAACCGCAACCTGGTGGAATCGCTGGACGACGACAACGCCGCCGGCGTCTACGACGGCTACTTTCTGGTGTCGATGAGCGCCTTGGTGCCCTGGCCCACCTGGGATTGGGACCCCGACACCTTCTACGCCGAAACGGAAGAAGTGTTCCGCGCCGGCTACATGCACGTGCGCAAGGGCCGGATTCGCGACCCGCGGGCGCGCGCGAACAGCATCGCCACGCGCCTGTTCGACTACATCTACCGCGAAAACGGCGACAACTGGGAGATGGTGGTCCGGCGCGGCAACGAGGTGCTGGCAGTCAACCCGCGGATGGTGGCCGGCCACATCGAACTCGGCAATGCGCACGTCCGCCTCGGTCAGCGCGAGGAGGCGCTGGCTGCCTATCGCGCCTTCGTGGACCAGACCCTGGTGCCCATGGACCCGGCCATCATCGGCCTGGTGAGGCAGCAGATCGCACAGATCGAGGCTGCGGAAACGTTGGCGGATATCGGCCCACTGCGCTCACCCTTCGTCGAGTGAGCCCTATGCCCGGATGGCGGGCAGAGCCCAGCGCGCCCTCAGCTCGCCGTCACGCCGGGCGCCAGCCGCCCGTTGGAGCACCGCGATGCACGCGAACGTTCGCATGCGGGCGTCGGCTTGGGTACATTGGCAGCTCTCCCACCCAGCGAGCAGACATGCCCAAGCCCAACTATTCCTTCGAAAAGCGCCAGCGCGAACTGGCCAAACAGAAGAAGAAAGACGAAAAGGAGGCGAAGAAGCGCGCCGAGCGCGAGGCCTCCAAACCACAGACAACGCCACCCTCCGAGAGCTAGTGCAGCGATTCGTGCCTGGCGGACAGTCGCTGCAAGCGGATTTGTGTGGCTGGCAAGGCGCGACGACGAGTCATAGCAGCGCTATGGCGAGGAGGAGGAACGCTGTCAGCCGCGCAAAGACGCCGCAGGTGCGTCCGCTCAAGCGCGAATCACTACACTAGATGCCGCACCATCCGAGGGCATTCGACAGCGTCCGACCGCTGCGGCCGCCACACGCAACCGGCGGCGGCTGCAGTGCCTTGGACGCTGTCTGTTCAATGCGCTTGGCGGCAGCCCTGCACTGCACAGCGCGGATCAGGGCGCCAACCAGTCCGGCGGCGGGATCAATCGATGGGCTTCCTCCAGCGCCTTTGACCAGCGCTCGCGGATCATGGCGAAGTAGCTGTCGCCTTCCTCCATGCGGTGCTGCACGACGCCGTCAATGCTGTCGATCTGATAGACCAGCAGATCCAGCGGCATACCCACGCTCAGGTTGGAGCGCAGCGTGGAGTCCATCGATATCAAGGCCAGCTTCATGCCCTCCACCAGCGAGGTTTCGCTGGTCACCGCGCGATCGAGAATGGGCTTGCCGTACTTGTGCTCGCCGATCTGCAGATAGGGGGTGTCCTTGGTGGCCTCGATGAAGTTGCCGGCGGCATAGATATGGAACAGCCGGAGCGTGCGCCCGGCGATCTGGCCACCCAGCATGATCGACACGTCGAATGAGACGTCCTGCTGCTTCATGGCCTCGCCGTGCGTGCGGTAGACGCGACGTACGGCCTCCGAGATCAACGCCGCTGCACCAAACATTGTCGGCACCGACAGGATGGTTTCCACCTTGCCTGTTTCCGGGTCCGGGATCCCGTCCTGGATGAGGTTGATCACCGCCTGCGAGACGGCAAGATTTCCGGCCGACATGGTGGCGATGAAGCGCTCGCCCGGCGAGTGGAAGGTATGCAGCTTCGAGAAGCATGAGATGTTGTCGAAGCCCGCGTTGGTGCGGGTGTCGGCCAGCATCACAAGGCCTTCGTCGAGCAGAAGCCCTACGCAATAGGTCACTGTGTTCTCCAGAGAACGGCGCGGCCAAAGCGGCCCGCCAGCCGTCTATTGTGCCCGCTCGCCCGACAGCGTGATGGATACGGTCACATCCAGAGTCTCTTCCGCCCCGCCCCGGCGCAGGCCACGCACTGGCGCTGCATCGCGATAGTCGCGGCCGCAGGCCACCCGCACGTAGTGTTCGTCCGGCGCCACGCGGTTGGCGGCGTCGAATCCGACCCAGCCAAGGTCATCGACGAAAATCTCGGCCCAGGCATGGCTTGCGGCCTCCGTAACGTTCTCCATCGGGCACAGGTAGCCGCTCACGTAGCGCGACGGAAAGCCCAGATGGCGCGCCGCAGAGATCAACACGTGGGCGTGGTCCTGACAGACACCACCGCCGGCAGCCAGAGCCTCGCCCGCGCTGGTGCCGACGTCGGTGCTGTCGGTGACGTAATCCACGCGGTCGCGCACGCCGTTGGCGAGCCGGTGCAGACGCTCCAGGGCCGTACCCTCGCCCGCCACTTCATCCGCCAGGGCAGCGATGCCCGGCGTCAAGGCAGTGAGCTCGGTACTGCGCAGGAAAAACATCGGCGGCAGCCCCGCGGCGTCATCGCCATGCACGCCGCTACGGTCACGGGTGACGACCTGGCCCCGCACTGACAGCCGCAGTTCCCGGACTGACTGGTCGATGGAATGGGTGGCTGCGGGGTTTCCAAAGCCGTCCACGCAGGTGGGCCGAAGCACGCGCCCGTCCACGCTGACCCGCCAGGACTTGACCTCCTGGCTCGCGCTCGGTGCGGGCCACAGCCGCAGCGCCTGCACGACCAGCCAGGCCGCCTCTGCGTAGTGGTAGTGCGTGTCGTGGGAGATGGTGAGTAGCATCAGAACAAATGTCCCTTGGCGATTTCCGCACCCAGGGTCTGGGTTCGGTCGACCACATCGGTAAGGTATTCGTGCAGGCCGGACTGCAGCACCGTGTCCATGCGCGCAAAGCGCAGGTCGGTGAACAGCGCATGCGCCTGACGGCGGGCTTCGGTGGACATGGCAGGGTCCTGCGCGCCGATGCTGTCCAGATGATGGGTGATCTGCTCGTAGCAGAACGCCAGGGAGCGCGGAAACTCGCGCCGGGCGATCAGCAGCTCGGCCACCTGGGCAGGCTCGACGCGGCCCTTGAACAGCACGCGATAGGCGCGCCGCGCACCGACCACGCGCAGGATCGCCAGCCACTGGTAATAGTCGATCACGCCGCCGACGTCGCTGACGTCGGGCAGACGCACGTGATACTTCACGTCGAGCAGCCGCGCGGTGTTGTCAGCGCGCTCCAGGAACTGTCCCGTGCGGATGAAATGGAAACTGTCGCGCCTCAGCATGCCGTTGGCGCAAACGCCGTGGAACAGGCTGACGCGCACCTTCACCCACTCCAGGAACTCGGAGAGTCGATCGGCATCCAGCGGCGCTCCGACAAAGCCGGCCAGCTCCTGCGAGGTGACGTTGACGGCCTCCCACATTTCAGTGGTCAGCGAGGTGCGAACCGAACGCGCGTTGCGCCGCGCCGTCTCGATGCAGTTGACGATCGAGGACGCGTTGCTGCGCTCGAACGCGAGGAACTGGATCACGCTGGCCTCGTCCGCACCGGCATGCCCTGCGGGGTAGGTCTCCTCGCAGCCGGCGGCGACGATGGCGGATTCCCACTCGCTGGTGAGGTTCTTGTCCACCCGCACCGCGTTCATATGCCCAGCCACCTGCAGCAGGCGCGCGACGTAATCGGCCCGCTCCATGTAGCGAGCGAGCCAGTAAAGATCTCCTGCGGTCCGTGCGAGCATCAGTCCTCCAACACCCAGGTGTCCTTGGTGCCGCCGCCCTGGGAGGAATTCACCACCAGGGAACCGTCCTTCAGCGCCACCCGCGTGAGCCCACCGGGCACCACCCGGATGCGGTCGCTGCCGGACAGCACGAACGGCCGCAGGTCCACATGCCTAGGCGCCACACCCGACTCGACAAAGGTCGGCACCGTGGACAGCGCAAGCGTCGGCTGCGCGATATAGGTCTCGGGCTTGGCCTTCAGCAGGGCGCGGAACTCTTCAAGCTCCCGCTTGCTGGCATGCGGCCCGACCAGCATTCCGTAGCCGCCGGAGCCGTGCACCGCTTTGACCACCAGCTCATCGAGATGATCAAGCACGTACTTGAGCTCCTCAGGCTTACTGCAGTCGTGCGTCGGCACGTTGCGCAACAGCGGCTCCTCGCCGAGATAGAAGCGGATCATCTCCGGCACGTGGATGTAGACGGCCTTGTCATCCGCAATGCCGCCGCCCACCGCGTTGGTGATGGTGAGATTGCCGGCACGATTGGCGAAGTGCAGGCCTGCCGCACCGAGCATGGAGTCCGAGCGGAACACCAGCGGGTCGAGGTAGTCGTCGTCGATGCGACGGTAGATGACATCCACGCGCGACAGACCCGCGGTGGTGCGCATGTAGCAGATGTCGTTGCGCACCAGCAGGTCAGCGCCTTCGACCAGATCGATGCCCATCTCATCGGCCAGGAAGGCATGCTCGTAATAGGCGCTGTTGAGGATGCCCGGGGTCAGCAGCACCACGGTCGGCTCGCCCACGCAGTTCGGCGGTGCCACCGACCGCAGGGTCTCCAGCAGCTCATCCGCGTAGTGCGCCACCGGCGCCACCTGCGCCTTGCGGAACAGCTCCGGGAACAGCCGCAGCATCACCTCGCGGTTTTCCACCATGTAGGACACGCCGGACGGCGTTCGGCAGTTGTCCTCAAGCACGTAGTAGTCGTCCGGCCCGGTGCGCACCATGTCGATACCGGCGATGTGCGAATACACGTGCCCGGGCAAATCCAGGCCGTTCATCTCGGGCCGGAACTCCGCGTTGTGCAGGATCAGGCGCTCGGGGATGCGGCCGGCACGCAGGATCTCGCGATCGTGATAGACATCGTGCAGAAAGGCATTGAGCGCCTTGGCGCGCTGCTCCAGCCCACTGCGCAGGCGCTGCCACTCGGCCTGCGCCATGACCCGCGGAATGATGTCGAACGGTATCAGCCGCTCGGCGTCACCACCCTCGGTGTAGACCGCAAAGGTGATGCCGATGCGGCGGAAAAGCACCTCGGCCTCTCGACGCTTGAGCGCCAGCTGCTCGGGTGGCACCGATTTCAGCCAGGCGTCGATCAGCGCATACGGCGCTCGTATCTCGTCCGGCCAGCCCATTTCGTCAAACGGCTGCGTTTCGCTTCGCATTCGTGCTCCGTGGATCGACGATGACCCAAGGTGGCCTGCCCGCCCGACAATGTCAAACCGCACTCCGCAACCGTTTGGCCATCGACCGCTGCCCTCGATTGGGCAGACAATGAAGCCTTGCGCCCGTCTTCCGCGGGTTCCGAGCGACTGCCACACGCCCCATGCGAACCTTTGTACTGAGAGCGCGCGCCGCCCCCACCGACAGCTCGACCCTGCTGGCGTCGGTCGGCAAGGAGGCGCACACCGAGATTCTGGCGCACACGCTGATGAACGCGATCTTCGTCGCGCAGTCGCACCGCCCGGACGTGGTGATCCACCTGGTGCTGGAAAGCACCCGCGACTACTCGCGCACGGTCCGCTTCGAGTCCAATGCCCTGCAGGATCTGGGCGGGTTTGACGAATGCAGGCTGCTCGGCCGCATCGCCAAGGCCTTGGACGCCTCCGTTGGCATGGGAAAGGACGAGACCCGCGCCGTGGAGCCCGGCATCAGCGTCTCGACCACCAGCTTCGAGCGACTCGTGCAGAGGCTGGCCGAGGACCATCAGCTCTACCTGATGTCGCCGAAGGGCACTCCGATCCGAGAGCAGGTTTTCGGAGGCCAGCCCTGCTTTCTGCTGACCGATCACATTCCCATGCCGAAAAACAGCGTTGCTGGCGTCACCCGCTTGGGTGCGAAGCCGATCGCATTGGGGCCGAAAATGCTGTTTGCCTCGCAGTGCGTAGTGCTGATCCACTACGAGCTGGATCAGAGATAGCCGGATCGGAAGTCCGGGTCTGGTTCCCTGAACTCAACTTCAGCCGTACTCGGCGCGACGCCGGCCTTCCTTCAGCACAGTCGACCAGAGAGCCTCTCGGAGGGCTTGAAAAATCGAGGCGTCCTCGCGAGGGGGCCACTGGGCGTTCGTGGCAAAGCGCGGTGCGCGAATTCAGGGGAATTCGGCGGGTCAAATGACCGCAGGATTCGCGTAGCGCGCTGCCGCCACGGGCGTCCAGAAGTGGCCGCAGCAGGCGGAGGGTTTCTTTCACAGGCGCTCAGCCGCGCTCGGCGGACCCGGTTTTCCTGAAGAACCCGGCAATCGTGCCCTCGCGCTCAGTGCAGGAGCCTGCTGACAGGCGACCGCAGCCTGCGCACTGCACCCACCCTGCGCATCGCGAGCAAGCTCGCTCCCACATGCAGCCGGCCTACGCGGGGCGACCACGACAAGCGTCGCGGCGAGAGATCTTCTTCTTGAGAGCGACTGCAGATTGAGCGCGGCGCCAGGAGGGAGACTCCGCGCGGACCGCGGGCGTCCTCGGACCCGCTTCTAATCCGATCGCCGGCTTCCGGCCAGGGCTGCTTTTGGCCCCCGGCGTCGAGCTACACTGCGGCCGGTGTCGCCACTCCCGGAGACATCCCAGCGACAAACGACCGGAGACGAGCATGAGCAAGGGCATGGACCAAAAGAAGAACACCAAGAAGGAACCGACCAAGACGCTGAAGGAAAAGCGCGCGGCCAAGCAGGCGAAAAAGAAGTAATTCAAGCCTGAGCAGCAACGCATCTCCCGGGCTCACCCGCCGCGCGGCGGCGGGTCATCTGACAGCGCAGCTCGCAAGGTAAACGGCAGGCCCGGATCGAAAGTAGCGTCCAGCGCGCGCGGAGGGATTCTTGATCCACGCAAGGGTGCCTGATCCAGCTCCCGCGTCAGACCGATACCCTCAACAGACGCGTCCCATCGATGGTCTGTTACCCGTAGAACTCGCGCAGCAAATGCAGCGCCGGCCAGCGTCGGCGGCGCGCACAGCTTTCCAGTTCGGTGAGGCCACGGCTGATACCGCTATCCTGACGCTCCTTGCATTGCCTGCCGCGCCTGCCCCGACAGTCCGGCGCTGAATCCGGATCTGTCTTGAACACTATTGCCCCACCCGCTGCCGACGAACTTTCGCTTCCCGAACGCCTGCGCGCAGCGCTGGATCTGCTGGAGCAGATCGACGCCGACCGCAGCCTGCTTGATGCCCTGCCCGACGAAGACCGCGCGCGCCTGCATCGCGTCGTCGCCAAGGTCAGCGATCCCGAGCCCAAGGCGCGTCGCAAGAAGCTCAAGCAGCAGGCCAAGCAAGCCCACCAGGAAAAGCTGCGCAAGGCCGATGCCTTGCTGGATCAAACCGGCATCCGGGTGCTGCGACGCAAGCCGGTGTTCAGCACGCCGAACTACTTTCCGCCGCACGCCGCCGGCCTGCACGATGCGCGCAACGGCGAAGGCGAAGCCGCCGCGGCGGGACCGCAGCATTCGCCAGAGCTCCGCCACTGCTACGTCTGCAAGCAGAAGTTCACCCAGCTTCATCACTTCTACGACCAGATGTGCCCGCCCTGTGCGGAGCTGAACTACTTCAAGCGCAGCGAAACCGCCGACCTGCGCGGACGCGTGGCGCTGCTCACCGGCGGCCGGGTCAAGATCGGCTATCAGGCCGGCCTGAAGCTGCTGCGCGCCGGCGCCGAGCTGATCGTCACGACGCGCTTTCCGCGTGACTCGGCGGCACGTTATGCCGCAGAACAGGATTTCGCCGAGTGGGGCCATCGCCTGGAGATCTTCGGCCTGGACCTGCGCCACACGCCCAGCGTAGAAGCCTTCTGCAGCCAGCTGCTGGGCACGCGCCCGCGGCTGGACTTCATCATCAACAACGCCTGCCAGACCGTACGCCGCCCGCCGCAGTTCTATGCGCACATGATGGCCGGTGAAACCGCCGCCCTGCACGCCTTGCCCGAGGCCGTGCGCAAGCTGATCGGCAGCTATGAAGGCCTGCGCGGCGCCGACCTGCTGCCGGCGGCATCCTCCGGAACACTGCCTGCGACGCACAGCCAGAGTGTCGTCGGCGCCGATGGCCTGACCCGCGCCGCCGAACTGTCGCAGGTGCCCCTGCTGGCCGACGAACTGCTGGGCCAGCAGCACCTGTTTCCCGAAGGCCGGCTGGACCAGGACCTGCAGCAGGTGGACCTGCGCGGGCGCAACTCATGGCGCCTGCTGATGGACGAAGTGCCCTCGGTCGAGCTGCTGGAAACCCAGCTGGTCAACGCCATCGCGCCTTTCATCATCAACGCGCGCCTGAAGCCGCTGATGCTGCGCACGCCGCCCGGCAGCGAACACACCCACGACAAGCACATCGTCAACGTGTCGGCGATGGAAGGGCAGTTCTACCGCAACTTCAAGACCACCCGGCACCCGCACACCAATATGGCCAAGGCCGCGCTGAACATGATGACGCGCACCTCGGCCGCCGATTACCACAACAGCGGCATCCACATGAACAGCGTCGACACCGGCTGGGTGACCGACGAAGACCCGGCCGACATCGCCGCCAAGAAAGTGCTGGAGGAACGCTTCCACCCGCCGCTGGATATCGTCGACGGCGCCGCCCGCATCGTCGACCCGATCATCCACGGCTTCAACACCGGCGAGCACGTCTGGGGGCAGTTCCTGAAGGACTACGCGCCGACGGATTGGTGAGGGTTCCTGGTCAATCGCCCCGCGCTTCGGCACATGCAGGACGTGCAGCTGGAAGCGGCGGCTGTGATCTGTCCCGGATGGCTGTGGGCGGGCCTGCGGTGCGTCTGACGCGCAGTGACGACGTGACCGCAGAACGAATGTTACGCGCTGCCGCCAGGGTTGCCCGCAAGAGGTCGATGGTTTTCCATATGCCCTAGCGCTCGCGCTTGGCCGTCGCCTGCGGATCGGGGGCCGGCATCCACTGCGGGCGCTCGCGCGGCGGTCCACGCTCGGACGTGTCGATGCCCATAAGCCGACCGATCGCGGACAGCGGCCAAACCCACCAGAGCAGCGGCCACCACGCGAGATCCCACAGCAGCCCGCCCACTGGGCCAAAGACCCTCATTTGCGAGGACGCTACCCGGCGCTCGCGCTCACGACGGCTGCGTGCAGCGGCGGCCGCTCGGCGCGCCTCACTGCGCTCGGCCTTGGCCTGCTGCTTTTCGATTCGACGGCGCTGTGCGCGAGACATGACGCTTTGCCCTCCGGACGGATGGGTCGACCCAACGGGGTCGGAGCCTACGAGACATCGAGCTCGGTGACTGTGCAGCGCGATGTACGTGACGCCGACGGTCCGTCACCCTGCAGGCCGGAGCGAGGGGTGCCATGCGATGGCAAACCGTCACCAGTAAGGCTCCCGACTCGCCGAGAGCGCAGCCGCGCGATTCAAGGGCACGGTCACGTACAGTGCGCTCACCGTCGCTTCCGGATCCGCCTCATGCGTTCTATCACTGCGTTGTTGATGGCTCCACTGCTGGTGTTCGCCCTGCCTGCTGCGTCCGCACCGCCGCCCAGCGCGGACGTGGCTCGCTTCGCTGAGGCGGCGCTCACCGAGAACTGCGCGCTCGATGCACCCGGCATGGCGGTGCTGATTGCCCGCGGCGACGAAGTGCTGTTCCGCGGCGCCTGCGGCCGCGCGAGCCTGGAGCTGGAGCTGCCGCTGTCGGCTGATCACGTGTTCCGACTGGCCTCGGTGACCAAGCAGTTCGCCGCTGCCGGCCTGCTGAGGCTGGTCGACGAGGGCCGGCTCTCGCTGGACGATCCGCTGTCCAAGTGGCTGCCCGACTACCCCAATGCCGAGGCGATCACCCTGGCCATGCTGCTCAACCACACCTCGGGCATCCGCAGCTACACCGACATGCCCGAGATCATGTCCGGCACCGGCATCATGCAAGACCTCAGCACCGTCCAGCTCGTCGACAGCTTCAAGTCGGCGGACCCGGACTTCGCGCCCGGCGAGGGCTGGCACTACAACAACTCCGGCTACGTGCTGGTCGGCGCGGTGATCGAGGCTGCCACCGGCATGCGGTGGGACGCCTACCTGCGCCAGGCCTTCTTTGAGCCCCTGGGCATGGTGCAGACGCGCGGCGGCCACGACGCCGCTACTGCGGTCATCCCCGGCCTGGTATCCGGCTACCGCCGCGTCGGCGAGCAATGGGCCCCCATGCGCTACCTCAGCATGAGCCAGCCACACGCAGCCGGCGCGCTGCTGTCCAGCGTGGACGACCTGCTCAAGTGGAACCGCGCGCTGCACGGCGGCAGCCTGCTCTCGCCCGAGAGCTACCGCGCCATGATCACCCCCGCAGGCCCCGCGGCGGACTCGCAGTACGGCTACGGCATCGTGGCTGCCAGCGTGCGCGATGAGCCGGTGCTGCAGCATGGCGGCGGCATCTTCGGGTTCAGCACCTATCTGCTCTACGTGCCCGAGCAGCAGATCACCACCGCGGTGCTCTTCAACGCCGATGGCGGCCGCCCCGGCATGCTCGGCAGCGGCCGCTTCGCCAGCTACCTGACCGCCTACGCTCTCGGTAAACCCTACCCGCCCAAGACCCCGATCGAGATGGAGGAATCCGCCCTGCGCGAGTTCGAGGGCGTGTATCGGATCGACGAGACCAGCGCCCGCGTGCTGCGAATCAGCGAGGGGCGGCTCACCTCGCAGCGTACCGGCGGCCAGCCCTTCGCGCTGATCCCCGTGGACACCGACACCTTCGCGCTGGAGGACGGATTCTCCCGCATCGTGTTCGAGCGCGGCGGGGATGGCACGGTCGAGGCCATGCGCTTCTACCCCGAAGGCGAAGGCCCCGGCGAACGCGTGCTGCGCAGCGAGGAGTCCCCACCCGCACAGCGCGAGGCAATGCAGCTGCCGCGCGCAGCGCTCGAGCGCGTCGCCGGCGAGTATGCCCGCGAGGGTATGGTGCTGCGGATCCTTGTGGAAGGCGAAACGGCACGCGCACAGCTCGGCGCCCAACCCGCCTTCGAACTGTTCGCCGAGTCGCCCACGCGCTTCTTCCTGAAGGTGGTGGACGCCAGCCTGGAGTTCCTGCCCGCTGATGGGCAGCCGAAGACAGTCACCCTGCGTCAGGGTGGTGCGGAGCTTGTCTACACGCGCATGGAGTAGAGCGGACTCCGTTTCTTGCCAATGCCCTAATCGGTCTTTTGTATGCGCCAGGCTTTCGCTCGGGCATGGCCACGAGCAGATCGGGGGGGGGGGGGGGGGTGCGAACACGTGAACCAGATGGCCCGAATTCTCGCGGCCACGGTCAGCGGCACTCTGCTTGGCAGCATCGGCAAGCGGGTGCTTGCTCGGAGCAGGTGCTACTCCTCCCACTCGGCCGCAGGCATCCCCGGGGACGACTTCCGCCTGCGCACGGGGATCAGGGCTGTCGCCGGGATGAATAGCGACGCAGTCTTCGGCGCCGAGCCCCCAGCAGAGCTTGCCTTGAATCGCTATCCTAGGCCCCCATGTTAACAAGCATCCGAACGTCGACTGGCGCCAGATGCCGCGCCTTTGATTCCATTGACTCACAAGGCAGTAAAGCCACCGTGCCCTCCAGTCCCAGCGCGTCCGCCCGAAGTACGATCGCGTCCCCGCCGTCGGTTCCCTGATGGAAGCCCTGCTTACTTTGCTGCTGGGCATCGTCGTCATCCTGGCCATCATTGCCGCGAACGGCTACTTCGTCGCGCAGGAATTCGCCTACATGGCGGTGGACCGCACGCGACTCGCGGCACAGGCAGCGGAAGGCAACGCTGCGGCCGAGCGCGCACTTCGCGTCACGCGGCGCACCTCCTTCATGCTCTCAGGCGCCCAGCTCGGGATCACCGTCACCGGCCTGCTGGTTGGCTTCGTCGCGGAGCCGATGGTCGGCCGGTCCCTCGGCGTGCTGCTGGAGGGAGCCAGCGTTTCCACCGAGGTAGCGGTCGCCACCGGCACCGTCGCAACCCTCGTGCTGGCGTCGATCATCCAGATGATCTTCGGAGAGCTTTATCCGAAGAACCTGGCCATCGCGAATTCCGGGCCCATGGCGCGCGCGCTCGCCCCGTCCACGCTGCTCTACATGACCGTGTTCGGCTGGCTGATCACCGTGTTCGACAAATCGGCCAACCTGCTGCTGCGGGCGCTGCGGATCGAGCCTGTCCACGACCTCGACGTCAGCGCCTCGGCCGCCGACCTGCCGCACATCATCGCGGCGTCCCGCGAGAGCGGCGACCTGCCGGCCGAACTGGCGCTCATGTTGGATCGGATCGTGGACTTTCCCGAGCGCACCGTCGAGCACGCGATGGTGCCGCGATCGCAATGCGACTGGGTGGGCCCGGAGGCGACACTCGAGGAACTGCGGGAACTCATGGCGCGCTCGCACAGCCGCTATCCGGTGGTCGACGATGACGACGCGCCTATCGGGGTCGTGCACCTAGCCGATGTGCTCGCCCGTATGGCCACGGGGGCAACGGGTGGACCCGTCCTCGCGCTGATGCGACCCACACCGGTGGTCTCGACGCTCATGCCCTTGCCTGCCGCCCTCGATCAGCTGGTGCGAACGACCAACCAGCTCGCCTGCGTGATCGACGAATACGGCGGCTTTGCCGGCGTGCTGACCATCGAAGACCTCGCCATGGAAATCGTCGGCGAGATTACCGATGAGCATGACGTCGAGACCGGTGCCGGCGTCATGCCCGAAGCCGACGGCATCTGGCTGATGGACGGTGACGTGCATCTCGACGAGGTCGAGCGTGCCATTGGCTATGACCTGCCGTTTGGCGATGTCGAGACTATCGCCGGCCTGCTGATCGCCGAAAAGGGCGGTCTGCCCACAGAGGGCGAGACGGTGATGATCGAGCTCCCCGCCGATCCGGCAGAGCTTGCGGCCGACAAATTGATTCAGCGGCGACTCGAGGTCGACGTGCTGCGCATCGAACGCCATGTGCCCTCCGAGGTGCGCGTGCGCCTGGTCGTCGTGGCGTCAGCGGAGGACGACCGATGAACGACCCGCTGTTCATCGCGCTGGCGACCATAGCCCTGATCGTGCTGAGCGCCCTCTGCGTCATCATCGAGTTCGCCCTGCTCGGCGCCCGTCGTCATCGCCTCGAAGAACTTGCCGCCGACAGCCGCTCGGCGCGGGCGGCGCTGCGCGGCATGAACGACCTGACCTTGATGCTCGCGGCCGCACAGCTCGGAATCACCGCGTCCACCTTCGGTCTCGGCGCGGTCACAAAGCCCGCCTTCGACATCTGGCTCGGTCCGGTTTTTCTCGCCTTGGGCATGCCCGAATGGGTGGCCGGGGCGAGCGCCTTCGCCGTCGCCCTGTTCGTCGTCACCTTCCTGCACCTGGTGGTGGGAGAGATGGCGCCCAAATCCTGGGCGATCGCCCATCCCGAGACCTCGGCGCTGGCGATCGGGCTGGTGTCCCGCGCTTTCCTCTGGCCGCTGCGGCCGCTGCTGGTCTGGATCAACGGCATGGCGAACCGGCTGGTCAGGGCAAGCGGAGTCGAGCCTGTCGAGAGTGCGGCCGTTGGCGGTCAGGACATTGCGACCATCCGTCAACTGGTCGAGCATTCGGCGAAGGTGGGTACGCTGGAGCCACAAATCCAACAGCAGATCTCTGCACTCATCGACCTTGGAAAACTGCCGGTCGAAGCGCTCGCCACGGAGAGCCCCGTGCATGTCACACCGAGCGCGACCGTGGGCGATGTCCGCAAGACAGCGCTGCAAACGGGTCAGATGCGTATCCTGATGCTCGGCACCCAGGGCGGGACACCGACAGTGGTGCATGTGCGGGACACGCTGACACTGCCGACGACCGAGCTCGCGAGGGACCACGCTCGCCCGGCCTTCATGCTTACGGCCAAGACGCCGGTCTACGAAGCGCTTGCACGCATGCGTGGGGCCAGCGTGCAGCTTGCCGTGGTGATGGACGACAACACGGTCCGCGGGGTCATCGCGCTTGCCGATATCCTCAAGCTGGTGCTCCCGGCTGGGGTAGCGGCTGTATTGCCCCCTGCAAGAGCCAGAGCGGGATAGGGCCGTGAAGCGGACCGCGACGCGGCGCCGAGGCACCGCAGCGAAGGGCGCGCCTCGGGCGCCGCTCCGGCTGCTGTCGACTGCGACTGCTTGTGCACTCACCCGCCGCACGCCATAAAGGAAAGGCCGTTGAGCGCCGGCAGGTCCGCCCCAGCCGACCCGGTCCGCTGGACCCATCCCACCGGCACCATCCATCGCAGCGAAGCCCATTGTCCGGCCACGGTGTTCGCGCCTGCGACTCGGCAGCGGCGGAAACGAACACGCGCACAGCACGCCTGAAGCCGCCCCGCTGCCCCGTCCGCAGCGGCTAACTTAGGGCGTGTTCCTCGACTTGAGCAGGTCACCCAGCCCGGCAAAGGGGTTGGACTTGGCCGGTTCGATCCTGTCATCCAGCCCCATGCTGTTGCCCAGGTCGATCTGCCGCTGGTGCTCGTTGTCGTGGCAGTACAGGCAGAGCAGCTCCCAGTTCGACCCGTCGGGCGGGTTGTCCTGGTGGTTGTGATTGCGGTGGTGCACGGTCAGTTCGCGCAGATTGCTGTGGGTGAACTCGCGCGCGCAGCGGCCGCAGACCCAGGGATACATCTTCAGCGCCCGCTCGCGATAGCCGAGGCCCCGCTCCCGCGCGCTGCGGTGCGCGGCGGCGACGATGGCATCGAGCTTGGCGGAATCGATCGGCTTCATGGGCACCTCCTGACTCGCAGACTACCGATCTGAGCGCAAGACCGCGAGGCCAGTCGGCCATCGCACCTGCAAACCCTGGCGGCGACGTAGCTCATGCAGCGATCCGCCCGACCCTTGCAAGCCTGCCGCCCGGCGCACGGCGCGCCGCTTCAAGATCGCAGTCGGCCTGCAGGCCGACCCGAGCATTCGCGGGTGCCCACCGCCGCAGCGAGACGCACAGCGGTGTCTGCACTGTTGCCGCGCCTGCCGAGCACGATCCCGTTGATGCGGCGCGGCGGCCCCACTTCGGCCCGATCCCGCGATGCCCTGGAATCGAGCGGGGATTGCCTCTTGCGATCCGGCGCTCAGACATGAAAAATCACCGCGCGCCGATTGGGGGATCGGCGTTCAAGTTATGGGCGCTATGCCTTCTGTTGCACTCCCCTTACTGCCCTACCCCGTGCGAATCCCTCGTGCGGGTATTTCTCTGCGAGCGAGTATCTCCATGCAATTGAGCCCACGTGTCATCACCGTCCTCCTGCTCAGCCTGATCATGCTGAGTGGCTGCGTCTCCATGCCCACGAGCCGCCCCTTCAACGCCGCTGCGCATGCGGATCTGCAGCAGATTGAAGTGCTGCCCATGCGGGAGACCGCGCTTGATGTCCTGATCGTCAACAACCCCGGGCACAGCTTCGGCCTGATCGGCGTGCTGATCGCCGAGTCACATCTGCAAACGCGCCGCACCTGGCTCAAGGAGCAGGTGGCGGCGAAGCAGTTCGACCACGTCGAGACCTTCCGCAGCGCGTTTGCTGAAGCCATGGAGCGCGAGGGCTACACGGTGAGCTGGCCGAACGGCAGTGTGGAAGCCGCAAAGCCCAAGATCTCGCGCAAGATGTGGGGCACTCGCAAGAGCTATCCCGCCCCCACCGAGCCCGCTGCGCAGGCGCTGCTGGACGTCAACTTCGGCTTCGTCGGCCTGGCTTCGGCCGGCTCTGGCGACGGGGCGCCCTATCGTCCGACCGTGATCCTCACCGCCCGCCTGATGGATGCCAGCGGCAAGACCGAGTTGTTCCAGGAAGTGATCACCCACAACAACGTGTTCCCGAATACGGGCAGCACCGTGCAGATCAGCCCCGACCCGGCGCATGCCTATCCCGATTTCGACGCGCTGAAAGCCGCTGGCACGGCGCCGGTCGAGGGCCTGGAGCAGGCTTTCCGTCGCGTGGCCGAGCGACTGGCGCAGCTGCTCAGCCGCACATGAGGCGGACACTCGGCGCACTGGCCTGCGCAGGCCTGCTGCTGTTGGCGGGCTGCGCTGCAAAAACACCCAAGCAGCCTGCCGAGCCGCCGCCGTGGACGGCTTCAGGGGCCTGCGTATCCTCCCTCGCCGAGCTGCCCGCCATGGCGCTCGCGCCGAGCAAGCAGGCGCTGTGGCGCGGCGACTTCCGCAGCGCCGCCGCCTGTCTTGAGCGGGCGAACACGGCGGAGCCGGTGATTCTGCTGGCGCTGGATGCGAGCAGCACCCAGCAGGAGCTGGACCTGTTCCTGCAGATCGGCAAGCAGTACCTGCTAGGGGCCGCGGTCAGCACGCTCGATGCCTCCCGCCAGCCCTTGCGCCGCTACAGCTTCGACGACTTCACCGCTCGCGGCAGCCATTTCTCGCTCCGACTGTTTCCGCAGCCCGGCAGCGCTGCGGCCTACCTGCTGGTTGAGATCGACCGGGAGGCGCATGGCAGTGACATCGACCGCATCAGCGGACAGCGCGTGCAGTCGATGTGGATGGCAGGCGGTTACATGGGCTCGATCGCTGACGGCGTCGAAACCCAGCAACGCATTGCCATTCGCGATACCGGACAGCTCAGCCTGCACCGCGTGGTCGAGGCTTCTGCAGAAGGCAACGGTAAACGTCGCGGACCCTGATGCTCGCGACGTTCCGCTCGCGGGCATCGCGCCAACCTGCGGTGAGACGACGCGGCGCTGCGGGTCTGCCGCGGCGGTGCGAAGACTCCCTCTCCCCAACCCTCTCCCGCGAGGGGAGAGGGGGTGGATTCTTCAATCCAGACTGCGGGCTGGGGCCTCAGGGTGGCTGCACGACAGTAAGCGCACCTCGTGGAGGCAGTGCAAGCGCCTCTCGGGTGCGCCACGATGACGGGCGCCAGCGTGCCGCGCCTGCAGCTCGTCAGCGAGCCAGCGTCGGACTGCGGTGCAGATCTGGGCGCAAGCAGGAGCTCTAGCCGGACTGTGGCGACGACGAGCCACGCCGCGCCCAAGGACGCCGTCAGACAAGGATGAATTGTCGCGCTCGGCACACTAGACTCTCCTGTGGCCCTCACACAGGAGCTGCAAGGCCATGAATCGATTCGACGGAATGGATCCGGCAGCATCGACGCATGAGCGCTCGCCGCGCGCGGTTCACAGGCTGCGCCGTCGGTATGGCCGTACGTTCTGCGCACTGCTTGCCGCCTGCGCGATAAGCCTGGCACCGGCAGCGATAGCGCAGACGCTGGCCTGCCCGGCACCGGCGGCGGAGTTTGTTTTCGACAACGGCTTTGAGCTTCCCGCCGGGGCTGATCTTGCCGCGGCGGGGCCGTTCGCCATCGCCAGCGTGGCGGGCAGCAGCATCAGTGCGGTGACCGGGCGCACCACGCCTTGGACGGCACATTACCCGGTGACGACCGGCGCCAGACCGCTGGTGCTGTTTGCGCCGGGGTTCCAGATCCCGTCCTCCGCTTATCGAAACTGGGCGGAGCATTTGGCCAGCTGGGGCTTCATCACGGTGCGCGCAGACCCCACGGCGGGCTTTACGCCCAACCACACGAGCATGTCCCTCGATCTGCGCAGCGTGCTGGACGATGTGGTGCTGCCGGACGCCCTTCCGGTCAGCGTGGACACCGGGCGCATCGCGCTGTCGGGGCACAGCCTAGGCGGCAAGGTCGCGCTGATGGCTGCTGCAGGCGATGCGCGGGTGCGCGCACTGTTCGTGTTCGATCCAGTCAACGGCGCGGGGCAAAGCGGGTATACGCCAGATCAGCCGAACATCATTCCGCAGCCCATGGCCAGCTTTGCGGTGCCGATCGGCGTGCTGGGCGAGTTGCTGGATAGCGTCGGTGGCGTGGGCGGACAGGCCTGCGCGCCGGCGGCGATCAATTACCAGACGATCTTCCTCGCCGCCACGGCATCGCCGCGCGCCTTCGAGTGGACGCTGGACGGGGCTTCGCACACCGACTTCATCACCAACCAGGAGCAGTGCGGCATCGCCTGTGCGTTCTGCCAGCCCCGCACCCTGCCCCTGGAGCAGACCCACGCCTTCATGCGCGCCAGCTCGGTCGCGTTCATGCGCACCTACCTGCAGGAGGAGCCGGGCCTGTGCCACTGGCTCAACGGGTCGGCGCTGCCGGCAGCGGTCAGCCTGCGGCAGGCGCCTTTGCCCTAGCCTCGCCCCAGCCACTGCGCCTGCGTGCGCAGTGGCGTTCGTGGGCTTGCCGCGGTGCGGTCTCCTTTCTTGCCCCGATCTTGTGCGCGTACCGTGGCGCTAGCCCTGACCGGGGGCTTCTCGCACGCAAGTCGAACCAACACGCACCCTCGGAAGGTGCACTCTGACCCGTGGTTTCCCGTGCTCAGACTCCGTGCTTGCCCGGGTTCCAGCCGGTGTGCGGCAACAGCGCCTCGCCCGCTGCCGCCGCGCCGGGCTCCAGCGTGGTGCCCATCGAATCGTTCCAGCGGTTGAGGTAGCCGAACAGCGCGATCACGCCGAGGATTTCCACCACCTCGCCTTCGTTCCAGTGGGCGCGCAGCTCGGCGGCGATGGCTTCGTCCACCGCATTCGGCACGGCCGACGCCGCCAGCGCGAACTCGAACGCGGCTTTCTCGGCGGGGCTGAACAGCGGACTGTCGCGGAACTCCCAAACGGCGTGCAAACGCTCGGCACTGCCGCCATAGCGCTGCGCCGCGAGGATGGTGTGCGCCTGGCAATAGCGGCAACCGGTGTTGGCGCTGGTCAGGTAGCCGATCAGGCGCTTCTGCTCGCTGGTCACCCGCCCGTGGTTGGCCATCACCGCCTTGTTGAGCTCGATGAACGCCTTGGCGATGCCGGGGCGGCGCTGCATGGTGAGCACGCTGTTGGGCGGAAAGCCCAGCGTCTCATTGAAGAAGCGGGCGAGCTCGGCCACTTCGGCGTCGTGGTCGCTGGGCAGCGGAGTGATCAGGGGCATGAGCAGGTCCGGGTGATGGGAAGTGGGCATGGTAGGCGCTGCGCGCTCGACGGCGGCTGCAGAAAACACGGCGCGCCAAAGAGCCTTCCAGGACTGGGGCCGAGAGCCCATCACGCCAGAGAAAGTCGACCAGATCAGGCAACGCCCGCAGTGCCAGCACGCTTTCGGAGCGGAGCGCTTTCGGCAACGGATCGAAGATCAAGCGTAGCGCCGAGCGGGGCCGGCACGAATCGGCAGGCCACGGCAGCCAACCCAACCGGCACCTTCGGGAAGTGCACGCTGACCCGTGTTCCTGCTCCCTTGCGGCAGGACAATGAAAGTAGCGTCACACTTCGTCAGCTGGTCGGATTCGACAGCATCCTCGGGACCGACTCGCGTTCATCGCGCGCTCTCGGCCCGTCCCGAACCCACGATCACCAAAGAGGAACGCCATGCACGACCCCATATCCCGCAACGCCCTGCCCCTGCTCTTCGGGTTCTGCCTGGCCGCATGCGCAATGGGCGATGCCCAGGCGCAGGACACGCCGCACGCGCAATCACGCGAGAAATTCGGCGACCCCGCGCAGTACGAAGTGCGCGACCTGCCGGTCACCCGCCAGGACCTGGAAACGCTGGAGCGCGCAACCGCGTTGCTGAGCAGCGAGTCTGCGTGGAACCGCAGCGACGATCGCCGTTGCGCCGACGATGAAGCGATGGACAAGCGCAGCCTGTACTGCGCGCTTGAGCGCGCATCCGCCGATGTGTACGGCTCGCATGATCCGCACAAGATCGCCGACCACCGCCGGGTGGCGCTGCAGGAGGTCCGGTTTGCAGTGCAAGAAGCGACGCGCGGGCGTGAACTCAGCCATCGCTTGATGGACTTCAACAACCTGCCGGAGACCACACTCGCCGACGTCCAGCGCGTACTCGCAGAGGCCACCGCACGCGTCCGGGCGAGACTGCCTGCGGAGTGATGGCGACACCCGCGGCGGTCAGTACACCTGGCCCCGCTGTCCCGAAGGGCATGCGCCTCGTCCGCGGCTGCGCGGGCGTCTCGGCGCGCTGGGACATCAGGCGGCGGCTGCAGTGTCAGCGCGCCTTCGGGACAGAGCGATTGCGTCAACTGTTCGAGGAGCAGCTGTAGTGCCGAGCGGGGCCGGCGCATCCGTCAGTTGCGGCGACGGGGAAGAGCCCGCAAGGAGCACGATCATTGCAAGGGAAAGGGCCAAGCTCAGTACCAGATCGCCATCTGCAGTCCCGTGCTGTCGACGGCCGACGGCGAAGGCAAGGAGCCGGCGCGGCCGGCCTGGATGCGTTCGGCACTCCACAGCGCAGCCAGCGCGTCGACCACATCGTCGGCAGCCGCCAAGCGCCGCGGCACCTGCGCGACAAGCGCTTCCACCGCGTCCTGCCCAAAGTGCCGGCCCAGCAGCTCTACCCTGAGCGCACGGCCCTCATCGCTGCGCTTGCTGGGCACCAGGCCCACGCCCGCATTCATGGCGGCGAACGACACCTCGGGATGGACCTCACGCACTCGATCACGGGCATGGGCATCGCCGCGCAGCAGGGTGTCCCACTCGCGGATCTTGGGCAAGATTGCAAACGCCTGCGCGCCGAAACCACGGCTATCAATCAGACGATGCCGATCAGAGGCCTCAGCACGGGTTTGTGCATCCAGCACGCCCCGCACCGGCGCCGAGAACACGCTACTCGCGCGCTTGCCGCCAACGAACTTTCGCGCCAGCGCGTCCGGTGCCCGGCCGTCGCGGTCTGACAGACCGATCGGAATGTCCACTGCGATGACATCAGCGCCCATGTGCGCCGCGACCAGATGCTGGGCGCGGGCATAGAGATCGAAGCCGAAGCCTCGGCCCAAGCGCCAGACTGCAAACCAGCCGGACCTCGCGCCGTCGACACCGATCAGAGGGACTGGATTGCTTGGCATCTCTGCTCCTTATCAAGTCTGGTTCGGCGTGTTGAGCATTTGAACCTGACCCCGACCTTCACGCCAGGGTTGATGCGGAAACGGTTGACGTGTCCAGCAACTGATCGGAGAGCAGCTGCCGCGCAGAGCGAGGCCGCAAGCATCGGCAGGCCAAGGAAACCAACCCAACCGACATCTTCGGAAAGTGCACTCTGACGCCGGCTTTGGCAGGGGTAGGAAGAGCGACATTCCGTTGCCCTTGCACGTGATGCGTTAGTCGGGGGCCATGGATAACTCTGGCACGCCCACCGCCCGCAGGTAGCCGTACAACGGATCGTAGAACGCCGGCGTCCGGGTTAGGTCGGTCGGATCGCCCTCGGGCACCACAATAACGGTGCCCTGCCGGTGACCTGCCGGCTTTTTCAGGACCACCGATTAGTTGAGGGAGGCTCGGTGGGTTGATGCTTCGTTCTTCTGCTTCTGTTCGTCCTTGAACTGCTTCGGGGTCCGGTAGCCGAGGCTCGAGTGGGGGCGATCTTCGTTGTAGTGGCGGCGCCAGCTCTCGATGATCACCCGCGCCTCGGCCCGGCTCCGGAACCACTCCATGCTCAGGCACTCGTCGCGGAACTTGCCGTTCAAGCTCTCCGCGGTGCCATTCTGCCAAGGCTTGCCGGGGTCGATGTGCGCCGTTTCGATGCCCTCCTGCT
>JAKOMQ010000055.1 GCA_022241605.1 Aquimonas sp. | reverse complement strand
GGGGTTCTACCCCGTTTCTGCGGACGGTTTGAACAAGGCTGAAAACCTACGGTCCCGGCGGGCGACTCTACGTCGCATCCGGGGGTTGTGGAACCGCTCGATGTAGTCGAACAGATCGACCCGGGCCTCGTCACGGGTCCGGTAGTTCTGGTGGTGCACGCGCTCCCGCTTGAGCTGCCCGAAGAAGCCCTCGCAGGCGGCGTTGTCAGCGCAGTGGCCGGCTGCGCTCATGCTGCTCACCAGGGCGTTCTGATCCAGAAACCTCTGGTAGTCCCCGCTGATGAATTGCCCGCCCCGGTCCGAGTGCAGGATGACCACGGACGCTCCTTGTCGCTGCCACACCGCCATCTGCACCGCGCGGACGACCATGTGGCGGTCCTGTCGGTGATGCATCGACCAGCCCATGACCAGCTTGCTGTACAGGTCGATCACCACGCAGAGGTACAGCTTGCCTTCCTGCGTGTCGATCTCTGTGATGTCGGTGACCCATTTGGTCTCGGGCTCCTGCGCGTTGAAGTCCCGCTCCAGCAGGTTATCGACGCCGACGGGCCGGGTGCTGGGCTTGCCACCGAACCTGCGTCGCGTCCGCCTCGGCCAGCCTTGCAAGCCCGCTCGGGCCATCAGCCGGGCGACACGGTTACGGCTGACGATCTCGCCTTCGTCGACCAGATCCTCGCGCATCCGCGGCGCGCCGATGACGCCCCGGCTGTCCTCGTGGATCTGGCGGATCCGCTCCAGCAGGCGCGCATTCGCACGCATGCGTGGCCCGGGCTTGCGTCCAGCCCACGCGTAGAAGCCACTCGTCGACACCTCCAGACAGCGGCACATCATCCCGACGGGATAGTCGCTGCGGCAGCGCTCAATCACCGCGTACCGTTCGGTGACTGCTTCGCGAAGTACGCTGCCGCGTCTCTTAAAAAATCCCGTTCCTTGGTGATCCGCGCCAGCTCGCGCTTGAGGCGGGCCACCTCCTCGTCGCGGGGTGTTCCAGCCCCGGGAAAAGCCTTTCCGCCAGCGGACTCAGCCTCCCGAACCCAGCGGGTCAGCATGTTCGGGTTGACCCCGACTTCCAGAGCCACCTGGCGGCAACTCGACTTCGATCGCCGGACCAGCTCGACGATCTCCCGCTTGTACTCAGCGGTGTAACGCTTGCGCTTCGACATGGACACTCCTTCGGCTCAGCATGAGCCTTCCTAAAAGTGTCCGCAGAATCGGGGTAGAACCCCTGAACCTCCTGGCTGGGGAAACCTTGCCAGAAAGTTCTAGAAACCTGTGTCCACCGTTCCGGGGAGCTTACGAGGCGCTCATGCACGTCAACGAAGGTGCTCTCGATTGATTCGGCCGTCAGCTGCCGCAGGTCGTTGGTGCGAATGCCATGTCCCGTGCGCCGCGACCATGCGCTCTGCAGCGAGTTGGTCAGCGTTACGCTCTGGCGAACCAAGAGAAAACGTCGTCGCAGGAGGTCGCGCACTGCGCGCTGCTCGCGCGGATAGATGTAGCCCTCGGGCAGCAGATTCAGCCGCAGCAGATGGGCAAGATGCCGTGCATCCGTGTGGTCGTTGCCGTGCTTCAGGCCTGCGTACTGAGGAATCGCCGAAGTGTTCACCAGCCGAACATCCACACCGGCATCCATCAGGCCATCGACCAA
>JAKOMQ010000054.1 GCA_022241605.1 Aquimonas sp. | reverse complement strand
ATGCGGGCCACCAGGGTGGCGATATCGGTGGTGGTGATCAGGGTGGTCATGGCCAACGGTCCCTTCGTCAGATGTTATAAAGTAGGTGAGCGGGCCAGTGTTTCGGCTGCAACGCGCTTTCGAGCCGGTCTGAATGTACCGTAGGCGAATGCCCGAAGCAGCCATTCCATCGGTCCCATCTCGTAAAACTTGAGCCAGATCATGCTGAAAAAAGCTGTGACGATTGAGATGCTGAGGGCTGTCATCAACAACTCTGCGGCGCCGAACTTTCCAAGATAGCCGAGTGCGTAGAACAGTATCGAGGTCAAGGTCGACTGGAGTGTGTAAACGGTAAGAGCAAGGCGGCCCATGGCGCGAAACGGCGGTGTCCAGGCGTGCCAGCCTCCCCGCCACAGCAATGCAAGCAGGCTGACATAAGCCAATGTCAATGCAAGGCGAGCGGGCTGGTACCATGCCGACCTCAGGAGCGACATTGCCGGATTTAGCTGATGAATGTCGAGTTCGAAGCCGGTCCGCGCCTGCCACCACATGTCCACCAGCCGCAGTCCCACGCCAACGCAGCCGCCAGCGAGCAGCAGCCAAAGGTACAAGCGCGTGGATGCCATGCCGGTAAGGACGCCGGAGCGGTAAAGTGCCATGCCAACCAACATGAAGGCGAAACTCTCTGCGACGCCAATCCAGCTGTAGATCTCAAGGTGGCGAAATGACCATCCGGCAGCACTCCAACTGATCAGCGTTCCGAGCGATGTTCGCTGCTTCACCTCCGCCGCAAGGGCTTCTGGTGTAGGATAGTTCGACGCTACTGCCCCAGCGGCAGCCTCAAGGCCGGCATTCTCCTGTGGAGTGAGTGCTCGCCCCTCCGCACGCGCCAGTTCGCCCGCCAAAGCAGCCTGATAGCTCTCGATGTAGCCGCTGGTGCTGTACGCCCGATGCGCGCTGAGGCAGGCGATGATGATGAGCGCCGAAATCCACAATGTCCGAGGCCGGGCCGTGCGGAAGGCGAGTAATCCGGACGGATCTTGCTTGCCGTGCGAAACGGCTACAATTGCGGCCCGGGAAATTGATGGGTCGCTTCCGTTTGGTCTTCGCGGCGTGGAAGCAGAAGAAGGCTCGGGCTCCCCATAGCCAGCAGGGCCAGCGTAAACAGGCTCCCTTCCGGCCCCTCGCCTGCACCATTAAGCCAGGCTGGCCCGACAGGCACCATTTCCACCACCAGTGCGGGCAGACCGGTGTCTAAACCCGTAATCGGCACATCAAACCCAGTGCCCCCAAACCAGTTCCAGCCGACGTGCCAGCCCATGACCCCCCAGATCGAATTTGAACGACGCACCCAGGCGCAGGCGAAAATCGCGAAGGCGAAGGTCATGACCACCATCAGCAGCGTCGTTCTGGGCGAGAAATGAACAAGGGTGAAAGCGGCGGACGATAATGTGAAGGCGGCCGTCATGTTCCAGCGCCGCATGACAGTTGAGAAAAGCCAGCCGCGAAATACGAACTCCTCCACGCTCGCTTGCACGGCAAAGCCAGCGAGCAAGAGGGCAATCCAGCCAAGCGCAGCAGGGCTGGCAAAGGCGGGGGCGAGATCAGCGACCCGATATCCGCCGGCAAGGGCTATCGCCGTCACAATCGCGCCCATCATCGCTATGCCAACGGCCAGCCCGGTCAGGAACTTTTTGAGCCCCCCATCGCCGCAAAGTCCGGCACTTGCGAGGCTTCTCTTTTCAACCCAGCGAACCCAG
>JAKOMQ010000053.1 GCA_022241605.1 Aquimonas sp. | reverse complement strand
GCGGCATCGGCGAATTGTCCCAAAACAACGTGCCGTCCGCGTCAATCCGCAGCCGGATCGGCTGGGGTGGATCGACCGGGTTGAGTGGCTGCTCGCGGCTGGGCTGCGGCAGATCGATCTGGATTTCGTAGGAAAGCGCAGGCGCTGTCACCAGGAAGATGATCAGCAGCACCAACAGCACGTCGACGAGCATTCTGCTCTGGCGCCTCGTTCCGCAAGCGCTGGCAATTCCCTCGCAGACGCAACTGCAACTGGCGAACAGCGAACTACACTCCACTATTGCGGCACGCGACGAAGCCTTGAGGCAGCTCACCCTCGAGATTGCGCAGCGCGAGCGGGCCGAAGGTGCATTGGTTCAGGCGCAAAAGATGGATGCGATAGGCCAGCTCACTGGCGGTATCGCACATGATTTCAACAACCTGCTTCAGGCTGTGGGGGGCAATCTGGAGTTGATCCGTTCACAGCCCGCAAATGGTGAAAGGGTGGCGCGTTGGGCAGAAAGGGCCAGCGAGGGTCTTGCCAGGGGCATCAAGCTCACCAGCCAGCTGCTGACCTTTTCGCGCACGCAAAGACTGGAACTCCGCCCGGTCGAACTCAACGGGCTGATCGCAGGGATGCAGGAACTGATCGCGTCGAGTGTCGGTGCAAAGGTTGCCCTGCAGATCGAGCTCCAGCCAGATCTGTGTCCGGTGACAGGCGATGCCACTCAGCTGGAACTGGCGATCCTGAATATGGCGATCAATGCGCGCGACGCGATGCCGAGCGGTGGCAAGCTGACGATCGCGACGCGCGCAATCACCCTGACACAGGACGAGATCACAGGGCTGCCATCGGGCGATTACGTTGAGTTGAGCGTTGCGGACACCGGCTCCGGCATGCCGCCTGAAGTGCTGGCGCGCGCGATGGATCCCTTCTTCACGACCAAGCAGATCGGATCGGGCACCGGACTGGGACTCAGCATGGCCTTCGGTGTTGCGACTCAATCCGGCGGCACGCTCCAGCTGCGTTCCAAAGTAGGTGAAGGCACGCGGGTGATATTTATCTTGCCATGCACCTTGGCGGGGGAGGACATCTCCTCATCGGATCAGGCGGCTGGCAGCTCCCTCTACGATGAACTGGCAGGACTGCATGTCGCGGTGGTGGACGATGACGAGCGGATCAGGGACTTTCTGACGGAAAGCCTTGGCCAATATGGCATTGAGTGTACCGTCTTTGACAGTGGCGATCGCTTCGTCGCCAGCACGCCGCCCACCAAGGCCGATGTGGTAGTGCTGGATTATGCGATGCCCGGCCTCAGCGGTGCCGAGGTTGCCCGGCATCTGAAGCAGGCCGATCCTGATCTGCCGGTGATCATCATGACCGGCTATGCCGACAGCGCCGCCCTCGATGCGATTTTGGGCGAAGTTCATGTCATCAGGAAGCCCTTCCGCGTCGACGATTTGTTGGCGGCCATCATGCACGTGCGTAAGGAATGAGGGACAGGCGCGTCTGGCTAAACAATGGCCGAAGCACGTCGCCCTTGGCGGCACTACGCCCGCGCCCCAAAGGCCGTCGCGATGCCGATATGGTCGGCCAAACGCCGAATCCCGGTTCCTGATCGCTCCTGGCGTGCCTGCCAGGGAGAGTCGGGCACAAGGTTTGCACTGTTAAGTCTTGGGAAAAATGGTGGACGCACTTGGGCTCGAACCAAGGACCCGCTGATTAAGAGCGGTAATCAGCGGGTCCTAAGTACATTCAAGATATCTCAAATCCTTTGATTTTCAATTAGATGAGTGTCACTGTGTCCCAGTGAATATCGGGGTATTCCGGGTCAAATGTTACCTAAGGTAACACCCCAAAATGGTACTCCATGGAGGCACAGATGGCTTCGAAACCGGTGGGTCTGACCGACGCGAAGATCAGAGGGCTGAAAGCGCCCTCTGAAGGTCAAATCGAGATCAAAGATGCGATTGTTCCTGGGCTGCGCCTCAGGGTCGGGGCGTCTGGCGCCCGAACATTCCTCTTGCGAAAACGCGTCGCTGGCGTCGTGCGAAATATCACCATTGGCAGGTATTCCGACCGGTTCGGTTTGATGGATGCCCGGAAGAAGGCGCGGATTGTGCTTTCCGATATTGAAGCAGGCGGGGACCCTTATCAGCACGTGCCGAAGCCGACGCGGGGCGCTGCGG
>JAKOMQ010000052.1 GCA_022241605.1 Aquimonas sp. | reverse complement strand
CCATTGGCGCGCCAACTCGGTCAGGGTCAATCGGCGCCCTGCCACCAAGGCCTCCACGGCATCGAGCAGGCGACGGCAGCGGGTCGCGTGCATCGTGTCCAGAATCTCACCGATACAGCAGCGTAAAATCGTCGAAGCGTGCATGGCGCGGTCCTCAGGCTTGGTACCCCGAGGAAAAAACCGCGTCATGCGCGTTTCGTTTTGGCCGAAAGATAACCCCAGATGGCCGAGGAAGGCCGGAAATTTGTGGGGAGACCTCAGGCCTTGGCGCACCGTCGTGCGCCTGGGACTTGTCGTTGTGTTTGTGTTCCGGTTCGGAGTGACGCGCTGACGCAAGAGCAAGAGCTTTCGGTCCGTCCTTCGCGCGTTTCGGCCTTCGCCGGCTGTTCCCTCGGCACACCGGTGTAACGTCGAGTCGTAGTATTGCTTTTCATAGGGTGTGCCTCGGCGCACCGTCATGCGCCTGGGGCTTGTCGCTGTGTTTGTGTTCCAGTCCAAAGCGACGAGCGGAAGCAAGAGCAAGAGCCTTCGGACAGCCCTACGGGCTGCCCGAGTCACTTTCTCTTGCGTGCCCAAGAGAAAGTAACCAAAGAGAAGGGCACCCCTAGTCCGCGCCCTCTGCGCATCCCTGCGCAGAGGGTTCGCGTGAGTCGGTCGGGGTTTTCGGACAGGCCATCCCTGGCCTGTCCGAAAACCTTGCCCGCATCCCTGCGGGCAACCCTGCGGGCTGATCGACCGCCTCCCGCCGCTCCCCAGGGGCCCCGGCAAAGAGCGCGGGCTCCTGCCCGCAGCAGCCACAGCGCGCGGGGTCGAGCGTTTCTGGAATTTGGTGAAACGTCAGCCCATAGGGTGTGCCTTGGCGCACCGACGCACGGCTCCGGCCTGCCAAAACGGATCCTGTTCGGAGATTTGTTCGGAGACTCGTGTTCTTCGAGAATTTCGAAGCAAGAGCAGGAGCCTGAGCTCTTTGTAGGAGCGAGCTTGCTCGCGACACAGGCAGTGATGTGCAGCGCAGCCTGCGGTCGCCTGCAAGCAGGCTCCCACAAACAGCAGCATGCTTCGATGCAACGTCGAAGCATGGGCCCAGCCGGCTGTTGCTCAGGCTCTGGCTCTGGCTGTGGCTTCGGCTCAGGCTCAGGCTGTGGCTGTGGCTGTGGCTGTGGCTGTGGCTGTGGCTGTGGCTGTGGCTGTGGCTGTGGCTGTGGCTGTGGCTGTGGCTGTGGCTTCGGCTTCGGCTTCGGCTTCGGCTTCGGCTTCGGCTTCGGCTTCGGCTTCGGCTTCGGCTTCGGCTTCGGCTTCGGCTTCGGCTTCGGCTTCGGCTTCGGCTTCGGCTCTCGCCGTTGCTCCTGCGGGCAGGAGCCCGCGCTCTCCCCGGGGCCCCTGGGGAGCGGCGAGCGGGGGCTGAATCGCCCGGAGGGTTGGCCGCACGGATGCGGCCAAGGTTTCCGTCAGGCCAGGGATGGCCTGTCGAAAACCCCAGACTCCGCTCGCGAACCCTCTGCGCAAGGATGCGCAGAGGGCGCGGACGAGGGGTGCCCTTTCTTTTGGTTCCTTTTCTTTGGGCACGCAAAGAAAAGTGACTCGGGCCGGCCGAAGGACGGACCGAAAGCTCTTGCTTCCGCTCTTCGCTCTGAACCGGAACACAAACACAGCGACAAGCCCCAGACGCATGACGGCGCGCCAAGGCACACCCTATGAAGAGCAACGCTACGGCCCGCCGTGACACCGGGTTGCCGAGGGAACAGCGGGCGAGGGCCAAAGCGCGCGAAGGACGGACCGAAAGCTCTTGCTTCCGCTCTTCGCTCTGAACCGGAACACAAGCACAGCGACAAGCCCCAGACGCATGACGGTACGCCAAGGCACACCCTATGAAGAGCAACGCTACGGCCCGCCGTGACACCGGGTGGCCGAGGGAACAGCGGGCGAGGGGCAAAGCGCGCGCAGGACGGACCGAAAGCTCTTGCTTCCGCTATTCGCTCTGAACCGGAACACAAACACAGCGACAAGCCCCAGACGCATGACGGTGCGCCAAGGCCTGAGGTCTCCCCACAAATTTCCGGCCTTCCTCGGCCATCTGGGGTTATCTTTCGGCCAAAACGAAACGCGCATGACGCGGTTTTTTCCTCGGGGTACCAAGCCTGAGGACCGCGCCATGCACGCTTCGACGATTTTACGCTGCTGTATCGGTGAGATTCTGGACACGATGCACGCGACCCGCTGCCGTCGCCTGCTCGATGCCGTGGAGGCCTTGGTGGCAGGGCGCCGATTGACCCTGACCGAGTTGGCGCGCCAATGGCCCGGGGCCGAGCGTGCCCATGCTCCACTCAAGG
>JAKOMQ010000051.1 GCA_022241605.1 Aquimonas sp. | reverse complement strand
GGCTTCACCGACAGCCTGACCCGCAAGAGCGAGCGCGCGGGCGTGTTGCTGCTGCTCAATCGCCTGACCAGCTTTGCCGCATGGATGATGGCCATCGCTGCCCGGAACACCTGGAGCGTGGATCCCCTGACCCGCCAGAAGTCGCACATGCGCCGCTACTCGGCGTGGCGAAGGGGAATGGAGTGGTTACGATTCAGGCGCTTACCCCAAGATATTCGTGCCGGTCTGCACGCCGTATTGGGCGAACTCCTCGAGCGAAAACGGGGGCTCGCACTGCTATGAAAAGTGGGGAGACCTCAGGCCTTGGCGCACCGTCACGCATCGAAGGCTTGCCGCGGCGGGAGTGTTCTCCCGGCCTCCCTCGATCCACCCGGGGCGCGCATCGCGGCGCGCCTTCGTGCATCGTCCTCGCGTGGCGAAGTCGTTCTCCCCAAAGCCCTTCCCTGGCACCGATCGGGGCGAACCGGGGCTCCGCGACGGTGCGCCAAGGCGCACCCTATGCGATGGCGTCTTCATCGGGCCTGCATGCCGGCGTGCTTCGTCGGGAGGCCTATCTGTTGCGCGGAGCGCGGCGGGCGCTGCCGGCGCAACGGTGCGCGGAAGTCTGCTGCATCGATCCGCGCGAGGCGCGGCGGCCGTGAATCCCCAATCCCCCATCCCCAATCCCCGCTTCACCGCCTACGACCATGCCCACATGGCGCGAGCGCTGCGGCTGGCGGCGCGCGGGCTGTACACCACCCAGCCCAATCCGCGGGTGGGCTGCGTAGTCGCGCACGGCGAAGCGGTGCTGGGCGAGGGCTGGCATGAGCGCGCCGGCGGCCCGCATGCCGAGGTGCACGCGCTCCGCGCCGCCGGCGAGGCCGCGCGCGGCGCCACCGCCTACGTCACCCTGGAGCCCTGTGGCCTGCACGGGCGCACGCCGCCCTGCGCCGATGCCCTGATCGCGGCCGGCGTGGCGCGGGTGGTGATCGCCTGCGAGGACGCCTTCCAGCGCGAGGGCGGGGCGGTGCCGCGGATGCGCTCGGCCGGCATCGAGGTGGTGTCCGGGCTGATGCGCGAGGCGGCGCGCGCGCTCAACGAGGGTTTCTTCAGCCGGGTCGAGCACGGCCGACCCTTTTTGCGGCTCAAGCTGGCGGCCAGCCTGGACGGACGCATCGCGCTGGCTTCAGGCGAGTCGAAGTGGATCACCGGCGAGCCGGCCCGCGCCGACGTGCAGCGCTGGCGCGCCCGCAGTTCGGCCATCTTGACCGCCAGCGGCACCGCACTGGCCGACGACCCGCGATTGACCGTGCGCCTGCCGGGCGTCGATGTCGTGTCGCCGCTGCGGGTGCTGCTGGATCGCCGCCTGCGCCTGCCGGCCACGGCCCAGCTGCTCGCCGACGGCGCGGCGCCGACCCTGGTGTTTCACGCCGAAGGCATCGCCGGGCCCGCAGACTTGGCGCCGCTCGTAGCGCACTTCGGAGTGCCCGAGCGTGGCGACGGCTTGGATCTCGCTGCGGTGCTGGCCGAGCTGGCACGCCGCGGCGTCAACGAACTGCTGGTGGAATGCGGCCCGCGCCTGGCCGGCGCTCTGGTCCGCGGCGGCCACGTCGACGAGCTGCTGCTTTACCAGGCGCCGCTGCTGCTGGGCGGCGACAGTCGGCCGATGCTGGATGGGCTGGGGCTGGAGAAACTGGCCGACCGCCCTGACTTCACCCTGCTGGAGAGCCGCCAAGTTGGTCGCGATATGCGTCTGCGGCTGCGTCCATAGGGTGTGCCTTGGCGCACCGTCGCGCCGGGAGGCCTTGCGCCGGTCGCTGTCGTGCGGGTGCGCCTTGATGATCGACACTGCGGCGAGCTTGTGATGCAACACGGTGCGCCAAGGCACACCCTATGAAGAGCCCGGGCCTATGCATGCCGCGGCCCGCGAATCCCAAAGCCCAAATCACGAATCACGAATCCCTGCGCTCCAAAATGTTCACCGCAATCATCGAATCGAGCCGCCGCATCGCCGCGCCGCGCGCGCCTGACTTTGACATGCCGATCGCATTGCATAGGGTGTGCCTTGGCCTGAGGTCTCCCCACTTTTCATAGCAGTGCGAGCCCCCGTTTTCGCTCGAGGAGTTCGCCCAATACGGCGTGCAGACCGGCACGAATATCTTGGGGTAAGCGCCTGAATCGTAACCACTCCATTCCCCTTCGCCACGCCGAGTAGCGGCGCATGTGCGACTTCTGGCGGGTCAGGGGATCCACGCTCCAGGTGTTCCGGGCAGCGATGGCCATCATCCATGCGGCAAAGCTGGTCAGGCGATTGAGCAGCAGCAACACGCCCGCGCGCTCGCTCTTGCGGGTCAG
>JAKOMQ010000050.1 GCA_022241605.1 Aquimonas sp. | reverse complement strand
TTTCAGATCATCCGCAACGCCATGGGCCATGCTGGATTTGAGTTCTTCCCGCGCTGGTGGCTGGATTCGCCGATCACCCGTTGGATTAATACTACGGTGCACCACGACTTGCATCATAATGGTGGCTTCAACGCCAACTTCGGGCTCTATTTCACTTGGTGGGACAAGTGGATGGGCACCGAGCACCCGAAATACCACGAGAAGTTTTGCGATGTGACGGGGCGAACGCAGCCGATTGAGGCGCAGGCCAGCAGCAGAATGACCGCCTGACCAAGCCGCGCCGTGTTCAATCGAGCGACCGATGCTGTGGTGCTGGTGATGGCGGGAATTGATGTCGTGGACGGCTCTCCACCCTGCGGGATAACTTCTGCGGATGAGTCGGAGAGGAGAGTGACGATGGAGCAAGTATCGGTTGTTGGGCTGGATCTGGCAAAGTCTGTTTTCCAGGTTCACGGTGTCAACGCGCAGGGCGAGGCAGTGCTACGGCGCAAGCTTTCTCGTGGTCAGTTGCTGAAGCTGTTCGAGAAGCTGCCGCCCTGCCTTGTCGGCATGGAAGCGTGCGCTTCGGCCCACTACTGGGCGCGCGAGCTGGCGGCGCTCGGGCACGAGGTCAAGCTGATGCCGCCGCAATACGTGAAGCCCTATGTGAAGCGCGGCAAGAACGATGCTGCCGATGCCGAGGCGATCTGCGAAGCGGTGACCCGGCCGACGATGCGGTTCGTTGGCGCGAAGTCGCCGGACCAGCAGGCGACCATGATGCTGCACCGGGTGCGCAAAATCCTGACACGGCAGCGCACCCAGATCAGTAATGCCCTGCGTGCGCACATGGCCGAGTTCGGCATCACCGCAGCTATCGGACGCGGAGGTCTGGATCGGCTGATCGCGGTCATCGCCGATCAGGATGATGCGCGCTTGCCAGAAGAGGCACGCAGCTGTCTTGCCGTGCTCAGCACCCAGCTAGAGATGGTCAAAGAGCAAATCCTCGACAACGACCGACGCATCCTTGCCGATGCCCGCAGGACMGAGGCAGGCCGCAGGCTGATGAAGATCCCCGGTATCGGTCCGCTGCTGGCCAGCGCGATCGTGGCTTGCGTGCCCGATCCCTCTACATTCGGCGGCGGACGCAGCCTGTCGGCATGGATCGGACTCACCCCGCGCCAGAACTCGAGCGGCGGGAAGGAGCGGCGGGAAGGAGCGGCTTGGCAGTATCACCAAGGCCGGCAACACCTACCTGCGCGAGCTGCTCGTCGTCGGTGCCATGGCAGTGGTGCGGCGAGCGAAGCAAGGCAGCACCAAGCGGCCATGGTTGGTGCAGTTGCTCGAGCGCAAGAAGCCCAAGGTCGCCGCTGTCGCGCTGGCGAACAAGAACGCACGGATCATCTGGGCGATGTTGGCAACCGGCGAGCCTTACCGGGAACCGGAACTGGCAGCCGCCTGAGAGATCGCGCCCCAGGGCGCTACACGAGTTGGAGAGGGCAGACTGAACTGACGCAACAAGCCGGTTGAAACCGCCGGAGCAGGAGAACCCGTCCGACCCCAGCACTTCGAGTGCGTGCAATTGGGAGGGACCTGAACCGCGCGAATGGCATCAGGGCCAGCGGCCATGCAAAGCCGCGCAAATAGGCCGGACACATGGGCGCCACGACCAGCCAGCGCAGTGCAGAAATACCCTTGCCAACGGAGGGCCGTCCACACATGACGCAAAAAGCCGGTTGAACCGCCGGAGCAGGAAAACCCGTACGACCCCAGCACTTCGAGTGCGAGGAATTGGGAGGGACCTGACCCGCGCGAATGGCATCAGGGCCAGCGGCCATGCAAAGCCGCGCAAATAGGCCGGACACATGGGCGCCACGACCAGCCAGCGCAGTGCAGAAATACCCTTGCCAAYGGAGGGCCGTCCACACAGGGGTCGGTTTCAGAATGTCGGCTGCTGGCGAAAAACCCACTGAAGCTGCCCGGCAGCTTTCGGGGTCGCGCACGGGCCCTGCTCATGACCGGGGTTGGGTGGGAAGCTGCCGTTTCGTTTTCAGAGTGACGCGTGTATCTCGGCCCAATGATCGCTCCCATTAGCACTCACGACGCTTTCTCACGGATCACAGAAGTGGTCGAGGCGATAATCAGCTGCAATGAGTGGGAGCATCATGCGCAGTCGATTGCATCCAAAGATTGGATGGCGGGTCGTGAGCCGCTCCGTCATTTTTTCGATGCTTATGAAGCTTTCGCGGGAGAGGACTGGCTGGGCGTAATGGAGTGGGCGGTTATTGAGGAGGTGCGCTTGCGAGGCAGCGACCTGACCGCTGATCGTCCGTGCATCGACAGGATATTGGCGAGAATGGCGAACCACCCGGACATC
>JAKOMQ010000022.1 GCA_022241605.1 Aquimonas sp. | reverse complement strand
GAGAAGTAGTCCTTGAGGTGCGATGGCCCGACCTGGTCGAGCGGCACATCCAGCCAGCCCTCTAGTCGTCGCACGGCCCGCGCATAGCTGTCGCGCGTGACTTCGCTCAAGCCCTGCCGCCGCAGCGCGCGCTGCATTTCGGTGTGGAAGTGGGTGGATGTGGACGAAGTTGCAGTTTCAGATTGATCGGATGCATTCACGGCGATACCCTCGTCTCGCAAGAACCGCCAGACGGCGGACGCACCGACCGGGTGCGCGAGTCGAGGGTGGATCAATCTGCCGCGTAGCGGCTTCGTTCAACTATGTGCTCAACCGGGCCGTCGGGGACATGTTACGTTCAAACCAACCCATCTCGGCCCTCGGCCGGTTAGCACGGCGTTAGACCTCTTAGGAGACACTTTTTGGCCGCCAACATCACATTCATCGAACAGAACGCGCCAATCGATGAACTCGGCCGCGCCTTGTACGCGGTCAGTCGCTCCGTTCTGCGCGCACTAATCGACTCGATATCTGACGAGGATCTTCGTGACCTTAACACTCCTCTCGCCGATCTGAAGATGCGACAACTCGCGAAGGTAGTACGCCTCGAAAGAGACAAGGGGATGAGGGGCGACGGGTTTGAATGGGCGGTGCACGAAGCCGTGCTTGGGAGAGAACCGTGCGTGATAAACCCACTTGCTGAGGCGCTGAAGCGCTCGTCGAAATACGTGAAGGACGCGGCTCCCAATTCTCTTCTCTTTGGTCAAGAACGCGCGAAGTACCTTGGTTTCATGGACGCGGTAGTAGATGAGGCAGGAAATAACTCCTACCTTCTTCCACAAGGAAGCGGCAAGCCCTTTCGATTTGGGCCATGGGTATCTGTTGCTGCTCAGGGACATACGGCCGAGCATTTGCTCAACGAGCGCATCAAGAAGATCTGGAAGACTGATATCTTCCTTTCGGCCGAAGGTGACCCGCGGTACTTTGCGGCTACAGTCAAGTCCAATTTCGCCCAACTGGAGGGTGGGCAAGGTTTGAGAATTGGTATTGTGCCAGAGTCAACACACGCGGGAAACAGGAGCGGTGTCCGATACAGCCAAGAGCATGGGTTGTGGCTGGTCACGCTGGCAGACCCCAACGGGTTCATGGGGCTTTTCAACGACGCATACCACGCGGTTGCGCGAGCGATTTGCACTCTCGGCAAACAACCCCAGCCCCCGTACTTTGTAAAACCGAGCGCCAAAGCGCAGATTATTCAGGAACAGATTGAAAAGTACCCCACCGCGCTCGCTGTCGAGATCGAGGACGCACTGAACGAAGCGGCCCAGCAAGACCTCGTTACCCAGTCTCATAAACTGGTGAGTGTCAACGCACCGGATTGGCTGCACATAAAGGCCATGGCCCCGAAGATTATCTCGCCAAAGCCGAAATTCATCAAACTGGACTGATCAGCGTGAAGAGGTCTAATCATTCGTTCAACCGGAAACAGTGGTGCATGCCGTCGTCTGGGCTGTCATTTTATTATCGCCCAGCCGCCGCCATACACCACTGTTCCGGTTAACTCGCACGTTAGATCGCTTTAAGTCCTTGTGGCAAACTGTAATGGATTCGCATGGGAGGGTGTCTTGCTTGGACGCACGCGCACTCAATCTTATTCGCCAGCACCCGATTCTTACTGCGGTGCTGTCTCTACTCTTTGCGTGGGGAGTCCTCTGCACCCTTGTAGCTATACACTTCACTATCCGCGCGTTCACCGAAACAGACAATCCCAAGCACAACGAGCTTGCGATTGGCGTCTCAGTTGCGCTGGTCTATGGCTGGCCGGCCTGGCTGGGGTTGTCAATTGGTTCAGTCATGGCCTTTCGGGCAAGTCGAGCGGTTGCGGCGATCCTTGCATTACCAGTGGTCATTGCGGGCGTGGCATTTCCATATTTTTACCTTTTCGGATAAGCAATCTAGCTATGTGCTCAACCGGACCGTCGGGGACATGTGACGTTCAAACCAAACCATCTCGGCCCTCGGCCGGTCAGCGCGGCGTGAGCGCTCATGAAGCAGCGTTCCATAGCGAGCGTAGAAGAAGCAATTGCGCTCGAACATGCAGTGGCCACTTCTGCGGAGAGAGCTCTGGCCCAAATCATCGAGCTCCACGATCCCGCTGACGCGCTCCGCACACTTTGGGAGATGAAGTTCCGCCCCATTGGCTGCGATCCGCTTGACTCCGAAGCGCCCCTGAATGTCATCGAGCAGCTAAACCAAACGTTTACGTACATCGCATCCGCACGCGCCGCAGTCATGCTGTTCCAACTCCATCCGCGCCTAGCGCCTTTCACCCTCAATCTTGGCAATATCGGCGGCTCGGATATTGAGTCGGGGTTTTCCGGTCAGCTCGCCTGCGAAGTATTCGCCGCAGTCAATACGTCAAATAATCAGAAGCTCAACAAAGATCTCGCCAAAGTTGCTGCAACAGGCGCGGAGCACAAGTATGTGTTCTTCATGTGCCCCGGGGTCGCGGCAGGCCGCCAGACCAGGCTTGAGCGTCTACCGGGCGTGCAGGTTTGGGCGGTTGGCGATCTCCATGAGCGCTAGCAATTCGTCCAAGCCGACGCCGCTCCGCGGCGCGGCCTAATTCGGGCGTTAGGCCGCGTCAGTGACGTCGGAGATCTCGTCGAACGTGAGCAAAGTTTCTGTCGTTGATCTCTACGAGAGACACGCCCAGGCGTGGGACCGTGACCGCGGCCGCTCGCTCGAGGAGCGTGTATGGCTGGATCGATTGCTGAGCCACGTGCGTCCCGGTGGGACGGTGCTTGACGTGGGCTGCGGGATGGGTGAACCGCTGGCTCGTTACATCGTTGACCGGGGATTCGGCGTGGTTGGCGTGGATGCCTCGCCAGCGATGATCGAGCGCTGCCGCGCGCGCTTTCCGGACTCGGAGTGGCTCGTGGCGGACATGCGCGGGCTTGAACTCGGCCGCCGCTTCGACGGGATTCTGGCGTGGGACAGTTTCTTCCACCTCGCGATGGACGATCAGCGTGGCATGTTTCCACGCTTCGCCTCGCACGCCCGAGAGGGCGCACCGCTCATGTTCACGAGCGGGCCTAGGGAAGGTGAGGCGATCGGTTCCTACTGCGAGGAGCCGCTCTACCACGCGAGTCTGAGTCCCTCCGAGTACAAGCAACTCTTGGCCACGAACAGATTCATGGTGAGAGCCTACCTTGCTGAGGACCCCGATTGCGGCGAGCACACCATATGGCTCGCAACCTACGACGCGGACCCCGCGGTCTAACGAGGCGCTAAACCTGACGCGCGCAGCGCGCGGCGCAGGTTAACGCCAGAGCGTTAGGATCAACACGAGAGATCGCGCGATGAGCGCAAAGATTCAAGAGCCGGCAATGAACAAAATTTTGGCTGTAGCTTTTGCCGCAATAGCATTTGGTCTAATTGGCAGTCTCGGCTGGCCTCTAGGCGTGTTAGGGGCCTCCGGTGCAGCTCTGATGGCGTTCCTTCACTACAAGTATCCAAAAATCGAGTCAGAGCTCACATGGCACGGCGTCAAGCGCAGGCCACTCCCTGCGATTGGTTACGTGCTCGGGCTCACGTTGCTCGGTAGCAGTGTTCTTTCTTTGTTGCTATGGCCCTAAGATTTCGCTCACGGAGACACATCAATCGCTTCGCGATTGATGCTGCCGATCAGCTCCAGCGCTAGGTGTTCCATGAGAGTGCTTGGTGCACTATTACGTGTCGCTGGCGAATCAACCTAACCATGCATATACGGACTCCTCCGTCAACAATTGACGAAGTGGCTGTTTCTTCTTCCTGCCGAAAGCTCTTCCTTTATTGGCGCGCGGCAGCACATTGGTACGCGCGAAGAATCGGGTCGGAGACAGTGAAAAGTCTGTCAAAAGGGTTGAAGCGATCTGGTCGAGATGCTTTGCTGATGCTTGGCTTCGGCATGCTTGCCACAGTGGCGGTGTCGTGGTATTTCCAGATCAATGTCCCTACTGCCGGAATCATCGCATTCCTCGTTCTGGCGACACTTCAGTTCGTGCATGCGCCGGAGGATTCCCCGGGTGGGATTGACAATCCGGATGGTGAGCTCTCGCACCCGCTGCTCATTGCGGGTGTTGCCGTCCTAGCCGCAGTCGCGCTGCTGGTACTTGCTGTTCTTTTTCCCGCCTTCGGTTCTCTCGCCATTTCAGGCTCTTAGCCCGAAACCCAAGCGCGCTGCAGGTCGATCGTGCGCGCTTTGAATGAACCGGACCACATCTCCAGCTCGGAGCGAATTGACTTCATCGGGCGTTGCAGATTTGGAAGGAACATCTCGCGACCTACAACGCCATGGCGGTGGACCTGTTTCAGGAGTAGCGTGGCTCCTGCTGAGCGGCGGTTGGTCGCCGCGCCGATTGATCTGCTGCCCGCGTTGTGCGGTCGGCATTTCCAAACACACACCAAGGACAAAACCCATGTTCACGCGTCACAGGTTGATCGCACTGGCCGTGGTCGCCGCGCTGGGCGCGCCGGCGGCTGTGGGCGCGCAGGACATCCGCTTCAGCTACATCGAGGGCGGCATCGTCGGCGGCTTCGTCAACGATATCGAGGGGGCTGGCACGTTCACGGGCACCGGCACCCCGCTGCAGCTCGAAGCCGATGCCGGCGGCGGTGGCTTTGTCAGCGGCGCATGGCAGCTCGGCGGCAACCTGCATCTGTTTGCCGACTACTCCTTGGCGGGCCAGGAGCTTGAGGTCAGGGGCGGCCCCACGCTCGTGGAGGGCGAGTTCGACATCGTGAGCTGGCGCCTTGGCGTCGGCTACGCGCATGCGCTTTCGTCCCGCACCAGCCTCTACGGCCGCCTGAGCCTCGACAGCGCCGAGTTGAAGGACCTGCGCATCGCCGGCCTCGACTTCGGTCTCGACGGCGCCGAAGAAGGCATCGGCACCGAGGTCGGCGTGGTCTGGGCGGCGACGCCCAGCGTCCACCTGCAGGGCCACGCCCGCTACACCTCGGTGGGCGAGATCGCCGACGAGGGCTCCGATGTGTTCGATGCCGACTTCCTGGTCGGCGTGGCCGGCCGCTGGTACTTCCGACCCAACATCGCTGCCTTCACCAGCTACGAGCTCGGAAAGATCACCACCTGGCGCCTGGGCCTGCGCTACGACTTCTGAGGCTTCAAGGCGGGAGTTTCCGCGCTCTGCGCCTGCCCCGCGGAGTCCGCGTGACTTCGCTGGGGCAGGGGGGGGCGTAGTTTTTTGCACGGTGAGGTCATGGGTTGACGCCCGGAACGCCCCCGGCAAGGGGCGACAGCTGCAGGTGAGGTGGAGCGATGGCCAGCATCTTCGAACGAATCCTTGGTTTTCTCTCGGGCGCTGTGCCCGAGGATCCGCTCACGAAAGTCCTCAGACAGGCCATCTCCGACGGCGGCGCTCGGCGTGAGTTCGAGCATGTGGGCGTGTTCGTGCTTGCCGAGGGCGACGAGGAGTGGACACGGTTCTCTGCGCAGGCGACGCCCGAAGCGGCGGCTGCCGCCATCGGTTCCATGGACTGGGAATCCGGCATCCATTTCGTGGTGGCTGTGCCTCGCCCGGGACTGGCGCTGGCGTTCAGTGGCTGCCTGAGCCCGGACGACGGCTTCTCCGTCTCCTTTTTCGACCGGGAGGCGGGTGTCGAGCTGGTCTGCGACGATCCACCGGCCTCGCTTGCGGAGGCCACATCGGATCTGTCGGCGTTTGTGCGCGGCGAGGGCTCCTGGAAGGCTCGTTTCCGGGAACTTGACGGCGCGCCCGAGCAGGTGGCCGGGCAGCCAGGTCGCGCTTGATCGTGCAGCCGCGCTATCAGGGCTTGGGCTTGGCGGGTGTCGACCCTTAGGGAGCTGGCGCCAGCATCCGGCCTCCAACCGCGCCCCTCAAACCTCCGCCACCATCACCCGGTTCTTGCCGGCGTGTTTGGCCGCGTACATGGCCTTGTCGGCGCGGTCGATGACGTCCACGGCGTGTTCGCCCCAGCGGAAGGTGGTGAGGCCGGCGCTGAAGGTGAGCAGCAGTTTCTGTGCGTTGGCCAGGAAGAAGCGTCGGGTGAGTTCGCGCTGCAGGCGGGCGACGACCTGCTGGGCTTCGTCGACGCCGATGCCGGGCAGCAGCAGTACGAATTCCTCGCCGCCGTAGCGCACCACCGAGTCGTTGCCGCGCAGGGTGTCGCGCAGCACCAGGGTGATGTGGCGCAGCACCTCGTCGCCGACCAGGTGGCCGTGGGTGTCGTTGATGTCCTTGAAGTTGTCCACGTCCAGCAGCACCACGCACAGGCGTGAGCCCTGCTTCTGCATGCGCGCGATCTCGCGCTCCAGGGCTTCGTCCAGGCCCTTGCGATTGAGTGCGCCGGTCAGCGGGTCGTGGCGCACCAGCTCGGTGGTTTCCTCCAGCTCGCGCTGCAGTACCAGCACGGTCTGGTTGGCGGACTCCACCTTCTGCTTGAGCTCGCTCAGCTGCGCGGCCGAGCGGGCGGCGGTGTCGCGGGTGACTTCGGTGTGCTGGATGAGCTCGGCCACCACGTCGGCCAGCTCGTCGAGGCTGCCGGCGGCCTGGATGCGCTCGGCGCAGGTTTCCAGCACGCCGTGGTAGGAGCCGGTGCTCTCCGCCAGTTCGCCCAGGCGCTCGATGAAGCCGCTGAGCATGGCTTTCAGGCGCTGCTGGGCGTCAGAAATCTGGCGGGTCAGGTGGCCCTGTTTCTCGATGACCTTGCGCAGGCGTCGCGCGGCCTTCTCCAGCACGCGCAGGTCCAGCCCGGAGGCCAGCGCTTCGGAGATCAGGCCGATCTGGCCGTGCAGCCAGCTGTCGTCCATCACCAGCAGGCGGATGTTGTCGATGACCAGACGCAGCAGCTCAAGCAGGGCGTCGCGCTCGGCGATGCGGCTCTGAAGGCTCAGCTCCATGGCCTTGGCGATGCGCTCCAGACGCTGCGCGGCCTCGGGCGGCGGCAGCTGGCCGCTGCTGGCGGCTTCGGCCAGGGCGCGGGCCTCCTGCGCCAGCGGCGGGTTATCGGCGAGCAGCGGCAGCACGCCATGCTGGAGCAGGCGCGCGAGCAGCACGGCGAAGGTCTCGGCGGCGGACTCGCGATGGAAGGCGCTGCGCTCGCGGGTGCCGGTTTTCCGCCACTCCCGCACCAGAGTTTCCAGCCGGCGCTGCAGCACGCTGGCCTCGTGCGGCAGCGACAGTTCTTCCATCAGGGTGTGTTGGCGGCGCGCCCGTTCGTCGCCAGCGCGCTCGGGGTCCAGCTCGCGGACCAGATCGGTCAGGGTTTCGGCCCAGGGCAGCTCGGCTTCCACCAGGCCCTGCAGCCCGGCGCTCAGCGCCTGTCGTACAGCGGCCCAACTGCCTTGCTGGATGGCCTTGTCGAACTGGCGCACCAGCGCCAACGTGCCCGGCGTGCCGCGCGGCAGCGCAGTCGCGACGCTGCGCAGTGCCTCGGCGGGAAAGCCCTCGTCCCCGCTTCCGGAGATTTGCTGATAGACCCGCTGGTAGTTTTCAGGGGTCGGGGCCAGCCGCCGGCTGGCCAGCTGTTTGAGCGTTTCGCGTGCGATATCGCTGGGCGCCGGCCGCTCGCTCCCGTCGCCGCCGGGCGTGCGCGCTGGGGATTCACGCTTGGGAGGTTCCGGACACATGCAAGTGCTCTCAAGAAACGGAAACGTAAGCGCCCGGGTTTCCCAGGAAATCCTGCCCCGCTGCATGGGGCTGGGGGCCTCGGAGGCAGTCGATGAAAGGTTCGAAAAGTAATGCAAGATCCATGCGCACGTCGGCTTGCCTCGCGGCTGGCGCGGTGCGGTGGTTTGCCGGGACATCCTGCCGGTTTGGCGCCCTGCCGGCGAGGGGGCGCGCTGGTGCGCCAGCGCGGTCTCAGAGCGTGTGGAAGAACCCATTTGCCTTAACGCGCCGCCGCCAGGGGCGTCCAGCGGCGGCCGCAGCAGGCGGATGGTTTTTCACATGCTCTCAGCAGGCCACGCGATTGCGCCCGGCCTGCTTGGCGGCATACAGGGCAGCATCGGCCTGCGAGAGCAGGCGGTCGTGGTCCGGCAGGTCCTCGTGTGAGGCAAGGCCAATGCTGACGCTGACGCTGATACCCGGCAACACGTCATCGAGGTTCATGCTGTCGAGGCCGTGGCGGACACGCTCGCAGATGTTCAGCGCATCCGAGAGACGGGTGCCCGGCAGCAGCAGCGCGAACTCCTCGCCGCCCCAGCGCGCCAGCGTGTCCACCTCCCGGCACAGGCTGCGCATGCGTTGGGCCATCCGTCGCAACACCTCATCGCCGACTGCGTGGGAATGCTCGTCGTTGATCCGTTTGAAGTGGTCGATGTCGATCATTGCCACGCACAGTGGCTGGTCGTTGCGTGCCGCGCGGGTGAACTCGTAGGCCAGCAGCTCATCGAAGGCGCGGCGATTGGCGAGACCGGTCAGGGCGTCTTCCCGCGCCTGCTGCTCGAAGGCGGCGGCCTGTTCGCGCAGCGCCTCCATCAGTCGATTCTTGTCCGCATCCGCGGCCTGCAGCCGATCCGCCTGCTGGCGCAGCTGGGCGGTGCGCTCATCGACCAGTTCCCGCAGGCGGCTCTCGCCGGCGCGCAGTCGTCGCAGCCGCATCGACAGCAGGCCCCCGATCAGGATCATCAGCGCAAGCCCGGCCAAGACCTGAAGCTCGATTCTCTGCCACGGCTGTGGCACCACGTCCAGGACCATGCGCGCTGCCTCCAGGCTCCACACCCCGTCGGGCTGCGCCGCCTGTGCCAAGAAGACATGGCGGCCGGGCCGGAGATTGGTAAACACGGCGGAGTCGATGCCGGTCCGCTCTACCCAGTCCGCGTCGAGCCCCTCCAGCCGGTAGCGATAGCGCAGCCGCTGCGGCATCACGTGGGTCAGGCCCACGAAGCCGATTTCGATGCGGGTGGTACCGGCGGGGATCACCACCGCTGGAGCGAGCGCGAGATCCGCGCCGTCGGCCATCACCGACTCGATCACCACCGGCGGCGGCTGCTGGGCGAAGCGGGCCAGCTCAGCCGGGTCCACGGTAGCCAGGCCCAGCGAGGTCGCAACCCACACCCGGCCATCGCGGCTGCGGCCCGCGGCGGGGCTGGAGCCGCCGTTGCTCTGGGCGCTTGCCATGCCGTCGGATTCGGTGAAGTGCTCATATTCCAGCCGCGATGCCAGCCCATCGGCCACCGCGTGCAGGGCGCTGCGCTCGATCCGCAGGACGCCGCGGTTGCCGGTGAGCCAGAGGCCGCCAAGGCCATCGTCAACGGCATGGAAAAACTTGTCGAAGGGCAGCCCGGCGTCCATGCCGACCACCGTGAGGCTGCCGTCGCTGCGGCGAAGCCTCACCAGGCCGCGGTCGGTGACGAACCACAGCAGGTCGAGCTCGGGCTCCTCGAAGATCTGGAACACCGCCTGGGCGCCGTTGGCCTGCGCCAGCGCAAGCGCCCGCATCTGGCCGTCCTCCAGGGTCGCCACGCCGTTGCCGGTGCCGACGTGGAGCGCGCCGCGGCTGTCCATGAACAGGCTGATCACGTAGTCATTGGGCAGGCCCTCGGGCATCCGCCAGCTGCGGGTGCCCGCGGCGCCGCGCTCGAACAGCCCCTGCGTCGTGCCGACCCAGAGACGTCCGTCGGCAGATTCCAGTAGGGCGCGCACCTCATTGGAGGGCAAGCCCTGGCGACTGTCGATTTGTTCCTCGATGCGGCCGTTGGACACGCGCAGGGCGCCGTCGGTGTAGGTGCCCACCCATAGCCCCTCGCGCCCCTCGGCCAGGCTGAGCACCGACAGCGCCGCCAGGGCGCTGTCCGGCGCTGGCGGCAGCACCCGCTCGCCCTCGACGAAGTTAAGGCCGCGCGCGGTGCCGACAGCCAGCCGTCCATCGCGCAGGGGCAGCACGCTGCGAACGAAGTTGTCGGACAGTCCGCGGCGGCGGGTCAGGCTGGAAAACGGGGCTTCGGCCATCCGCACCAGGCCACCGTTGGTGCCGATCCACAGGCTGTGCTCGCGGTCTTCGAACAGGGCCAGGATGCGGCTGTTCGGAAGTCCGTCCTCCTGGCCGTAGTGCTCCAGCCCGCGCGCGCTGATTCGATACAGCCCGGACGCGACTGTGCCCACCCACAGGTGGCCGCGATGGTCGCGCAGCAGGGCGGTGACGTTCTGTCCGGCCAGGCCCGGCTCGTACTCGTGGAAGCGCAGGTCGGGGTCGGCGACGCCGTCCAGCGGCAGGTTGCTGCGGAACAGGCCGCGCTCGGTGCCGACCAGCAGATGGCCGTCGCGCTCCACCAGCAGTGCCATGCTGCGGCGCTGGCCGAGGCGGTCTTCGGGGTCGTGCGCCGATACCAGCAGGTCGCCCTCCACCCGCTTCAGTCCGCGCGAGCTGCCGACCCAGATTCGGCCGGCGCCGTCTTCGGCCAGGGCATACACGCTGCCGCCTCCGGCTTCGCGGTCTGCGCTGAAGTAGCGCACCTCGCCATCGGTCTCCTGCAGCATCAGGCCCGAGCCCTCGGTGCCGGCCCATAGCTGGCCGCTGCGGTCACGCAGCAGGCTGGCGACGATCGCGGGCGCGGCCGGCAGCGACTGCCAGCGGCCCTGCTCCATCTGCACCACGCCGCCGCGCGAGCCGGCCGCCAGCAGCCGCCCCTGCGGATCGACAAGCAGCGCGCGTACCCCGGAGTCCGGTAGCCCCGTGCCTGAGCCGCGGTCGAAGTTACGGAAGCTGCGGCCGCTGAAGCGAACCAGGCCTTCCCAGGTCGCCAGCCAGAGATAGCCGTCCGGACTCTGGGCAATGGCGTTGATGGTGTTGTGCGGCAGGCCGTCGCGGGTGCTCCAGGTTTCGTAGTGGAGCTGGGACAGCGGCAGCGCCGATTCGGATGCTGCTCCCGCCGGTATCGCCGCCAGCCACAGCGCTGCGAGCAGCAAAAGCGCGCGAACCGCCGGCGAGGCAGTGCGGGCAGCAGCAGCGAAGGGGCAGCGCAGGTTCAAGGCCAAGGGGGGCTGGGCGGCGGGCGACTCGGCAGGCATGCAAGTCCCGCACCGCTGCCTGCCTGCGGCTTTCCAGTGCGCCCCGCCGCCAGGGGCGGCGCCTCAGAGCGTGCGAAAGAACCCAGATGCCGCCGCCACGGGCGCCCAGCGGCGGCCGCAGCAGGCGGAGGGTTTTTCACATGCTCTCAGCCCACGGGTTCCAGCCAGCCGTGGCGGTCCGGCGTGCGGCCGTCGAACAGGCCGAAGAACAGCTCCTGGATACGGCGGGTGAGCGGGCCGGGCTGGCCGCTGCCGACCGGCTTGGCGTCCACGCTGCGGATCGGGGTGATCTCGGCGGCGGTGCCGCACATGAACAGCTCGTCGCAGAGGTAGAGATACTCACGCGGCATGTCGCGCTCCACCACCTCGATGCCGTGGTCGCGGGCCAGCCGCATCAGGCTGTTGCGGGTGATGCCGTTCAGAATCGCGGCCGAGGCGGGGGTGGTGTGCAGCACGCCGTCAAACACCAGGAACAGGTTCTCGCCGGCGCCCTCGCTGAGCAGGCCGGTGGAGGCCAGCGCGATGCCCTCGCCAAAGCCCAGCCGCCGCGCCTCGCGGGCGATCAGCTGGCCGGACAGGTAGTTGCCGCCGGCCTTGGCGCCGGTGGGGATGGTGTTGGGCGCCATCCGCTGCCAGCTCGATACGCAGGCGTCGATGCCGCGCTCCAGCACGTCGGCGCCGAGGTAGGCGCCCATGTCCCAGGCCGCCACCGCGACATCGGTGGGGCAGTCGGCCGACAGGCCGAAGCCGCCAAGGCCGCGGAAGGCCACCGGGCGCAGATAGCCGCGGCCGAGGCCGTTGCGCTTGAGCACCTCGCGGCAGGCTGTTGCCAGCTCCGCCACGTCGTAGGGCATCGGGATGTCATGGATCTTGGCCGAGTGGAACAGCCGCACCAGGTGGTCGGTGAGGCGGAAGATCGCCGGGCCGTTGGGGGTCTCGTAGCTGCGGATGCCCTCGAACACCGAGGAGCCGTAGTGCACGGCATGTGCCATCACGTGGGTGGTGGCGTCGCGCCAGGGCTTGATCTGGCCGTTGTGCCAGATGTGCTCGGGATAGTTGGGTGTGCTCATGGGCAGGTAGCCGGCTCGCGGTTCGGGGCCGCGATGATGCGCGACGGACTTCGGCCGCGGCAAGGCGCAAGGCGTCTTGGGCCGCGCGCGGCGGTATCGATCCTGCCTTCAGAGATCGCGGATGGCGTCGCGGATCCAGTCGATCCGGCCGTCGCCCTCGATCGCCACCACGTCGAAGCGGCAGGGCCGCTGGGACAGCCCGGGCTGGCTGTCGAGGTAGGTCTGGGCCGCCCGCCACAGCCGCTGCTGCTTGGCCGGGCCGACCGAGCCGGCGGCGCCGCCGAGGCGGCTGCTGCGGCGGTAGCGCACCTCTACGAACACCAGCTCGGCGCCGTCGTCCATCACCAGGTCGAGTTCGCCAAAGCGATAGCGCACGTTGGACGCACGCAGGCGCAGGCCGGCGGCCTGCAGATGGGCCAGGGCCTGCGCTTCGCGGCGCTGGCCCTCAGTCGAGGGCGCCGTCACCGAAACCGCCCTCGAAGCCGTCCACCGGCTGCACCCGCGCGCCGGCGAAGCGGCCCCAGGCCGGCGCCCGCAGGACCTGGCCAAAGTCATCAAGCCGCAGCGTGCCGCTGGCGCCGTCGATGGCGGTGCCCGGCAGTCGGCTCAGCGCGGGCAGCGCGGCCAGCACGCGGTAGGCATCGATGCCGAACGCGAACAGGCGCGCCGATTGCCCCTGCGAGCTGGCCAGGCGGCGGCTGTCCTGTGCGGAAGGCAGGCCCGGGGTGGGCGGCATGGCGCCCAGCAGCCAGGGCAACTCGGTGAATTCGATGCCGTCGAAGTCGCGGTCCGGCCGCGCCGCAGACTCGGGCGGGCGGATCTGCGAGCTGGCCAGCAGCGGGCGGTCGAAGATGCCGGCCGCGCGCAGCTGCGGCACCAGCAGGCGCGCCTGCTCGTAGCGCACCGCGATGTAGATCGCATCCACTTCCACATACACGCTGGTGTCGCGCCGCGACTCGCGCTGACCGGCCGTGGCGGGCGCTTCCGCGGCCGAGCGGGAGCCGGCGGCGCGGATCGCCGCGCGGATCTGGTTGGAGTAGTCCGGGCCGGCGCCGGAGAGGTTCATCTCGGCCACGATCTGGCCGCCGCCGCGGGTGTAGGCAGGCACCAGCGCCGCCAGCACGCGCCGCGAATGCTCGTCGGTGCCGGCGGCCAGCATCAGCCGGCGATAGCCCAGCGCCAGCATCCGCCGTGCGGCCTCGATGCCCTCGTCCTCCGGGCTCAGCGCGAAGCTCTGGCTGCCGGGAGGCGGCGTGCTGGTGCCGCGATTGAGCGCCAGCACCGGCACCCGCAGGGCGCCCTGCTCGAAAAGCGCTGCCACCGCCTCGCGCGAGAGCGGGCCGACCACGCGCTGGGCGCCATCGGCTGCCGCCGCGCGGTAGGCCGCCAGCGCGGTCTCGACGCTGTCGCCGGCATCGTAGAAGGTGAGCTCCGGGCGCTCGCCGGGGTCGGCGAAGTAGCCGCTCAAGAAACCGTCGCGCACGGCCTCGCCGGCTGCGGCAAAGGTGCCGCTGCGCGGCAGCAGCAGGGCGACGCGTTGCGCGCGCTGGCCGCCGCGGTCGAGCACGCCGCCGCTGAGGCCGCTGGGCATGGCCAGGCCCAGCGCCGAAAGCTCGGCCGCCACCACCGGATACAGCGCTTCCTCGCGGCTCAGCACGGCAGCTGCGCGCTGCAGCTCGGCAGGTGAAAGCTGGCCCAGCAGGGAGCGGATCGCGGCGTCATTCTCGGCCTGCTCGGCTGCCGGCAGCAGGCTGCCCAGCGCCGCGCGGTCGCGCGCGGCTTCAAACGGGCGATCGACACCGGCGTGCGCCTGCGCGCGCAGGAACAGCAGGCGATCACGCAGCGCCGGTGGCACCCGATCCGCCGGCCGCGCCAGCAGCGCCAGCGCATCGGCGGGGCGGTTCTCGACCAGCGCCAGCTCGGCCCGCAGCAGGTCGAGCCGCAGGGCCTCGTCCGGGCCCAGCCTGCGGCTGTCGATCTGGCCCAGCAGCGGCGCCGCACGCTCGATCCGCCCGTCTTCGCGCCAGGCCTCGGCGGCGCGCAGAGTCAGCGCGTCGCGCTGGCTGCGCGAGCGCGACGCGGCATCCACGAAGGCCTGCGCGGCCGCAGGGAAATCACCGTCGGCATACAGCCGCTCCGCCGTCAGCGCCTCGCCGCCGCCGGAGCGGGTCGGGGTGCTGTCGCAGGCGACCAGGGTCAGCGTGGTGAGCAGGGCGAGGGCGAGGGAGCGAAAACGGATCATGGGCGTGCCTGGGGCGGAGGCCTGCACGGAGGAGCAGGCCGGGGTTGGGGAGTGTAGCCGGGCAGCGCGCGAGCGGCCTGATCGTGCTTGCGGCGCTGCCGTGGGGGTGGGAGCATCGGCCGCCCCTTCTGGACCCCGCTGCAACCGCAGCGACGGTGCGTCCCGGCCGGTCCGCCTCCGCGAACCCCGCATCCTGCTTCGATAGGTGCCCTCATTCTCCACGTCATCGCCACCCCCATCGGCAACCTCGACGATCTCTCGCCGCGGGCCCTGCAGTGCCTGGCGGAGGCCGACCTGGTCTGCGCCGAGGACACCCGCCACACCCAGCAGCTGCTGGCGGCCAAGGGCCTCAAGCGGCCGATGCTGGCCCTGCACGAGCACAACGAATCGGCGCAGGTGGAGACGGTGCTGGCGCGGCTGCGGGCAGGCGAGTCGGTGGCGCTGGTGTCAGACGCCGGCACCCCGCTGATCAGCGATCCGGGCTTTCGGCTGGTGCAGGCGGCGCGCGCGGCCGGGCTCAAGGTCAGCCCGGTGCCCGGGCCCTGCGCTGCGATCGCCGCGCTGTCGGTGGCGGGGTTGCCGTCGGATCGCTTCGCCTTCGAGGGCTTCCTGCCGGCCAAGTCCGGCGCGCGCCGTGAGCGCCTGCAGGGCCTGCTGGGCGAGCCGCGCACGCTGGTGTTCTACGAGTCCAGCCACCGCATCCTGGAGTGCCTGGAGGACGCCGCCGCGGTGTTCGGCGATGCACGCCGCGCGGTGATCGCGCGTGAGCTGACCAAACTGTTCGAGACCGTGCTCGACGGCAGCCTGCCGCAGCTGGTGGCCACGCTGCGCGCCGACCCCAACCAGCAGCGCGGCGAGTTCGTGCTGATGATCGAAGGCGCTCCCGCCGATGCGGACGCCGCGCTGCGCGAGGGCCAGCGCATTTTCGCCGTGCTGCGCGAGCACCTGCCGGCCTCGAAAGCGGCCAAGCTCGCCGCGGAGCTCTCAGGCGCCCCGCGCAAGGCGCTGTACGCGGCCGTGTCGGCAGAGTAAGCCGGCTTCGAGGTTAAGCCGGCTTCGAGGTGCAGCCCGCTCAGCGCGGCGGCGTCTCGAAGCCGTCGGTGAACAGCGGCCCCGCTCCGCGCAGGCTGAAGCGCAGCGCCGGCGACAGGGTCTGCAAGCGGCCGCCGTCATGCAGCACGTCGGCGTGCAGGCGTGCGGGGCCGTTGCCGGCGGCGAGCCAGCTGGCGGTCCACGGCGCCGCGCTGGCGCTGGCCACGATCACGCCGTCGACGCGGTAGTCGACCCGCACCACCTCCGGCAGATCGGTGCTGATCGCAAGCGGCAGGCTGCTGCCGGCATCGACCGCGGCGCCGGCCGCCGGCGCGCTGATCGCGAGCGCGGGCGGCGGCCCGAAGCCTGGTTCCGAGCCGTCGATCTGCAGCAGGAAGGCCACCAGCTGTTCGCGCTGCTGCGCGCTGAGCGCCGCGGTCTCGGCGTGCGACTGTGCGTCATTGCCTGCACCGATCACATCGGACAGCGTGGCCGCCGAGCCGTCGTGCAGGTAGGGCGCCGAGTTGAACAAGCCGCGCAGGCTGGGCGTGTCCAGCGCCAGCAGTTCCTCGCCGAGGCGCTGGCCGCTGCCGGGGCCGAGCGTGCCCACGTCGTGGCGATAGCCCGCCGCGCTGTTGGTGAAGGCCTCGCCGGAATGGCAGCGGTGGCAGCTCAGCTGCTCGAACAGCTGGCGACCGGCTGCGCCCGTCGCGGTCAGGCTGCCGTCGGGTGCGCGATGCGGCGAACGGTCGTCGCGGTCGAGGCTGGCCACGTAGGCGGCCAGCGCGTCGAGGTCGGCAGAAAACCCAGCTTTGGGCGGGCCCAGCGGGTGAGCGCGGCCGTCGGCGAAATAGTCGATATCGTCCATGAAGCCGAGGCCGCCAAACAGGTCGCGGATCGGCACTTCGAAGTCCTGGATCTCGTCGAAATTGCCGGTCCAGTGCACGCGGCCGCGGCCCATTCCGGCGCTGCCGAGCAGGCTGGTGGTGTTGCGCAGGCCTTCGCCGAGCTGGGTGAAGTCCCAGACCCGGCCGTCGCCGCGGCCGTCGAGGTGACAGGCCGCGCAGGAGAAATAGCCGTCCTGGCCCATGCGCGTGTCCACAGCGTTGTAGAACACGCGCTTGCCGGCCAGCACCTGTGGCGCCAGCGGCTCGTCGAAGGCGCTGGGCACCGAGGCCAGGTGCTCAGGCTGACCGACGCCGCTGTCGAGCTGCTCGCCCACGGCGTACGCATCCACCCCGCGCGACAGGAAGGCCTGCACGAACAGCCGGCGGTTGAGCGGATCGAAAGCCATACCGCGCGGCGCCCGCCCCGTGTCCATGCGCGCCAGTACGCGGCGGTTCCAGGGGTCGATCACCAGCACCCGGTTGTTGGTTTCCTGGGTGGCGAACAGGTGGCTGGAACCCGGCGCCAGCAGCAGACCGGATACCCGGCCGGCGTCGTCGAGGTCGAGCCGCTGCGCCAGCAGCTCTTCGCCAGCCGCGACGTCGATCCGACCCAGCAGCGAGCGCAGGCTGCTTTCGAAGGTCAGCGGCTGGCCCTCGCGGAACAGGCCGCGCAGTACGTTGTCCTTCTTGCCGCCGTACCAGAGCGCGCTGCCGTCTTCGCTCAAGGCCAGCGCCGCGACGTAGTTGGGCAGGCCGCGGGCGGCGGTGCCGGAGTCGGGCGAGCTGGTGTCCAAGGGCAGCGCGATGCGCTCGGGCGTGGCCGTGGCCAAAGGCAGCTGCAGCCGCCAAACCGCACCGCCCTCGCCCTGGCTGACCAGTTGGCTGACGAACAGGGCGCTGCCGTCGGCGCTGAGCGCCATCGCCTCGATGCCGGGCGCGATCGCGACCTCCCCGTCGACCTGGCCGCTGCCGCCGGAGAAACGCCGCACGCGTCCATGCCCGGCCTCGGCCACATAGCCCCAGCCGGAGGCATCGAACAGCAGGGCGACCGGGCGCGCGCCGTAGCCGAGGTCAATCTGGGCATCGACCGCGCGCGTGGCCGGATCCATGCGCAGCAGCGCATCGGCGCCGGCCAGCGCCACCCAAACGCGGCCGCTGGCGTCAATCGCCAGCGCCGAGGGCTCCTCCTGCACCAGCACCTCGTCCAGCAGCGTCAGAGCATCCGCATCGAGCACGCCGACGGTGCCGTGGTCGGGGTTCACCACCCAGACCTCGCGCCGCGCTGCGTGCAGAACAATGCTGCTGGATGCTCTCGCCGCAGCGGCCGGCGGCAGCCGCACCACCATCGGCAGGGTGGCGCTGGCGAGGCCCTGGGTGGGATGGCGCACCTGCACCAGCACGGTGTAGGCGCCGGCAACGCTGTAGGTGTGGTCGGCGGTGGGCTCGGGCAGCCACGGCGTGCGCGGGGTGCCGTCGCCGAAATCCCAGCGGTACTCCAGCGGCCCGCCCGCCGTGGCCGAGGCCTGCGCGCTGAACTGCAGGCTTTGAGCGCGCAGCACCGGCGTCGCTGGCGAGGACTGCTCCGCGCTGATCTGCACCTGCGCCGCGAGCGGCGCGGCGAAGCCCGCGAGCAGCAGCCAGCAGAAGTCTCGCAGCCGCCGCATCAGGGCTCGAAGCCGTTGGCGAAGACCGCGGCCGGGGCCGCCAGCGTGGCACCGGTGGAGAACAGAAAGCTGGACTCGGCCACGCCGTTGCCGGCCACATCGCGCACCCCGTCCTGCAGCAGCCGCACCTCGTAGGTGGTGTTGGGCTCAAGCAGGGTGTCCGGCACGATGTTGACCACGTTGTAGCTGGTGTGGATCACCGTGGTCGGAACCGGCGCGCCGCCGACCGGGCGCAGCTGGATCGTCTGCGAGTTCACCGTCGGCGAGTCCAGGGTCTCGTTGATGACCAGGCCGATCACCGTGTGTCGCGACTGCTGCAGCGCGTTCGGCCGCGGCAGGTGGTATCCGACCGTGGGCCGGGTGGTGTCGAGGCCGGCCTGGTGCGAAAACAGGTAGGAGCGCGAGCCGTCGGTCTCGGACGACGAGGCCAGCAGCAGGTGGCCAAGCGGAATCCACTGGAAGTCCCCGGCGCAGCAGGGGCTGGGCGTGAACACCTGGGCCACCTGGCGGGTCTCCAGGTTGTACTTGGTGCCGCGGCCAAAGCGGCCGGCGAAGGCGTACTGGTCCTGGAAGTGCACGTAGCGGCCGGGCAGGTCGTCGTAGGGAATCGTGAAGACGAGCCGCAGGTCGCTGGGGTCGCTGAAATCAATCACCAGCGTGTTGGCGTTGCCCTGCGGGCCGTTGGTGTTGTCGCCGAACATCAGCAGCAGGTAGTGCCGCCAGACCTGCCACGCATTGGTGTACTGGCGGTAGTTGCCGGTCAGCCGATCCAGCAGCACCGGTGCCGCGGGGTTGGCGATGTCGAACACGGCGACGCCGTCCTGGCTGTCGGATGGGGTCAGGAACAGCAGATTGCCCAGCCGCCACTGGTTGGGGCCCGTTGTCATGTTGGCGACCTGACGGACGCTGACGTTGGAGACATGCGGCCACCAGCCGACGCGGGCATCCACGATGTTGTCGCCGAAGTGGTAGGGGTAGGTGTCGATCCAGTTGCCCGGCCAGCCCAGCGGCGGATTGCCGGAGGGGAAGCTGCCCACGTTGGCGGCCTGCTGGGTCGGCGCCAGCATGTTGCTGAGGTTCTGGAACGGTCGCGGCGTGCTGTCGCCTACCTCCGGAATCCAGTACTGGCGCCACCAGACGTCGCCCACCTTGGCCCAGGCGTGGCCGTTGACGCCGGTTGCGAACGTGCGCACCAGCTGCGGCGACTGCGGGTTGGCGATGCTGTAGGTCCAGGTGCCCTGGCCCTCGGTACCGCCGAGGTAGAGATAGCCGCGATGAAAGGTGGTGATGCGACCGCCGTGATTCCACATCGACAGCTGGGTGCCGGCCGGCCAGGTCTGGCTGGGCAGGCCCTGGGCGCTCACGTCACGCGGGGCCAGGCTTGCGCCTACGCAGGCCGCGACGGCCAGAACCCACGCGCTTGCCCAGGTGCGGCGCGCGCGCACATAGGCGGTGGTTACAGCGGCAGCTGCCGGTTCGATGCAGGTGTGCATGCGCGAGGGTCCTCAGTGCGGGATCGGTCTGGGCTGATGCGCAAACCGGCGCTGCCCCAGGACACAGTGCGTCACAGTTTCTTCGCGGCGGCCAGCCGCCGCCGTGACATGGCCCGGCAAATCCGCGCTGTTCAGGGGCGGCCGCGCGCATGCGCGTACACTCCGCCCCGCGAAGTTGGCCGGATCGTCGCGAGGGTGCTTGTCACCTTCGAGGAAAGTCCGGGCTCCATAGGGCGGGATGCCAGGTAACGCCTGGGCGGCGCGAGCCGACGGAAAGTGCAACAGAGAACAGACCGCCGAACGGTGTCTTCGGACATGCGTGGTAAGGGTGAAACGGTGCGGTAAGAGCGCACCGCGGACCTGGCAACAGGGACGGCACGGCAAACCCCATCCGGAGCAAGACCAAATAGGAAGGCTATGGCGCGGCCCGCGTTGCCTTCGGGTAGGTTGCTTGAGCCCTGCGGTGACGCAGGGCCTAGAGGAATGACGGTCCTCGACAGAACCCGGCTTACAGGCCGACTTCGCCCTCTTAATCGCGCGGCGCCCGGGTCCCTGGACTCGGGCGCTGTCAGGGCTCCCGGTGGCGGCCGCAGCAGGCGGACGGTTGTTCGCACCCGCCTACATCGGGCCGGCGCGCTGCAGCTCGAAGCCCGGCCTGGGGCCCAGCCGGTAGTGGCAGTGGAAAAGCTCGCCGGGACGAATCCTGCCCAAGTTCTTCAGCACGGCCGGATAGGTGAGGCCGGAGTCGTAGTCGTCGAGCACATCCTCCGGGCTGGCTTCGATCCGCGTCCGCAGTATCAGGTCCAGACCTTCCGGCGCGTCGATGGGAACCCGCAGGCTTGGGCACGCGATCCGCCCCGCACCCAGCTGCGTCCCGAGCGTCGCCAGGCTCGCGGCCGACAGCTCCATCAGCTCGCCCAGCGGCACCCTCAGGCGATGCCTGGCAGGGTCGAACTCGCGAGCGGTATCGGCCAACTCCGCTGAGACCCGGATCCGCTGCGGCACGACCAGCGCGCCTGCCGCGCACTGCGGCAGCAGGTTGGCGAGCACGGCGACCTGCGGCTCTTTCTCGAGCGCACGCTGCATCACCTCGACGATCAACAGCCGGGGGCGCAGGGCTTGCGGCAATTGAACGCGGGCAGCGTCGGCGCACAGGCTGGGCCGCAGGCGATCCCTGACGCCGGCCACAGAGCATAGCGCTTGCGCACGGGCGAGCGCGGTGGCGTGCACATCCAGCAGCGTGGCCTGCAGGCGGCTTGCCGGATAGCGCGCCAGCAGAGGCAGCAGCAGCGGCGCGAAGGGCCCGCAGCCTGCGTACAGCACCTCGACCGTATCGGCCTGTTGCATGCATGTCCGCAGGCCAGCGTCGACCGCTCGCAGGAGCGTGGTCGTGCGCTGGAAGTCCAGCACGCAGCGCGCCGCTTCCAGGGGGGAGAGCGCCCTGCCGCAGTCCAGGTCGCTGGCATGATCGTCGAGGCTGCCGCCCAGCGCCTCGCAATCGTCGAAGAGTTGCGCGCAGCAGGTCCTGAGCGCCCCCGGGGACTGCTGGCGATCCAGCAGCAGCGCGGCATGGGCCTGCAGGCGTTGGGCGAAGTCGAAGTTGGCCATCAGCCGCCGATGGTAGCGAACCCGCCGCAGCTCGCGCGATCAGCGTCGAGCCCCGCCGCGGGCGGGCGGCTGCAAGGTCGCGCCGCGCAGTGGCCGCGGCGATCCGCTGAACCGCGGATAATCCACCGCCGCAGCGACACAGGCTTGTTCAGGGATGCGTCAATCGTCCCCGCGGAGACTCCGCTGCGCTGCCCGGAAGGGCAGCAAGCACACCCACACGGAGGTTCCCCCATGAAGCGTTCCCTGATCGCCCTCGGCCTGCTGGCCGCCCTTCCTTTCGCGGCCACCGCCAGCGAGCTCTCCTACAGCTACGTCGAAGGCGGCTACAGCCGCATCAGCGGCCTTGGCGACAAAGTCGACGGATGGGCCATCAACGGCTCCGCCGCGCTGGGATCGAGCTTCCACCTGTTTGGCGGTTTCCAGAACCTCGACGTCAGCGGGCTGCCGGTCGACGTGGATCGCACCACCTTGGGCTTCGGCTACAACCATGAGCTGAACCGCGGTACCGACCTGGTGGCCCGCGTCTCCTACAACCGCTACGACGCCAACGTGTCGGGCGGCGGCTTCGGCCTCAACGTCAACACCTGGGCCGGCGAAGTCGGCGTGCGCAGCCAGCTGGCGCCGAGCTTCGAGGGCTATGCCTTCGCCGGCTATGAGCGTCCCACCAGCGGCAGCGGTGACTTCTACGGACGCCTCGGCGCCCAGTACAACTTCACCCGCAGCTTCGGCCTGGTGGCCGATGCCAAGATCGGAGACGGTTCGCGCGAGTACTTCATCGGCCCGCGCTTCAGCTTCTGATCCGGTCGACAGCTGCACAGCAAGACGCCCGGCCCAGTGCCGGGCGTCTTGCTGTGTGGCGCTGGGGGCGCAGCCGGACGTCAGTTGGGGCGGCGTTGAAGCAGCCGGCGTCGCCACGCGTCACGCAGGGCGAGCCCGTGGATAGATCGCGCATGTACCTGATCCTGCGAGAGAACGTCCGGCCTGACGAAGGCCTCGCAACGTCCGGACGAAGCTGTCCATAACCACCTTGGCTGCGTCTGAATCCGCCGTTCAGCTTGTGCTCAATCCGACTCGTCAAGACTCCGCGCCGCCGCCTGGACCGGCGGCGATCGATTTCCTCAAGGAGTGAATCCATGAAGCGTTCCCTGATTTCGCTGGCCCTGCTGGCCGCCCTGCCGTTCGCCGCCAGCGCCAGCGAGCTGTCCTACAACTATGTCGAAGGCGGCTACAGCCGCATCTCTCCCGGCTTCAGCACGGATGGCTGGCGGATCGGTGGCTCGGTGGCCATCAATCCGAGCTTCCACGTGTTCGGCGGCTTCCAGAGCCTCGAGAGCAGTTTCGTGGACTTCGATGCCGTCAACCTGGGCCTGGGCTACAACCATGCGCTGGGCCTGGGCACCGACCTTGTGTCCCGTGTGTCCTACAACCGCTACGAGTCCAGTGCCTCGGGACTTGGCTTGAGTCTCGACGAGAACAGCTGGGTGGGCGAGGTCGGCGTGCGCAGCCAGCTTGCTTCGCGCTTCGAAGGCTACGTCTTCGCCGGCTACGAGCGTCCGACCAGCGGCAGCGGCGATTTCTATGGGCGTATCGGCGCCCAGTTCAACTTCACGCCGCGCTTCGGCCTGGTTGCGGACGTCAAGGCGACCGAGGACGTTCGCGAGTACTTCATCGGCCCGCGCTTCAGCTTCTGAGCCAACCGACACCTGCGATATCCGACGCCCGGCCTCGTGCCGGGCGTCTGCGTTTTTTCCGGGGGTGCCCTAGCTGCGCGATCAGGGCCGGCAGGCCGGTGTCCGGGCGCGTGGGAAAGCCTCCGACCATGGTTTGCTTGGCATTGGCAGCCTGAACGGCGACAATGGTGCGTTGACATGCGCCGGTTCCACCCACGGCGGGTCGCCCCTTCCGGCGCTGGATCCTGCGCGCCGGGCCCTTCCCCGAACTCAGGTGCCGCATGAACTTCCACGAGTATCAGGCCAAAGAGCTGTTTGCCGAATTCGGCATCGCCGTCCCCGCCGGGCACATCGCCCGCACCCCTGAAGAAGCCGTCGATGCCGCCAAGAAGCTGGGCGGCAACCACTGGGTCGTGAAGGCGCAGATCCACGCTGGCGGCCGCGGCAAGGCCGGTGGCGTCAAGCTGGTCAAGACCTTTGATGACGTCCGCGAGGCGGCCAAGCGCATGCTCGGCACCCGCATGGAGACCTACCAGTCCGGTGGCGTCGCCCTGCCGGTGGACACCGTGCTGATCACCGAAGCCACCGACATCGCCAAGGAGCTCTACCTCTCCGTGCTGGTGGACCGCGGCGCCAAGGCCATCACCTTCATCGCGTCCTCCGAGGGCGGTGTCGAGATTGAAAAGGTCGCCGAAGAAACTCCCGAGGCGATCCAGACGCTGATCGTCAACTTCGTCGAAGGCGTGCAGCCCTATCAGTGCCGCAAGCTCGGCTTCGCGCTGGGCCTCAATGCCAAGCAAGTCGGCCAGCTGACCAAGCTGATGATCGGCCTCTACAACTTGTTCCTGGCCCGTGATCTGGCGCTGGTCGAGCTGAACCCGCTGGCGATCGACGCCAAGGGCGATCTGGTAGCCCTCGACGGCAAGGTCAACTCGGACGACAACGCCAGCTTCCGCCAGCCCAAGCTGGTGGCGATGCGCGACATCCGCCAGGAAGACGAGACCGAAGTGCTGGCCAGCCAGCACGACCTGAACTACGTGACCATGGACGGCAACATCGCCTGCATGGTCAACGGTGCGGGCCTGGCCATGGCGACCATGGACGTGATCAAGCTGGCGGGCGGCGAGCCGGCCAACTTCCTGGATGTCGGCGGCGGCGCCACCAAGGAGCGCGTCACCGAGGCCTTCAAGCTGATCCTGTCCTCGCCCAAGGTCGAGGCCATCCTGGTGAACATCTTCGGCGGCATCGTCCGCTGCGACATGATCGCCGAGGGCATCATCGGCGCGGTCAAGGAAGTCGACGTCAAGGTGCCGGTGATCGTGCGTCTTGAGGGCACCAACGTGGAGAAGGGCAAGGAGCTGCTGCGCAACAGCGGGCTCGCCATCACCCCGGCGGATGACCTCAACGACGCCGCCAGCAAGGCTGTCGCCTCCATCCGCAAGTAATCGTGCAGGCCTGCCGCGGCGCTGATCAGCGCGCGGCGGGCCGGAACCCACCCAAGGATCCAAGACCCATGAGCGTTCTGGTCAATTCCAATACCAAGGTGATCGTGCAGGGCTTCACCGGCCAGCAGGGCACCTTCCACGCGCAGCAGATGCTGGACTACGGCACCAAGGTCGTCGGCGGCGTCACCCCCGGCAAGGGCGGCAGCGAGCATCTCGGCCTGCCGGTGTTCAACACCGTGCAGGAGGCCGTCGATGCCACCGGCGCCGATGCCTCGGTCATCTACGTGCCACCGCCGTTCGCGGCCGACGCCATCCTCGAAGCCGCCGATGCGGGCATCCGCGTCATCGTCTGCATCACCGAGGGCATCCCGGTGCTGGACATGCTGCGGGTCAAGAACGTGCTGAACGGCTACGACGACGTCGTGCTGATCGGCCCGAACTGCCCCGGCGTGATCACCCCCGGCGAGTGCAAGATCGGGATCATGCCCGGCCACATCCACCAGCCCGGCAAAGTCGGCATCGTCAGCCGTTCCGGCACCCTGACCTATGAAGCCGTCAAGCAGACGACCGACGTCGGCCTCGGCCAGTCGACCTGCATCGGCATCGGCGGCGACCCGATCAACGGCACCAACTTCATCGATGCGCTCAAGCTCTTTCAGGACGACCCGCAGACCGAGGGCATCATCATGGTCGGCGAAATCGGCGGCAGCGCCGAAGAAGAAGCCGCCGAGTTCATCAAGAGCTACGTGACCAAGCCTGTGGTCGGCTTCATCGCCGGCGCCTCGGCCCCGGCCGGCAAGCGCATGGGCCACGCCGGCGCCATCGCCTCGGGCGGCAAGGGCACCGCGGCCGGCAAGTTCGCCGCGCTGGAAGCTGCCGGTGTCACCACCGTGCGCAGCCCGGCCGATCTGGGCAAGGCCCTGTTCGATCTGATGAACAAGTAAGCGCTGCCTGCATCGCGCCTGCATGCAGAGGCCGCCTTCGGGCGGCCTTTGTTTTTGCATGATCCGCTGCAGCGAACCTCTGGCTTACACGAGAATGATCGTGTCGCTGTAGTTGGCCACGAGGCGATCGTTCGTCAGCAGGCGCATCGGCTCATGCAGCGCTTGCGCGATCAGCAGGCGATCGAAGAGATCGGCGTGGTGCAGCGGAAGCTGTTCCACAGTCGCCGCGTGTTCCGGCTCGATCGGCAGCAGCTGGTAGCCGGCTCCACGAAAGTGAACCAAGGCCCAAGCCAACCTGAGGAATCTGTGAGCTTTTGCCGCCCCGCTGGTAGAGCTCGGTCATCAGCCGCATGACAGTCTCCCATTGAAGTTAGCGATGTTCGACTCACTAACCCGCTTGGTGAAAAAGAAGCAGACGCGCCGCGAGTAGCTTCTTGCCTCGGTTGCGCGGTTGCGCGGATGGGCGCAAGGATGCGCGCCTGGCCTCGTTTCAGAACATCACCCCACGAGCAGAAGTGCCGGACGCCCGAAAATGTTCCTTGGCGTGATTCTGCGCATCCACTTCCTGCAGCAGTAAAGCGTGCTGACAGTCCTGCGGTGGAGAACGCGATGCTTGAAATCGCGCTAGTTCCGCGCTTCTCGGGTTTGAAACCCAACGCGATGCGATCTCAGAGTAGACCACTGTGTGGAGGCTCCGCCGGTTCCTGGAGAAACGCACTCTGGCGTCCAAGATTGTCCAGAAGGTAAAGGCGAATTGGGCGGCGTGAGGAATGCAGCCGCACGCACGTTGGTACAGATGCATAAGCCATAAGTACCTAGTCGCTGAAGTTGGGATCGGACAGCGGGGAGGGAAGTCAATCAGCGAGGCGCGCGCGCGGGCGATGATGAGCCCGAATGCGTGCGCCTTCGGCAACGATCGCAGAGGCGGTCGTGCCGGTGCACGTGGCTAGCGCCCTTGGCGTCTGTGACCTAAAACGCGTTGTTCGCCTCGACGCCTTGCTCGACCCCCGTGAAAAGCAGCTACGAGGCCCGCCGGCAACGCGCCGCTGGCCCAAGCGCCCGTGGAGTTTCGATTCGCTAACACAGGTCTCAAGCGTGACCGGATCGACGCATTCTCGAGTGGCATCGAAAATGATTCGATCTTGCTTAGATTTCGGTGCTGACAAACTGGAAGGCGACTTGCAAACTAATGTTTCGTACGAACGCCTCGGCGAAAAGTACGACCCAGCCACGGTCTGGAATCAGATACGCAAGTGTGAAATCGACATGGCCAAAACTGCAAGGACTGGGCGCACCCCGCGTTCGCTGTAAGGCTTGCAGATTCTCACAAATGACCGGCGCATGGCGACTGAAGAACAACCGCGGTGGCGAAGATTCGGCCGCATCCAACTCAAGAGAGAAATCATTGTGATAAGCAATCCAAGGTTAGAGAAAAACAACTCTCGATTTGCAGCGAATGCGTGTCAGCTATTAGTGGCCGGTTTGGTGCTGATGGCGAGCGCTCAACTGCAGGCCCGCGAGATTTTTGTGTCACCCACTGGTTCCGACCAGAATGATGGAACGTTTGAGCGCCCATATCGGTCGATTCGGCGAGCCGCTGGCGAGACAAACCCTGGCGATATAGTGACGGTGATGAACGGCACCTATAATTCGCCCGGCGGGTCAGTCGTTGACATCACGCGCTCCGGAACGCCAGATGCTTGGATTACCTATCGCGCATTCCCCGGACACAAGCCGAAGATCAAACACCAGGCCTGGAACGCGTTCCATGTAATTAACGGGGCGTCGTACATCGAAATTAATGGTTTCGAGATCGAGGGAAGCATTCGCGACACAACGCTGGCGTATTGTCAGAACTTGGCCATCAGCCCCGATCCGGTCTGCAACGGCAATGGGATCTACGTCAATGGCCGTTCCAGCGTCGGGCAAAGACCAGCGCACATCCGCATTATTAACAATCATGTACACCACAACGCAGGCGGCGGCATTGCCATCGAAGCGGCTGACTATGTGACGATCGAAAACAACATCGTCCACGACAACTCTTGGTATACCCGGTATGCGACTAGTGGCATCTCGGTGCTAAGACCGTTTGAGCGTGACGTGTCAACAGGTTACAAGTACATCATCCGCGGGAACCAGGCTTGGAACAACAAGACCCTGGTCCCTTGGGCGGAGACCGTGCCGCTCCGTCTGTCCGATGGCAACGGAATCATCATTGACACCACCGGCCCGCTAAACAGCAACGGTGCGTATCGCGGTAGGTTTCTGATTTCCAACAACCTGACCTTCCGCAACGGTGGCGCCGGCATCATTTCGTTCCAGGCCGACAACGTCGATATCTTCAACAACACCTCCTATGAGAACGGGACGGTTTTGGGTTGGTCTGACATTGGCGTCAGTTATGGCAGAGATGTGAACGTGATCAACAACATCATGTACGCACGCGTCGGTGGCAGAACTGCAAGCAACCAGTTCAACACCCAGGTGACTTTCGATCACAACATCTATTTCAATGGAACCGGTGGCCCGTACGGTCCCAACGATGTTCGCACCGACCCTCGCCTGGTGCGCCCGTCTGGCGATCCGCTTGTGGCTGACTTTCGGCTCCAGCCAGACTCGCCGGCGATCGATTCAGGTCGATCCTTGCCTGCCGTTGGCCTTGACTTCAATGGCGTAAGCCGCCCGCAGGGCGATAGCCACGACCGCGGCGCCTTCGAACGACTAGGGGGAGCTGCCAACCTGCTAGTGAACGGCGATTTCGAGGCTGGCACTCTGTCCGGTTGGTTTGTTTATCAGAACGCTGTCATCGACACCAACAATCCGATCGCTGGGCGCTTCTCGGTGCGCGCTGGGGCTGCTGCTGCTGGCGGCGGCGCTGAACAGCGAGTTGTTGCTCGACCGGGCTTCCGATACACGCTGCGAGCGAGCGGGCGCGTGCAGAACAATATCTATCACGCCGTCTCGTACACCTTCTATGACGCTTCCGGAAAAGCACTTGCTGCTGACGTGAGTCTGGAGCGATTTAACTCCTCAAACTCCCAGCGCACTGCGAGCTTCATTGCTCCAGAAGCGGCGGTTGCGTTAAAGGTGTCGTTCTGGACGAGCGCAGGTGGCGTGCTACATATCGACGCTCTGAGGCTCACGGCGGAGGACCCCAATCTACTCTTCAACAGCGGTTTTGAAACAGGCGATTTCACTGGCTGGGTGGCCTATCCCAACACTTCGCTGGCCACCGCTTCACCGATCGCTGGCGCCTACACCGTGCGGGCGGGCACTTCTTCAGGGGGCGGCGGAGCAGAGCAGAGTCGAGCCGTGACCCCGGGGCAGCGTCTGACACTAAGTGCGCGCGGTCGGTCCGCGAACGGTGTTTGGAATGCTCTGTCGTACTCGTTCTTCGACGCTAGCGGCAACCGCATGGGCGAAGTGACTCACCTGCCGCGCTTCCCGCTGCAGAACACTTTGCAGTCGCGTGAAATCACTGTCCCTTCCGGCGCCAGCAGTATTCGCGTGGCCTTCTGGACGAATGCCGGCGGCACACTGTTTATCGATGATGTGAGGCTTTTCCGCAGTTGATCGAGTCGGATGCACGTCCTGGTACAGTCGCAGATGCTTTTTCGACAGCGAACTAAGTGCAAACCAACCCCCAGCTGGCCGGCGTGTTTGCCGCATTGCGTGCAACGTGTGCGATTAAGTCATGCCTATCAAGGTGCTCAATCCGTGAGCCCCTTGACCTGAAGATCCAACCTGCCGGGCGGACAAGGTGCCCGGTAAGTTGGCGCGGTTCCTTCCCCACCACGTGGCCCTAGGCCCGATGCTCCAACCGTTGTGTGAATCCGTTACGGCTTGGCGTTCTACATGAGTCTGAAGCGCGGTTCTCTGTTTCGACTAAGTAACGCTTGGCTGCCGTGCCAACTCAGCCATGCCGTTGTCCAAAACTGCACGGACGTCAGTACTTCGCCAATGCCGTCCTGCTTCCAGACAACGTGCAGAAGAATCGCGGTTCGTTTCGTTAAGGGAACTCAAGAAGTTCCGGTTTATCAGAAGTTCATGGCCGGCCGGGATGGCCTGCCAGCGGATCAAGCGCGCAAGCGCTTGATGTGGCGAGAGTGAGTCCGGTCCAGCGCCGAACTCTCAACGCCTGAACAACTACTGGATGGAGTTGTTCAGACCTTCCTCAACCCGTTCGTTGTGACTGTTCTTCAACGCGCTGACGCTGCTCGGGTTGCACTGGACAACACCCCAAAGTGCAGCCAAGTACGACTTGCACCCGTTTCTACACCCAAACGTCTACCCCTCAGAGTACACAAACATGAAAAAGTCTCCACTCTGCATCGCCGGTATCGGTGTTGTATCGCTCCTCGCTAGCTTCACGGCCGCGGGCGAAGTCATCAACGTCGACTTCAACGCCCCAAATTCGCCCACCTTTCAAGGTCAGGGCGCGTTTCTCGATCGCGCTGGGAATTCCAGTTTTGATGCGTTCAACAACTACTGGAACCCGGTCACTGTACCAGTCGCTGCCGATGCCACCCAGGCCACCGGTGGCCTCTTCCTCTCCGACGGCGTCACTCCGACAGGTGTAACGGTTTCAATTGCTGGATTTGGCCCGGCCGAGAACTTTCCCGACAGTGGAATTCCACCCTCGCAGGCTTTTGCTCTCATGCAGGACGGCTTCAGCAGTTCGGCTACGGTGCCGCCGGTCATTGTCTCCGGCCTGCTGCCCAACACCGGTTATCTGTTCGTGCTTTACGGGCGTTCCGCCAACCCAGCCCGGCCGATCGGATCGAATTTTACGTTCGGCTCCCGCACGGGCGGTGCGTTCACTTCCACCTTCCAGTCCCAAACTGGCAGCGAGGCCCAGCCCGGTGCGGTGGTGCTAACGAGTAGGCGCGATTACACGCTCGTCAACGCACGCACTGACGCATTCGGAAAAGTGTTTCTGCAGACGTTCGTAGGAACACTCAACGGGCTGCAGATTGCAGGCGAATTTGATACGCAGACGGTCTTCACCACTCAGGCCCCTTCCAATCCCCTCGGCTTCAATGATGGGGTCCCCTACGAACTCGGCTTGCGTTTCACTCCCTCGGTAAACGGCTTGGTCACCGCGATTCGCTACTGGCAGCCGGCTCCCCGAATCGCGGGAATCACCGGGCAGCCCCAACCAATCGCCTCCGCCGCGACCGGTAAGCTTTACGACGCCAACGGTTCAGTCCTCGGCACCGTAGACTTCCCGGAGATCACAGTCGGTACCTTTAGTGGCTGGCGTCAGATGGAGTTGCTCTCTCCCGTCCCGCTGGTCGCTGGTGAAACCTATACGGTCTCTGTCACCACTTCCGGACCCTATGTGTTCAGCCTTGGCGGTGTCGCTGAGACGATCTCCAGCGGGGCGCTTTCGACCGCCGGCCCTGGCAGCGGAGTGTTGGGGCCGATCGGTTCGCTCCCGACCACCTCCTTTCAGAACAGCCATTACTTCCGTGACGTAGTCTTCGTGCCAACTAACTGATTCAAGGACCGCGCCCTGCCGAAACTGGCAGGGCGCGGCTTGGTCTTGCGCGGCCCACGCTGAGTAGCATCTTTTCACGGGCGGATTCACATCAGCATCTGAAAGGCGCACGCTGGGGAGCTCGCGGCATAGCTTCGGTGCAAGCTACTTCGCAGTTTTCAATCAAAGGTTCCGGAAATAGCTAGGACGGGCGAAGTCAGACGGCGACATCGATAGCTCGCATCAAGGACTCTGTGTTCGGCTTAGGTGAGATTTTGCCCCTCTATTTTGAAAATGCGAATAATGAAGGGACGTTCGTGTATCTGGATCGGACCGAGGCGCTATTTCTTCGCGGAGTCGCTCGGCCAGCCCCAGCAGGAAGGGAGCTTCGAGTGCATGCACCTCCTGCGTCCACGCAGCCGCGGTCGCGGCGTCTGCGTCGTCAAGCAGGATCTCCAGCAGCTCCAGCCAGTGACTTAGCGGCGAGACTTGGCCGTTGTCGATCGCTTTTGCCCGCTCGCATGCAATGACAGCATCAGCGTGACGCCGCTGCCGCAGACGCAGGTGACACTCTGCTATATCGCTTGCTAGCAGGTCCCGCGATCGGGCCCTGACTGCTGGCTGCTGTATCGCGAGCTGAACCCAGTCTTCGGCAGTTTGAGTGGGCAAGTGTGAAGCGGCGTACAGGGCGACGCGGCCCTGCATTTCTGACGATGTTTCCAAGGCCGGTGCGGTCGCCGGTAGTGCGTATTCGGGATCGCTACTCGCTAGCTCGCCGACCCGTGACTGCGAAGCGAGGATAGTAATTCCAAGTAGCGCTGCGTAATGTTTTAGATCCGCCGCTTCTTTAGTCGGTAATTCATCCGCGCGCTCCAGACAGCGAGCCACATCGGAATGAGCGGCAGCAGCTTCGCCCAGCCACAGCTGCAGGTCTGCGCGCTGACAAAGCACGCCCGCGGAATTTCCACCAGACTCCATTCCAGGTAGTAACAGCGCGTCGTCCAGCAGTCGCACGGCAGCCTGTAGATCTCCTTGCGCCCAAAAATCTTGCGCTTGCGCACGCAGAAGGGTCCACCGATCGACCAGAAGCACTACACCTTCCTTCATAAAAGGATCAGTCAGTGCTCGCGCTTCATCAAAGCGCTGCTGCTGGCGCAGCAGGTGCGCAAGGGTGAGTGTGGACGCCTGCATGCCTCGGCGTTCTCCGATCTCAGAAAACAGATCCACTGCGCGGCGCCACACCTGATTGGCCTGCTCCATTTCGTGGCGCGCCATCAACCAGTTGCCACGCACCATTAATGCGTAGCCTGTGAACCAAGCGTTAGCGCTTCGCGCGGCAAGATCCTCTAGCGCGTTGATCTCCGCCTCGGCGACGGCCTCCCCTCGCACGAGCGCGAGTCCAAGGCGCATCTGCTCTGCATTGAAGTACTGCGCGACATCGTCGCCAGAGGCAAAGCCCTGTGCCGCCTTCGTTGCATGCTCGCTTGCGAGCTCCATCTTGCGCTGGCGCTGATAGAACCAAGCCAAAAGCAGGTGTGCCTCCGCCGCCTTCGACGCTAGGCCGTGTGACGTGGCAATCGCAAGTGCTTTACCGGCGCTTTCCATCGCTTCGGAGAGACGCTCAGCGCCGGCTTGAGCAAGCGCCTGCTGCTGATGCCACTGCGCTTGGCCGAACGGGGCTAGTGCACGAACGTCAATCTCCCCCAGCACTTCCATTGCGCCGGGAATCTCGCCGGCGGATATCAAGTAACTAGCGAGGCGTAGTCGCCACTCGTACTTTTCAGGATGTAGCGCGACGAGCACCCTCATGTCCTCGGCCGCAGCTCGGAAATCGCGCATGATTGCGAGAAGTGTCGAACGCGTGAGTCTCTGCCCTATAGCGTCCTCTTCCGCGGCCAGTTCGACACCGGCGCGGGCGTGGCTGATCGCAAGATCACGTTGACCCATTAGCCACAGCAGTTCGGCTAACTCTGTGCGCGCCAACGCGAAGTGCGGAGCCAGCTTGACTGCCCGCGCTAGAGCATCGCGTGCCTTGCCATACTGGCCATCGCTACGCGCACGTCTACCATCCGCAAAGGCCATCACCGATGCTTCACTCAATGAAGGTGAGGTGCCGCGCGGCTTCGCCTGCGATCCAGGGAGATACCGATCGAGCTGAGCCTCCAGTTCTGCCACCATATCGAGCAGATTCTCCACAGGTTGGGTGTCGCTCCAATTGACCCGTCCTCCCGCTGCGCCGGTTAATGACCAGTCGACCGTTAGTTGCGTGCCTGTTTGGGCGGCTTTCAATCGGTAGATACCCGATAGCCTTACCTCCTCGGCAGATTCAGCCCGGGTCAGTGCGTGCTGTTCGGTCAGCTCGAATCTTCGCGAACCCGCGGAATCCACTCGCAGTAGTGCAGCCAATACTTCGCCCGCCCAGGTCTGGTCCTGAAACTCCAGAGTGGGTTCGAGATCCACCCGAACCACCACGGCTTTTCCCGTTTCCGCAGACGGCTCCTGAAGGTTCCAAAAAACACCTCCAAGCGCTGCGACAAGAACGAAGGCGATAAGCGCTCGTATCGCTCTCGTTTCGATACTCGGGATGACGGGCGACCGATTCTTTTCAACCGGGATTAATTCTGACTCTGGGCCCTCGAAATAAATCCTGCGTACCGGAACAATAATCGCGTACCCTTTCCGCGAATGGGTGCGGATCACGTCTTTCCCCTCCGGCCCCAGCGCACGGCGCACCTGCGCAACGGATTGAGTCAGCGCAGCGTCTGATACCACGGTATTCGGCCAGAGCCGAGCGAATAACTCCTCTCGCGAAAATACTCGACCTGGAGAATCAAGCAAGAGCAGCAGCAAATCGAAGGCTTTGGGCTGAAGTGGCAGCGTCGCACCTTCTTGAGTGAGAGTGCGGGTAACCTCATCAAGCTCAAAGGTCAGAAAACAGTATCTCGACATCGGTCCACCTTACTCTCAGCCTGTTATTGCTCAAATCTAGCGTCTTTGCGCAGCTTAGGATAGCTGGGTAGCCGAGCGTCGGCTGCTTGTGAATTTTCGCGCGTGGCGCCTTGTCTTCCGCTCAAAGCATGTGCGCCGCCGGTTCGTTGCGCTCGAGTTGGTCGTGATTGCTACATCGAGCATCACGCTTCCTGATTATTGTCAAACCTCTGTGATCGAAGTTCGTCTGCCCCGCGCAGGTGCGCGTTGTCCCCTCCATACTGGCTGTGATGTTCGTTGGCACGGCGAGGCCCGTCTTGCAGTTCTGGCATACCTCGCCTCGCCATCGGTGCCCTTGTGCTGCGGACGCGAACCGGAAGCTGCTACTGAGGTTCGACGCGAATCAGCTCATGCTTTTCCGTGGGTGCTTTCCTCCGGCGGCCTTTGCTGACGGTCGGCTGCCTTCCGAGCTGCCGATGGCTCGTAGTCCCTGAGTCGCCTCCGCCGCGAGCCTCGCAGGCCCATTCCCGCCGGGGCCAATACGTGGGTACGCCGGCTTGACTGGCGGTGTCCTAAACTCTGCTCCCGTCTCCGTCTTCGCACCCATGCGCCTCGCCATCGCCCAGTTCGACCTCCCCGTCGCCGCTGTAGCCGTAAATACCGCACGCATTCTTGAGCTGACCCAGCGCGCGCGCGACGAGCTTGCCGCCGATCTGGTGGTGTTCCCCGAGCTCGCGGTCTGCGGCTATCCACCCGAAGACCTCCTGCTGCGGCCAAGCTTTCTGGATGCCTGCGAGGCCGCGATCGACGCGCTGATCCCGCAGGTGCAGGGCATCACCGCCGTGGTCGGGCATCCGCAGCGGATAGGCGGCGCGCTGTACAACGTCGCCAGCGTGATCGGCGAGGGCCGGCTGATCAGCCGCTACGTCAAGCAGCGGCTGCCCAACTACGCGGTGTTCGATGAGAAGCGCTACTTCGAGCACGCCAGCGATGACGCGGCGGGCGAGGGCGTGTTCGAGGTTGCCGGCGTGCGCGTGGGCCTGTTGATCTGCGAGGACGTCTGGCATGCCGAGCCTCTGGCCGAGCGTGCGCGCCAGGGCGTGCAGCTGTGCGTGGTGACCAACGCCTCGCCCTATGAGGCCGACAAGCTGGCCGAGCGCGCCGCCCTGCTGGCGCGGCAGTCCGCGGCCAGCGGCATGGCCATCGCCTACGCCAACGCGGTGGGCGGACAGGACTCGGTGGTGTTCGACGGCGCCAGCCAGCTCGCCGACGGCGACGGCAGGGTGCATGCGCCAGCCGAGAGCTTCGCCGAGCACCTGCTGCTGGCCGGCTTCGACGGCGGCACGCGCCAGCTGGTGCCGATGCTCTGGCCGCACAGCGCCGACACCTCGCGCGCCGCCCAGAACTGGGGCGCGCTGGTGCGCGGCAGCCGCGACTACGTGCGCAAGACCGGCTTCTCCAAGGTGCTGCTGGGCCTGTCCGGCGGCATCGACTCGGCGCTGGTGCTGGCGATCGCGGTGGATGCGCTCGGCGCCGAGAACGTAAGCGCCGTGCGTCTGCCCTCGCGCTACACCTCGGAGCTCAGCCAGGACCTTGCCGCAGAACAAGCGCGGCGCCAGGGCGTGCGCCTGCTGACCCTGCCGATCGAGCCGCCATTTGCCGGTTTCCTGGGCAGCCTCGACGGGCTGCTGCAGGGCCAGGACTCGGACCTGACGGAGCAGAACCTGCAGTCCCGCTCGCGCGGCGCCCTGCTGATGGCGCTGTCCAACCTCGAAGGCGCGCTGCTGCTGACCACCGGCAACAAGAGCGAATACGCGGTCGGCTACGCCACGATCTACGGCGACATGTGCGGTGCCTATGCGCCGCTGCTGGACGTCTACAAGACCGAGGTCTACGCGCTGGCCGAATGGCGCAACCGCGACGGGGAGGTCATCCCGCGCGGCGTGATCGAACGCCCGCCGTCGGCTGAGCTCAAGCCCGGCCAGGTCGACCAGGACTCGCTGCCGCCCTACGAGGTGCTGGACGCCATCCTCTATCGCTTCGTCGATCTGGAGCAGTCGCAGGCCGAGATCATCCAACAGGGCTTCGATGCCGCCACCGTCGAGCGGGTGGCCAGGCTGGTCTATCGGAGCGAGTACAAGCGCCGCCAGGCCGCGCCGGGCCCGAAGGTGTCGCGGCGGGCGTTTGGGCGGGAGCGGCGCTATCCGATCTGTTCGGGATGGGGGTGAGCGGGCGCGGCGCACCCTGGCGCCGCTCACGTACGCACCGGCGACCGCCCTCAGCTGTAGTCGTCCTCGCGCTGACGGCGGACCGCGAGGATCAGCACACTGCTCGCCGATTCGATCTCGAAGAGTGCGACATAGCCGGTCCGCCCGAAGGGGATGATCAGTTCCCGCAGGAACGGGCTCTGCCCGGCCTTGCGGCAGGTGAAGGGCGATGAGCTCAGCGTCGCGAAGCCGGCGCGAATCGCGGCCACCGCCTGCTCGGCCAGCCACAGATCGCCGTCCCGTTCTAATTCGCGCTCAAGGACGAAGTCGAACAGGCGATCGAGGTCGGCTTCGGCGCCTCGGGTCAGCCGAACCCTGAAGCTCACTTGCGGGTCTTGGGCATGCGCCCGCGCGCCGCATCGAGCTTGCGCTGCAGTCTTGCGACGACATCGTCGGCATCGACGTAGTCGCCCGTGCGCTGGGCCTCGTCCCGCGAGCGCAGTCCGCGGGCGATGAACTCCGCCTGGGTGCGGCGTCGTTCGACGCTGGCGCGCACCGAGGCCTCGACGAACTCGGACAGGCTTTCGCCCTCAGCCAGCACGGATTCGACTTCGGCCCGGAACTCCGGCTCGACGCGCACGGAGGGGATGGTTGCGGTCTTCATGAGGGCAAGGAATCGCATTTGCGATGCGGAACGCCAAGTATGGACCACTCGCCCACCTGCGCTCGTTGGACAGTAGCCTCAAGTAAGGTCGGGGCCTTGCCCGTCTCCAACAGGTGCGTGGGCTTCCTCGATCTCCCGCAAGCGCTCCCACACCGTTTGGAGCTTTAGGTGTGGCTTCGCCTTCTTCAGTATCGCGCGCACCCGCTCCAGTGGCCGCCTGCCGAACACGCCGGCGGCGACAAGGGCCAGCGAGCACTCAACGAACTCGATGTCCTGATCCGGCGTTCGATCCTCAAGCGGGAACAGCTCTTCGTACCGCTGTCCCTGCGCATCCAGCTCTCGCTGCCGCTTGCGGCAGGGCACGCAGCGTAGGCAGTCGGATTCCAGTGGAAACCCGAGGACCTCGTACCAGTACTTCTGTTCCGCGGCGAAGAACAGGAAGACGCGCCGGCAGTCGACGCAGCGGCGCCGGCTGTCGAAGCAGTGGGTCACCGCAATCGTCGGCCGGTTCTGGCGCGAGGTGTCCGCGGCGATCGCCGTGTTGGGGACCCGCACCTCGCTGGGAGAGTACCAGTGCAGGAACACGGTGCATGTCGGGAAATCGACCTGCGGGTCAAGCCCGGTGACGCGCGGCTCGCGCCCATAGCGCGGATGCGGAACCAGGTCTGCCCTTCTCTTGGGCATGCGGGGGCTCGCGCGAAGGACAAAGCAGCGTTGCCCAACGCAAGAAAGCCGCGCAATGCGCGGCTTTCTCGTTTACACCATTGGCTACCCAGACCTCAGGATCGATTCTCACCCATCAGTGGGATCAGCCGCTTCCAGCGCGCCTGCTGGCGCGGCCAGCCGCCGCTGAAATAGGCATGGTCGGGGTGGTTGAGCTGGAGTACGCGGCGGGCATCGCTCGAGAGCGTGTCTTGGCCGAGTTTGCGGTAGCTCTCCACCATCACCGCCAGCGCATCGCCGACGTAGGCCGACTGCGGGTAGTTCTCAAGCAGGTACTGGGCGCGGCTGATGGCTCCGACGTAGGCGCCGCGCCGCAGGTAGTAGCTGGCGACGTTGATCTCGTAGCGGGCGAGCTGGTTGCGCAGGTAGACCATGCGCTGGCGGGCGTCCACCGCGTAGCGGCTGGTGGGGTAGCGCTGGATCAGTTCGGCGAAATCATTGAACGCCTGACGTGGCGCGCCCTGGTCGCGAAGCGTCATGTCGAGGCCGCCTACGCGCGACAGGAAGCCCTGCTCGCGATCGAAGTTGATCAGCCCGCGCAGGTAGTAGGCGTAAGCGATGTGCTCGTGGGTGGGGTAGGTGCGGATGAAACGGTTGACCGCCGAGGTGGCCTCTTCGGCCTGCCCGGACTTGTAGAGGCTGTAGGACAGCTCCAGCTGCGCCTGCTCGGTGTAGGGGCCAAACGGGAACCGCGCGATCAGACGGCGGTAGTAGCGCTGCGCTCGGGACTGGTTGCCGCCCTCAAGCGAGCGCTTGGCTTCCGCGTAGAGCTGCTCCACCGGCAGGGTTTCAACAGGATCCTCCTTGCCAAACCGGCCGCAGGCCGAAAGCGAAAGCGCGACAAGGCAAAGCAGCAGCAGACGGGGCCACACGGAAGGGTGCATCATTGCCGGGCGTCTTCCTGTTCGGGACTGGGGCGGGTCGGGCATCATAACAGCCCGCCCGGGCGGCGGCCCCGCGTACAGGCGGAGTCCGCAGGGCGCCACACTTCAACCCGAGTCCGATGAATCCTTCCGGAATATCCCCTGAGCCTGAGGGCTTCGAGCAGCGCGAGCTGGTGCTGCCCCTGTCGGCGGGTGGGCTGCGCTTCGACCAGGCCCTGGCCGAGGCCCTGCCCGAGTTCTCGCGTTCGCGCCTGGCGGCCTGGATCAAGGCGGGCGACGCGTTGATCGAAGGCCGGGTCGGCAAACCCAAGGATCCCGTCAGCGGTGGCGAACGCATCACCCTGACCGTGCGCCTCGAGGCCGTGGAGCACGCGGTGCCGCAGAACATTGCCCTCGAGCTGCTCTACGAGGACGCCGATCTGCTGGTGGTCAACAAGCCGGCCGGTCTGGTGGTGCATCCGGGCGCGGGCAACCCTGCCGGTACCCTCGTCAATGCGCTGCTGCACCTGGATCCACGGCTGGAGGCGCTGCCGCGCGCCGGCATCATCCATCGACTCGACAAGGACACCAGCGGCGCGCTGGTGGTGGCGCGCAGCCCGCAGGCGCACGCCTCGCTGGTGGAGCAGCTGTCCGCGCGCGAAGTGCAGCGCCAGTACGAGTGCGTGGTCTACGGCGTGCTGGTGGCTGGCGGCACCGTCGACGCCGCCTTGGATCGTCATCCGGTGGACCGCCTGCGCCGCGCGGTGGTGGAGCAGGGCAAGCCGGCCGTGACCCACTACCGGGTTCGCCGTCGCTTTCGCGCCCACACCCAGCTGCAGGTGAATCTGGAAACCGGCCGCACCCACCAGATCCGCGTGCACATGGCGCATATCCGCCATCCGCTGCTGGGTGATCCGCTGTACAGCGGCGGGCTCAAGCTGCCCAAGGCTGCTTCGCCTGAGTTCATCGAGGCGCTGCGCGGGTTCCGTCGCCAGGCCCTGCACGCCGAACGCATCGCCTTTGCGCATCCCCGCGGCGGCGCGACGGTCGAAGTGGAAGCCCCACGCCCGGCCGATCTGCAGGCGCTGCTGGATGCGCTGGCGGCCGACGCGGTGCCGGCGGTCTGAGTCATGCTCGATCCCGCCCTCGGCACGCCGCTGGAGCGCGCGCTGCAGGCGCAGGCGCGGGCTTCGGTGCGACTGGATGCGGACTGGCCCGCGCCGCCTGGCGTGCTGGCCTTCAGCACGCTGCGCCGCGGCCTTGCGGTCGGCGTCTCCAAGGCCCCCTTCGATGATTTCAACCTGGGGGCGCACTGCGGCGATGACCCCGAGGCCGTGGCGACCAACCGCGCGGCTCTGGGCTGGGTGGGCGCGCTGCCTTCCGCGCCCTGCTGGCTGCGACAGGTGCACGGTACTCGGGCCTGGCGCTTCGAGACCCCCAGCGCGGTCGAGATCGAAGCCGACGCGGCCGTGAGCTCCAGCCCGGGCGTGGTGCTGGCGGTGCTCAGCGCCGACTGTCTGCCGATGCTGCTTGCGGCCCGCGACGGCTCCGAGGTGGGCGCGGCGCATGCAGGCTGGCGCGGGCTGTGTGCCGGCGTGTTGGAAAACACGGTGTCCGCGCTGCGTGCGCCACCCGAGCGGCTCCAGGCCTGGCTGGGCCCGGCGGCGGGCCCTCGCGCGTATGAGGTGGGTGAGGAGGTGCGGCAGGCGTTCGTCGACGCGGATCCGCGCGCTGCCATCGCATTCGCGCCGACCCGTCTCGGTCACTGGCTCTGCGACCTCTACGCGCTGGCGCGGCAGCGCCTGGCCCTGGTCGGAGTCGAGTCGGTGTATGGCGGCGGCGAGTGCACGATCAGCGCCCCGCGGAGGTACTTCTCGCACCGCCGCGACGGCCGCTGCGGACGAATGGCCAGCGTGATCGCGATCGCTCCGCGGGCCTGACCCGCGGCAGGCGCCGAGCGCTGTGGATCAGCTGAAATTGAGGCCGGTATCACCGCTGCCGCGCGCCGCTGGAGGCGCCTGGAACGTATCGGCGTAGGGATCGTGCTCGTCGCTGCCGCCTTCGGACAGCCGGATCTTGAGCGAAAGGCCATCGCGCGAGTCGGCCTTGCGCAGGGCTTCTTCCAGCTCGATCTTGCCCTCCTTGTAGAGCCGATACAGAGCCTGGTCGAAGGTCTGCATGCCCTCCTGCAGGGAGCGCTCCATGGCCTCCTTGACCTCATGCACCTGGCCGCGGCGGATCATGTCGCGGATCAGCGGGGTATTGATCAGGATTTCCACCGCCGGCAGGCGCTTGCCGTCGATACCGGTGACCAGGCGCTGGCTGATCACGGCCTTCAGGTTCAGGGCCAGGTTCATTAGCACGTTCTTGTGCGCGGTTTCCGGGAAGAAGTTGAGGATGCGCTCCAGGGTCTGGTCGGCGTTGTTGGAGTGCAGGGTGGCGAGACACAGATGGCCGGTTTCGGCAAAGGCGATCGCCGACTCCATGGTGGTGGCGTCTAGGATCTCGCCGATCAGGATCACGTCCGGCGCCTCGCGCATGGCGTTCTTCAGCGCGTTGGCGAAGGCGTGGGTGTCGAGGCCGACCTCGCGCTGATTGACGATGGACTTCTTGTGGCGGTGCAGGAACTCGATCGGGTCCTCGATGGTGAGGATGTGGCCCGAGGCCGTGCTGTTGCGGTGGTCGATCATGGCCGCGAGGCTGGTCGACTTGCCTGAGCCGGTGGAGCCGACCACCAGGATCAGGCCGCGTGCTTCCATCACCAGGTCCTTCAGCACCGCCGGCAGCCGCAGTTGGTCGACCGTGGGGATCTCGCTCTTGATGGCGCGGATCACCATGCCGACCTCGCCGCGCTGCTTGAACACGTTGATCCGGAAGCGGCCTGCATCCTTCACGGCGATCGCCATGTTGAGCTCCAGATCGCGCTCGAAGGCGGGCACCTGGCCCTCGTCCATCAGCGAATACGCGATCTTCTTGACCATGCCGGCCGGCAGGCCGGTATTGCCCAGTGGATACAGCTTGCCCTCGACCTTGATGTTGACCGGTGCGCCCGTCGTCAGAAACATGTCGGACGCGTTCTTCTCGGTCATCAGCTTGAGAAAGTAGCCGATATCCATGAAGCTCCCCTTTGGCTGGTGCCGGCGATCCGTCGTGTCCTGGCTGCACCCGCACGGTGCACCACGGTTTGGCCGGCAGAAAATTGAAGTCCATGGCCCCTTGGGGCCCCTCACCCGAACCCGGATGATATGACAGGCTTGCGTACGTTTTTCCTAGCGCTGGTTCTCGTTGCAACCCATGTGCCGGCCGCGATGGCGCAATCCCGCGGCGCACCACCTCCCGAGTTCGAGCGCGCTCGACAGGCACTTTCGGCGGCTCTGGCCGAGGGCGCGGACGTGCATGCCTCGCGGGAGTTTGCCGCCGCCGAGGCTCTGCTGCAGGAATCCCGCGCCGCCGGCGAGCGCCGCCGACGTGGCGAGCAGGTCGCACTGGCCGAACGCGCCGAGCTGGAAGCGCGGCTGGCGGAGGCCCGGGCAATCACCCTGCGTTTGCGTGCCGAGGTCGAGGCCAAGGCCGAGGACAACCAGCGCCTGCGTCGCGAGCTGCTGGACGGAGCCCTGCCATGAGCCGCCGGTTGTTGGTGATCCTGATCGCGGCGCTGCTGCTGGCGCAGCCCGCCCTGGCCCAGCGCAGCAATCCCGAGCTTGATCGATTGCAGGTCGAGCTGGCCGTGCTGGAGGCCGACCCCAGCCTTGAAGGCCGGGCCCGGCTCGAAATCGAGCTCGCCCGCGCTGCGGTAGCGGTCGTCGGACGTGCCTCGCGCCGAGAGCAGCCGCAGGCGGTCTTCCTCGCTGAGCGCAGGCTGGCGATCGCCCGCACCGTCGCTGAAGGCGAGCTGGCCCGTGAGCAGCTCGTGCAGCTGGAGCGCGAGCGCGACCGGATCCTTCTGGAGGCCAGCCGACGCGAGGTTCAGTCGCTTCGCCGCGAGGCTGAAGGCCTGCGCCTGCTCAGCCTGACCCGCGCGGAGGACGCGCAGCGTGCGCAGCAGGAGGCCGAAGCCGCGCGGCTGGACTCCGAGCTTTCCACCGCGCAGGCCGAACAGGCCCAGCGCCTGGCGCAAGCGCAGGCGCTGGAGGCCCAGCTGGCCCGGCGTGAGGCCGAGCTTGCGGGCGCGGCGGCCGACAGCCTGCGCGCCCAGCTGCAGAGCATGACGGCGCGCAGCGAGGCGCGCGGCCAGGTGATGACCATTTCCGGCGACGCCTTCGCCAGCGGTCAGCACCAGCTGCGGCGCGAAGCCCGCGACAACCTGCAGAAAGTCATCGAGCTGATCGAGGCCAACCCCGGCGCCAGCGTGTTGATCGAAGGCCATACCGACAGCCAGGGAGGCGCCAACCTGAATCAGGTGCTGTCGCAGCGCCGCGCCGAGAACGTGCGCGAGGCGCTGGTCCAGAAGGGCGTGGACGCGGGCCGCCTGCGCGCGGTCGGCTTGGGCATGGACCGTCCGATTGCAGACAATGCGACGGCTGACGGCCGTGCTCGCAATCGCCGGGTCGAAATCATCGTGGAGTCGCGGTGATCGGCCTCGACGCATGAATCGCGGCCTCAAGATCCTGCTGGCGCTGCCGGTTCTGGCCGCGACGCTCGTGCTGATGGTTCTGCTGCTGCCGCGTGGCGCGGTCGGTACCGATCTCTCGCGCATCGGCCAAGGGCAGGGCAGCCTGGTGCTGGTGTTCGAGAACCACAGCCCGGTCAGCATGGACACACTCAGCCTGCTCAAGATCGCCCAGCGCGAGCGCGAGGACCTGGTGTTCCTGGTCGCCGATATCGGAACCCCCGAGGGCCAGGCCTTCCGCCAGCGTCATGCTGCGTTTTCCGGGCAGCTGCTGGGCTTCGATGCGGGTGGGCAGCGCATCTCGGCGGGATACGTTGATGACCGCGCCGGCCTGGAGCTGCGCCTGGCCCACGACTTCCCGCGCTGAAGGCTGCCCGCCCGTGCGTGCTCCTTGCCTTGGGCCGCGCAATACTGTGCGGCAGGCGTGATGAGCCATGGGGAGGGTCGGATGCGTATCGCCAAGCACACTGCGGCTGGATTGCTCTGCGCGCTCAGCCTGGTACCCAACCTCGCCTTCTGGGGCGGGCTGGCCCATTCGCCACAGGTGGCGCCGGTGCTGCAGGAACGCCTGCCCAGCGAGGCGCCGCTGGCCTACACCTGGTGGTTGATCGGCGGCGCTGTGGGCGGCATGTCAGGCATGGATGCTGCGCTCGTGGAATTTGCCGAGTCACGGCTTGAGGGCATCGAGGGCCTGGTCGAATCCAAGCCGCTGGCGGTGGATCGGGTCATGGCGGCACGCCCAACCTGGCTGCGCACTCTGCATCCGGCGCCGCTGCTGCTGTTTGCCGTGGCCGCCGTGCTGTGGTGGCGACGCCCGCGCCACGTCAGCCTGTTCAAGTCGCGCTGAAGCGGGTGCGCCACGCCGCGTGGCTGCTTCCGCAGCCGCTTTGCAGAGGCCCGCGCAGCAGGCGGATGGTTCTCACACGCTCTCAGCCCGGCTCGCCGCAGTAGATCCGGTGCAGCACCGCGATGATCTGCTGCACGGGTCCGGGCGTCAGCGAGTAGTAGATCGTCTGCGCCGAGCGCCGGGTCTGCACCAGGCCTTCCTCGCGCAGCACCGCCAGGTGCTGGGACAGCGCTGACTGCGACAGCGCGATGCCGGCATTGATGTCCGACACGGTCTGCTCGCCGCCGGCGAGCATGCACAGGATCAACAGCCGCCGATCATTGGCCATGGCCTTGAGCAGCCGCGCCGCATCGCTGGCGTGCTCGCGCATTTCTTCGGCGTCGGGAGGGGCGAGGGGCATGGGTTGAGACCGGGGATTCGGGAGTTGGGATTCGGGATTCGTTCAAGAGCCGGGATTTGGGATTTGGGATTGGGGATTCGATGACAGCCTGTGCATCTGAGCGTCGAGGCTCCAGCTCTACCGAGGCGAAGCCGAAAGGATGTTCTCAAGCAGCTGCATCGCTTGCGGAGCCCGGCCCAAACCCCACCCCGGTCCGCTCTGACGAATCCCGAATCCCCAATCCCGAATCCCAGCCTCTCAGTGCTGCGTCACCGGCTTGCCCGCTTCCGTCCAGGCGGTGATGCCGCCGGCCAGTGAGCGCACGCGGGTGAAGCCCAGCTGCTGCAGGCTGTCGGCAGCGAGCGCGGAGCGACCGCCGGTGCGGCAGTACAGGACGATCGGCTGTTCGCGCACGGCCAGCGCCGGCTCGGTCACGCAGGCGATGGCGGGGTTGGCCTCGACCTGGAACTCCAGTACGCCGCGCGGGATGGGAATCGCGCCGGGAATGTGGGCGGTCGCGACCTCGGGCGGCTCGCGCACATCGATCAGCACGTAGCTGCCGGGCGCTTCGGCGGCCAGCGCCTCGACGCTGACTTCCTCGATGCGGGCGCGGGCTTCTGCCACCAGCTCAGACGGGGACTTCGACATGAAGAGCTCCTTGCGAATATCAGTTGACGCTAATATTAGAGGCGTCTAAATTAGCGGGCGTCAAGTTTACCGCCCCGCAGACTCGCGTGTCCCCCCGAGCGCGTCCGGCACGGAGCGGCCACAGGCGTGGGCCCGGAGCGCGCCCACGCAGCTCGCGGCCTGCGCTCTCACCAATCCCCAATCCCCAATCCCCAATACCGGAGTCAAAGCCATGAACCTCGACCGCGCCATGTTCGCCTTCGCCGGCCTGATGATCCTCGTCAGCGTCGCCCTTGCCCACTTCATTTCACCTTGGTGGCTGCTGCTGACCGTGTTTGTCGGCGCCAATCTTCTGCAGGCGGCTTTCACGGGCTTCTGTCCTGCGGCCATCGTCATGGGCAAACTGGGCCTCAAGCCCGGCTGCGCGTTTGGCGCCGAGCGTCGCTGATCTCCCCAGCGTCCGACCCCAACGGGTCGGGCGCACCGCTTTCATCGAGGACTCCTGATGCGCGAGACGCTCCTTCCCACGGCTGCCGCCGCGGTGCTGGCCCTGTCGCTGGCCGCCTGCGGCAGCTCCGAACCGCTGTCGCCGAAGCAGGCGGTGACGCCGCCGATCGAATTTTTCGAGGCCCAGCTGCAGCCGGCTGCGCGTGAGCGCGTGTGGGATGGCGTGGTGGAGGCGGTAAATGCCGCCACCCTGTCGGCGCAGACCGGCGGCCGGGTGCTGGAGCTGCCCTTCGACGTCAACGACTACGTGCGCGCCGGCGAGGTGGTGGTGCGCTTCACCGACGTCGAGCAGCAGTCCGGCCAGCGCCAGGCCCAGGCGGCGCTGACGGCCGCACGGGCCGCGGCGGACGAAGCCGCGGCCGAGTTTGGGCGGATCTCCGAGGTCTACGAGCGTCGCCTGGTCTCGCGCGCGCAGTTCGATCAGGCCAGCGCCCGCCGTGACGCCACCCGGGCCCAGCTGCAGGCTGCCGAGGCGGCGGTCAAGGCTGCCAGCGAGCGGGTCGACTACACCGTGGTCAGGGCGCCCTATTCGGGCATCGTCACCCAGCGCTTCGTCGAGATCGGCGAGACGGTCGGCCCTGGCCAGCCGCTGATCGCCGGGCTGTCGCTGGATCGGCTGCGGCTGGCGGTGCAGGTGCCGCAGTCCGATGTGCAGGCCATCCGCGCGCAGGGCCGCGCGGCGCTGGTGCTGGAGGACGGGCGCCGCGTCGAGGCCGAGCGGGTCGTCGTGTTCCCGTATGCCGACCCGTCCACCCACAGCTTCAGCGTGCGCGTGGAGCTGCCGGAAGCCGAAACCGGACTCGCGCCCGGCATGGCCGCCAAGGTGGCCTTCGTGGTGGGTGAGTCCAGCCGCCTGCTGCTGCCGCGCGCCAGCCTGGTGCGCCGTGGCGAGGTGGCCGGTGCCTACGTGCTGGGCCCGACCGGGCTGGTGCTGAGGCAGCTGCGCCTGGGTCACGCCAGCGGCGACCAGGTCGAGGTGCTGTCCGGGCTGGCCGCGGGCGAGCGCGTGGCGCTGGATCCTGTGGCGGCCGGGCTGTGGCTGGAGCAGCAGCGCAGGGGCGGCGGCAATGGCTGAGTCGAACCTCCCCGAGGCGGCGCGCATGGGCATTTCCGGGCGGCTGGCTGCCGCCTTCCAGGCCAACCCGCTGACGCCGATCCTGGCGATCGCCGGGCTGCTGCTGGGCCTGATCGCGGTGCTGATCACCCCGCGCGAGGAAGAGCCGCAGATTGACGTCACCATGGCCAACGTGTTCGTGCCCTTCCACGGCGCATCCGCACAGGACGTGGAGGGCCTGGTCAGCCTGCCGCTGGGGCAGAAGCTGTCCGAGATCGAGGGCGTCAAGCACGTCTACTCGATCAGCCGCCCCGGCATGGCGGTGATGACGGTGGAGTTCACCGTCGGCGTGCCGCGCCAGGACGCGATCGTGCGCCTCCACAACCAGGTGCTTTCCAACGCCGATTGGGCGCCGCCGGGCCTGGGCATCGGCCAGCCGCTGGTGCGGCCGATGGGCATCGACGACGTGCCGGTGATGAGCCTGACCCTGTGGACGGCCGATCCGGAGCGCGGCGCGCTGGAGCTGGCCGAGGTCGCCTACACGCTGGAAACCGAACTCAAGCGCGTGCCCGGCACCCGCGACGTCTACACCCTCGGCGCGCCGGACCGTGCGGTGCTGGTGCGGCTGGATCCGCTGCGCCTGGCCTCCTACGGCATGGATTTCGGCGATCTGTCTGCAGCGCTGGCAGCGGCCAACGCAGTGGCGCATGCCGGCGAGCGCGTCGAGGACGGCCGCCAGATCCCGCTCACCGCCGGCACCTGGCTGGCCGATGCCAACGAGGTCGCCGAGCTGGTGATCGGCCTGCGCGACGGCAGCCCGCTGTATCTGTCGGATGTGGCCGAGATCGAGCGCGCCGGCGACCTGCCCACGCGCTATGTCTGGCATGCGCCGGTGGGCGAGGGTGGGCTGGCCGGCATCCATCCGGCGGTGACGATGGCGATCGCCAAGAAGCCCGGCAGCAACGCCTCCGACATCACCGGCGCCATCCTGCAGCGCCTGGACGTTCTCAAGGGCAGCCTGATTCCGGAAGGCGTGAACGTGGAGGTCACCCGCGACTACGGCCGCACCGCCACCGAAAAGGCCATGCAGCTGATCCAGAAACTGGTGTTCGCGACCATGGCGGTGGTGCTGCTGGTGCTGTTCGCGCTGGGCTGGCGCGAGGCGGTCGTGGTGGGCGCGGCGGTCGTCATCACCCTGGCGCTGACCCTGTTCGCCAGCTGGGCGATGGGCTTCACCATCAATCGAGTGTCGCTGTTCGCCCTGATCTTCTCGATCGGCATCCTAGTCGACGACGCGATCGTGGTGGTGGAGAACATCCACCGGCACATGGCGCGCGGCGGCAAAAGCCTGCGCGAGGCGATCCCGCCGGCGGTGGACGAGGTCGGCAGCCCGACCATCCTCGCCACCTTCACCGTGATCGCGGCGCTGCTGCCGATGGCCTTTGTCAGCGGCCTGATGGGCCCCTACATGCGGCCGATCCCGATCAATGCCTCGGCCGGCATGCTGCTGTCGCTGCTGGTGGCGCTGACCGTCACCCCCTGGCTTGCGCTGAAGCTGCTCTCGCGGCATGGCTCGGATCATCCGAGCGGGGCAGGGGCTGAGGGTCCGGGGTCGCAGCACACTCCAAGCGGTTCCGCCCAGCCCGCCGCACGCGCCGGCATCGCCGCCCGCCTGCACGGCCTGTTCGAGCGCCTGCTGCGGCCCTTCCTGCATCCGCAGCGCGGCGCGCGACGGCGCGGCCTGCTGTTCGCCGGCATCGCCGCTGCGGTGCTGCTGTCGGCCTCGCTGGCGGTGGTGCAGCTGGTGGTGCTTAAGATGCTGCCCTTCGACAACAAGTCCGAACTGCAGGTGGTGGTGGACCTGCCCGAGGGCAGCACGCTGGAGGACACCAACAGCCTGCTGCAGGAGCTCGCGATGACCCTGGCCCAGGTGCCCGAGGTGGCCGACATGCAGGCCTATGCCGGCACCTCGGCGCCGGTGAACTTCAACGGCCTGGTGCGCCAGTACTACCTGCGCGAGGGCGCAAACCTGGGCGACCTGCAGGTCAACCTGGTCCACGCCAGCGAGCGCAGCCGCAAGAGCCACGACATCGCCCGCGCGGTGCGCCCGGCCCTGCAGGAGGTCGCCGCCCGCTACGGCGCCGCGCTGAAGGTGGTCGAAGTGCCGCCGGGCCCGCCGGTGCTGGCGCCGCTGGTGGCCGAGGTCTACGGCCCGGATGCGGACACCGCGCGCCGGATCGCACTGGATCTGGCCGACATGTTCCGCGCCACCGAAGGCCTGGTCGACATCGACACCACGGTGGAGGCCGCGAGCCCGCGCGAAGTGCTGGTGGTGGATCGCGCCCGTGCCGCCCGGCTCGGCCTGCATCAGGCCCAGGTCGCACAGGCCCTGCAGGCGGCGGTGTCCGGGCTGGATGCCACCTTCCTGCGCGATGGCGCCGCCAAGTATCCGGTGCCGGTGCGGCTGCGCCTGCCGGCCGGCGACGTAGCCAGCCTGGACAGCCTGCTGGCCCTGCGCCTGCGCACCGAGGATGGCCGCATGGTGCCGCTGTCGGAGGTGGTGCGGGTGGAGCGTGCACCCTGGGAGCAGGCCATCCACCACAAGGACCTGCTGCCGGTGGTGTATGTGATGGCCGACGAGGCCGGCCGCCTCGACAGTCCGCTGTACGGCATGTTTTCGGTGGTCGGGCAGCTCGGCGACGCGCGGCCGGGCGGTCATCAGATCGACCAGCACTTCTTCAGCCAGCCGGAGGGCACCGCCACCTTCGCCATCAAATGGGACGGTGAGTGGCAGATCACCTACGAGACCTTCCGCGACATGGGCATCGCCTACGCGGCCGGCATGCTGCTGATCTACCTGCTGGTGCTGGCGCAGTTCCGCAGCTACGTGGTGCCGCTGGTGATCATGGCGCCGATTCCGCTGACCGTGATCGGCGTGATGCCCGGGCACGCCCTGCTGGGCGCGCAGTTCACCGCCACCAGCATGATCGGCATGATTGCGCTGGCCGGCATCATCGTGCGCAACTCGATCCTGCTGGTGGACTTCATCAACCATGCGATCGGCGAGGGCCGTGAGCTGGCCGATGCGGTGATCGAGGCCTGCGCCGTGCGCGCGCAGCCGATCGCGCTGACCGCGGTGGCGGCGATGGCAGGGGCCTTCTTCATCCTCGATGATCCGATCTTCAACGGACTCGCGATTTCGCTGATCTTCGGCATCTTCGTCTCCACCGTGCTGACCCTGGTGGTGATCCCGCTGCTCTACTACGCCTGGCTGTCGACGCGGCCGGCGGCCCGTGCCGAGGAGGCGCATGCATGAGTGACGACAGCCTGGTCCTGGCCTGCCCGCACTGCCACGGGCTGAATCGGGTGCCGCAGGCGCGGCTCTACGAGCAGCCCAAGTGCGGGCGCTGCGGCGGCGAGATCTTTGCGGGGCGGCCTTTCGATCTGGCCGGCGACAGCTTCGAGGCCCATGCCGGTCGCGCCCAGCTGCCCCTGCTGGTGGATTTCTGGGCGCCCTGGTGCGGGCCGTGCCGGCTGATGGCTCCGGCCTTTGCGCAGGCCGCGCAGACGCTGGAGCCGCAGTTTCATCTGGCCAAGGTCGACACCGAGGCGCAGCCGGCGCTGGGCCAGCATTTCGGCATTCGCAGCATCCCCACCCTGGTGCTGTTCCACCACGGCACCGAAGTCGCGCGCCAGTCTGGCGCCCTGCAGGCGCCGGCCATCGTGCAGTTCGCGCGCAGCGCCTTCATGCAGTACGCCCAAGGGAACTGAATCCATGAGCGAGACCCAGAGCTTCAGCATCACCATCGAGCAGGAGCAGGACTACGTGTTCCGGGTGCGCTTTGACGGCACCGAGATCCCCGACCTCGGCACCGATGAGCCCGCTCCGCTGGGCACCGGCACCGGCCCCAACCCCTCGCGCCTGCTGGTGGCGGCGGTGGCCAACTGCATGGGCGCCAGCCTGCTGTTCGCCCTGCGCAAGTACAAGAACGACCCCGGTCCGATCGTGGTGAAGGCGATCGCCCACACTGGCCGCAACGAGGCCGGCCGCATGCGGGTGGCCAAGGTCGATGCCCAGATTACGCTGCCGGAGATGGCCGGCAGCTATGCGCAGCTGGAGCGCATCCTGCAGCAGTTCGAGCAGTTCTGCGTGGTCACCGAAAGCGTGCGTTCGGGCGTGGAGGTCGAGGTGAGCGTAGTCGACGTCACCGGCGCCCTGCTGCACGGGCCGGGGCTGCACATCGGCGAAGTCTGAACGGGTCGGCACGACAGCATCCGAATCTGGCAGGATGCCGGCGAAGTCGACACCCGCCCTCGCCCCTGACCATGGACGTGCCTGCCCATGCCATCACGCTTGTTCTGCGTCCCGTTCCTGCTTGCCTGCGCACCGCTGGTGCACGCTGCCGAGCCCGCTTGCCCGACTGACGGCAGTCTGGATCCGGCTGCGCTGGAGGCTGCGGGCGCCGTGATCGGCGAGCTGCGCTTTCTGCGCCGCAACGTGTTTGACACCGACCTGCCGGAGGAAAACCGCGCGCTGTTCCGGGCCGCCAATCGGCTGCACCGCCTGAGCCGTGAGTCCACTCTGCGCAAGCCCATTCTTGTCGAGGAAGGCGACCCGTACCGGCATCGCCTGCTGCAGGAGTCGGCGCGTCTGCTGCGCGCCACCGAATACCTGCGTGATGCCGATCTGCGCCCGATCGCCTGCGTGGATGGCCGGGTGGTGGTTGAGGTCGAGACGCGTGACGTCTGGTCGCTGAACCCTGCCATCTCAGGCAGTCGGCGCGGCGGCGAGTCCAGCTTCGGCATCGACCTGGAGGAGAGCAATCTGTTGGGCCTCGGATCGCGGATCGTGCTCTCACGGCGCGGCGATGCCGACCGCAACAGCACGGCCCTGCGCTATCGCAACGCGCACGAGTTCGGACGCTGGCGCGGGATTGACGTGGCCGTTGAGGACAACAGCGACGGCAGCGGTTTTCTGGTGGGCGTCGAGCAGCCTTTCTACGCCCTCGACGTGCGCAAGGCCTGGTCGGTGCGCATCGATCACCTGACTCAGGTCGAGAGCTTCTACGACCTCGGCGAGGAGGTCTCCGAGTATCGGCAGCGCAATCGGGATTTGGACGTCTGGTGGGGGCGCTCGGCGGGCCTGCAGGACGGCCGCGTGCTGCGCTGGACGATAGGCCTGCGCGACCAGCAGCGCGATTTCCTGCCCTCGCGTGATCCCGAACTGCTCGGGCCGGTGCCGGAGGATCGGCATCTCGCCGGCCCATGGATCGGGCTGGAGTACATCCGCGACGAGTGGGAAGTGCTGCGCAACTACGATCAGATCGACATCAGCGAAGATGCCCTGCTTGGGCTGCGCTTCAATGTGCGGCTGGGCCGGGCCTCCGAGACCCTGGGCGGCGACCGCGATGCCTGGTGGACCGAGGGCGAGGCCAGTCGTGGCTGGCGCTTCGCCAGCGGGGACTTGCTGCGCTTCGCGGGCCAGTACGGCGCGCGGCTGGAGGACGGCGAGACCCGCAACCTGAGCGTGGGCGGCGACCTGCGCTACTACCGCCAGACCGGCACCCGCCGGCTGTTCTTCGCCGAGCTGGAAGGGCAGTACGGACGCGAGCTGGACCTCGACAATCGTGCCTACCTCGGCGGCGACAACGGCCTGCGCGGCTACCCGCTGCGCTGGATCGGCGGCGAGAGCTATGCGCGCCTGAGCCTGGAGCAGCGCTACTTCACGGACTGGTACCCCTGGCGCTTGTTCCGCGTCGGCGGCGCGGTGTTCGCCGACGTCGGGCGGGTGTGGGGGCGCGATCCGTTGGAACGTCCCAACCCTGGCCTGATGTCAAATGTGGGCTTGGGTCTGCGTCTGTCCAACACCCGCAGCGCGTTCGCCCGAGTCATCCATATCGATCTGGCGGTGCCGCTGGACGGCGATCCGCGGCTGGACCGGGTCGAACTGGTGCTGGAGGCGCGCCGGGCGTTCTGAGGGCCGGGATTGGGGATTCGGGATTGGCTGGAGCGCGCCCGGCAAGCGTTCGGAATGCTGGCCCGCTTGCTGCTTGTCGGTCGGTGATTCAGTGCGCTACGGCAAGTCCCGCCTCAGTCCGCTCTTGCGAATCCCGAATCCCGAATCCCAAATCCCGGCTCTATCTGGGCACCCCAGGAAACTGGTCGACCGGCAGCTTGAGATAGCGCACCCCGTTGTCTTCCGGTTCGGGCAGGGCACCGGCGCGGATGTTGACCTGCACCGCCGGCAGAATCAGCCGCGGCATCGGCAGGGTGGCGTCGCGGGCCTCGCGCATCTGCACGAATTCGGCCTCGCTGCGGCCGCCGCCGACGTGGATGTTGGCTTCGCGCTGGGCGGCGACCGTGGTTTCGCAGGCGGCCTCGCGGCCGCCCGGCGAGTAGTCGTGGCAGACGAATACCCGGGTTTCGTCGGGCAGCTCGAACAGTCGCCGGATCGAGGCGTACAGGCGCCCTGCGCTGCCGCCGGGGAAATCGCAGCGGGCGCTGCCGCCGTCGGGCATGAACAGGGTGTCGCCGACAAACACCGCATCGCCAATCAGATAGCTCACGCTGTCGTTGGTGTGGCCGGGCGTGGCGATGACCTGCGCCTTGAGGCCGCCGATACCGAAGCGCTCGCCGTCCGCGAACAGCTGGTCGAACTGCGATCCGTCGACCGGAAAGTGCTGGCCCAGGTTGAAGATCGGGCGGAAGGTCTTCTGCACTTCGCGGATGCCCTCGCCGATGGCCAGCCGGGCCCCGGGCAGCTGATCCCGCAGCCAGTGGCCGGCGGACAGATGATCGGCGTGGGCGTGGGTTTCGAGGATCCAGTCCACCTGCAGCTGGCGCTCGCGTACTGCGGCCAGCAGCCGCTGCGCCGAGTCAAGCGCGGTGTTGCCAGACTTCTCGTCGAAATCCAGCACCGGGTCGATGATGGCGGCACGCGAGGTCGCAGCATCCCAGACCAGATAGGTCCAGGTGCTGCTGTCATCGTCGAAGAAGGGCAGGACTTCGGGGCGCATGGAGGACTCCTTTGATTTAAAACAATACCGGCGCGGTGCGCAGCAGGATGTAGATGCCCATCAGCACCAGGAACACCGCGAAGACCTTTTTCAGCGTCTGCTGCGGCAGGCGTCTGGCGAGCTGCATGCCGGCCAGGGTGCCGGCGGCGCCGATGGCGATGAACAGGGCGATCAGGCCCCAGTCGAGGGCCAGCCCCTGGCGTTCGAGCAGGGGCAGGTAGCCGGCAAGGCCGGTGAACGACTTCAGCGCGATGATCCACAGGCTGGTGCCGATCGCCCGCTGCATCGTCAGGCGGCCAAGCAGCACCAGCGCCGGCACGATCAGAAAGCCGCCGCCCACGCCGACCAGGCCGGTGAGTACGCCCACGCCGAGGCCATCAAGCAGGACCAGTACGCGCCGCCGCGGGGGGCCCGACAGCTCCGGTGCCGGTGCGCTGCGGAACATCATTACCGCCGCCAGCAGCATCACCACCGCGAACAGTGCGAGCTGGGCGGCGCCGGAGAACCACTGCGAGAGCCAGGCTCCGGCCCAGGTGCCGGCCATGCCGGGCAAGCCGAACCACAGCAGGCTGCGCAGGTCGACCTGGCGCTTGAGGGTCCAGGGCAGGGCGCCGGCAAGAGCGATGCCACCGACGATGGCCAGTGAACCTGCGATCGCCAGCTTCTCCGGCTGGCCGAGCAGGTAGACGAGGATGGGCACGGTGAGGATCGAGCCACCCGAGCCCAGCAGGCCGAGCGAGAGGCCGATCGCGAGCGCGCCGAAGAGGGCGAACAGCATGCAGGGCTCCGTTGGACCCGAGTAATAATATTAGAAATATCTAATTTAAGCGAGGCGTCGCGGAACCGAGTCTGCGAAGAGCGGTCGGATCACGGCTTGAGCCCTGCCGCGCGCTGAAGGACACTGCAAGCCGATGAGAGCCCGACTGCTGACGCTGCTGTGCCTGCTGCTGCCCCTGCCGGGACAGGCCTCCAGCCTGTACCGATGCATCGGCGAGCACGGCGAGACCGTGTTCAGTTCCAGCCGCGAGGGCTACAACAGCTGCCGCCGGCTGTCGGTGCCGACAGCGCCCAACTCCGGCTCTGCAGGGAGCGTGCCGGCACCGCCCGCATCCGCGTCCCCTGCAGCAGGGTCCTCCGCTGCCGGCGCTGCTGCGCCCGCTGCGGCGAGTTCGGCCGCGCCGGCGCCCACCGCGCCGCGCGTCGAGTTCCGCACCCGCAGCGATGGGGCCGAAATCCGGCCGCCCTCGGCTGAGTCCGGGTCAGGCACCCGGGTCACCCGCGGAGCGGTCTACCGCTACGTCAAGGACGGCGTCACCCACTACACCAATCGCCGCCCCGCCGGGCAGCGCGCTGAGGTGCTGTTCAGCTACATGGAGACCTGCTTTGCCTGCGCTCCGGCCAGCCGCGTGGACTTCAACTCGGTCGGCCTGAACACCACGGCCTTCGTCGACGAGATCCGCGCCGCCGCGCTGGCGCACGGCGTGGAGGAAGCGCTGGTGCGGGCGGTGATCCACGCGGAGTCGGCTTTCCAGATCGGCGCGCTGTCGAACAAGGGGGCGCAGGGGCTGATGCAGCTGATGCCGGCCACCGCAGAGCGCTTTGGCGTCAGCGATCCGTACTCGCCGCAGCAGAACATCTCGGGCGGCACCGCCTACCTCGCCTGGCTGCTGCGCCGGTTCCAGGGCGACGTGCGCCTCGCCGTGGCCGGCTACAACGCAGGCGAAGGCGCCGTCGATCGTTTCGGCGGCATCCCTCCCTATGCCGAGACCCAGGTGTTCGTGGAGCGGGTCGGAACGCTGCTCAACCGCTACCGCACCGAGCTGGCCTCGGCCGGCGCTGCTGGCTGAGGCCGCGCACCGCCGGACTACAGCATCGGCAGATTGAGCCCCTGTTCCACCGCACAGGCGCGCGCAATCTCGTAGCCCGCATCGGCGTGGCGCATCACCCCGGTGCCCGGGTCGTTCCACAGCACCCTTGCCAGGCGGCGATCGGCGGCCTCGCTGCCGTCGGCCACGATCACCACGCCGCTGTGCTGGCTGTAGCCCATGCCGACGCCGCCGCCGTGATGCAGGCTGACCCAGGTGGCGCCGCCGGCGACGTTGAGCATGGCATTCAGCAGCGGCCAGTCGGAGACCGCATCGGAGCCGTCGGCCATGGCCTCGGTCTCGCGGTTGGGGCTGGCCACCGAGCCTGAGTCGAGGTGGTCGCGGCCGATCACGATCGGCGCCTTCAGTTCGCCCCGACGCACCATTTCGTTGAAGGCCAGGCCGAGCCTGTGCCGCTGACCGAGGCCCACCCAGCAGATCCGCGCCGGCAGGCCCTGGAAGCTGATGCGCTCGCGCGCCATGTCCAGCCAGCGGTGCAGGTGCGGGTCGTCGGGGATCAGCTCCTTCACCTTGGCGTCGGTGCGGTAGATGTCCTCCGGATCGCCGGACAGTGCGACCCAGCGGAACGGCCCCACGCCGCGGCAGAACAGCGGGCGCACGTAGGCCGGCACGAAGCCGGGGAAGTCGAAGGCCTTGGCGCAGCCGACGTCCTTGGCCATCTGGCGGATGTTGTTGCCGTAGTCGAAGGTCGGCACGCCCATGGCCTGGAAAGCCAGCATCGCCTCCACGTGCACGCGCATGGCCTGCTTGGCGGCGTCGCGGACGCGCTCCGGATCGGCCTCCTGCGCATCCAGCCACTGCTCGACGCTCCAGCCGATCGGCAAGTAGCCGTGCACCGGATCGTGGGCCGAGGTCTGGTCGGTAACCGCATCCGGCCGCACCCCGCGCCGCACCAGCTCGGGCAGCACCTCGGCGGCATTGCCGAGCAGGGCGATGGATTTGGCCTCGCCGGCCGCGGTGTACTTCGCGATCCGGGCCAGGGCATCGTCGAGGTCGGTGGCCTGCTCGTCGACGTAGCGGGTCTTGAGGCGGAAATCGATGCTGGCCTGGCGGCACTCGATGTTGAGGCTGCTGGCTCCGGCCAGGCTGGCTGCCAGCGGCTGCGCGCCGCCCATGCCGCCCAGGCCCGCGGTCAGGATCCAGCGCCCGCGAAGGTCGCCGCCGTAGTGCTGACGGCCCATCTCCGCGAAGGTCTCATAGGTGCCCTGCACGATGCCCTGGCTGCCGATGTAGATCCAGCTGCCGGCGGTCATCTGGCCGTACATCATCAGGCCCTTGCGGTCGAGCTCGTGGAAGTGCTCCCAGGTCGCCCAGGCCGGCACCAGGTTCGAGTTGGCGATCAGCACCCGCGGTGCATCGGGATGGCTGGGGAACATGCCCACCGGCTTGCCCGACTGCACCAGCAGGGTCTGGTCGTCGCCCAGTTCGCGCAGGGTGGCCAGGATGGCGTCGAAGCTCGCCCAGTCGCGCGCGGCGCGGCCGATGCCGCCATAGACCACCAGGTCCTCCGGGCGCTCTGCGACTTCGGGGTCCAAGTTGTTCTGCAGCATCCGGTAGGCGGCTTCAGTCAGCCAGGAGCGGCAGCTCAGAGCGGCTCCACGCGGGGCGCGCACGATGCGGCCGGGGGCATGGCGAGGGTCGGTGGATGCGTGAGGGCTCATGGCGGGGCTCGAAGACGGCAGTAGCCGCCATTATCGATGAGGGGCGCAGCAGCGGCATCCACTCGCCGGGTCGGCTGTCATGGCCGCGCAATCGGGACCGCCTAGATTCACGGCATTGTCCGGCCCGAAACGCGGGCGCGGGAGATGGCCATGATCAGCGTCGAACAGAGCTTCTACCAAGCTTTTCCAGCCTTGGCGCAGGGCGCCGGACGCACGCTGTCGAGGCCGGTGGTGGAGCTGCTGCGGCGCGTCACCTGCGAGGCCGAGGTCAACGCCACGCTGGGCCGGCTGGCGGGCTGTCGCGGCTTCGACTTCGTCGAGCGCGCACTGGAGGACATCCGCTTCGACTACCGCGTGGCGCCCAGCGATCGCGAAAACATCCCCAGCGAGGGGCGGGCTGTGATCGTCGCCAATCATCCGCTGGGGGCGATGGACGCGCTGGCCCTGCTGCATCTGGTCGGATCGGTGCGCCGTGACGCGCGCATCCTGGCCAATGAGGTGCTGATGCAGCTCGACGGCCTGCGCGAGCTTTTGATTCCGCTCGACGTGTTCGGCGGCAAGGCCCGGGGCGGGCTGCGCGAGGCCTATCGCGCGCTGGAGGCCGAGCAGGCCCTGATCGTGTTCCCGGCCGGTGAGGTCAGCCGCATCCGGCCCACGGGGGTGCGCGACGGGCGCTGGTCGGAGGGCTTCATCCGCTTCGCTCGTCGCTGCGGGGCGCCTGTGGTGCCGGTGCACGTGCAGGCGCAGAACTCGGCGATGTTCTACGGCATGTCGATGCTGGCGAAGCCGCTGGCCACCCTGATGCTGCCGCGCGAAATCTTTGCCGGCCGCGCGCGCTGCATCACCTTGACCGTTGGTGCGCCGGTGCCGCCCCAGGCCCTGCAGGCGGCCGCACTCTCCGAGCGCCAGCTGGCCCAGCGCATGCGCATGCATGTCTACCGCATCGCTCGCCGCAAGCCGCCGGTGTTCGCCACCTCAAGCGCCATCGCGCATCCGCAGCCGGCGCGTGCGGTCAAGCGGGCGCTGCAGGCTGCCGAGCGCTTGGGCGCCACCAGCGACGGCAAGCAGATCCTGCTGCTGGATGCCGACCTGTCGAATCCGGCGCTGAAGGAAATCGGTCGCCTGCGCGAGCTGGCCTTCCGCAAGGTCGGCGAGGGCACCGGCCTGAAACGCGACCTCGATGCCTACGACGCGCACTACCGCCACATCGTGCTGTGGGATGAGGCCGAGCTGGAGATCGCCGGCGCCTATCGGTTGGCCGAGGTGGGTCGCCTGATCGAGCAGCGCGGCCTGCAGGGCCTGTATTCGGCCAGCCTGTTCGACTACGCGCCGGCCGCGCAGGGCTTTTTGCGTGAGTCGATCGAGCTGGGCCGCAGCTTCGTGCAGCCGCGCTACTGGGGCAGCCGCTCGCTCGACTACCTCTGGCAGGGCATCGGTGCCTATCTGGCTCGACACCCCGAGGTGCGTTATCTGATCGGCCCGGTCAGCCTGTCGGCCGTGTTGCCTGAACCCGCCCGCGACTGGATCGTCGAGACGCATCGCCACTATTTCGGCGACCGCACCGGCCTGGCGCGGGCGCGCAACCCGCTGGAAACCGCTTCAGATGTGCAGGACGCCGCCGCCGCTGCGCTGGCCGCGCTTCCGGTGCGCGAGGGGCTGGCCGCGCTGCGCCTGCAGCTCGATTGCCTCGGGGTGGCCGTCCCCATGCTGTACCGCCAGTACGTCGACCTGTGCGAGCCCGATGGCGTGCGCTTTCTGGATTTCGGCGTCGACCCCGGCTTCGGGCACTGCGTCGACGGCCTGATCCGGGTTGACCTGACCCGCATCAAGCCGGCCAAGCGCAGCCGCTATCTGAGCGCGGGGTCGCTGGATGCAGCGGCCAGCAGACGGCGGGGGCTGGCCCTCGACGAAGGTCGCCGGCGTGAGGCTCGCCCCGATACAAAACCGTCATAAAGTGCTGTTAAACTCTGGTTAATGCCGGGGGCGCAGAGACGGTGGCGTACGGTTCACCAGCTGATCCTGAGGCAAATCCCTTTACTTTCAAAACTTTACGAGGCTGCCGCAAGGCGGCCTCCCGGCGTCGGCGGTGTCCATGGCGCCCATTCCCGCCTCGGCTTCGGCCTGGCGTACACGCCCTCCACAGGCTCTCCCCTCCAAACCGTAGGAACTTTGCACGATGAACAATCAGATGCGGGTCAAACGCCTTGCTGGCGCGCTGGCGCTGGTGCTTGCGACCACCACCCCGGTGCTTGCTCAGAGCACGTCAGCCCAGGTGACCGGGCGTGTGGTCAGCGAACAGGGCGAAGCCCTGACCGGCGCCGAGGTGATCATTGTTCACACCCCCTCGGGCACCACCTCGCGCGCGACCACGGACGCCCAGGGCCGCTACAGCGCCCGCGGTCTCCGCGTCGGCGGCCCCTACACCATCACCGTGCTGCGCCCTGGCTTCGAGCCGCGCACCACCGAGAACGTTTTCCTGCAGCTGGGTGACGCCACCGCCGTCAACGTGGACCTCGCCGCCGAGGCGACCCAGCTCGACGCCATTACCGTCGTCGGCAGCGCTGCCTCCTCGGTGTTTTCGCCGGATCGCATCGGCACCGGCACCAACGTCAGCCGCGCCCAGATCGACTCGTTGCCCTCGATCGGCCGCAACATCCAGGACTACATCCGCCTTGACCCGCGCATCGCGCAGACAGACAAGGAGCGCACTGAGATCTCGGCCGGCGGCCAGAACACCCGTTTCAACAACATCCGCGTTGACGGCGTCACCATCAACGACGGCTTCGGCCTGGAGTCGAACAACCTGACCACGGCGCGCCAGCCGATCTCGCTGGATGCCATCGAAGAAATCAACGTCTCGTTGGCCAACTACGACGTCTCCATCGCTGGCTTCACCGGCGCTACCGTTGACGCGGTCACCCGCGCCGGCACCAACGAGTTCACCGGCAGCGTGTACGGGCTATACCGCGACGGCGACTGGGCCCGCGACGACATCATTGCGGGTTCGTTCTTCTCTCCGCCGGACAATGAGCAGACCGTTGGCGCCACCTTTGGCGGCCCGCTGGTCCAGGACCGGCTGTTCTTCTTCCTCTCGTACGAGAAGTTCGAGCGCACCCTGGGCGCGCCGAGCAACCTGCCGTCGGCCATCAGCAGCGACCAGATCGAGCAGGTACGCCAAGTCAGCAGCAACGTGTGGGGCTTCGACGCCGGCAGCTTCGCCCTGCCGGGCGAGCTGACCTTCGAGAGCGAGGACATCACCGCCCGCATCGACTGGAACATCAACGAAGACCACCGCGCCTATCTGCGCTACAGCCAGTCCGAGCAGAGCGAGCCCTTCCTGCGGCAGATCAATGCCCGCAATCTCTCGCTGTCCAGCTTCTGGCACACCAACGCCAAGGAGGCGAAGTCGGTCTCCGCACAGCTGTTCAGCGATTGGAGCGACAACTTCTCCACCGAGTTCAAGGTCGGCCGCGGCGAGACCAGTTCTCTGTGGGATATCGGTAACCCGCTGCCGCAGATCCGCATTTGCTGGGGTGCTTCGGCCAACGCGCAGACCTGCGCGGGCGCTGACAGTATTTACTTGGGCAGTGAGCAGTTCCGTCACGTCAACATCCTGGAGACGGAGACCACCACCGCTTTGGCGCAGGGTTTCTATTACTTGGGCGACCACGAAATCAAGTTCGGCATGGAGTACTCCAATGTCGAAGCCCTCAACCTGTTCGGTCGCGACCAGTTTGGCGTCTACAACTTCGGCGGGGCCACCTTCGAGCAGGCGCTGGATCGTTACCGCAACGGCACCCCCAGTCGCTACAGCGTTCGCTACCCGGTGAATGGCGATGTCAACTCGCTGGCCGCGAACATCGGCCTTGAGACCGTCAGCCTCTTCCTACAGAACACCTGGGCCGTCAACTACAACCTCAACTTGACCTTCGGCCTGCGTTACGACCTGCCGCAGGTGGACCAGCCGCCTCCGGCGAATCCTGCCGCTTCGGCTCTGTTCGGTTTCGACAACACCAACACCGTGGACGGCAACGGCCTGCTGCAGCCGCGCTTCGGCTTCAACTACACCTTCGACACCGAGCGCGCCACGCAGCTGCGCGGCGGTATTGGCCTGTTCTCGGGCGCGGCGGCCAACGTGTGGCTGGCGAATCCGTACCAGAACAACGGCGGCATCAGCCTCGGTGAGGTCTTCATCGGCAACGGCAGCGGCATCACTTTCACCCCTGACCCGAATAACCAGCCGAACGTGCCTGCGCCCGGCGGCGTGCCGCGCATTGGCGGTCCGCTCGACCTGGTCGACGGCGACTTGAAGCAGCCGGCGGTGTGGAAGGCCAACTTGGCAGTGGATCATGAGCTGCCTTGGTACGGCCTTGTCGCCAGCGCCGAACTGTTACTGACCAGCGTCGATGAGGGCCTGTACTACGAGAACCTCAACCTCGGCAACCCAAGCTTCCAGTCCGCTCAGGACGGGCGGCTGTTCTTCTGGAGCAACCCGTTCACCGCGAACGGCGATCGAGGCAACCGCAACCGCGACTTCACCGACGTTACCGTGCTTCGCCCGACCAACAAGGGTCGCGGCGAGCAGCTGACCCTGATGCTCAGCCGTGCGGCGGAGGAGAACTGGTCCTGGAGCCTGGGCTACACCTACACCAACGCCACAGAAGTGAACCCGTTGACCAGCTCGCAGGCGATTTCGAACTGGGCGAACAGCTACAGGCTGAATCCGAACGACGAGGTGGCTGCGCCGTCGGTGTACTCGATCCGAGACCGCGTGATCGGCACCCTGGGCTATCAGACCTTCCTGTTTGACGGCTACAAGACCTCCGTCAACCTGTTCTACGAAGGCCGCTCGGGTCGCCACTTCAGTTACGGGTTCATCAACGACGCCAACGGCGACGGCCGCAGCAACGATCTGTTCTACGTGCCGTCAGGCCGGGGCGATGTGCTCTTTACCGGTGGCGCGGCGATGGAGCAGGCCTTTTTTGATTACCTGAGCCGCACGCCAGAGCTGGCTCGCTTCGCAGGCTCTACGGTCAGCCCCGGCAGTGATCGGTCGCCGTGGGTCAACACCTTCGACCTGCGCTTCAGCCAGGAGCTTCCCGGCTTCTTCGACGGTCACAAGTCCGAGATCTGGCTGGACATTCAGAACGTCGGAAACCTGATCAACAACGATTGGGGTCGGATCGAGGAGATTGGCTTCCCGTTCGCTCAAGGCATTGCTAACTTCCGGGGTATCGACCAGGCGACTGGCCGCTATATCTACGAGTTCAACGAAGCCAACATCCGCGACCTGACCCTGCGCGACAACCGCGGCGAGTCCCGCTGGTCCGCCCAGATCGGCTTCCGCTACCGCTTCTGATCCAACACGGCGGCGGGGCCACGGCTCCGCCGCCACGCGGCATACTTCACGGCCGGCGCAGCGATGCGCCGGCCGTTTTCTTTGTGCGAGGGTTCACGGATGGATGGCTGGGTAGCGGTATGCGGCGAGCAGCAGATGGCCGAGGGCGAGTTCCAGGTGGTCTGGGATGGAGACACCGCGATCGCGGTCTATCGCACCGGCGAGGGTTGGTTCGCGGTGGAGGATGTCTGCACGCATGACGGCGCCGAACTGGCCGGCGGCCCGGTGCACGGCTGCGTGGTGGAATGCCCGCGCCACGGTGCTCGCTTCGACCTGCGCACCGGCGAGGCCCTGTGCGCGCCGGCCTACGAGGCGATCCCGGTGTTCCCGATCCGCATCGAGGCCGGCGTGGTCTATACCCGCGACGATCGCTGAGTAGCCGGCGCACCGGGAAACACGACGGGCCGCTCACGCGAATGCGCTGGCGCCTTGGTGACTACGCGTCGGCTATCGCCGCTCCGACCGGATCTGCGTGAAGTGAGCGGCCCGCCGGGAGTCGGCAACGTCGCTTGCGCCATCGACCAGCCGCGGCCCATTGAGCCCCTCTGACCTGCCCGGCGATTCTCGGACCAGTTGAAAGTTGAGAGGATGGCTCCTGACATCAGCGAGGAGCCCATGCGCAAGTCCCGATTCAGCGAAGAGCAGATGGTCAAGATCCTCCGTGAGGCCGACAAGTCGCCGGTTGCGGAGGTTGCCAAGAAGCACGGCATCAGCGAGCAGACGCTGTACGTCTGGCGCAAGCGCTACGGCAAGCTGGAGACCGCCGACGTGAAACAGCTGCGGACGTTGCAGCAGGAAAACGCGCGCCTGAAGAAGCTGCTGGCCGAGCGAGACCTCGAGATCGAGGT
>JAKOMQ010000001.1 GCA_022241605.1 Aquimonas sp. | reverse complement strand
AAGTCGTAGACCTCGTAGCGCGCATGCGGATGGCTGGCCGGCAGATGCTCCAGCGTCTCCAGATCCGCACCGGGCTGCACGAAGTTGTAGTCGCGGGCCACGTATTTGCCCGAGGTGAGCTGGCCGGCATCGCCGAAGAAGAACAGGTGGTCCTCCTCGGGCGTGCTGGCGTCGCGCGGGTGGTAGCGGATCTGGTCGGCGCCGGGAAACGGCGAACACACGCCGATGTGGTCGCCGATCACCAGCGTGTGCTCACCGCCGCTGTGCTCGAACCAGAACCACAGGCCCTCCTGCTCCAGCAGGCGCATCACGAAGTTGAGGTCGGTCTCGCGGTACTGGACGCAGTAGGTCCAGGGCAGGTACTTGGCGGCGGTGAGCCACCTGATCGGAAACGGGTAGGCGGCCAGCACGTCGGAGACGATCTCGACGACGGTCTTGTCCTGGAAGATGCGGAAGTCGGTGCGCTTGGTGGCGTACCACAGCCAGGGCCGCAGGCTGAGCTGGTAGCGGTAGTGCTCGCGGCCGGCCAGGCCCGCCGAGCGGAAGCCCGCGCACTGGGCGTTGATGTGGCGGACGCTGCCGTCATCGAGCAGCACGTCAAGCGTAAACGGCTGGCCCAGGGCCTCGTTGGGGTCAATCCCGCGGCGCGAACTGATGCAGGTGAGTTCGAAGGCGAACAGCTCGGACACCGCCTCGCGGCCGGACAGCGACAGAAAGCGGAAGTCCTCGCCGAGCGGCGAGTGCAGAGTGAACAGACGGTTCATGAATGGCTATCCGCAGGACGAGAAGCGCGCGGAACTAGATCATGGACGATTGTGACGCGCAAGGGCTTGACAGGTCGTGCAGATGCATTGTTCCAAGAAAATCACGTGGGTCCAGCGCGCGCGGACAGCCGCCGGAACAAGGCTGAGAGGCTGGACGCGAGCAGCCTCTTGCTGTCTTCGCGGCTGCTCAGCCGTGTGCGCTAGTGTAGTGATTGGTACTTGGCGGACAGTCGCTGCGAGCGGATCGGTGTAGCTGGCAAGGCGCGACGACGAGCCATAGGAGGGCTATGGCGAGGAGGAGGAACGCTGTCAGCCTTGCCGAGGACGCCGCAGATACGTTTGCTCAAGGGCGAATCACTTCACTAGAACCGCCGCAGCAGCCGCAGCAGCCAGGCATGGGCGCGGTAGTCGCCGCCGTTGTCGCCCAGCAGAATGACGTTGGCCAGGGTATTGGGGGCGGTGCCGTCGCGGGCGAAGTCGGCCCCGCGAAAACCCTCGGCGCGGTAGTGCAGGCCCAGCTCCAGATCGCTCGACACCCGGTAGTCGACACCGGCCTCCAGCCGCAGCAGGCGTGCGCGCGTGTCGGGCAGCGGGGCGCTGCCGAGTGCGCTGCCGGTGCGCATCTGGATGATGCCGCTGGCGTCGCTCAAGCTGGCGCTGGCGGAGAGGCGCAGCGGGCTGCCGGCGCTGCGCTGGGACAGACCCAGCCCGAGGCTGTCAATGCGATCCGCGTGCGAGACAAACCAGTTGCGGTTGGGATCGGCCGCCTGCGGCAGGCGGTTGGCGCCGCCCTGGAAGGCGCGGCCAGCCTGTTCGGCGTCCAGCCATTCGCGGCCCGCAAAGGCGTGCAGCCAGAGCCCGGCTGACAGGGCTTGGCTCAGGTCAATCTGCAGATGACGGATGCGGGTGGCGGTCAGGCCGAACTCCGAGGCGCGGTAGTCGTCGCGGATCAGGCCGGCGTCGAATTCCAGGCGCGTGCCATCGCCTAGCTGGCTGCCGGCGAACAGGCCCAGCCGCTGTCGGCGACGGTCGGCCAGATGGAATTGGCGCAGGCCCGGCAGGTTCTCGAAACCGCCGGGTACGGTGGCGACATAGTCGGGCGAGTGACTGGCCACGAAGTCGCGGCTGCCGAGGTAGCTGCCGCCTCGGCGCTGCGACTGCTCGATTCTCATGCCGTAGTCGAAGCGCTCACTCGGCCGCTGGCGCAGGCGCAGGCCGAGCAGGGTTTCGTCGACATCGCTGCGCGCCGAACCGCTGCGGTCCAGCTCCAGCCGACGCGCCTGCAGATCGACGCCGAACTGGCGTGAAGGGTGGTAGCCGGCACCGAGCTCCAGCCGGGCCTCGCGCCAGCCGGGCGTGAGATTGAATCGGCGCGTCCCGCTGTTGGGTGCGGCGTTCTGCTGCTGCGAGTCGCCAGGGATGTAGAGGTACTCGTCGACAGGGCTGCGGTTGTCGCGCTCGTCCAGCCGCAGGCGTGCATCCCAGCGCCAGGGCGAGGCCGGGCGGTGGGCCAGACGCAGGTTGAGCAGGCGGGTGTCGATGCGGCCGTCTAGGCTGGCGCGCGGTAGTGCGAGTGCGCCTGTCGCGAGCGCCGGCACGCTCGTATAGGGCAGAAAAGCCTGGTCTTGGCGCAGGCGGCCCCAAGCGACATCAGCGTTGAGATGCAGGGCGGGCTGCAGCTGGCGGGCATGCGACAGGCTGAGCTGGCTGTAGCGGTTGTCCGGCGCCGGCTGGGCAGCCATCAGGGCGGGGTGGGAGGCAGCGGCCTGCCAGCCGCCGACGCCGGCGAAGGGGTTCTGCCAGCGGATCGCATCCAGCGCATTGTCGAAGTGCGAGAGCAGCAGGCCGATCCTCAGGCTGTTGCGCGGCCCGACCTTGATCACGGCGAGGTCGGCGTCGCGGGTGCGCTGCTCCAGCGGTTGCGCCAGCTCGATTGCGCGCGAATTGCCGCCGGTGCTGCCGGCCACGCCCGCGAAGCTGCGCAGGCCGCCGCGACGCTGTTCGCGATAGCGCGTGTCGAGCTGCCAGCCCTCGCCCAGTACCGCTGCCAGCCCAACCTGGGTGCTGCGGCGCCTGCGCTCCAGCTCGACCGGTACCAGGCTCGGCAACAGCAGGGGCATGGCGGCGCTGCTCGCGCCGGGCACCCAGTCGCGGGGCAGTGCCTGGCTGCCATCCGCGGCAGGACGCAGCGGGGTCTGGCCGGTGCGCCGGCCATCGCTCAGGCGCACGCCGTCGGCGCGCAGTCGCCAGCGCCCGGCCTCACCGATCTCCAGCTGCCAGCGCGGCTGGGCCGAGCCCAGGTTCTGCAGCGCCAGCCTGGCGTGGCGGCCGTCCGCCGGTGTGAGAGGCCGACACAGCAGGAGGTCCAGCAGGCCGAGGCCGCCGCGACCCGATGATTCGCCGGCCAAGGGGCCAAAGCGGAAGGCGTCCTCCCCGCGCAGGCCGTACTGCAGCCACAGCGTGTTGCAGCCGGTGTCGACTTCGACCAGCGGCTCGGCCACGGCCGGCGCTGCCAGCGCGAAGAGCAGGACGCCGACCGCGGGTGGGGCGAATCGCGGGCCGCTCATCGCGTGAACCCCGGGCCGGAGGGATGGTTGCTGCCGTGGACCTGCTCATGGCAGTTCATGCAGTCGCGGCCCATCAGCGAAGTCGAGCCCGAGGGCAGGCTGCCGCTGCTCAAGCCGGTGCCCGAGAGCGCCGTGCTGGGGTGGAACTGGGCGAGATGGCACTGCTGGCACAGAAAGGGCGTGCGCTGGGTCAGCAGCGAGGGGTGCGGCGACCCGTGCGGACGATGGCAGGACATGCAGTCTTCGCGGGCCGGCGGGTGCTCCCACAGAAAGGGCCCGCGCAGCTCGGCGTGGCAGCCGTGACAGGTGTCGTTGAGGCTCAGGCCCTTGAGCTCGCCCGGGCTGCTGCTGCCGTGCGGGGCGTGGCAGTCGGTGCAGCGCATGCGGCCGTCGAGCACCGGATGCGCGGATGGCCGCAGGAACTCGCTGTGCTCCTTGCGGTGGCAGCTGCTGCACTGGGCGATCTCGCCGTCGGCATGCAGCACGGGATCCTCGATGACGTGCAGGCGGTGGCAGTCGACGCAGGCCAGCCCCGCATCGGCGTGGGCGCTGCCGATCCAGTGCATGGCGCTGCTGCGATGGCAGTCCAGGCATACGCCGTCGCCAGCGCCTCCGCCTTCTCCCGGCGCGAAGCGGATGTCGGTCGCTGCCCGCGGCTGGCCGCGCGGCGGGCGCTGCATGTGCGCCTCACTGGGGCCATGGCAGCTGGCGCAGCCGAGTTCGGCAAAGCGGTTGCGGGTGTCGGCCAGCACCGCATGCGGCCCGTGCAGCAGGGCGTTGCTGGCGGCATCGTCATGGCAGCCGAGGCAGCGTTCCACCGCGGGCGGCAGCGTCTCGCTGTCGACCGGCTGTGCCAAGGCGCTGGCAGCCCAAAGCATCACGGCAATGAAGCGCAGACTGAATTCCAAGGTCAGCCCCCGAAGCTCGATGGGTATCGGGCACGCTAGCAGGGCGTCCTCGCGCGCCGTTTGATTCTGGTCAGATTGCGCTTCATGCGGATCGGGCAGAGTCGGCAACCGACGACCGCCCTCGCGGAGTGCCCTTGGCCAAGTACAGCGCCGCGCGCCCCTGGCTGCAGACGGAAGCCTTCTGGCTGCTGGTCTACGTTGTTCTGGTGGTAGGCCCGCTGGCCTTGCTGCTGCTGGGTGAACGCCCGCGTCCCGGCGGCTTCGTCTGGGATTTCGCGCTGGCGCTGGGCTATGCCTCGCTGTCGATGATGGGCCTGCAGTTCGCGCTGACTGCGCGCTTCAAGCGCGCCACTGCACCGTTCGGCATCGACCTGATCTACTACTTCCACCGGCATTTGGCCTCGATCGCTACAGCGCTGCTGGTGGTGCATGCGCTGGTGCTGCTGCTGCGCTATCCCGATGTGGTGGGGCGGATCGACCCGCGCACGGCGCCGGGCTACATGACGGCCGGCTGGGTGGCGCTAATGGCTTTTCTGCTGCTGGTGGCCAGCTCGCTGTGGCGGCGCCTGCTGCGGATCGAATACGACCGCTGGCGCCGTCTGCACGTGGTGCTGGCCGTGGTCGGCCTGGCGGCGGCGCTGTGGCACGTGCTGGGCTCGGCCAGCTATCTGGAGCCGCGCTGGAAGTACCTGCTGTGGCTGGGGCTGGGCGTGTTCTGGCTGGGGCTGGTGGCCTACGTGCGTCTGGTTCGCCCGGCTTGGCTGCTGCGGCGGCCGTGGAAGGTGGTGGAGGTGCGGCCGGAGCGCGGGCGCAGCTGGACGGTGGCGGTGGAGCCCGAGCAGGGACCGGGCCTCGACTACGAGGCCGGGCAGTTCGCCTGGCTCAGCCTTCGCGCCTCGCCGTTCGCCCTGCGCGAGCACCCGTTCTCGATCGCCTCCGCGCCCAGCCGCCCGGGCCGGCTGGAGTTCACCATCAAGGAGCTCGGCGACTTCACCCGCACCATCGGCAGCATCCAGCCCGGCGAGCGGGCCTGGGTGGACGGGCCCTACGGAAACTTCGGCGTGCGGCGCTTCCCGCAGTCGCCCGGCTTCGTGTTCATGGCTGGCGGCGTGGGCATTGCGCCGGTGATCAGCGTGCTGCGCGACCTGGCCGACCGCGGCGAGCAGCGGTCGCTTTGGCTGTTCTACGGCAATCGCGATGTCGAGCGCATCGTCTTCCGCGAAGAGCTTGAGCAGCTGGCCTCGCGCCTGAACCTGCGGGTGGTGCACGTGTTGGGCGAGCCGCCGGAGGGATGGCAGGGCGAGCGCGGATTCATCACCGCCGGAGTGCTCAACCGCCACCTGCCCTCCGACCGTGATCGCCTGCAGTATTTCGTCTGCGGCCCCGAGCCCATGATCCGCCTGTGCGAACGCAGCCTGCGTCAGCTCGGTATCTCGCTGAAGCGCCTGCACTCCGAAATCTTCGACATTGCCTGAAGCCACCACGAGGAGACCGACATGCGCGAACGAATGGCTCGACATCTGGCCTTGCTTACCGGGCTGATGGTGATACTGCTCTCGGCCGCCTTTGCGGCCGTGCAGAACCCGGCGGCTGAGGGCGCCGCCAGCGCCGCTGCCGCGGCCAGCGGCGATGCCCAGCTGCAGCGCGGACGTGCCGTATTCGAGGCAAACGACTGCCAGCGTTGCCACTCGGTGGACGGGCAGGGCAGCCCGCGCAGCCCGCTCGATGGCGTCGGCGCGCGGCTCAGCGCCGAGGAGTTGCTGCACTTCAGCGTCGCCGATGAGTCCGTCCAGGATGACCTGGCGCCGCGCGCGATCGCGGCCAAGCGCCCGTATGCGGAGCTGCCCACGGCTGACCTGGAAGCCCTGGTGGCCTATCTGGGCTCGCTGAAGTAGGCCGGCGCGGCTGGCCTATACTCTTGCCCTTCCCAAGTTTTCAGGCCACAGACCCTTGATCGCCAAAACCCCCTCACGCCCCGCCGCCCGTCCCCGCCGCACCGCTGCGGACAGCCCCGTGCTGCCCAGCGCAGAGACCGTCAACGCTCGCATCCGCGACGCGCTGGAGGAGCTCAAGGCCAAGGACGTGCGCGAAATCGACGTGCGCGGGCGTGCCGGGTTCACCGACACCCTGTTCATCGCCTCCGGCACCTCCAGCCGCCACGTCAAGGCGATTGCCGACGAGGTGCAGAAGCAGGTCAAGGACGCCGGCCTGCCGCCGATTGGCGTCGAGGGCGAGCGCGAGGCCGAGTGGGTGCTGGTGGATTTCGGCGATGCCGTGGTCCACGTGTTCCTGCCGCGGGTGCGCGAGTTCTACGCGCTGGAGCGGCTGTGGAGTGCCGACGGCGATGCGCCCATGGCCTCCGACGAGGGCGAACCCGCGCGTTGAGGGCACCGGGGCCGTGCGCGCCAGCCTGATCGCGGTGGGAACCGGCATGCCCGGTTGGGTGCAGGAGGCCTGCGCCGACTACTTCAAGCGGCTCTCGCACTGGCTGCCCACCCAGCTGGTGGAGCTTGCCCCGGGCGAGCGCGGCAAGGGCCGTGACCCTGCCCGTGCCATGGACGATGAAGCACGGCGCCTGCTGGCTGCGCTGCCGCGCGGTGCCCACGTGGTGCTGCTGGACGGCCGCGGCCGCGGGTATTCCAGCGAGCAACTCGCCCAGCGCATGGAGGCCTGGCGCATGCAGGGCCGTGACCTGGCCTTCCTGATTGGCGGCCCCGACGGTTTCGATGACAGCGTGCGCGCGGCGGCCGGTGAAAGCTGGTCGCTGGGCCCGCTGACCCTGCCGCATCCGCTGGTGCGCGTGGTGGTGGCCGAGCAGCTGTACCGGGCCTGCAGTCTGCTGGCTAATCATCCGTATCACCGGGCCTAGCGGCCCGGCGGGATTCGGGATTGGGGATTCGGGATTCGCAAAAGCGGGTCTCGGCGAGCCTCCTCTCCCGAGGGCGGCTTGCTTGGCGCTTGTACGAAGCAAGAGCGGGAAGTGATCCTCTCGGTGCATGTGAAGAAACCCAGACGCCGTAGCGAGGGCGTCCAGCGGCGGCCGCAGCAGGCGGATGGTTCTCACAGGCTTTCAGTGCGGGGCTGACGGGGGGCTCTCAACGGGCGTTCGATCCAGACACCGCGGGAAAGTGCGCCGATCCTGCGTCCTGAGGACCTTCTGTGCCGAGGGATCGAGATTCCGGCGCGAACCGTCCCGCCGTTGCGATACGAATCCCCAATCCCCAATCCCCGCCCTTGGGCTGCGCCCTGCGCTGGCGGATAATGCCGGGCTTCCCGTGCCCCCAAGGATCCTGGCCGATGCCAGCTCGCCTGCTCGACGGCAAACGCATTGCCAATGAACTCCTGTCCGACCTGGCGCGCCGCGTCGCCGATCGCGTGCAGTCCGGGCGACCGCCGCCGGGGCTGGCGGTGGTGCTGGTGGGGGTGGATGCAGCTTCGGCTGTCTATGTGCGCAACAAGCGCCGAGCCTGTGAGCAGGTGGGCTATGCCAGCTTTGATTTCGACCTGCCGGCCGAGACGCCGCAGGTCGAACTGGCGGCGCTGATCGACCGGCTCAATGCCGATCCCGCAGTGGACGGCATCCTGGTGCAGCTGCCGCTGCCGCCGCATATCGACGCGCAGGCGGTGCTGAACCGCATCGATCCGCGCAAGGACGTCGATGGCTTCCATCCCGAGAACGTAGGCCGCCTTGCCCTGCGCCAGCTTGGCCTGCGGCCCTGCACGCCGAAGGGCATCGTCCATCTGCTGGCGCACACCGACCGGCCGGTGCGCGGCCAGCAGGCGGTCATCGTCGGCGTGTCCAACCACGTTGGCCGCCCCATGGCGCTGGAGCTGCTGATCGCCGGCTGCACGACGGTCTGCTGCCACCGCTTCACCCCGCGCGAGACCCTGCGGCAGCACGTCGAGGCGGCCGATCTCGTGGTGGTGGCGGTCGGCAAGCCGGGCCTGGTGCCGGGGGCGTGGATCAAGCCTGGCGCGGTGGTGATCGACGTCGGCATCAACCGCCTGCCCGATGGCTCGCTGACCGGCGACGTCGATTTCGAGGCGGCCCGCGAGCGCGCCAGCTGGATCACGCCGGTGCCGGGCGGGGTCGGGCCGATGACGGTCGCCACCCTGATGCAGAACACCTGGGAAGCAAGTCTGCTGCGTCAGCTGGACGCCCGCTGATGCCCGCGCCCTGTCATGTGGCCGACTTCTGCTCCGTAGACACTCTTGAGAGGCAGGGAGCCATCACGTGATGAAAGCCCACATCAATGCCGTGCTGCGGACCGCCGTGCTGAGCGTGGCCCTGGCTACGCTGTGCGGCTGTGCCTCGCTGGTGAACCGCGCCAGCGAACGCTTCGCCGACAACCTCGGCCGCGGCATCCTCAACCAGGACGATCCGGCCACGGTAGCCGAGGGCCTGCCGGCCTACCTGCTGCTGCTGGACGGCCTGCTGGAGGGCGACCCCGACAACGCCGGCACCCTGCGCGCGGCAGCGCGGCTGTATGGCGCCTATGCGGGCAACTTCATCGACGATCCAGTGCGCGCCGCACGGCTTTCGGCGCGGGCTTTTGATTACGCGCGCCGTGCCAGCTGCATCGATCAGCGCGAGCTGTGTGCGGCCCTGCGCGCGCCCTATGAGGCATGGGAGGCCGCCGTGGCCGGCCAGTCCGGTCCGCAGGCAGCGGCGCGCATGTACGCGCTGGGCAGTGCCTGGGCGGGCTATATCCAGACCCACAGCGACGACTACGCCGCCATCGCCGCGATTCCGCGCGTGGGCCTGTTGCTGGAGCGGGCGGTGGCGCTGGATGCCGGCCTCGACGGCGGAATGCCGCATGTCTATCTGGGCGTGTTGAACTCGCTGCGCCCGGCCGCGGTCGGAGGCGAGCCGGAAAAGGGCCGGGCGGCCTTCGAGCGTGCGATCGAGCTGTCCGCCGGCCGCAACCTGATGGCGCGCACCCTGATGGCCCGGCACTACGCGCGTCTGGTGTTCGACCAGGAGCTGCATGACGCCCAGCTGCGCGCGGTGCTGGAGGCCGATCCGAGGGCGCCGGGCCTGACCTTGATGAATACCCTGGCGCAGGCGCAGGCGCGTCAGCTGCTGGACGATTCGAGCGATTACTTCTAGTGGACCGTAACGGACAAATTGAAAGCAGCTTGGTCGGTCTTGACGTGCTGTGCTTGTTCCTCGTTCGGCCGATGGCGTTGGCTGTCGGCCTCGTCCCGGAACGGCGTCCTTCACGCCCATCCCGTCGTGATCCCACTTACGCTTGACCCCCTACAGGCCACTCGCCGGAGCCGGTATGCGAATTCTGCTGAGTCTTTGTCTCATGCTGTGCGCGCCCCTGTTGGAGGCGCAGAGCTTCAAGATCGCCACCTTGGCCCCCGAGGGATCGAGCTGGCTGCGTGAGATGCGTGCGGCGGCGGAGGAGGCCAAACAGCGCACCGACGGGCGCGTTACGTTCCGCTACTACCCGGGCGGGGTCATGGGCGATGATGCCACGGTGATGCGCAAGATCCGCCTCGGACAGCTGCAAGGCGGCGCGCTGACGGCCAGCGAGCTCTCGATCGTCTACCCGGATGCCGTGGTGTACGGGCTGCCCTTCCTGTTTGAGGGCCCGGAGCAGGTGGCGGCGGTGCGCAGCGAAGTGGACCCCTTGTTGAAGTCGGGCATCCGCGCGAAGGGCTTCGAGGTGCTGAGCATTTCCGGTGTCGGCTTCGCGTATCTGATGAGCACGCGCCCGCTGCAGAGCATCGAGCACCTGCGCGCGGGCAAGGTGTGGATCCCCAACAACGATCTGATCAGCGAGCGCACCTTCACCTCGGGCGGGGTAAGCCCGATACCGCTGCCCCTGTCCGACGTGTTTACCAGCCTTCAGACCGGCCTGATCGACATCGTTGGGAACACCCCGGCTGGCGCCATCGCCCTGCAGTGGCATACACGGATCAAGCATCTCTTCGATGCACCGCTGGCGCTGGTGGTGGGCTACGTGGTGCTGGACAACCGTGCCTTCGGCCGTCTCTCCGAGGGCGACCGCGCGATCGTGCTGGAGGCTTTCGGCCGCGCCTCGCAGCGCATCGATGCCGAGAACCTACGCGCCGACGTCAGCGCTCTTGCGGCGCTTGAGGCCGAGGGCGTGCAGCGGTTCCGCCCCGATGCCGCCGAGCTGGCGCGCTGGCGCGAGGTGGGTCTTGCGGTTCGTCGCAGCATGATCGAGCGCGGCGAGCTCAGCGCCGAGATGGTCGATGCCGTGCTCGCGCGTCTGCCGACCGCACCGGCTGGCGACGGCATCGCGCCCTGAACATGCGCGCCCTGCTGCGCGGCCTGCACCGGCTGGAGGACGGCTTGCTGGCCCTGCTGCTTCTGCTGCTGCTGGGCCTTGCGGTGGGCCAGATCCTGCTGCGCTGGGTGGCCGACGCCGGATGGATGGAGGGTGAAGTGGCGCAGCGCACCCTGGTGCTGTGGATCGCCCTGCTCGGTGCGCTCGGCGCTGCGCGTGAGCGCCGGCACCTTGCTATCGACCTGCTGCCGCGCCTGCTGCCGCCGGGAGGTCGACGCGTGGTCTGGGCCCTGGCTCAACTGATCGCGGCCGGGCTGTGCGCGGTCATGGCCTGGTATGGCTGGCAGCTGGTTGAACTGGAGCGTGAGGCGCCCGGACGGCTGTTCGCCGGCCTGCCGAGTTGGGCCGGCATGCTGATCATTCCCTTCGGGTTTGCCCTGCTGTCGCTGCGCTGCGCGCTGGCGGCCTGGCTGGGCCCGCCTGCGGAGACGCCGTTGCCCGCTGTTGAAGAGCAGGGCAGGGCATGAGCCTGGCCTGGCTGCTGCTGGCGCTGGCGGCGCTGCTGGGCGCGCCGCTGTTCGTGCTGATTCTTGGCGCGGCCTTCATCGGTTTCCATGGCGCCGGCTACGACCTCACGGTGGTCGCCGTGGAGTTCCATCGGCTAGCCAACATGCCGGGGCTGACCGCGATTCCGCTGTTCACGCTGGCCGGCTACCTGCTGGCCGAGAGCCGCGCGCCGCAGCGCCTGCTGGCGCTGTCCGATGCGCTGCTGGGCTGGCTGCCCGGCGGCATCGCCATCGTTGGCCTGGTCGCCTGTGCGCTGTTCACGGCGTTCACCGGCGCCTCGGGCGTGACCATCGTGGCGATGGGCGCGCTGCTGTATCCGGCGCTGAAGGCAGCCGGCTTTGACGAGCGCTTCAATCTCGGCCTGGTTACCAGCTCGGGCAGCCTCGGCCTGCTGTTCGCGCCCTCGCTGCCGCTGATCCTGTTCGGCTTCGTCGCCGCGCAGCTGGGCACCCAGCCCGGGGTGAGCATCGAGCAGCTGTTCCTGGCTGGCCTGCTGCCGGGCCTGCTGATGATCCTGCTGCTGGGCCTGTATGCCGGCTGGCAGGGCCGCGCGCTGCCCTCGCGCAGCGAGCCCTTCAGCTGGGCGCGGGTGGGCCGCGCCGCGCGCGAGGCGGCCTGGGAGATCCCGCTGCCGGTGCTGGTGCTGGGCGCGATCTACACCGGCACGCTTGCCGCCTCCGAGGCTGCGGCCATCACCGCGCTCTACGTGCTGCTGGTGACCGTGCTGGTGCGCCGCGAGATCGGCCTCACGCGGCTACCCGGCCTGCTGGCGGAGTCGATGCGTCTGGTCGGCGCGATCCTGCTGATCCTGGGCGCGGCGCTGGCGTTCTCCAACTGGCTGGTGGACGCCGAGGTGCCGAGCCGCCTGTTCGAGTGGATCCAGGCCACGATCAGCAGCCCGCTGGCTTTCCTGCTGGCGCTCAACCTGTTCCTGCTGGCGGTGGGCATGCTGCTGGACGTGTTCGCCGCGATTGTCATCCTGGTGCCCCTGCTGCTGCCGGTGGCGATCGGCTACGGCATCCATCCGGCCCACCTGGGCGTGCTGATGCTGGCCAATCTGCAGCTCGGCTACTTCACCCCGCCGGTGGGGATGAACCTGTTCATCGCCAGCTACCGTTTCCAGGTGCCGATCGGGCGCCTGGTGCGCGCCTGCCTGCCCTTTTTCCTGATCCTGCTGCTGGCGCTGGCGCTGATCACGTATGTGCCGTGGTTTTCGCTGGCGTTGATTTGACGGCGGGGATTGGGGATTGGGGATTCGGGATTGGGGATTCGGGATTCGTAGAGCGGACGTGCTGCAGGCCGCGAGGCAGCGGGCAGTGCGGGCTGCGCGGGAGCGGCGATTAATCCTGCCGCCTGTGAGGTTCATCGGTGCGGGAGTGGGTTTCGTCGCATGGTCCGGCGGGCGAGGGGAGGGGCGGGCAGGCTAGGCTTGCACCCATTGCCGGAGGCCTTGCCATGATTCGTCGCCCGTCCTTTTCACTCCTCTGCGGCCTGTTGCTGGCCGTGCCCGTGTCCGCCTTTGCGCTTGACGACTCCGAGCTGGCTGCGCTGCTGGGCCAGCGCCTGCAGGGCGATCGCACCGGCGCCTGTTTCGCGGCGGCGGTGGTGCGCCCCGAGGGCGTGGCGCGGGCGGTGGCCTGCGCGAATGCGGAGAGCCCGCGCGCCATCGATACCGACACTGCCTTCGAGATCGGCTCGGTCAGCAAGACCCTCAATGGCCTGCTGCTGCAGCTGCTGATCGAAGAGGGCCGTGTGCAGCTCGATGATCCGGTGCAGGCGCACCTGCCTGAAGGCGTGCGCATGCCGCAGTTCGGCGAGGCGCCGATCACCCTGCGCCATCTGCTGACCCACACCTCGGGCCTGCCTTCGCTGGCGCCTTCGTGGCGCATCACGAGTCCAGCCAACCCCTATCGCGCCATCGACATCGAGGCTCTGCACGGCGGCCTGGCCTCGGTGCAGCTCACCCGCGCGCCGGGCGAGCGCTTCGAGTATTCCAACCTCGGCGCGATGCTGCTGTCCGAGCTGATCAGCCGCGTGTCTGGCCAGCCGTTCGACGCGCTTGCGCGTGAGCGCGTGTTCGCGCCCTTGGGCATGTCGGCGGCACACGTTGGAGCAGCGCCCGAGGGCGTCCGGGTCGCACAGGGGCACGCGCCCAGCACGCAGCCGGTGGCGCACTGGGACTTCGACCCCGCGCTGGCCGGTGTCGGCGGCGTGCGCGCGTCACTGAACGATATGGTGGCCTACCTGCAGGCCCAGCTCGGCCTGCGCGGCTCGCCGCTCACGGCCAGCATTGCCGTCAGCCACGCGCCGGTGCATCCGGAATCCGGCGCGCCGATGGCGATGGGCTGGATGCTGGCGCCGCTGAACGCGTCACAGGTGCTGGTCCACGAGGGCGGCACCGGCGGATTTTCCAGCTTCGTGGCCTTCACCCAAGACCGCTCGCGCGGCGTGGTGGTGCTGTCAGACACCGCGATGACCTCGCTCGGCGGCTTGGGCTCGGTCGGCCTGCACCTGCTGGACGCCAGCGTGCCGCTGGGCTCGCCGCGAATCGCCCTCGATCCTCCCGCTGAGCTGCTGGAGGCACTGGCTGGCGAGTACCGGCTGCAGGCTGGCCTGAAGATGAGCCTGCGCCGGCGCGGTGAGGCGCTGGAGATCCAGGCCGAGGGGCAGCCGGCCTTCGTGATGGGGTACGACAGCGCCGGTGACTTCTACCCCGTCGCGTTTGATGCGGTGCTGCGCCCGCGTGTCGAGGAGGGGCGCGCCTCGTTCGTCTGGCTGCAGGGCGGCGGCGCCCAGGCAGCAAGCAGGATCGAGCCGGCCGCCACGGCGGCGACCGTCGATGCGCAGCCCCTCATGGACTACGTCGGCACCTATCCGCTGATGCCCGGCTTCGCGCTGCGGGTGTTCGAAGAGGGCGGTGCGCTGATGGCCCAGGCCACGGGCCAGGGCGCTTTCGCGCTGGTCGCGGCCGGAGAGAACGTGTTCCGCGCCGACGCCTTCGGTATCGAGATCCGCTTCGCCCGCGATGAGGCGGGTCGCGTCAAAGCGCTGGCCCTGCACCAGGGCGGCCAGGTCCTGCGGGGTGAGCGCGGTGACTGAGCCGCGCGGCTACGCGCTGGACAAGCCCCTGCCCTCGGCGGCGGTGGTCGGCGGCATGCAGGGACTGTTCGGCTACCAGCGCTTCCCGGTGTTCAGCCTGCCCTGGCTTGGGCGCCGAGCGGTGGTGTTCTTGATCCCGATCGGCGGTCTTGCCCTGATGACCTCGCTGGGTACCTGGGCGGTCAGCCAGGATCCGGCGCTCGGCGCCGTCGCCGGCGGTCTGCTGTTCGTGAGCTTCATGCTGATGAGCTTCGCGGGCCCCGGGCTGGCTGCGATCGTGCGCTACCTGCGCTGGCCCCTGCGGTTCGAGCGCAGCGGCGTCGTCCTCGCCGTGCTGTTGGGCATGGGCATCTCCTATCTGATCGATCGTGAGGCGTCCTCGCGGATCGAGCCGATGGTGGAGCAGGGCATGACCGAGTCCGGCATGCTCACCGAGGCGCAGCGCGTGCAGGCGCGCGATCTGGAACGTTCGGGTGTCGCAGTGGTGATCAACCTGATGTTCCTGGGGGGCGCCTATTTCCTGCTCGGTGGCGGCCTCGCCCTGCGCGGCTACTTCAGCGAGCAGCGCCGGGTGCTCGACAGCGCGCGCCAGGCCGAGCTGGCCGACGCGCGGCTGGCGGCGCAGCAGAGCGCACTGCGTTTGTCGCTGCTGCAGGCACAGATCGCCCCGCACTTCCTGTTCAACACCTTGGCCTCGGTGCGCGCACTGGTGCGGCGCGATCCCGAGCGTGCGGAAGCCACGCTCGACGCGCTCGTCGACCATCTGCGCGCCTGCATGCCGCGGCTGGATACCGGCGGCCAGCTCGGGCTGACCACGCTCGGTCGCGAGCTCGAAGCCTGCCGCAGCTATCTGGAACTCATGCGCCTGCGCTTGGGCGGCCGTCTGCAATATGGCATCGATGCGGCCGAGGCAAACCTTGAGCGTGCGCTGCTGCCGATGCTGCTGCTGACCCTGGTCGAGAACGCAGTCAAGCACGGTATCGAGCCGCTGCCGGGCCCGGGCCGGATTGATCTGCGGGTGGAGACTTCGAACGAGGCCGTGCGGCTGGTGGTGGAGGACAGCGGCGCCGGCTTGAAGCCCGGGCTGGGCGGCGGCGTCGGCCTCGCCAACATCCGCGCCCAGCTGCGCGATCGCTATGCGGACGCTGCGGCGCTTGCGCTGTCGGCGCGGCCGCAGGGCGGGGTGCGTGCCGAGATTCGCCTGCCGCCTGAGGAGCCCGCATGAGCTCCCCGCTGACTGCAGTTGTCGCCGAGGACGAGGCCCCGCAGCGCGACAGCCTGGTCGAACTGCTGGCCGAAGTCTGCCCCGAGCTGGAGCTGCTGGCGGTCTGCGAAGACGGACTGTCTGCGCTGGAAGCGTTGGCTGCGCACCGTCCGCAGCTGGCGCTGCTGGACATCCGCATGCCGGGCCTGAGCGGGCTGGAGGTGGCGCGCAGCGCGATTGCCGGCGGCGCCCAGGTGCTGTTCACCACCGCCTATGACGAATACGCCGTGCGGGCTTTCGATGCCGGCGCGGTCGACTATGTGCTGAAGCCCATCCGCCGCGAGCGGCTGGCGCAGGCACTGGCGCGAGTGCGCCAGCGCATCGCCGATGCCGAGCCGGCGCCGCGCCTGCCCGAGCGGATCGGCGATGCGCCGTGCGGGGGGCTGCAGTGGATCACCGCCCAACTCGGCGACAGCCTGCGCGTGCTCGGGATTGACGAGGTCCTGTACTTCCGCGCCGAGGACAAGCTGACCCGAGTGGTGAGCGTGCATGGCGAGGCGCTGGTGCGGGCCTCGCTGAAGGAACTGCTCGGGCAGCTCGACAGCCAACAGTTCTGGCAGGTGCATCGCAGCGTGATCGTGCGGGTGGCGCAGATCCGCGCGTTCGAGAAGAACGAGCTGGGCCGGCACGAACTGCTGCTGCGCGACCGCCCCGAGCGGCTGCCGGTGGCCCAGGCCTTCGCCAGCCGGCTGCGCGCGATGTAGGCGGGGTACCCTGCGCCCCCTTGGTGTTTTGCGTGGAAGTGTTGATGTCCTCCCGTTCGACCGATCCGACCCGGCGCGTCCGCCACCGCGGCGCCGATGCGCTGAAAGTCCTTGCTGCGCTGCTGCTGGTCGCCTTGCTGGTGCTGCTGTGGTCACGCTGGGACCAGGAGGCCTTCATCGCCTGGAAACAGCAGGTCGGCGTGCTGCCCTTTTTCGCGCTGATGGCGGTGCTGCCGGCACTGGGCGTGCCGATTACGCCGTTCTTTATCGTGGCCGGTGCGACCTTCGGGTTTGCAACGGGTTTGTCGGGCTCGCTGATCGCACTCGCCGCCAATCTGTCGCTGAGCTACTGGCTGGCGCAGACGGGCCTGCGCCGCCCGGCGCTCAGGCTTGCGCAGCGATTCGACATGCGCCTGCCGGACTTCGACGGTCGCCGTGACCGGGCGCTGGGGTTCATCCTGCTGGTGCGGGTGACGCCGGGCCCGCCGGCGATGGTGAAGAACTTCCTGCTGGGAATCGCCGCGGTGCCGTTCGGGCTCTACCTGGGTGTCTCGATGCTGGTGGGCGGCGTGTACGGGCTGAGCTTCGTGGTGCTCGGCGAGTCCGCGCTGGAGGGCGACCCCCGCAAGCTCGGACTGGGTCTGGTGTGCCTGCTGCTGGCTGCCGCCGTGGCTTGGGCGCTGCGCAAGAAGATGCTTCGGTAGCCGCAGCGGCACGCAAGCCCATGGCGACGCGACGGCCTTGCGAATCTTTCTGCGTCGGCAGATGTCAGGCTGGGCCTGAAGATTCGGACATCTGTCTTGATTGATTCGCGACGGTGAAGCCCTGATGCTTGCGGGTCCGTTCCCTGCAAAGCCCAGAAGCCCATGAATTCGATCCTGCGACCACTGCTGCTCGCCAGCGCCATCGCGAGCCTGGCCGCCTGCAGCAGCGGCAACGATGCCGCCCAGCGCGAGGCGACCGCTCCCGCAACCTCCACTCCGGCCGACAGCGCGGCGGCGTCGACCAATCCTCTGCTGGCTGAGTGGGAGACGCCCTTCGGCGCGCCGCCCTTCGAGCAGATCCGCACCGAGCATTTCGTCGAAGCCTTCGAGCAGGGTATGGCCGAGCAGCGCGCCGAGATTGCCGCGATCACCGGTCAGATCGAGCCTCCGACGCTGACCAATACCCTGGATGCACTGGAGCGCTCCGGCCGCCGTCTGGCGCGCGTCGGTGCCGTGTTCTCGAACCTGGCCGGTACCAACTCCACCCCGGAGCTGCAGGCCGTGCAGTCGGAGATGGCGCCGCGACTGGCGGCGTTCACCAGCGAGCTCCTGACCGATCAGGCCCTGTTCGCCCGGATGCGCGAGCTGCACGAGAGCAGCGAGGGCGCGGCCAGCGAGGAGCAGCGCCGCGCTCTGGAGCGCTGGCACTCACGCTTCGTGCGCGCCGGCGCGGCGCTGGACGACACCGCCCGCGCCCGCGTGGCGGCGATCGACCAGCGCATGGCCACCCTGACCACGCAGTTCTCACAGAACAACCTGCGCGACACCGACGCATGGCAGCTGGTGCTGGAATCAGACGAGGACCTGGCCGGTCTTCCCCAGTGGCTGCGCGAGGGCATGGCCCAGTCGGGCCGGCAGCGTGGGCTCGACGGCAAGTTCGTGGTGACACTGCAGCGCTCCAGCGTGGAGCCTTTCCTGAGTTTCTCGCAGCGCCGTGATCTGCGTGAGCAGGTCTATACCGGGTTCATCATGCGCGGCGACAACGACAACGCGTTCGACAACAACGCCATCGCTGCCGAAACGGTCGCGCTGCGCGCCGAGCGCGCCGCACTGATGGGCTTCCATAGCCATGCGGATTTCGTGATCAGCGAGAACATGGCGCGCACCCCGCAGGCGGCAATGGACCTGATGCTGCGCGTCTGGGAGCCGGCGCTGGCTCGCGCCAAGGAAGAGCGCGCTGACATGCAGGCGATCATCGACGGCGCCGACAAGGGTTTCCAGCTTGCGCCGTGGGACTGGGCCTTCTACGCCGAGCAGGTGCGCCGCGAGCGGTTCGACCTCGACCAGGACGAGATCAAGCCCTACTTCGAGATCGATCGCATCACCGAAGCCGCGTTCTACGTGGCGAACCGCCTGTTTGCCATTACCGTCACCGAAAACCGCGAGCTGCCGGTCTATCACCCGACCGTGCGCGGCTACGAGGTGCGTGACGCGGCAGGCGAGCTGGTTGGCCTCTTCTACACCGACTTCTTCGCCCGCCCGGGCAAGCGCAGCGGTGCCTGGATGAGCAGCTTCCGCGGCCAGCACAAGCTGGACGAGTCGGTGCGTCCGATCGTGATCAATGCGCTGAACGTAGTGCAGGCGCCGGAAGGCCAGCCCACCCTGCTCAGCTATGACGAGGCCAGCACCCTGTTCCACGAGTTCGGCCATGCCCTGCATGGTCTGCTGTCGGACGTGACCTATCCCAGCCTGGCGGGTACGGCCGTGTCGCGTGATTACGTGGAGTTCCCGGCGCAGATCTATGAGCACTGGCTGGACACGCCGTACATCCTGGAGCGCTTCGCCCGGCACCATGAAACCAATGCGCCGATGCCGGTCGAGCTCAAGGAGCGGCTGATTGCCTCGCGGAGCTTCAACGGCGGTTTCCGCACGGTCGAGTTCCTGGCTTCGGGCCTGGTCGACATGGCCTTACACCAACTCGACGCAGAACAGGCTCGCGACCTCGACGTGCGCGCCTTCGAGCGCCGCGTGCTCGATGAGGCTGGGCTGATCCCCGAGATCGCCATGCGCCACCGCAGCACCCACTTCGGCCACATCTTCGCCGGCGGCTATTCGGCGGGTTACTACTCCTACCTGTGGTCGGAGGTGCTGGATGCCGACGGTTTCCAGGCTTTCGAGGACACGGGCGATATCTTCGACCCTGCCACTGCCGAGCGTCTGCTGCGCTACGTCTACTCGGCCGGCAACACCCGCCCGCCGATGGAGGCCTGGATGAACTTCCGCGGCGCCGAGCCCTCGGTGGAGGCGCTGTTGCGCAACCGCGGCTTCCTGCCGGCGGGTGGCGGCGAAAGTTGAGCGGCTGTCTCGCCCACAGTCCGTACGCGATGATGCGGGGCCCCACTGCGGGGCCCCGCTTTCGTTTGCTGCGGCCGCTTCTGGCACGCGCCCCTTCCGATTCCGGTTCCTCGGCCAAGCAGCGCACGCCAGGGTGAAGGCCGACGGCTCCGCCGCCACCTGCTTCCCGGCTATACTGGCGCGCTTCTCTACCCCCGGAGCCTGCGCATGCGCATCCAGGTTGAAGCGCTCACCTTCGACGACGTCTCGCTCATCCCCGCGCACTCCACGGTGCTGCCCAAGGACGTCAGCCTGGCCACCCGGCTCACGCGTGGGCTCAAGCTCAACCTGCCGATTGTCTCGGCCGCCATGGACACGGTCACCGAGGCGCGGCTGGCCATCGCCATGGCCCAGCTCGGCGGCATCGGCATCCTGCACAAGAACATGGGCATCGCCGATCAGGTGGCGCACGTGCAGCAGGTCAAGAACTTCGAGGCCGGAGTGATCCGCGAGCCCTTCAAGGTCAGCCCCGACACCACCATTGGCGAGGTCATCAAGCTGACCCGCGCGCGCAACATCTCCGGCGTGCCGGTGGTCGACGGCGACAAACTGGTCGGCATCGTGACCAGCCGCGACATGCGCTTCGAAAAGCGCCTGGATGATCCGGTGCAGAACATCATGACCAAGCGCGAGCGCCTGGTGACGGTGCGCGAGGGCGCCTCCGACGAGGAAGTGCTGGACCTGATGCACAAGCACCGCATCGAGAAGGTGCTGGTGGTCGACGACGGCTTTGCGCTGCGCGGCCTGATCACCGTCAAGGACATCCAGAAGGCCCGCGACAACCCCTACGCCGCCAAGGACGCCGACGAGCAGCTGCTGGTCGGCGCGGCGCTGGGCGTGGGTGGCGACACCGAGCAGCGGGTCGAGGCGCTGGTGCAGGCCGGCGTGGATGTGGTGGTGGTGGACACCGCGCACGGCCACTCGCAGGGCGTGTTGGACCGCGTGGCCTGGGTCAAAAGGCGCTTCCCGCAGCTGCAGGTGATCGGCGGCAACATCGTCACCGGTGACGCCGCGCTGGCCCTGCTGGATGCCGGCGCCGATGCGGTCAAGGTCGGCGTGGGCCCCGGCTCGATCTGCACCACCCGCATCGTTGCAGGCGTGGGCGTGCCGCAGATCACCGCGATCGACCTGGTGGCCACCGCGCTCAAGGAGCAGATCCCGCTGATCGCCGACGGCGGTATCCGCTATTCCGGCGACATCGCCAAGGCGATTGCAGCCGGCGCGGCCTGCGTGATGATCGGCGGCCTGTTTGCCGGCACCGAGGAGAGCCCCGGCGAGACCGAGCTGTTCCAGGGCCGCAGCTACAAGAGCTACCGCGGCATGGGCAGCCTGGGCGCGATGGAGAAGGGCAGCAAGGACCGCTACTTCCAGGATGCATCCGATGCCGACAAGCTGGTGCCCGAGGGCATCGAAGGCCGCGTGCCCTACCGCGGCTCGGTGCGCAACATCGTTCACCAGCTGGCCGGCGGCCTGCGCGCTTCGATGGGCTATGTCGGCTGCGCCAGCATTGAAGACATGCGCAGCAAGCCCAGCTTCGTGCGCGTCACCAATGCCGGCGTGCGCGAAAGCCATGTGCATGACGTGCAGATCACCAAGGAGCCGCCGAATTACCGCGCAAGCTGACGCTTGCGCGGCGGGATTCGGGAGTTGGGATTCGGGATTCGTTTCGACAACCCTCCCGCTCTGAGCGGCGCTCGCCGCGTCACCGCTTTGTACTGATCTTCCGCCTCGGCCCATGCGTTCACGGCAAGCTCAATGCTCGCGGCGCTCTTGGCTGTTACGAATCCCCAATCCCGAATCCCGAATCCCATGCTCCCAGACATCCACAGCGACAAGCTCCTGATCCTCGACTTCGGCGCGCAGTACACGCAGCTGATCGCGCGTCGCATCCGCGAGATCGGGGTGTACTGCGAGATCTGGGCCTGGGACCACGACCCCGCCGAGATCGCGGCCTGGGGCGCCAAGGGCATCATCCTGTCGGGTGGGCCGGAGTCCACCGTGGAGGCCGGTTCGCCGCGCGCGCCGCAGCAGGTGTTCGACGCCGGCGTGCCGATCCTCGGCATCTGCTACGGCATGCAGACCATGGCCATGCAGCTTGGCGGCCGGGTCGAGGCCGGGCATGAGCGCGAGTTCGGCTACGCCGAGGTCGAGGCCAGCGCGCCCTGCAGGCTGCTCGATGGCCTGAAGGACCATGCCGGCTCGCCGCCGCGGCTGGACGTGTGGATGAGCCACGGCGACCGCGTCACCGCGCTGCCGCCGGGCTTCCGCACCACCGCGCGGACCGATAGCGTGGAAATCGTCGCCATGGCCGACGAAGCGCGCCGCTGGTACGGCGTGCAGTTCCATCCCGAGGTGACCCACACCAAGTCCGGCACCGAGCTGATGCGCCGCTTCGCGGTGGATATCTGCGGCTGCGAGACCCTGTGGACTGCCGCCAACATCATCGAGGACCAGATCGAGCGCGTGCGTGCCCAGGTGGGCGAGGGCGACGTGCTGCTGGGCCTGTCCGGCGGCGTCGATTCCTCGGTGGTGGCCGCCCTGCTGCATCGCGCGCTCGGCGACCGCCTGACCTGCGTGTTCGTGGATACCGGCCTGCTGCGGTTCGAGGAGGGCGACCAGGTCATGCAGATGTTCGCCGCCAACGAGAAGGCCGGCGGCATGGGCATCAAGGTGATCCGCGTCAACGCAGCCGAGCGTTACTACGCCGCATTGCTCGGCGTCGAAGACCCCGAGGCCAAGCGCAAGATCATCGGCCGGCTGTTCGTGGAGATCTTCGACGAGGAGGCCGGCAAGCTCAGCAATATCCAATGGCTGGCGCAGGGCACGATCTACCCCGACGTGATCGAATCCGCCGGCAGCAAGACCGGCAAGGCCCACGTCATCAAGAGCCATCACAACGTCGGCGGCCTGCCCGAGCACATGAAGCTCGGCCTGGTCGAGCCGCTGCGCGAGCTGTTCAAGGACGAAGTGCGCCGGCTGGGCGTGGCGCTTGGCCTGCCGCGGCACATGGTCTACCGCCATCCCTTCCCGGGCCCGGGCCTGGGCGTGCGCATCCTCGGCGAGGTCCGCGCCGAATACGCCGACATCCTGAAGCGCGCCGACCACATCTTCATCGAAGAGCTGCGCCGCGCTGACCTCTACGACCGCGTCAGCCAGGCCTTCGCCGTGTTTCTGCCGGTCAAGTCGGTCGGCGTGGTCGGCGACGCCCGCGCCTACGAATGGGTCATCGCACTGCGCGCCGTCGAGACCATCGATTTCATGACCGCGCACTGGGCGCACCTGCCCTACGAATTCCTCGACCGCGTCGCCCGGCGCATCGTCAACGAGCTGCGTGGAGTGAGCCGCGTGGTCTACGACATCAGCGGCAAGCCGCCGGCGACGATTGAGTGGGAGTGAGTAACTTCTGGCACGAGGCTGGCTTGGAATTTTCTGGTGAGTCAGACCTATGAATGCAGTTGAGATTGAACAAGCCATCACCGACCTCGCGGAGCAGCCTTTCGACCCCGCAGAGTTCCCCTACGCTTTCCTTGAAGCCTTCGGCAACAAGGCCACGACTATCAAGCGCCTGCGCGCGGGGGCGTCGAACAAGTCCGACCTCGGTGGTGTTCTCCAAACCAGCAACATCCACATCCTGACCTGCGACGCAGGGCGGGTGGCGCAGACGCTGGCCGCCCTCAAGGCCAGCCCGGCCACAGCCAAGGCCAAGGCGAAGTTCATCCTCGCCACCGACGGCGTGGACTTCGAGGCCGAAGACCTGACCAGCGGCGAGACCGTCGCCTGTGCCTTCAAGGACTTTCCCGACCACTTCGGCTTCTTCCTGCCGCTCGCGGGCATCAGCACCGTCCGCCAGATAAGCGAGAACGCCTTCGACATCCGGGCCACCAGTCGCCTGAACCGCCTTTACCTCGAACTGCTGAAGGACAACCCTGAGTGGGGCACGGCGGAGCGTCGCCACGACATGAACAAGTTCATGGCGCGGTTGATCTTCTGCTTCTTCGGCGAGGACACCGACATCTTCAGCGGCGCCTTCACTGACACTGTGGAGCAGATGAGCGCGAAGGACTCGTCGAACACGCACGAGGTCATCGCCACGCTGTTCCGTGCCATGAACACCAAGCGCAATAACCGGCCCGCCGCCAAGGTCCCTCGGTGGGCTGATGACTTCCCCTACGTCAACGGTGCTTTGTTCTCTGGCAGCGACGAAGTGCCGCGATTCAGCAAGATCGCCCGCTCCTACCTGTTGCACGTCGGCGGGCTGGACTGGACCAAGATCAACCCGGACATTTTCGGCTCGATGATCCAGGCCGTCGCCGAGGACGAGGAGCGCGGCGAGTTGGGGATGCACTACACCAGTGTTCCCAACATCCTGAAGGTGCTGAACCCGCTTTTCCTCGACGACCTGCGGGCGAAGCTGGAAGAGGCGGGTGACAACCCGCGCACCTTGCTCAACCTGCGCAAGCGAATCGCCAAGATCAGGGTCTTTGATCCGGCCTGCGGTTCGGGCAATTTCCTGGTCATCGCCTACAAGGAAATGCGCGCCATCGAGGCCGAGATCAATCGGCGGCGGGGCGAGCCGGATCGCGCATCAGAAATCCCGGTCACCAACTTTCGCGGGATCGAGCTACGCGACTTCCCGGCGGAGATTGCGCGCCTTGCACTGGTTATCGCCGAGTACCAGTGCGACGTGCTTTATCGTGGGCAGAAGCTGGCCTTGGCCGATTTTCTGCCCCTTCGTAGCGAGAATTGGATCACCTGTGGCAATGCATTGCGGCTCGACTGGTTGAGTTTGATGGATGTTGGCGGTTCAGGAGTGAAACTGGTTTCGGACGACCTTCTGCAAACACCGCTCGATCAGGCTGAGATCAACTTCGAGAACGAAGGCGGCGAGACGTATATCTGCGGGAACCCGCCTTACGCTGGTCTAAGTTCGCAAACCCCGGAACAGAAAGCGGACCTCAAGTGGCTCTTTGAAGGTCACAGTCAATATTGGAAGTCGTTCGACTACGTGATGGGCTGGTTTTGGAAGGCACATGAGTTCATGCACCATCAAACAGCAAAAGCTGCCTTCGTTGCGACGAACTCAATATGCCAAGGCCAGCTTGTGCACATGTTTTGGCCGCTACTCCTGGACGCATCGTCGCGCATTTACTTTGCCTGTTCCTCGTTTAAGTGGCGCAACCTAGCCACACACAATGCGGGTGTCACGGTCCAAATCATTGGTCTAACTACCGATACAGGCAGAGGGGCACGACTTTTCGAGGCTTCAGATGGTGACGAGGCCATCGAGAAGCTTGTTCCGAACATCAACGCATACATAGTGCCCGGGCCAAATCTTTACGTTGATGCCGCAAGTAGAGCGCCAACGGGTCGCCCTGACATGTACTGGGGTAACAAGCCCACAGACGGCGGAAGCCTGATCTTGTCGCCGGATGAGGCGCGGCGGATTTCCATCGACACGCCGACTGCCAAGAGATTCTTGCGGCCCTACTTTGGTTCGGATGAGTTCATCAAGGGCTCGCCTCGGGTTTGCATATGGGTCACTGATGCCGATGAGGACGAGGCTAGTTCCATCCCAAGCCTTGCACTCCGCTTTAAACAGGTGAGGGAGTTCCGGGCAAACAGCAAGGCGAAGGAAACGCGCCCTGCTGCGCAGTACGCGCACAGATTCCGGCAGATTCAGGGAAAACCGGGCAACCAGTCAATCATCGTCCCAATCCATTCGAGCGAGTCTCGGCCGTATCTCCCAGTTGGACTGCTGCCAACAGGCGGCATCATTTCCAACGCTGCGTATGGCCTGTACGACGCGCCTCTCTGGAACATGGCGCTAATTGCCTCACGCCTGCATCTTGTCTGGATCGCCACGGTATGCGGCAAGCTGGAGACTCGCTACCGCTATTCCAACACCCTAGGCTGGAACACGTTCCCGGTGCCGACGTTGACCGAGAAAAACAAGGCCGATCTCACGCGCTGCGCGGAGGACATCCTGCTGGCGCGAGAGCATCACTTTCCCGCGACCATCGCGGACCTGTACGACCCCGAGAACATGCCCGCTGACCTGCGTGCCGCCCATGATCGCAACGACGAAGTGCTGGAGCGCATCTACATCGGTCGGCGCTTCAAGAACGACACCGAGCGGTTGGAAAAGCTGTTTGACCTCTATACCAAGATGACCGCTTCGGCTGCACCAGCCAAGGGCAAGAAGCGCAAAGCGGGAGCCAACGCATGAGCGAAAAGATCAAGTCCGTACCGTCCGTTTCCGTCACCTACGCTCGCAACGGCGCATCGATCAAGGCCAATGCCCTTGGCATGCGCCCCATGCAGGAGCGAGCCTACGAGAAGCGCGGCGAGCAATACCTGCTCATCAAGTCGCCACCTGCATCGGGCAAGAGCCGTGCGCTGATGTTCGTGGCACTCGACAAGCTCAAGAATCAGGGCTTGAAGCAGGCCATCATCGTTGTGCCCGAGAAATCCATCGGGGCCAGCTTCAACGACGAACTGCTGTCGACGTACGGCTTCTGGTCCGACTGGCATGTCGAACCCAAATGGAACCTGTGCAACTCGCCGGGCAACGACAACGGTGGCAAGGTCAAGTCGCTGGGAGCGTTCCTCGAAGGCGACGACAAGGTGCTGGTCTGCACGCACGCCACCTTCCGCTTCGCAGTTGATGCCTACGGCGTCGAGGCATTCGATGACCGACTGATCGCGGTCGATGAGTTCCACCACGTTTCGGCCAACCCGGACAACAAGCTCGGCTTGCACCTTGGGCAGTTCTTCGCGCGCGGCAAGACGCACATCGTCGCCATGACCGGCTCCTATTTCCGGGGCGACGCCGAGGCCGTGCTGGCGCCGCAGGACGAGTCGAAGTTCGATACCGTCACATACACGTATTACGAGCAACTGAACGGCTACGAATATCTCAAGCAACTTGACATCGGCTACTTCTTCTACAGCGGGCCTTACGTCGATGACATCCTCAACGTCCTCGATCCCGCCGAGAAGACCATCATCCACATCCCCAACGTCAATTCGCGCGAGAGCACGAAGGACAAGATGCGCGAGGTGGAGCACATCATCGAGGCGCTGGGTGAATGGCAAGGCATCGACTCTGCGACCGGCTTCCAGCGTGTCAAGCGTCCCGATGGCCGCGTGCTGCGGATCGCTGATCTCGTCGATGACGATGCCGCCAAGCGCGACCGTGTGTCCGCCGCGCTGAAGGACCCGACGCAGAAGAACAACCGCGACCACGTGGACATCATCATCGCGCTGGGCATGGCGAAGGAAGGCTTTGACTGGATTTGGTGCGAACACGCCCTGACCGTGGGCTACCGTGCCAGCCTGACCGAGATCGTGCAGATCATCGGCCGAGCTACCCGAGACGCGCCCGGCAAGACCCGAGCGAGGTTCACCAACCTGATCGCCGAGCCGGACGCGGCCGCGGAAGCTGTTACCGAGGCCGTCAACGATACGTTGAAGGCCATCGCAGCCAGCCTGCTGATGGAGCAGGTTCTTGCTCCGCGCTTCGAGTTCAAGCCCAAGAACCCCGACAGCGGCCCGACGCCGGGATTTAACTACGGCGAGGGTGGCTACGATGCGGACCGATGCAATGTCGGTGTCAATGAGCAGACAGGGGCTTACCAGATCGAGATCAAGGGCCTCGCCGAGCCCAAGAGCAAGGAGGCGGCGCGAATTTGTCAGGAAGACCTGAACGAAGTCATTGCGGCCTTCGTGCAGGACAAGCCCACCATCGAGCGCGGCCTGTTCGATGAGGAGCTGATACCCGAGGAGTTGACGCAGGTTCGCATGGGCAAGATCATCAAGGACAAGTATCCCGAGCTTGACGCCGAAGATCAGGAGGCCGTTCGCCAGCACGCCATCGCCGCTCTCAACCTCACGCAGCAGGCCAAGCGGCTTGTCACCGAAGGTGAGAGCGATGGGTCACCCAACACCGCCCTGATCGACGGCGTGCGCCGCTTTGCAATGGACGTGCGCGAACTGGACATCGACCTCATCGACCGCATCAACCCCTTCGGCGAAGCCTACGCCATCCTCGCCAAAACCATGAGCGAGGACAGCTTGAAGCAGGTTGCGGCAGCCATCTCGGCCAAGCGCTCCTCGACCACGCCTGAGGATGCCAAAGTGATCGCCAAGCGCGCGGTTGAGTTCAAACGCGAGCGTGGGAGGGCTCCATCGGTTACCTCGCAGGACGCCTGGGAAAAGCACCTTGCCGAAGGCGCGGCCGCCTTCATGCGTTTCAGGGCGGAGGGACGCTATGAGTAGCTCCGATCTTGACGAACTCGCTGCTGAGCTGGCCGAGTTCGCGCCGCCCGAGAAAAAGAATGGACGTCCAGCCAGCGAGGAACGCGTCATCGCGGGCTTCGAGGAGATCCAGCGTTTCACCGAGAAGCACGGGCGTGTGCCGCAGCATGGTGAGGGTCGCGACATATTCGAACGCCTCTACGCCGTGCGCCTGGACCGATTGCGCTCGCTCCCGGACTGCCGCGCCCTGCTTGAGCCGCTGGACTATCAGGGCTTGCTCGCCGCTGCGCCAGCTGCTGCCGTTCTGGCGGATGACGCCATCGACATCGACGACCTGGCTGCTGAGTTGGCGGGCGTAGCCGAGGCGGACGACATCACGGTTCTGCGCCATGTCCGCACCAGCGCAGACAAGCGCGCCGCCGAGGAGATTGCGGATCGCAAACCCTGCGAGGACTTCGAGACCTTTCGACCCTTGTTCGAGCGCGTGCAAGCTGAGGTCAAAACCGGTATGCGCCAGTCTCAGCCCATCGAAGCGGGCCGCCGCGCGATTGAGGCCGGGGACTTCTTCGTTCTCGATGGCATCACGCTCTACGTTGCCGAGGTCGGCGAGCCGCTGAAGACCACGGCCGGTGAGGTGGACCGCCGCTTGCGGCTCATCTTCTCCAACGGCACCGAGAGCAATCTGCTGTTGCGCTCGCTCCAGCGAGCGTTCTACAACGACCCCGCCGCGCGGCGGCTGGCCTCGCCCGACAGCGGGCAACTCTCCTTCGGCGGAGAGCTTGAAGCCGATGATGTCGAAAGCGGCACGATCTACGTCCTGCGCTCCCTCTCCGATCATCCCTATGTCGCGCAGCACCGCGAGATCATTCACAAGGTCGGCGTGACCGGGGGTAGGGTTGAGACGCGCATTGCCAACGCCGAACACGACTCCACCTACCTGCTGGCGAAGGTCGAAGTGGTCGCAACCTACAAGCTCGCGGGCGTCAACCGCACCCGGATGGAGAACCTGTTCCACAGACTGTTCGCGCCTGCGCGGTTGAACATCACGATCAAGGACCGCTTTGGTCATCCTGTGCAGCCTGAGGAATGGTTTCTCGTCCCGCTGTTCGTGATTGACGAGGCCGTCTCGCGCATCAAGGACGGAAGCATCACGGGCTATGTCTACGATCCTAGCGCGGCGAAGTTGGTAACAGAGGCATAGTTCAGCTCACTGACCCGCACCGCGTATCGAAAGTTGGCCAAAGACTGGAGTGATCTTGAATCTCAAGAGGGAAGCCAAGACGCTGAAAGCAAAATCCATGGCATCTTTGAGGCGTGGGCTAGAAGCGTTCAATAACCACGATGACGATGGAAGACCGGAAAGCGTTCTTCTCATGCTCCAGCACGCCAGCGAGATGTTGGTGAAGGCATTGTTGGTCCAGAAAAGGCAGGACGTCTTCGACAAAGAAAAGGGAACCTCGATTGGTATCGAGAAGGCGTTGAACCTTGCGCAGTCCAAAGGCTGGATGAGCGCCGTCCAAACCGGAGCCATCCGCGTCATCAACGCGATGCGTGATCAAGCCCAGCACTGGATGATTGTTGTTCCTGAAGACGCTCTCTATATTAACGCGAGGGCGTTGATAACGGCTTTGGACGAAATCCTGTCAGCGCACTTCCAAGACACGATCGCAGACAACCTTCCGCTTAGGGTTCTGCCTCTGTCTACTCAACCGCTACCCGATTTCTTCATGCTGGTGAATCGGGAGTACGCACAGATTCGAGAATTGCTCGCTCCCGGCCGAAGGGCAAGAGACGAGGCCAGAGGCCGAATCACGGCACTCCTGGCGATGGAAGCCCACGTTAGTGAAGGGGTTGCCGTTTCCAAACGAGATCTGGACAGAATCGAAGAGGCGATCAAAGGCGACACCCCCGTAGACCAGGTATTCCCACGGTTAATGACCCTGGCAACGAATATTGAAGGGGACGGTCCGACGGTTCGTGTCCGATTCACTCAGGCCGTAGACGCTCCAGCGGTTCGCTTCGTGTCGGGCGATGACCCAGAGGGTGCTGCGGCTATCCGTGACGTTGATCTCCAGAAAAAATACCATTGGAGCCCGAGTGCGCTGGCGGAAAAGCTCGGGTTGACAGTCAACAAGTCTAAGGCAGTCCGCGATTTCCTTCGCATAGACGAAGATCCGGCCAATGTAATGGTTTTTGAGTTCGGGTCTCAGAAACATCCCCGATACTCCGACAATGCGCTACGCAGGCTTCGCGACACCCTTACGCCTCAGTTGGTCGAGGAAGCATGGCGGGCACGCCCACGGCGTCGCGGTAGATAGCCTTGGTGGACACCCAGATTCGTTTTAGACACGGGTGTCGCTGGCTTGGCTTAAGCTGGGAGCCGGAGTCTGTGTGCTTGGTCATTGCAGCACTCGAAGGGGTGGGCGCGAAGGCGAAGCATTGACGAGCACATTAGTTCCAGCGCACGTGTGAAAAACCAACTTCATAGCCACTTTGGGGAGCTTCGCAACTACTAGCTTGAGCAGCCTCGCTGCTGGTTTGGTGCTCAGGCAAGTGCGCTCCCGAATATCCTTCGCCATCGCCGCAGCCGCACACACTGCTCGCCCGGGTGCTCGCCGTCCCCCTCGAAGCCATGCTTCAACAGCAGCCGGATCGAGGCCGCGTTGTCCAGTGTGCAGATGGCGTAAACCGCCTGCAGGCCCAGCGCATCGCGGGCGTGGTCGAGGCAGGCCAGCGCGGCTTCATGGGCGTAGCCCTGTCCCCAGTACTCCGGCAGCAGGGCGTAGGCAAGGTCGGGGCCGGGCAGGTCGCTGCGGGACATCAGGCCGCAGACGCCGATGCTGGCTTCGTCCTGCAGGCGGGTGATGCCCCACAGCCCGAAGCCGTGGGCGGCGTACTGGCTGCGCGGCACGGTTTCGATGTAGCGCAGGGCGTCCTGCGCGCTGCGCACGCCGCGGTCGCCGATATGACGCAGCCAGGGTTCGCTGGTGGTCAGGCGCAGGATGAAGTCAGCGTCGGCGGGGACGGTCTGCAGTTCGCGGAAGCGCAGTCTGGGGGCGCAGGGCAGGCGCATCTCGATTCTCGGTGATCGATGCGGAAGGGCGGTGTTTACGCGCCGCGTCGCCGCGCGGCGTCGTTCAGGGTAGCGCAGCAGACCCCTGGGGGCGGCTGCGTCCGCGGTGGAAATGCTTGACTTGGTAATGCGAACAGGTATCATTCGCGAACTCTTGTAGCGCGCAGCGCCTGCGTCCAATCAAACACGAAGCACGCGCAAACGCCCCTACGCGCCTTCCCCCGGGAAGGTTCCCCGGCCGCCAGCCTGACCACCGCAAGGGTGGATCGCCAGCCGCCGACTTGGTCCACACCAGTCGAGCTGACGATGCCACGTACCCCGCTTGGCCAGGCGATCGCCCTGGCGCTTGTTGTCTCTTCCGCAGCCCGTGCCGAAGCGCCGCCGCTGCCCGATACCGATACCGACACCCGCGCGCTGGAGCGGATCACCGTCAGCGCAACCTTGAGCGAGCGTGCGCTGGGCGAGGTGCCGGTCGCCGCCGAGGTGATCGAGCGCGAGCGCATGGATCGCGAGCTGGTGCGCGACATCCGCGACCTGGTCCGCTACGAGCCGGGCGTGTCGGTCACCTCGTCCGCCGGTCGTTTCGGCCTTGGCGGCTTCCGCATCCGTGGGCTCGACGGCAACCGCGTGCGCATCGAGATCGACGGCGCGCCGGTGCCGGAGGCGTTCTCGATCGGCAGCTTTTCCAACGCCAACCGCAACTTCGTCGACCTGGACCTGCTGAAGCAGGTGGAGATCCTGCGCGGGCCGGGCTCCTCGCTGTATGGCTCGGACGCGCTGGGCGGGGTGGTGGTGTTCACCACCAAGGACCCCGAGGACTTCCTCGACGACACGCGCCGCCGCCACATCGGCTTCAAGCTGGGCTCTGACAGTGCGGACAGCGGGCTGCTGGGCGCCAGCACGCTGGCCTGGGGCGGCGAGCGCTGGTCCGGCATGGTCGGCCTGAGCCACCGCCAGGGGCGCGAGCCCGACAACCAGGGCGACAACGACGCCGAGGACGGCAACCGCACCCGTCCGAACCCGCAGGACAGCCGCAGCCTGTCCCTGCTGGGCAAGCTGGTGTTCGCGCCGGACGCCGACCAGCGCCTGCGTCTGAGCCTGGACGCCGGCGAGGCGGAGACGCGGACCGACGTGCTCAGCGGCCGCGGCACGATCACCGGATTTGGCGCGCCGGTGCGCGTGCTGTCGCTGGACGGCGACGATCACCAGACCCGCATGCGGCTGGCGCTGGCACACGCCCACGACGCGGTCGACAGCGCCTGGGCGGATGCACTGCGCTGGCAGGTCTACCGGCAGGATTCGGAAACAACGCAGGACACGCTGGAGCAGCGCGCCGCGCTGGCGGGCGGGCAGCTCGGCGGGGTGATCACGCGCGAGCGCCAGTTCAATTTCGACCAGCGCAGCGTCGGCCTTGGGTTCACCGCGTTCAAGGGCTTCGACACCGGCGCGGTTTCGCACTATCTCACCTACGGCCTCGACATCGAACGCAACCGGCTGGCGCAGAAGCGCGACGGTCGCGCGCGGCTGCCGAACGGCAGCGTCACCAACGTGATCTCGCCCGACACCTTCCCGGTGCGCGACTTCCCGCTGAGCAGCACCACTTCGATCGGCCTCTACCTGCAGAACGAGATGAGCCTGGCCGACGGGCGCTGGCTGCTGCTGCCCGGTCTGCGGGTGGACCGCTTCGAGCTGGAGCCCGAGGACGACCCGCTGTTCGCCGCGCGCAATCCCGGCATCGAGCCCGCCGGCATCCGCGAGACCAGCCTGTCGCCCAAGTTCGGCGTGATCCGGGTGCTCGATGAGCGCTGGTCGGTGTTCGGCAACTATGCGCGTGGTTTCCGCGCGCCGCCCTACAGCGACGTCAATCTGGGCTTCACCAACCTGCAGTTTGGATACACCGCGCTGCCCAATCCCGACCTGCAGCCGGAGACCAGCGACGGCCTTGAGCTGGGCCTGCGCGCCCGCGGCGAGCACGGTTATCTGAGCGTGTCGGCCTACTACAACCGCTACCGGGATTTCATCGAGTCGCTGCGCTCGCTGGGCCGCGATCCGCAGTCGGGCCTGCTGATCTTCCAGTCGCAGAACGTCGGCCGCGCCAACATCCGCGGCGTCGAGGCCAAGGCTGCACTGTCGCTGGCGGCGTTCTCGCCCACGCTGGAGCGCTGGCAGCTGCGCGCCGCGGCCTCGGTGCAGCGCGGCCGCGACGAAATCAACGACGCCGCGCTGGCCTCGGTGGATCCGGCGACCGCGGTGCTGGGCCTGGCCTGGCAGGGCGAGCGCATCGGCACCGAGCTGGTCGGGCGCTTCGTCCGCGGCCGCGACCGCCTGCCCGACGTCGGCGGCCAGCCGGCGTTCGAGGCGCCCGGTTACGGGCTGCTGGACTGGCTCACCCAACTGCGTGTGCACGAGGACCTGAGCCTCGAGGTCGGCCTGTTCAACCTGACCGACCGCCGCCACTTCGAATCCGGCGCGGTGCCGCTGCTGCCCGCGGACAGCGCCAGCCTCGATCGCTACACCGCGGCCGGGCGCACGCTGGCGCTCAACCTGCGCGTGCAGTGGTGAGCCTGATCCAAACCCTTCCGCGGCGGCCCGGCTCCGTGCAGGCCGGCGCCGCGTCACTCCGCTTGCACAGGAGCCAAACATGACGATCCATGCCCGCCTCACCCCGCCCCGCGCGGCGATGCCAGCCAGCGCGCCGCTGCTGGCCGTGCTGATTGCGACGAGCCTCGCTGGCTGCGCCAGCACCCCGAACGCGCGTCTGGCCGCTGTCGAAGGCGACGCTCTGCCGGCAGCGCAGGCGCAGACCCCGATGGCCGTGCCAGCCGCCGATCGCGAGGCCATCCTGTCGATGCTCGGCGAGTACCGCGTCAGCTTCGCCTTCGACGAGACCGTGGTGCTGCAGCCGAACTACGAACGCAAGGAGGACAAGCGCAGCGGCGCCCATGAGCTGGTAGTGCTGGTGGAGGACAGCCCGGAGCGCATCGTGTTGCAGCACCTGCTGGTGGGCCGCAACGGCCACGTCACCAAGCACTGGCGGCAGGACTGGCTGTGGCAGGCCGAGCAGCGTCTGGAGTTCAGCGCGGACCAGACCTGGATCCTGCGTCAGGTGCCGGCTGCACAGAGGGAGGGCGCGTGGACCCAGTGCGTGTACGAGGTCAGCGACGCGCCGCGCTATTGCGGCACCGGCCGCTGGAACCACCGCTACGGCAGCGCCACCTGGACCTCGGACCGTAGCTGGCGGCCGCTGCCGCGGCGCGAATACACCCAGCGCGAGGACTACAACGCGCTCAACGTGGAGAACCGCCACACCATCACCCCGCACGGCTGGACGCATGAGCAGGACAACAGCAAGGTCGTGCGCGCTGCGGACGGCAGCACCGAGGCGGTGCTGGTGCGCGAGTTTGGCTTCAACGACTACCGCCGCATCGAAGGGCACGACTTCGGCCCGGCCTACCGCTACTGGGAAGCGACTGCCGACTACTGGGCGCGCGTGCGTCAGGAGTGGAGCGCGCGGGTGCAGGCCTGGGGCGGTATCCGGCTGGATACGGCGGTGGACGGCATGCCCATGATCGTTGGCACCTTTGGCCAGGCGGCCCGGATCGAAAAAGGCGAGCAGCTCAATCCCGCCAGCCTGGTCGAGCTTTTCGATCGCTACGTGCTGCCGGTCAGCGCCTCGACGGCAGGACCGAGGGCGGCCGCCGGGCAGGCCAACATGGCGGCCTTGCCGCAGCCCAAAAGGCGCTGCACTGAAGCCGCAGAGCCAGCGGCCCGCCAGGCCGCTTGCGAGTAGCATCGCGACATTGCACTTCGCTGCCGGCCACAGACAGATTCGGCTAGCCCTGCTTGGCTCGCATGCGCAGACGGGTGGCCTGCAGCGGATGAGGCGAAAGGGGGATTACAACAGGATGGGCGCGGTGGGCGCCGCTCCGGAGCAAGGCCGATAGCCCGCGCTATCGGCCGAGTGAGGAGCCAGTACAGTGCGTCCAGAGCGAGCGAGCTGCTTTCGATTTGTCCGCTGCAGGTCACCAGGCCGCAGGTCCGATGGAGGAGCGCAAACCATGAAGTTTCTGGTGTTTCTTGGCAGCAGCCGGGTCAGCAGCCCGCCGCGGCCGGAGCGGCTGGGGGAGCGGGTGGCGCTGGCCTGCGTGCAGCACCTGCAGGCGCACTTCGAAGGCGTGGAGGTGACGCTGGTCGATCCACTGATGATCGAGCAGGGGCCGGTCTTCAAGCCTCATTTCAGCTATGCCGCGGGACGCGCACCAGAGTCCTTGGATGCGCTGGCCGCCCGCATCGGCGAGGCGGACGGCCATGTCATGGTGAGCCCGGAGTACAACCACAGCATGAGCCCGGCGCTGGCGCATCTGCTGAATCACTTCGGCAGCTCGCTGTACGGCTTCCGGCCCAGCGCCATCGTCACGTATTCGGCCGGTCAGTGGGGCGGGGCACGCGCGGCGATCGGCATGCGCGCGTTTCTGTCCGAGCTGGGCTGCCTGCCGGTGTCTGCGATGATCCATCTGCCCAAAGCGCAGGATGTGCTTGACCCGGAAGGCGGCTTTCTCCTCGGCGTTGACGCAGAGCGCTGGCGAGGCTACTTCGATCGCACGCTGGCGCAGTTGCACTGGTGGGCTGAGGCAGCAGCCCAGCAGCGCCAGCGGGCCGATCCCGCTGCCCGCAGCCCCGGTTTCACGCGGTCGCCAGCGCAGCGCAACGCGCCGGAATGAGCTGGCGGTTGCGCCCGCGGTACCTGCCGCATCACTTTCCAATCTGAGCAATCACTCGGCCCATGTCACCGAGCATGGGGGAATGTCTGTGACCAAGCCGCCCGTCCGCAAAGCTGCCGCGTCCAAGTCGCCCAGGCCCGCAAGCCTGCGGCCCAGCGACCTGCGCGCCTTGGTGGACCTCTCCAGCCTGGCCGCCGAGGGCGTCATCGATATCGGCGAAGGGCTGCATCAGTCGGTGCGATCCACGCTGGGCCTGGCGCCGGGTGCCACGCCCGAGCGCTGCGGTGGTCTGTCAGGCGCGGTTTACGGCTTGGTCCGTGGACTGCAGGGCGGCGTCGCCGGCGGCCTGTCGCGCGGCCTTGAGCGTCTTGAGCGGGTGCTGGACCAGGGCGCGCCGCAGGACCCGGCGCCACGGCGGCTGGCCCTGCTGTCGGTGTTGAACGGAGTGCTGGGGGATCGGCTTGCCGAGCGCGGCAACCCACTGGCGCTTGAGGCGGGGCTGCGGCTCGATGGCCTGCCGCTGGCGGCAGCGCTGGCGGGGCCCGCTCGGCGACGCGGCCCACTTTCCCGGCACGTGGTCGTTCTCCTCCACGGGCTGTGCATGAACGATGTCCAGTGGCGCTCGGCAAGCGATCCGGGGCATGGCGAGGCTTTGGCCAACGCGCTTGGCGCCACCGTGGTGCACGCCCGCTACAACAGCGGCCTTGGCATCGGACGGAATGGCGCGCTGCTGTCGGAGCAGCTGGAGACCCTCCTGCAGTGCTGGCCGGTGCCGATCGAGCGGATCAGTCTGGTCGGCCACAGCATGGGCGGCCTGATCGCGCGCAGTGCCGAACTGGCCGCCCGCCGCAGCGGACACCGCTGGCGGCTGCAGCTGCGCGATATCGCCACCCTGGGCAGCCCGCATCGGGGCGCACCGCTGGAGCGCATCGGGCGCAGCTGCGAGCGCGCATTGGCGGCGGTGCCCTATGCAGGTCACTTTGCACGCATCGGCAGCATGCGCAGCCAGGGCATCCTCGACCTTGGCGACGGGCGGGTGGCGGATGAGGCGGAGCAGCCGCTGCCCTCGGACGTGCGCGCGCTGGCGGTTGCTGCACGCACCCTTCGCGGCGAGGTGCGCGGGCTCGGCGGCTGGGTGGGCGATGGTCTGGTGCCCGCCGACAGCGCGCTGGGGCTGCCCTGCGAGAACCCGCGTGGGCTGGACGCACGCTGCATTTCATCCACCGGGCACCTCGAACTGCTGCGCAGCGGCGAGGTGCGTCGCTGGCTGATCGAGTGGCTGGGCGATCCAGCCTGAACGAGCTGCATGGGCGGGGTGGGGCTTGGCTGAAGCGCCGCCCAACCGGTTCACGCCTTCGTGACCTAAGGCCGGTCTGCGCCGGGCCTCGCTCGCGTAGGCTGCGCCGCCCCGTTGCTCTGCGGCCGACTCTTGCCAGCCTTGCACCCCAGCCCTGATCGCCATCGCAGCCCGCGCCCAAGCACCGCTCACGTCTCGCCCCTCTCGGTCAACCGCCTCGGCGGCCGGGCGCGGCCCGCCATCTGGAAGCCGAGCTGGCTGGCGGCGCTGCTGCTGATCGTCTGCTGGAGTCAGGCCGCAGCCGGCACGTCTGCCGTGATTCGGCTTGACGGCCGCCTGGACGAGCCCGAGTGGGCGCAGGCGCAGACGATCGAGGATTTCCGCGTGGTTTCTCCGCTCACCCGCGCCACGCCGCCGGTGCGCACGGAGCTGCGCGTGTTGGCCTTGCCGGAGGGGCTCTACATCGGCGTACGCGCCGAGCAGCCCGCCCAGTTCGCGCGCACCCGTCATCCCACCCGCCGCGACGCTCAGGCACGGGCCGACCGGATCAATCTGATCATCGACTTCGAGGGCGAGGGCAGCACCGCCTATGAGTTCACGATCACGCTGAGCGGCGGCATCCAGGACGCCGTGATCAGCGGCCAGAACCGCTTCAGCTATGACTGGGACGGCGTCTGGGACTACGCCATCGACGAGGATGCGGACGGCTGGGCGGTCGAGCTGCGCCTGCCCTGGGGCATCGCTCCGCTCGGGCGGGTAGAGGACGGCCGCACCCGTATTGGCCTGTACGCCTCGCGGGTGCTGGAGCAGGCGGGCCTGCGTTTTTCGCATCCGCACTACAACTTTGACCACCCTACCTTCGTGGCCGACATGGCGCGGCTGGAGATTCCCGCCTGGGGCGGTCTGCGCGCCGAGGTGGTGCCCTATGTCGCAGTCGCGCTGGATCGGCTCGCCGACAGCCGCGAGCAGCGCGTCGGCGCGGATTTCTACCTGGCCCAGGGCGGGCATCGGCTCAACGCGACCCTGCGCCCGGACTTCGGTCAGGTCGAGAGCGATGCGCTGGTGGTGGATTTTGGCGCGGTCGAGATCTTCTTCGGCGACAAGCGGCCCTTCTTCACCGAGAACCAGAGCCTGTTCGAGGTGCCGCTGGGCAATGGCGCCCTGCTGCTGAACACGCGCCGGATCGGCGCGCGGCCGGACCTTGGGCCCGAAGGCGTCAGCGAGGTTGCTGGCGCGCTCAAGTACACCGCGGCCGTGGGCAGTCGCGACATCGGCCTGCTGTTCGCGCAGGAGTTGGACTCCAGCGCGGCGCTGGGCCGTGAGTTCCGGATGCTGCGCGGCCGCCAGCGGCATGCACGCGGTGAGTTTGGTTTGAGCCTCACCGAGGCGATCCGACCGAGCATCGACCGGCAGGCTCGCACCGCCGCCCTTGATGCCCAGTGGCGGCCGCGTGACGGCATGCAGCTGCGCAGCGCGCTGGCACGCAGCGAGGTGGACGATCCACGCCGGCCTGCGGACCCGGGCCATCTCCTGTGGCTGCGGCTGGATCATCAGCCGTCCGCTGCGCGCTGGCGCCAGGAGCATGAGCTGATGCGGCATGGCCGCGGGCTTGACCTCAATGACCTCGGCTTCCTGCCGCGCAGCGACTTCAGCCAGGCTCGCAGCCGTTTCTACTGGTTCACCCGCAGCTGGCCGGACTCACCACACCTGCGCGACACAACGCTTGAGGGCCAGCTGCTCTATCGGCGCAATGGCGACGGCGAGCGCCTGAGCGCCAGCGCCGAACTGCTGCACAGCTGGCGCTTCGAGGATGCATCGCAGCTGCGCCTGCGCGGCGTGGCCCAGGCCGCCTTCACCGATGACCTTGTCCTGCGCGGCAACGGCGTGCTGCAGCTGCCCGCGCGGCGTTCCGTCGATCTGCGCTACACCAGTCCGAGGATGGGCGCTTTCGGCTACGAGGCGCGGGTGGAGAGCTTCCAGGAAGGTCTCTCCGGGCGCGCCCACGTGCTGCAGTTCAGCCCCTACCTCTACCTCGGTGAGCGCTTCACCAGCAGCTTGCGTTACGACCGGCTGCACAGCCCGGACTGGCTGAACTGGGATGGCGGCGCCCACATGGCCCGCTATGCCCGCGTGCAGCAGCAGTTTGACTGGACCGTGGAATGGTTCCCTGCGCCGCGGCACGAGCTGCGCCTGCGTGCCCAGCATGTCGGCCTGCGGGCAGCGGGCCGCGAGCGCTATGCGGTGGCTGCAGGTCAACTGCTGGCCTCCGGAGATGCCGTCGATTTCAGCCTCTCCCGGCTTGCAGCGCAGCTTCGCTACCGCTACGACCTCGGGCCGCAGCGCGACTTCTACCTGGTGTTGGCCCGCGGCGGCGCCTACGACGGCGCAGACGATGAAGCCGAGCGGCTGGGGCGGCTGTTCGATCGCGCTCGCGCCAACGAAACAGCGAACCAGATTCTCGCCAAGCTGCGCTGGGGCTTCTGAGGTCTATGCGCCTTGCGGGCCTTCGCGCAGCAGGGCCTCGTCCACGCCGCCCATGTCCAGCGCCGACAGGTCGCGCCAGCGATTGACGATCCGGCAGAACAGTTCGGCTGTCTTACTGGTGTCGTATACCGCGGAGTGTGCCTCGCGGCCGTCCCAGTCCATGCCGGCGGCCTGCACCGCCCGGCTGAGTACGGTCTGACCGTAGGCAAGGCCTGCGAGGGTGGCGGTGTCGAAGCAGCTGAAAGGGTGGAAGGGGTTGCGCTTATGGCTGGTGCGGCGCACCGCCGCGTTGAGGAAGCCGAGATCGAAGGCTGCGTTGTGCCCTACCAGGATGGCGCGCTGGCAGCCGTGGCGGCGCGCAGCGGCTCGAATTGGCAGGAACAGGTGGTCAAGCGCCGCGCGCTCTTCCAGCGCCCCACGCAGCGGATGGTCGACGTCGATGCCGGTGATTTCCATCGACTTGGGATCGAGGATGGCGCCGGGAAAGGGGGTGACGTGGGTGGACACGATCTCCCCCGGGTAGACACGCCCATCCGCATCCATCTCGATCGGCGAGGCGGCGATCTCAAGCAGCGCGTGCCGCTCCGCGTCGAATCCGCCGGTCTCGACGTCCACCACCACCGGCAGGAAGCCGCGGAAGCGGGAGGACATCGGGATGGGAAGGGCGGCGTTCATGCGGACTCGACAGAGGCGGCGGGGCCGGCAAAGCGGCGGCCGCGGAGCGCAAGGATAGCAGGCTGGTCCGGCATGCCCGGCGAGCTTTGGCAGGGCAGGGACGTCCGAGGGATGCGCTGGCGCGCGCAAGTCTGCACACTGCAGCGCTGCACTCTCGAGGATGCACGCGATGGAACACGCTGACCTGTCGACACCGCCCGCGCTGGGCGCCGGTCCCAATCCGGGCGAAGGTGTGGGCGCCGCCTTCGATGCGGGCGCCCTGCTGGAGGCGAGGCAGCGCTCGCGGCTGGCGGTGGAGCAGATCGCCGCTGCCTGTCGGCCCGGCATGAGCGAAGCCGACGCGGAAATCGAGGCCGCGCGCGTGTTCGCCGAGCTGGGCTTCGAGCGGGTCTGGCATCCCACCCACATCCGTTTTGGCCGCAACACGCTCAAGCTCTACAAGGAGCCCTCGGAGCCTGGCGTGGTGCTGGCGGAGCAGGATCTTCTGTTCATTGATATCGGGCCGGTCTGGGCCGGCCATGAGGGCGATTACGGCGACACCTTCGTGATCGGCAATACGCCCGAACATCGCGCTATCGCGGACGCGGCGCGCAGCCTGTTCCAAACCGTAGCCGGGCATTGGCGACGTGGCGCCAGCGGCCGCGATCTGTATGCCCTGGCCGAGTCCGAGGCGCGTGCGCTGGGCTACGAGCTCAACCTTGGTGCTCCCGGGCATCGGCTGGGCGATTTCCCGCATGCGGTGCACAAGGGGGGCAAGCTGGCCGCAGCGGAATTCCAGCCCGCACCCGGGCTGTGGGTGCTGGAAATCCAGATCCGCCATCCGCAGCTGCCGATCGGCGCCTTCTACGAGGACCTGCTGCTGTCCTGAGCCACGCGGTTCAGTGGCGGCGCACCAGCACCACGGTGACGTTGTCCGAGCCGCCGCCGTCCAGCGCGGCGACGATCAGGTGATCCACGCATTCCTGCGCGCTGAACTCGCTGCGCGAGAGCACGCGCTCGATCTCGGCATCGTCCACCTCCTCGGTGAGCCCGTCGCTGCACAGCAGCAGCTGCATGCCGGGCTTGAGCTCGCCGCTGATGGTTTCCACCCGCAGATTCTCCGGATCGGTGACGCCGAGGGCCTGGGTGACGACGTTTCGGTGCGGATGACTGCGCGCCTGCTCGGCGGTGATCGCGCCCTGCTCGATCAACTCCTGCACATAGCTGTGGTCCTGCGAGAGCTGCTGCAGGCGCCCGTTCCACAGATAAGCGCGGCTGTCGCCGACCCAAGCCACCTCGAAGCGGTCGCGCTGCAGGCGCACTGCGGCCACCGTGGTGCCCATCGGCAGCGCGTCGCCGCGGCTGCGGCTGTGGTCGATCAGCTCCTCGTCGGCGCGCTGTATGGCGGTGGTCAAAGAGGACCCTCCGCGCACTTCACGGACGATGGCGTCGCGAGCCATGGCGCTGGCGACCTCGCCGAACTCATGCCCGCCCATGCCGTCGGCGACCAGCCACAGCCCGAGTTCGCTGTCGCCGTAGAAGGTGTCCTCGTTGTGCTCGCGGCGGAGCCCGACGTGGCTGAAAAGGCCGAATTCGATCATGCGTACAGACCCGGATGGCTTGGGGGCGTGGATCGCCGGGAGGGCGGCCCCGTCGCTGCGAAGCACTGCCACCCCTGCATCCTATTACGGAGAAACGTCAAAAGGTCCGTCAGTCGGGCCAGCGAAGCAAATCCGATGCCACAGATAGCCCTGCATCTTCGGCCAAGCCTTGTGCCGGGCACGGGCGATGCGTAAGATGCGCGGCCTCGCGCAGCGCGTCAAAACGGCTGTTCGATCCCACCTGGAGAGGTGGCAGAGTGGTCGAATGCGCCGGACTCGAAATCCGGTATACGCCTCCGGCGTATCGAGGGTTCGAATCCCTCCCTCTCCGCCAGTTGCAGCGAGCAGGCCACTCCGGCATCGGGGTGGCCTTTTCGTTTGCCGGTCGCGGCTTCATGCCGGCTTGCGTTCCCTCAGCTGAAAGCGTTTTCGCTGCGCGCGACGGCGCCGCAACACGGCCAGCGTCCACGTCAGGCGAATGCCCCAGTAGGCGAGCACGGAGCCTGCGCTGGCAAACACCAGCAGCCCAAGCGCCAGTGGCTTGCCGACGCCGCCCAGCCAGCCCAGCAGGCCGCTGTCGGCCTCCGCGCCTGCCAGGGCTTCCGCCATCTGCTCTTCGTCGATGTCCTCGCCCAGCATCAGGCTGCCCGTACGGTAGGCCGCCACGTAGATCGGGCCGAAGGTCACCGGATTGGTGATCAGGGTGCTGACCATGGCCATCGGCAGGTTGGCCCGGAGCAGGATGGCGGCGGCGCCTGACAGCATGAACTGGCCCAGCGGGATCAGCAGGCCGAAGAACACGCCCAAGGCCACGCCCAGCGCCACGCTGCGGCGACGCTTCAGCCACAGCCGCGGGTCGCGCAGGCGCGGGCCGAACAGCTTGCCCAGGCGACTGGCGTGGATCTCTTCGGCGGTGGGCGGCTTGAAAGGCATCGGACAGGTCAGGACGAAGTCGCGCGAGCTTAGACGAGGGGATGCCAACGCGGGCTGATCGGCTTACCGATGCGCGACGTATCGCCCAAAAGCAGCCGGCCCCGCGTGATTGCGGGGCCGGCCGGACGTGCGCAATGGGATCCCGGTCAGGTTCCGGCGTACTTGATGCTGCAGCCGTAGGGCTGGGTCAGCGGCGTGCTGATGGCCTGGCCGGCGGCCATCTCACCCAGGCCTGCGCGCACGTACTGCAGAGCATCGGGGATGTCCGCGAGGTCGGCGCTACGGATGCTGTCGATGGCGCCGTTGTAGACGAGCACGCCTTCAGCGTCGATCACATACAGGTGCGGGGTCACCTTGGCGTCGTAGGCGCGGCCGACGGTGCCGTCGGTGTCGAACAGGTAGGCCGTATGCGCCTTGTCCCAACGTGCGGCAATGGCCTTGGCCTCGTCCGGGCTGACGTGGCCCTGCAGGCCGGGCGCGGAGGAGTTCATCACCAGCCAAACGACGTTGGAGTCGACGGCCTCGCGCTGCTGGGCCTGCATGTTCTTGCCCTCGTAGTGCTTCTTGACGAAGGGGCAGTCGTGGTTGGTCCACTCCAGCACCACCGTGCGGCCGCGGAAGTCGGCCAGCGAATGCGTCGTGCCGTCGGCGTCGGTCAGGGTGAAGTCAGGGGCAGCCTCACCGATCTTGGGTGCGGCCAGGGCAGCGCCTGCGCTCAGGCCGAAGGCGACGAGGCTGGCGAGGGCGAGTCGAGTCAGGGAAACGCTGCGCATTTGGATCTCCTGCTGGGTTCCGGAAGAAAGGGTAGGGCGTGGGCATCAGCCGCCGACACTGGCCGGTGGCAGTTCTTCGATCGCGGCGCGGACCAGCGCCGGCGTCAGAAGCTGAGGCAGCACGCGCGGTTCGCCGCGCGGCGGATACAGCACGTACAGCGGCACCCCGCTGCGACCGTAGGATTCGAGATAGGCCGTGATGTCGGCGTCCTGACGGGTCCAATCGCCCTTCAGGTAGGTCACGTCGCGGCGGCGAAGGGCCTGGGCGAACTCCTCCGAGGAAAGCGCCACCCGTTCATTGGCCAGGCAGGTGATGCACCAGTCGGCGGTCATGTTGACCAGCAGCGGGCGGCCCTCGCGGCGCAGCGCATCGAAGCGCTCGCGGGTCCAGGGTTCGTGCAGATCGTTTGCGGCTGCGCTGGCCGCGGCGCCTGCGCCCGAGGGCACTGGCGCCAGCAGCGGCAGGGCGAGCGCCGCCACCAGGCTCGCGGCCGCGAGCGCCTGCAGCGGGCGCTGGCCGCGCTGCGCGCCCTGCGCCTGCCGCAGCAGCCACAGCCCGAAGGCCACGGCCACCAGGCCGGCGCCCAGCGCCGCGACCGCCAGCATCGAGGTCTGCTGGCCGAACACCCAGACCAGCCAGAGCACGGTCAGATACAGCGGAAACGCCAGCAGCTCTCTGAAGGTCTGCATCCAGGCGCCGGGCCGCGGCAGCGCGCGCGCCAGCGCCGGCACGTAGCCCAGCGCGAGCATCGGAAACGCCAGGCCCAGGCCAAGGCCGGCGAACACCAGCAGGGCTTCGTGCGCGGGTAGCACCAGGGCTACGCCCAAGGCCGTACCCATGAACGGCGCAGTGCAGGGGCTGGCTACTATGCAGGCCAGCACGCCGGTGAAGAATGCACCGCGCCGACCGCCGCCTTCGGTCAGGCCTTGGCCCAGGTTGGCCAGCCCGCCACCGAATTCATACACGCCGGAGAAGGACAGGCCCATTGCGAACAGCAGCAGCGCGATCGCGGCGATGAAGCCCGGCTCCTGCAGCTGGAAACCCCAGCCGATCGCTTCGCCGCCGGCGCGCAGGGCCAGCAGCAGGCCGGCTACGGCCAGCACGCTGCCGACCACGCCGAAGGTGTACCAGAGCCCGTGGCGGCGCAGTTCGGCAGGATCGTCCGCGGCCTGGATAGCGCCCATGGCCTTGATGCTGAGCACCGGGAACACGCACGGCATCAGGTTGAGCACCAGGCCACCGGCGAAGGCCAGGACCAGCGCCAGCAGCAGGCCGACCTGCGGGGGCGTGGCGCCCGGCGCGGTGCTGGCAAGTGGCGCCAGCGCAGAGTCATGTATTGCCTCGAAGGCGAAACCGCGTTCGCCGTCGCTGAGCAGCAGCTCGATGCGCTCCGGTGCGCTGGTGAAATACTCCGAGCGGGCGACCTCGACGTGCAGGACGTTGCCGTCGCGCTGCAGTCGCGGCGGATCGGCGTTGGCCAGCAGCAGGGCGGTCGCCGGGATCAGGGTCCAGGCGTCGAGCTCGCCCTGCAGGGCGTCCGCAGCCGCAGCCCCCAGCGGCAGCTGGATTCGCACCGTGTCCTGCTGGGCGCTGTAGCGGGCACCGCTGTCTGCCAGCCACGCCGGCTGCCGCGCTGCCGCGCGTTCGAACTGCGGCTGCCAGCGGCTCGGCGCTCCAGGCTCGTCCGACACCGGCAGCTGCAGAAGGTATTCCCCGCGGCCCGGTATGCACTCGACCTCGCAGATCAGCCAGCTGGCGGCGAGGCGAATCGTGAGCTCAGTCGCCTCGAAGCCTGCCGGCAGCCTGAGCCGCAGCGGCAGCAGCTCGGTGTCGCTGTAGCCGAAGTTGACCAGGCCCGCAGCGGGTTGGCGCTCAGGCAAGGGCCACTCGATGTCGCCCACCTCGACGCCCTCGGGCAGCTCGAAGCGCAGGCGCGTCGGCAGACCGGAATCGCCCGGGTTTTTCCAGTAGGTGTGCCAACCCGGGGCGTGCTGCAGCAGCAGGCCCAGCTGTAGCTCGCCGCCCGGCTGGGCGGAAACGCGATCAGCCACCAGCCGTGAGAGCAGGTGGTCGGTCTGCAGCTCGGGCGTTTCGGCGGCGGCCGCATGCGGTGCCGGCCAGGCCAAGGCCAGGACAGTCACCAGCAGTAGCAGGATCGGCAGCGGCAATCGAGGCATGGGCGACAGTGGGCTGGGCCGGGACATTGACGGGGCGGCGGGCGAAAAGAGTGAGCGTCCAGCCACCGTGAGCTCACAGCGTGCGGTGGACGCTACACTTCGCGCCTCCCCCAATGGTCCCGGTGCGCGGAGGTATTTCGGCGCGTTTCGCGCCGGCTGCACGCTCGCTCCACGCAGTCTTGACGCTGCCGCACCGACGACCGCTCCGCCCCCGCACAGGAACTCCCATGAGCGATCTCTACGCCGAAGCCCTGATCACCTTCCGCGATCTGCTGGAAGAAGCGCGATCCGTCGGCGATCCGGAGCCCACCGCGATGACGGTGGCGACCTCCGACGTGCAGGGCCGCCCCTCGGCGCGCACGGTGCTGCTCAAGGACTTCGACGAGCGCGGTTTCGTCTTCTACACCAACTTCAACAGCCGCAAGGGCCGCCAGCTGGCAGCCAATCCGCAGGCGGCGCTGCTGTTCCTGTGGAAGACCCTCCGCTACCAGGTGCAGGCCAAGATCGAGGGCTCGGTGCAGCCGGTGACGGCGGCCGAGGCCGATGCCTATTTCGCCTCGCGCCCGCGCGCCAGCCAGATCGGCGCCTGGGCCTCGCTGCAGTCGGAGACGCTGGACGCGCGCGCCACGCTGGACCAGCGCATCGTCGAGCTGGAGCGCGAGTTCGGGGGCCGTGAGATCACGCGTCCACCGCATTGGTCGGGCTTTCGCGTCGTGCCGGACATGATCGAGTTCTGGTACGGCGTACCCGCCCGCCTGCACGACCGCCACCGCTACGAATGCGTGGACGGTGAATGGACCCAGCGCCTGCTGTATCCGTGAGCGCGCAGGCGCCACGCGGCCCGCGCCGCATCGTCTGCCTGACCGAGGAGCCGACCGAGACGCTGTATCTGCTCGGCGAGCAGGACCGCATCGTCGGCATCAGCGGCTTCACGGTGCGGCCGAAGGAAGCGCGGCGCGACAAGCCCAAGGTGTCGGCCTTCACCTCGGCCAAGATCGAGGCGATCCTCGCGCTCAAGCCCGACCTTGCGATCGGTTTTTCGGACATCCAGGCCGATATCGCCGCCGAGCTGGTCCGGCGTGGGGTGGAGGTTTGGATCGCCAACCACCGCAGCGTGGCCGACATTCTCGATTACGTGCGTCGGCTCGGCGCGCTGGTCGGCGCCGCGGCCAGGGCCGATGCACTGGCGGACCGGCTTGCCGCGGGCCTCGATGCCATCGCCGAGCGTGCGGCTGCGCTGCCGCTGCGTCCGCGGGTGTACTTCGAGGAGTGGGACGAGCCGCGCATCAGCGGCATTCGCTGGGTCTCGGAGCTGGTCGGCATTGCCGGCGGCGACGACATCTTTCCCGAACTTGCCGCCGAATCGCTGGCGAAGCATCGGATCCTCGCCGATGACGTGGCGATCATCGCGCGCGCGCCACAGATCGTATTCGGCTCCTGGTGCGGCAAGAAATTCCGACCCGAACACGTCGCCGCCCGGCCGGGGTGGGCGCAGCTGCCGGCCGTGCGCGACGGTTTTCTGGTGGAGATCAAGTCGCCGATCATCCTGCAGCCCGGCCCGGCGGCACTGACCGAGGGTGTGGCGGAGCTGGAGCGCCACATCCGCCGCTGGGCGGAATCGGGGGCCGGTTGAGCCCGCGCGCCATCGGACCATGGTCCATACGGCAGTGACGGCCAGCACACGTTGTGCGCGGAAGGAGCGTGGCATGATTGCTGCATCGCAGCAGTCAAGGCGCGATGCCCATCGCCCGGCCAGCACGATCCGCACGACGCCCAGCTCCGGGAGGAGCCACAGAAGGCGCGGCGGGGCCGGGACATCCGCGGCACGAGGAGGTCAAACATGCTTTACCACCTGCACGAATTCCAGCGCTCGCTGCTGAGTCCCTTGATCGCCTATTCCGAGGCGACGGCGCGGCTGTATTCCGACCGCGGCAGCTGGATGTCGCGCCTGCCCGGCGCTGACCGCATGGCGGCGGGCTTCGAGCTGATGTACCGGTTGGGCAAGGACTACGAGAAGCCCGAGTTCGGCATCCGCAGCGTGGTCGCGCATGGGCACGAGGTGCCCATCGTCGAGTTCTGCGCGCTCGCCAAACCCTTCTGCAAGCTGGTCCGGTTCAAGCGTTTCTCCGACGACGCCGACGTGGTCAACGACCTCAAGGATGACCCGATCGTACTGGTGGTGGCGCCGCTGTCCGGGCACCACTCGACGCTGCTGCGAGACACCGTCAAGACCCTGCTGCAGGACCACAAGGTCTACATCACCGACTGGATCGATGCGCGCATGGTGCCGCTGTCGGCCGGACCCTTCCACCTTGATGATTACGTAGCCTACATTCAGGAATTCATTCGCCATATCGGCGCAAAGAGCCTGCACGTGATTTCGGTCTGCCAGCCGACGGTGCCGGTACTGGCCGCGGTTTCGCTGATGGCCAGCCGCGGCGAAACCCTGCCGCTGTCGCTGACCATGATGGGCGGTCCGATCGACTCTCGCGAGTCGCCCACCAAGGTCAACGATCTCGCCACCAACAAGCCCTTCAGCTGGTTCGAGCACAGCGTCATCCACACCGTGCCGAACAACTACCCCGGTGCTGGCCGTCGGGTCTATCCCGGTTTCCTGCAGCACACCGGCTTTATCGCGATGAACCCCGGCCGACACATGAGCTCGCACTGGGATTTCTACGAGAACCTGGTCCGCGGCGACCTGGAAGACGCCGAGGGCCATCGCCGCTTCTACGACGAGTACAACGCCGTGCTCGACATGCCGGCCGAGTATTACCTCGACACCATCCGCGTCGTGTTCCAGAAGCACCTGCTGCCAAAAGGCGAGTGGGACGTAGCCGGCGAGCGCGTGCGCCCGCAGGACATCAAGGGCGTGAGCCTGATGACCATCGAGGGTGAACTCGACGATATCTCGGGCATTGGCCAGACGCGCGCCGCCCATGGCCTGTGTACGGGCGTGCCTGAGAGCATGAAGCAGCACTACGAGGTGCCCGGCGCCGGCCACTACGGCATCTTCAGCGGGCGCCGCTGGCGTGAGAGTGTCTACCCGCGCCTGCGCGAGTTCATCCGCGGCCACAGAGAGCGACCGAAGGCCATGTGATTCCGCGCTTGTCTTCGGCAATCGCTACCATTGCGGCTCGTGCAGCAGGGAGGCGGCCGCCATGCGGGAAGTAGACAAAGTGACCGACGCCGCGTCGGAAGACGTCCAGGCATCCGCCCTGCAGCGCGGTCGCGAGCGCCTGTCGCCCTTCAAGCTTCCTGCCGACACCGCCCCGACCTGGGAGGTGGAGCTGCTGCTGTCGGGTGCGACCCTGTTCGCGCTGATGCAGATTCCGGGCTGGCTGGACGGACATTTCGACACGTGGACTGCGCGCCTCGACGGCACCGGGGTGATGCTGCTGACCTTCGGCTGGCTGTACGCCAAGATCATTGTTTACGCGATCATCGTGGCCCTGCTGGTGCACCTGTTGGCCCGTGGGCTCTGGGTGGCTGCGGTAGGGCTGCGATCGGTGCATCCGCAGGGCATCCGCTGGCGGCGCCTGCGCAATGGGCCGCGCTTCCGCGCAGCAGCCCGAGGCCGAGTGCCGCACCTCAAGGCTTTGATCGCGCGCAGCGATGACATCTCCAGCCAGATGTTCGCGCTGGCCGCGCTGCTGGTGCTCACCACCCTCTACTCGGCGTCGATGACCGCCCTGGTGGCCCTGCTGGGCTGGGGGGCGTCCCAGCTGCTGTTCGGAGGCGACTGGCTGTTGGTTGCCATCGTTGCCCTTGGTGCCCTGCTTTCGGGCACCCAGACCGCAGGGGCGCTGCTGGATCGTCGCGCCGGCCGTGACGGCAGGCGCCGGCCGCGGCGGCTGCGCTGGCTGTCGATGTTCTTCCGGTGGATGCTGGCGCTGCCCTTTGCCCGCTTGACCTATTCGCTGATGCTGGTGTTCACCAGCCGGGTTGGATCCATCCGCGGCACCGTCATCCTGATGGTGATGATGTACGCGCTGATCGGGCTCGCGATTCTTGACCTGACGTGGTCACGCGAAAGCCCCTCGTTTGGCCCGGCGGCCTTCATCGCTGCACTGGACGGCCCCGATGTGATCGATCCGGGCCACTACCTGCTGCTGCGTGGGGGCGACCCTCGCCATCTGTCGACGCCCTATATCGACGCTAAGCAGATCGAGGGTGACTACCTGCAGCTGGTCATTCCCTTCCAGCCGCGCAGGCATCCGCAGGCCATCGAGGCGTTTTGCCCGGGCGTCGGCACCGCGCTGGAGCAGGCGCGCGAGAACAGCGGCCACCACTTCGGCGGTGAGCGCGGTGGTCCGGCGGCCGAGGACCAGGCCGAGTGGTCGAGCGAGGCTGTCCGTATTGAGCAGGCGGAACATGCCGCCATCGCAGCCTATCTCGACTGCGCCACCCGTCTGCATGCCCCGCGGATCAACGGCGAGCGCATCCAAGGCCTGCGGCTGGCCTTTCTGCAGCAGGCCGACCTTGGACAGCCGGCATTGGTGTCGCAGCTGTCGGTACGCGAGCTGGGGCGCGGAGCACATGTCTTGAGCGTGCAGCGTCTGCCAGCGCAGCGTCGCGACGGTCTCTTCGGAGCGGAGCAGGAGCGCCCGCCGGCGCCGCCTCTGCAGATCCGGTTCTGGAAGTAGCCGCGACTCAACCCGCCGCGCGCCGCTCCGGCATGGGCGCGGGCTCGGGCCGCTGCAGGCGCAGCTCCACCTCGACGCCGGGGATCTCACGCAGCTGGCGTGGCAGCAGCGGGGTAGGGCGCACGGCGAAGCCGCCGTCGCCGTACAGGCGCCCGCGCGCGCCCGGGATCATCAGCTCGATCTGCACGCCGGTCTGGCCCGGGCGGTGGCTGGCCAGCAGGTCTTCGACCTTGGCCAGTGCGTCGTGCTGGCGGTTGTCCACTCTTAGCAGCAGGTGGCGGCTGTACTTGGCGCAGAGTTCCTCCAGCGTCATCAGGCGGCGCAGGCGCAGGCTGTAGCCGTCGCCCATGCGGTCCTCCTGCAGGCTGCCTTCCACCAGCACGATCTCGCGGCTCTTGATCAGCGGCGCGTACTGCGCGCAGGCTTCGGAGAACAGCGCTGCCTCGATCTGGCCGCGACCGTCCTGTAGTTGAACAAAGGCGCGGCTGTCGCCGCTGCGGCGCACCTCGCCGACCACGCCAGCCAGCAGCACGCTGGCCTCGGTGCCGCGCGCGAACTTGCGCTCCGAATATGCCTTGTCGAGGCCGCCGAGATCGCAGGTGATCACCTGCGCCAGCAAATCGCGCCAGGGGTCGATCGGGTGGCCGCTGATGTAGTGGCCGAGCACCCGGTACTCGTCCTCCAGCAGCCGCTCCAGCGGATACTCCGGCACGCTGGGCAGGGTGGGCAGCGCCGGCTCGGGCGCACTGCCGCCGAGGTCGAACAGCGACACCTGACCGACCTCGCGGGCCCTGGCCTGCTGGTCGCAGGCGCGCATCACGTCGGGCAGCTGCTCCATCAGGCTGGCGCGGTTCGGGCCCAATCCATCCAGGGCGCCGGCGGCGATCAGGGTCTCCAGGCTGCGGCGATTGCGGCGCAGCACCTCGACCCGCGAGCACAGGTCGTAGAGGCTGCTGAAGTCGCCGGCGGCGCGCGCCTCGACAATGGCCTCGCAGGCCTGTCGGCCCATGCCCTTGATCGCGCCCAGGCCGTACACCACCGAGCGCGGCGTGTCGGCCTCGAAGGCGTAGCTGCTGCGGTTTATGTGCGGCAGGCTGACATCGAGCTTCATCACCCGGCATTCGGCGAGGAAGGTCACCACCTTCTCGGTCTTGTCCATGTCGGAGGACAGCACCGCAGCCATGAACTCGGCGGGGTAGTGCACCTTCAGCCAAGCGGTCTGGTAGGCGACCAGTGCATAGGCCGCCGAGTGCGATTTGTTGAAGCCGTACTCGGCGAACTTCTCCATCAGGTCGAAGATCGCGGTCGCCGTGTGCGGATCGATCTGGCGCTCGGCGCAGCCGGTCTCGAATTTGGCGCGCTCCTTGGCCATTTCCTCGGGCTTTTTCTTGCCCATCGCGCGACGCAGCATGTCGGCGCCGCCCAGCGTATAGCCGGCCAACACCTGCGCGATCTGCATCACCTGTTCCTGGTAGACGATGACGCCGTAGGTCGGCGACAGCACAGGCTCCAACAGCGGATGCGGATAGGTGACGGCGGTCTCGCCGTGCTTGCGGTCGCACCATTCCTTGTCCATCCCTGAGCCCAAGGGGCCGGGCCGGAACAGCGCGGCGAGCGCGATGATGTCCTCGAAGCGGTCGGGGCGCGCGCGCTTCAGCAGCTCGCGCATGCCGCGCGATTCGAACTGGAACACCGCCACCGTGTCGCCGCGCGCGAACAGCTCGTAGGTGGCCGCGTCATCGAGGGGGAGTTGGGTGATGTCGAGTGGGCCGGGATTCGGGATTCGGGATTCGGGATTCGTAGCAGGGCCGGGATTCGAGATTTGGGATTCGGGATTCGTAGCAGCTGGCCGCGCCGAACTGGCTACCGAGGCCTGTCTCGTGGCGCCAAGGTCAGCGTTGCCCTGGTCGCGTGCCGCGCCCCGCTCTTGCGAATCCCGAATCCCAAATCCCGAATCCCGCCTGCGGTTGATGGCCTTCACCGCCCAGTCGATGATGGTGAGCGTGCGCAGGCCGAGGAAGTCGAACTTGACCAGGCCGGCCGACTCGACATCGTCCTTGTCGAACTGGGTGACCACGCTGCGCAGCGCGCCGGGCTCCTTGGGCGGCGGCTCCGCGAACAGCGGGCTGAACTCGGTCAGCGGCTCGGGTGCGATCACCACGCCGCCGGCATGCTTGCCGGCGTTGCGGGTCAGATCCTCCAGCTTGAGCGCGAGGTCCAGCAGGTCGCGGACTTCGTCCTCGTTCGCGTACTTGTCGATCAGCTCGGCCGAGCTGAGGTCCCTGTTCTCCTGCGCGGCCTTGCTGCGGCCCAGCGCGTCGTCCAGCGAGACCCCGAGCGTGTTCGGGATCAGCTTTGCGACCCCATCCACGGCGGGGAAGGGCAGGCCCTGCACGCGACCGCAGTCGCGCACCGCCGCCTTGGCGGCCATGGTGCCGAAGGTGATGATCTGGCTGACCCGGTCGCGCCCGTATTTGCGGGCGACGTAGTCGATCACCTCGTCGCGGCGGTCCATGCAGAAATCGATATCGAAGTCCGGCATCGACACGCGCTCGGGGTTTAAGAAGCGCTCGAACAGCAGGTCGTAGGGAATCGGGTCGAGGTCGGTGATGCCCAGCGCCCAGGCCACCAGCGAGCCGGCGCCCGAACCGCGACCCGGGCCGACCGGGATGTCGTTCTGCTTGGCCCAGTTGATGAAGTCGGCCACGATCAGGAAATAGCCGGGGAAGCCCATCGTGCAGATGACTCCGAGCTCGATGTCGAGCCGCTCGAAGTAGCCTTCGCGGGTGTGGCCGGGCGCGATCGGAGCCTTCTCCAGCCGTTTCTGCAGGCCTTCGTGGGCGCTGCTGTGGATCCAGCTGTCGAGGGTGTGATCGTCCGGCACAGGAAACGCCGGCAGGAAATAGGTGCCAAGCCGCATTTCCAGATTGCAGCGGCGCGCCAGCTCCATTGAATTGTCGAGTGCCGCCGGCAGGTCGGCGAACAGCTCGGCCATCTCCTCGGAGGACTTCAGGTACTGCTGGTCGGAATACTCGCGCGGCCGCCGCGGGTCACCCAGCACGCGACCGGTGGCGATGCAGACGCGGGCCTCGTGCGCTTCGAAATCCTCGGCCTCCAGGAACCGTACGTCGTTGCTGGCGACCACGCCGAGGCTGCGGCGGATGGCGAGATCGCAGGCGCCGGCGATGAAGTCTTCCTCGCCGTCGCGGCGCGTGCGTACCAGCTCCAGGTACAGCCGATCGCGGAAATGCTGCTGCAGTGCCACAAGCCGGGCTTCGGCCAGCTCCGGCTTGCCCTCCCGCAGCCATTGGCCGACATCGCTGCCGGGCCCGGCAAGCGCAAACAGCCCGCCAGCATGCGCATGCAGCCAGTCCGGGCGAACGCAGACGTAGTCGCCCTGGTGGCCGTCCAGAAAAGCGCGGGAAAGCAGGCGCGACAGATTCAGGTAGCCCTCGCGGTCGCGGCACAGCAGGGTCAGTCGCGAGACGCTGCCATCCTCAGCCTGCAGGATCACGTCGCTGCCGGCGACCGGCTTGATGCCGGACTTCTGCGCCTCCTTGTAGAACTTGATCAGCCCGTACAGGTTGGACAGGTCGGTGACCGCCACCGCAGGCAGCTCCAAGGCCGCGCAGCGCTTGATCAGCTGCGGCAGCCGGATGGTGGAGTCGACCAGCGAGAACTCGCTGTGCAGGTGCAGGTGGACGAAGCGCGCGGGCATGGCTGGGCAATCCGGCAGGCCGGTCAGCCTACGGCCGGCCAGCAGGGTCGACAAGCCTTGACAGCATATGAGCGGCGGATCCGGCCTGCGGAGGCGTCACATCCGGTAGCATCCGCGGCTGTTTCCGCAGCGCAGCACGCCCATGTCGCGACAGCGCATCGTGGTCAAATTCGGCACTTCCACCGTCACCGCTGGCGGTCAGGGCCCCGACTTGCCGCGGCTCACCGAACTGTGTCGGCAGCTGTCCGGACTGCGCGCGGCCGGGCACGATCTGGTGCTGGTCAGCTCCGGGGCGGTCGCCACCGGGCGCAGCGCCCTGAACGCAACGCCAGCCCGCGATGTGCCGATCAAGCAGATGCACGCGGCGGTCGGCCAGCCGCGCCTGCACGCGCTCTACCAGCGTCTGTTTGGGGAACACTGCATTGAAGTGGCCCAGGTGCTGCTGACCCGCAGCGACGTCGAGAATCGCCGCCGCTACCTCAACGCCCGCGAGGCCCTGCTGGCCATGCTGGCCCACGGCGTGTTGCCGATCGTCAACGAGAACGACACCGTCGCCACCGAGGAGATCCGGCTTGGCGACAACGACATGCTGTCGGCGCTGGTCTGCAGCCTGGTGGATGCTGACCGGCTGATCCTGCTGACCGATCAGGCCGGCTTGTACGACAGCGATCCGCGCAGCAATCCGGCCGCGCAGTTGATCCGCGAGGTCGGGCCGGGTGCGCTGCCGCAGCAGCTGCGCGCGGCGGCCGGCGGCAGCGGTAGGCTCGGCACCGGTGGCATGGCGACCAAGTTGGGCGCGGCCGAACTGTCCCGCCGCGGCGGCGCGGTGGCCCACATCGCCTCTGGCAGTGAGCCCGACGTGCTCACTCGCTTGCTGGGCGGCGAGGCCATCGGCACTCGCTTCGCGCCGCAGGGCGAGCGCCTGGCAGCGCGCAAGCGCTACATCAACGGCGGCGCTTCGCGAGGCACCCTGAGCATCGATCAGGGCGCGGCGGCTGCGCTCGCGCGCGGCGGCAGCCTGCTGCCGGTGGGCCTGGTCGAGCTCAGCGGCAGCTTCGACCGTGGCGACGCGGTGCAGGTGCTGGGTCCGACTGGCGTCGAGGTTGCACGCGGGATTGCAGCCTACAGCGCGGCGGATCTCGCCAAGCTGTGCCGCCGCCGATCCGAAGACATCGAAGCCCTGCTCGGTTACCGCTACGGCGACGAGGTGATCCACCGCAATGATCTGGTGCTGTCCCCACGCGCCTCGGAGGATGTGACATGACCGAACAGACCCCCCGCGCCGAGCGCCTCGCCGCGCAGGCGCGTGCCGCGCGCGAGGCCCAGCCCTCGCTGGCGCGGCTCGACGCTGCCGCGCGCAATGTCCTGCTGCTGGATGTCGCCCGGCGCTTGGTCGAGCAGCGCGCACCGCTGGCCGAGGCCAATGTCCGCGATCTGGACGCGGGCGCGGCGGCCGGACTTGGGCCGGCCCTGCTTGATCGCCTGCGTCTGGACGGCCCGCGTCTGGACGGCCTCGCCGGCGACATGTGCACGGTCGCCGCACTGGCCGATCCGCTGGCCGAGGAGTTTGATCGACGCGCGCTGCCGAACGGGCTCAGCATCGCCCGCCGAAGGGTGCCGATCGGGGTGGTTGGGGTGATCTACGAGGCGCGGCCGAATGTCACGGTCGACATCGCTGCCGCAGCACTGAAATCCGGCAACGCCGTGGTGCTGCGTGGTGGCCGCGAGGCCCGACAGACCAACCTCGCCCTGGTTGCCCTGCTGCATGAGGCGCTGCGCGCGGCCGGGCTGCCCGAGGCCATCGTCAGCTTCATCGATGCCCCCGAGCGTGAGGCCGTGTCCGAGCTGCTGCAGCTGGCCGACTGCATCGACGTGATGGTGCCGCGCGGCGGCCAGGGCCTGATCGACCTGTGCCGGCGCGAGAGCCGTATCCCGCTGATCGCCGGCGGCGTCGGCGTGGTCCACATCTACGTGGATGCGAGCGCCGATCTCGAGCGCGCGCTGGCAGTGATCGAAAACGCCAAGGTGCAGCGCCCCGCCGTCTGCAACGCGTTGGATACCCTGTTGGTGCAGTCCAGCGCGGCCGAGCCGCTGCTGCCGGCGCTGGCGCAGCGTCTTTCGGGCTTCGGGGTGGTCTTCCATGCCGAGGGCGAGGCCGCCAGCTTGCTGGCGGCGGGCGGTGGCCGCGTCGAAGCCTTGGCGGCAGGAGATTTCGACCGCGAATGGCTGGGCCTGGCGATGGGCGTCCAGCTGGTGGAAGACGTCGAGGCCGCCATCGGCCATATCGCCCGACACGGCAGCGGGCACTCCGAGGCGATCCTGAGCGAAGACGCCGAAGCCGTTGCGCGTTTTCTCAACGCGGTAGACGCCTCGGCCGTCTACCACAACGCCAGCACCCGCTTCACCGACGGCGGCCAGTTCGGCATGGGCGTGGAGGTGGCCGTTGCCACCGGCCGACTGCCGCCGCGGGGCCCAGTCGGGCCGGCCGAGCTGACCAGCTGGAAGTGGGTGGGGCGGGGTGACTACCTGCCAAGGGCTTGAGAGCCCGTGAAAAAATCCTGCGGTCATCTGGTTCACCAAACTCCCTTGAATTCACGCGCCGCGCTTTGCCACGAACGCCCAGCGACGCCCTCGCTACGGTGTCCGGGTTTTTTCTGCACACGCTCTGAGTGGATTCGGCTGCCCGAGCCAGCGCAGTGAGCGAGCGTGCCGTTCGCAGCGCGCAAAGACGGGGCATGGCTCTTGCTTGGCTCAGCACAATGAGGCTCTTCCGTTTCAAGTTCTCCGCAGCCCCGCTGCTGCACGCGCGCGCGGCCCTGTCCGCCAGTTGGGACGGTGCTGCGTGAGCATGGCTGCGCATCGCTGCTTCTCTTCAAGCGCGAGAATCCTCGCGATGGCCAAGGTCTTTGCGCGGGTTCGCTGGCTGCTTCCGTGCCTGATCGCGCTGGCCGCCGGCGCAGTCGCAAGCTCACTGCAGGCCCAGCCGCTCCCTCAGTCAGGGGCTGAGTCGCGGGCCGACGAGTCCGACCTGATCCGACGCTCGCTGGTGATCGAGGACCTCGCACAGGTCGACGTCCAGCGCGCGCTCGGCGAGATGCAGCAGCTTCTGGAAGCCGTGCCCGAGAGCTCTGGGCTCCGGCGCGAGTTGCTGGGCCTGCTGGGTCGCATGCATGCCGCCGCAGGCGATCGGGAGACCGCCCTCGAGGTGGTGGCGGAGCTGTATCGGCGCGGGCAGTCGCGGGCCGACGGCAGCGATCTGGTGGCGCGCCAGATTGAACTGCGGATGAGCGCTCGTGCGACCAGCATGCCGCGCATCGCAGCGCCGCTCGCCGAGCTGGCCGACCGGGTTGAGGCCGAGCTGTCGCCGCGCGAGCGTCTTCGCTACTGGTACAACCTCGGTGCTGCCACCGGTGCCGCGGGAGACCTGGGATCGTCTGCGCAGGCCTATCGCAGAGCCGTCGACCTTGCCGATGCGGTGGGCCACCTCAGCTGGCGCTCGCTGGTGCGCTCTTCGCTGGCGGGCACCTTGATCGGCTTTGAGCAAGGCGGTGAGGCCAGCTTGCTGGCGGATGAGGCGGTGGCGCTGGCGCGTCAGACCAACGATCCCGCCCTGCTGATCGACGCCTACAGCACCCAGGGCGTTGTGCTGGAGCAGGCGGGCGATGCGGAGGGCTTCCTGGCCGCGATGACGCTCGCCGTAGCCACGGCGCTCGAGTCCGGCAATGAGGCGGTTTTGCCTCTGCTCTACGGAAATATCGCCCATTACCACCTCGTCAACGCTGAGTACCCCCAAGCCGAGCGGGTGTCGAGGCAGGCGCTGGCGGCGTCTGAGCAGCAGGAAAGCCGGGTCGCGCGCTCGCTGGCTCTGGTCAACCTGGGGCTGGCGCTGATCGGCCAGGGCCAGCTGGAACAGGGGCGGGACTTCGTGGCCCAGAGCGTGCAAATCGACGAAACCGATGGCCGCCTGAGCGACCTTGCCCAGACCCAGCTGGAATTGGGCGCCGCACTCGAGAAGGCTGGCGATCTCGCCGGCGCGGTGCAGGCATTCCATGCCGCGCGTCGGCTGCAGGATTCGATCTTTCGCGAGGACCAGCAGCGCAGCATTGCCGCGCTTCAGGGTGAATACGAAGCCCGCCGAAGGCAGGCACAGATCGAGCAGTTGGATGCCGGCAATGCACTGGCTGCGGCCAAGCTGCGCGCGCGCGGCCTGCAGCAGTGGGTCTGGGCCTTGCTGACCCTGATGCTGATTGGGGTGCTTTTTCTGCTCGCCTCGGGCGTTCGCGAGCTTCGTCGGAGCAATCGGAACCTGATGGGAGTCAACGCTCAGCTGCGCCTGCAAAGCGAGCGCGATGCCCTCACGGGCCTCGCCAACCGTCGCCATGTGCAGGCCGTGCTGCGCCATGAGGGCGCTGAATCCGGCTTTCTCGGCTGCCTGGTGCTGGTGGACGTGGACCACTTCAAGTCCATCAATGATCGTTTCGGCCATGCCGCAGGCGACGCTGTATTGGTGGAAATCGCGCGCCGACTGCGCGCCAGCTGCCGCGAATCGGATCTGGCCGCGCGCTGGGGTGGCGAGGAGTTCCTGCTGCTGCTTGGAGCAATGCCCTGGCTGGCTCTGTGCCAGCGCGTGCAGCTGGTGCTCGCCGAGCTGGGTCGGCCGGTCTCACACCTCGATCAACGTATCCCGGTGTCGGCCTCGATCGGATTTGTCCCGCGGCCGCTGCCTGGCGAGCGCGAGGCCGACTCGGTCGCTTTCGAGGAGTCCCTGCGCCTGGTGGATGCCGCCCTCTATCTGGCCAAGCTCAGGGGGCGCGATCGCGCAATCGGAATCAAGTCCCTGGATCTTCGCGCGCCGCAGACGCTCTCAACCGTGGCTGCGGATCTGGAGCAGGCCGAGGCCTTGGGGCGTGCCGATCTGGTGCAGCTCACCGGGGAAGGCGAATGAGCCTGTTCGAATGGCTCCGGCTGCCGAAGCTCCGTTTGCGTACGCTCGCCCTGCTGGCCGTGCTTGCCACGATGCCGGGCCTGGCGGCCTCGACCGAGGGGCTTGGCCTGAACGACAGCCGCATCGGCAGCCCCGCGGCGCGCGCCGACGAGGCCCTGCGCGATGCGCGGGAGCTGCCCGATGCCGCGCTGGAGAGACTCCAGCAGCTGCTGCGGGAGGCTCCCGTAGACAGCGATGAGGTGAGGATGCTGGCGCGCCTGCGCCTGCAGGTGCTGATCAGCGCAGGCCGGCTCGACGGCATGGAGGAGGCGATTCTTGACTGGGAGCAGGCCGGTAATGCCGCTGACGATCTGGTCCGCGGCCACGCGCGGCTGCTGCGTGGGCTGCTGGCCGAGCGCCAGGCCAAGCCCGGCCTCGCGCTCAGCGAGCTGCGCTTGGGCATGGATGGATTGCTTGCCGTGTGTCCGGCGGCGAGCAGCCTGCGGCTGGCCACGCCTGACGCGGACAGTGGCCCGCAGACGGCGCCCCTGCTGCAGGAGTTTCCGCAGTGTGACTACCGGGCGATCAGCTACGCACTGCGACTGCGCGAACGCCTGCATCTGGCGCGTGGCGCACTTGCCGAAGCGCGCGCAGACACACTTGCGCGGCTGGACCTGGTGCGGGCCGCCGGCGATCTGGCGCGCACCGCGGAAGCATGGGCGATGCTTGCCCATCTCGCCGCTCGGGATGGCGAGTCCACCGCCGATGTCGACCGTTTCGAGGCGCTCGCCCGCACTTCGGGCACTCGGCTCGATGATCCCAGTCTTGAAGCGCAGCTGCTGTTGATGGAATCCGCCACCGCGGCCTTCCGGGGGCTGCCCGAGCGCGTGCTGCAGAGCTCCAGTGCCGCCCTGGTCAAGGCCCGCAGCGCCGGGCTGCCGCGCCTGGAAGTCAGGGCGATGAACAATATGGCCGATGCGCGACTACGGCTGGGACAGCCTGCCGAAGCGCTTCGCGAGAGCGAGCGTGCGCTGCTGCTCGCTCGCGAGATCGGCGACCTGCAGGTGCAGCAAACCCTGTTGATCAACGCAGGCGTCGCCCGTATCGCGCTTGGCCAGCTGGTGCAGGCCAAAGCGGATCGGGTCGAGGCGGAAGCCCTGCTCGACCAGATCGGTGGCGACGGTGAACGCGCCCTGCTGTTGCGCGAGTTTGGCGAAGCCTACGCAGCGGCGGGTGAGGCTGCCAGCGCGCTGGAGCTGTTCCACCGCGAGCGCCAATTGTCCGCCCGGATAGTGCGACAGAACATCGAGTCGGCGCTGCGCGAGGTCGAAGTCGGATTCGATGCCGAGCTGCGTCAGCGACAGCTGGAGCTGCTGCAAAGCCAGCTGGAGTTGAGCAGCTCCGAGATCGAGGCGCGCGATCTCCAGCTGCGGATCGGTTTCCTTGCGACCGGCGTGGTGCTGATGCTCGTGTTTGCCGGATGGGCGCTGCGGCGACGGCTGCGCAGCACCCGAATGAGCCTGATTGCGAGTCGCGAACGCCTGCGCGTGCAGTCCGAGCGTGATCCCCTGACTGGCCTGGCCAATCGCAGGGCGCTGGCGCGCTGGCTGCAGGAGGCCGGCGATGCGGCTCGTGGCTGCCTGCTGCTGATGGATATCGATCACTTCAAACAGTTGAATGATCGCCACGGGCACGCGGCCGGCGATGCGGTGCTGTGCGAGCTCGCGACCCGGCTTTCCGCCTGCGTTCGCGACGGCGATCTGCTGGTGCGCTGGGGCGGCGAGGAGTTCCTGCTGGTGGCACGGGATCTGCCTCCCTCGCGCGCGCTTGCTCTGGCCCAGCGGCTGCTGGCCGCAGCCGCTTGTAGTCCGGTGGAGAGCGGTGAAGCCGCCTTGGACGTGCGCCTCTCGCTCGGTGCGTGCTGCTTCGACGGCACTGGAGAAAGCGGTACCTGCACCTATGAAGCCGCACTGCAGATCGCCGATCTCGGCCTGTACGCTGCCAAGAGCCGCGGCCGATCGCGGGCGGTTGCGATGCTGGGGATCGCCGCGGGTGTCGATGCCGCCGCGGTGATCGACGATTTCGAGGGCGCCGAGCGCGCCGGATGGGCGGACGTGCAGACTGTGATTCTGCATTGAAGGTGCACCCGGTTGGCCGGCGCGCCGTGGGCGCGTTGAGCCGCGAAGTCGCCCGCGCCAGTCAAGCCCTGCCGTCGCTGCACCCTGCGTTGTCCGGGATGTGCGCCCCAAACGCGCGTTATCCGACGGGCACTTTCGCTGACCGTGCTCAGCAGGGTGGTTTCGCCCGGATGGAGTGCCCGCAGGCTTTCTTGATCCGACAGTCGTATTGCCGCCACGCGCGCGCCACGCCGTGCTGCTACTTCCGTGATGCTGCCGGAGGCTTGGTTCTCGGGGTGAAGTCGTTGACTGCTGCGTCTTCGGCGCTGGCGACACGATTGCGGCCGGCGGCCTTGGCCGCGTAAAGAGCCCTGTCGGCGCGGGCCAGCAGTGCCGGTTCATCCCTGTCCTTGCCGGCGTCGAGAGTGGCCGTGCCGATGCTGACCGTGGTTGGGCAATCGCGCTCAACCGTCCGCCGGAGGCGTTCCGCCAAGCCATGGGCTTCGCGTCGACCACTGGGTGCGATCACTGCGAACTCCTCGCCACCAAAGCGCGCCACCACGGTGTCGCTGCGCACCGCCTGCTGCAGGCACTGGCCCAGCGCTCGCAGGGCATCGTCACCTGCCAGGTGGCCGTGCTGATCGTTGTAGCTCTTGAACTGGTCTGCGTCGATCATCAGCACCGAAAGCGGGCGACGCGTCAGCAGCGCACGCTCGAAACCTTCGCGCAGCAGGCGGTCGAAGTGACGCCGGTTGGATACCCCTGTCAGCGCGTCGGTATCGGCGAGATCGCGCAGCTGCCGGTTGGCGATCTCAAGATCGGCCGTACGCCGCTGCACCTGGCGATCAAGCTCCTGCTGCCGCTCTCGCGCCAGTCTGCGTTCACGCCGAGCGGACTCGTAGCGCACGACCCCGGCAAGAAGCAGGGCGAGCAAGGTCGCGGTCGCCGCGCCTCGCCAGAAGTCTGCGCGCAGAGCAGGATCCGACGCCGGCGAGGGCTGTGCAGGATCGACGGCGCGCGCCCCGGCCAGTGTCCAGCGTGCACCCGCTGGCGCTTCTGCTCCCAGCAGGGCAAGGCTGGGAAGCTGCGACACCACACCGGCATCCAGCACCCACAGCCACTCGCCGTCATCTTTGAGCAGATAGGCGTCTGCAGTCAGCTCCGCCCCGGGCAGCGGCACGACCTTCCAGTGTTCGCCGATCCGCTGCAGCAGCGAAAGCCCGCCTCCGGTGCGAAGCCACCAGCAGGCGCAACCCAGTCGAGCGGGCAGTAGCTGCCGCGGCTCGGCTGGCAGCGGGAGCTGCTGGAACGGTCGGCCGGCCGCCAGCACCCACAGGTGCTGCCGGTCGAGCACCAGCAGCGCCTGCTCATCAGCCAGCAGCGCCTGCACGGGGCCGATGCCTGCGATCGCCCGGGATTCAGCTGATCCGGTCTCGATGCGGAACAGCCCAGCAGACGTGCCGAGCCAGTGCGATCCGTCCCAGTGTGCAAGATGCGACGCTGGCGGATGCGAGAGGGTTTGGTTGTCTGCGGAGGCCGATGCTGCCGACAGTGACAGGGCGGCGATCAACGCCAGGCACAGTGCGAGTAAGTACATGCGGTGGTAGCGCTGGCGCGGCGGCCCGGAACTCAGCGGCATTGGCAGGAGCCCATGCAATCCCCAGAAGCAGTGGCGTTGCGGAGGAATCTCGCATGTTAGCGGCTGTAAGCCATACGTGGGCGCTGACGTCGAGGCCGACCGGGTCATGCGTTCAAAACAGTGAAGCAACAGCAGGCTCGGACGCAGAGCCCGCCTGCAGCGCCCTCCTCACCGGCGCAAAACTGCGCCGGTGCGCGGGGCAGGGCCCGAGCTGTGCCAGGGCGGCGAGGTGTGAAGGTGTTGGATAGCCCTTGTGGGCGGCAAACCCGTAGCCGGGATAGCTTTGATCAAGCGCGAGGAGGGCGCGATCGCGGCTGACCTTGGCAAGGATGGAGGCCGCACCTATGGCAGGGTCACGCGCGTCCCCGCCCACCCAGGCTTCTGCCGGGCAGGGCAGGCCGGACGGTAGCTGATTGCCGTCGATTCGCGCCAGCGCAGGGACGGGCGACAGCGCAAGCAGCGCACGTCGCATGCCCTCCAGGGTGGCCCGGAAGATGTTGCGCGTATCGATCTCATTGGCCTCGACGAATTCGATATGCCAGCCGCGCGCGCGCTCCATGATCTGCTCGAACAGCTGCTCGCGACGGCGTGCGCTGATGCGCTTGGAGTCGCCCAGTCCTGCGATCGGACGGCGTGGATCCAGCAGCACTGCGGCCACCACCAGCGGGCCGGCCAGCGGGCCACGTCCTGCTTCATCGACGCCGGCGATGCCCGGCGTGGACGCGCTGCATGGCGGCTCAGGGGACAGCATCGGCGGGCCTGTCCTCGATCAATTCCGACAGCACCGCAGCTGCGCTTCGGCTCGCGTCGAGCCGCAGCCGCCTGTGGATCTCGCCGAATCGACGGGTCTGCGCATCGGCGGCGCTGTCGACATGGAGCAGCGGGTACAACTCGGCGTGCAGGCGGGTGGGATTGCAGTCCGCCTGCATGCACTCCGGCACGATCGGCTCATCCGCCAGCGCATTGGGCAAGCTGAAGCGATCGACCTTGAGCATCCGGAAGCTGCGCACGATCCAGTAGGTCAGCGCACTGATGCGATAGGCCACCACCATTGGCGTGCGCGCCAGCAGGGCCTCCAGTGCGGCGGTGCCCGAGGCGAGCAGCACGGCGTCCGCGGCCTGCAGCGCCAGCTGCGACTGCTGGTCGAGCAGCTGGATCCGCGGCGGCCCGGGGCTTGCCGCCAGCAAAGCCTCGAAGGCCGCCCGGCAGGCCGGTGTGGCCATCGGCGCCAGCACCTGCAGGCGCTCGTCCTCATGCTGCAGCCGGCCGGCGGTGGCAATGAAGTCGGCGCCAATACGCTGGATTTCACCCAGCCGACTGCCCGGCAGCAGGGCCAGTATCCGTGCGTCCGCAGGGAGACCGAGCTGGCGACGGGAGGACTCGCGCTGCGGCTCCAGCGGGAAATGGTCTGCCAGCGGATGTCCGATGAAGCGGGCATCGACGCCGTATTCGGCGTACACCGGCGGCTCCATCGGGAACAGGCACAGCACGCGGTCGGCGCTTTCGCCCATTCGCTTCGCGCGTCCGCGGCGCCAGGCCCAGATTGAAGGGCTGACGTAGTGAGCGGTGGGCACACGCGCCGACTTCAGGCTTCGCTCCAGCCCAAGGTTGAAGTCCGGCGCATCGATGCCGACGAAAAGATCCGGCCGCAGCGCCAGCAGGCGTTGGCGCAGCTGGCGTCGCAGCCGCAAAAGGCGCGGCAGGTGGCGAATGACCTCGGTCAGGCCCATCACCGCCAGCTCGCTGGCATCCCACCAGATCTGCATGCCCTCAAGCCGCATCAGCGGCCCACCGACACCAACGAAGCGCGCGCTCGGATAGCGTTCGCGCAGCGCGCGGATGAGGCCGGCGCCGAGGATGTCGCCGGAGGCCTCGCCCGCCACCAGTGCGATGGTCGGGCCGTATCCGGCCGGGCTGGCTTCCGCTGCCTGGCCGGCCGCCATCATCGGATGAGGCTGCGGGTGCTGCCGTCGATGAAGTCCAGCAGTCGCTTGAGGTCTTCGGAGGCGGTAGCCTCCTGCGCGATCCTGGCGCGTGCCTCGGCCAGCGGCAGCCCGGCCATGTAAAGCGTGCGATAGCCGCGCTTGATTGCCGCGATCCGATCGCTGCTGAAGCCGCGCCGCTTGAGCCCTTCGGCGTTGATGCCACGCGGCTGCGCGTACTCGCCGGCCACCATCACGTAGGGCGGCACGTCACGGTTGACCGAGGCGCCCATCGCCGTGAAGGCGTGGTCACCGACCTTGCAGAACTGGTGGATCAGGCTGAAGCCGCCGAGGATGACCTGGTTGCCGATGTGCACGTGGCCGGCCATCGAGGCGGCATTGGCGAACGTGTTGTGGTTGCCGATGCGGCAGTCGTGCGCGATGTGTACGTAGGCCATGATCCAGTTGTCGTCACCGATGCTGGTGACGCCCTGATCGTCGACGGTGCCCCGGTTGATGGTGACGAATTCCCGGATCGTGTTGCGATCGCCGATCACCAGCTCGCAGTGCTCGCCGTGGAACTTCTTGTCCTGCGGATCTCCACCGATCGCGGCGAAACTGTGGATGCGATTGTCGCGACCGATGCGGGTGGGTCCATGGATCACAACATGCGAATCAACCCGGGTGCCGGCGCCGATCTCGACCTGCTCGCCGATGACGCAGAAAGGGCCGATCTCGACGCCTTCGCCAAGCGTTGCCCCGGGGTGGACGACCGCACGTTCATGGATAGTCATGACCGACGCTCCGCGCACAGCACCTCGGCACAGGCCACCTCCTTGCCGTCGACACTGGCGACGCACTCATACAGGCCCATGCCCATGCGCATACGCTTCTGCACGGATTCCAGCACCATCTGGTCGCCCGGCACGACGGTGCGCGCGAAACGGGCCTTGTCGATCCGTACCAGATAGAAAATAGGCTCCTCGCCATCCGGCTTGGGTGGCTCGGAAAGCTGGGTGAGCAGCCCCGAAGCCTGCGCCAGGGCCTCGATCACCAGCACGCCCGGCATCACCGGATGGCCAGGGAAGTGGCCTTGGAAGAAAGGCTCGTTGATGCTGACGTTCTTGATCGCGCGGATGCGCTTGTGTGGCTCCAGTTCGATCACGCGGTCGACCAGCAGGAACGGATAGCGGTGAGGCAGGATGCCCATGATCCGAGTCACGTCGACCGGCAGTTCGGGCAGGTAAGGCTCGCTCATGAGCTCGATGGGTCCTTGTCGTTGTTGTTGTTTCGGGCGTCCTTGAGGACGCGCCGGGCCAGCTCGTCGAGCTGCCGGAAACGCGCGGCGTTGCGGCGCCAGCGTCGGCTTTCCTGCAGGGGTACACCCGAAGAGTATTGCCCGGGTTGGTCGATCGAGTGCGTGACCAGGGAGCGTGCAGTCAGGATGACCTTGTCGCAGATGGAAAGGTGGCCAACGATTCCGACGCCACCTCCGATCAGGCAGTAGCGCCCGATCCTTGCCGATCCGGCGATCGCGGCGCAGCCTGCCACGGCGGTATGGGCGCCGATCTGGACGTTGTGACCGATCTGCACCAGGTTGTCGATGCGCACGTCCTCGCCCAGGCGGGTGTCGTCCAGCGCCCCGCGGTCTATGCAGGTGTTGGCGCCGATCTCGCAGTCGTCGCCGACAACCACTCCGCCAAGCTGAGGCACCTTGATCCACTGCCCGGCCTCCATGGCAAGACCGAAGCCATCGGCGCCGAGAACCGCGCCGGGATGGATGCGCACGCGCTTGCCAAGGCAGACCGAGGTCACCAAGGTGACTCGGGCCACCAGCACGGAGCCTTCGCCAACGGTGCAACCTGCACCGACGATGCAGCCCGGGCCCAGCACTGCGCCGGATTCGATCCGGACATGCGGCCCGATCTGGCACAGCGGCCCGATGCTGGCGGTGTCCGCGATTTGCGCGGAAGGATCGATCACTGCCGAGGCATGGATGCCCCGGGTGGATTCCGTGGCCGGCTCGAACAGGGCGGCAATACGGGCGAACGCGACGTAGGGATCGCGGGCCACCAGCACCGGGCAGGGCGCCAGTGCGGCATCCTCCTCGCGCAAAATCACTGCGGCGGCGCTGCTGCCCGCGAGCTCCTTGCGGTAAAGCGGATTGGCCAGGAAGGCGAGTTCGCCCTGTCCGGCGCGTGACAGCGTGGCGACGCCGTGGATCCGGGCGATGCCGCGCGCCTGAAGGCCGAAGCGTTCGGCCAATTCGGCAAGCGAGTAGTAAGCGTTGGCGGCTGCCACGGCGGGACTCAGCGACCGTCCCTGGCGGCGTCGGCCCGCTGCAGGCGGTCGAGCACCCGATCGGTGATGTCGGTTCGTCCGCTCACGTAGGCCACGCCGCTGGATACCACGATATCGATGCCTTGATCACGGGCGAACTCCGCCACCGAGTCGTTGATCAGCGGCCAGGCCCGCTCGACTTCCTGCTCGCTGCGCGCCTCGAGCTCGCGCAGCAGTCGATCACGTGTCCTTTCCACCGACCGCCGGAGCGGCTCCAGCTCTGCCAGCACTGCCGCTTCGGCATCGCGATTGCCCTGCTGCTGCGCCTCGCGCAGGCGGATCTCGAGCCCGCTCACGCGCGCCTCGTCCTCTCGAAGCAGGTTGCTGGCCGCTTCGAACTCGCGGAGCAGGCGCTCACGCGCGCGCAGGAACTGCGGTGAACTGTCGATCAGGCGCTTCATGTCGACGTAGGCCACGCGAGTGCCAGCGGGCATCTGAGCGGACGCCGCTCCCCACGCGCTTCCAAGCGTCAAAAGAACAAGCAGCAGCAGGCTGCTTCGGCAGCCGAGCCCGTGCGCAGCCCGGTGGCTGGCGCCAGAGGCCGTGGCTGCGCCTTGAACTGACATCGACAGAAGTTCCGGATCGGGCCCGTGGTCAGAACAGGGTACCGAAGGTGAACTGCAGCTTCTCCACTCGATCCTCGTCCCGGTCGTACTTCAGGGGCTGGGCCCAGCTGATGATGATGGGGCCGATAGGCGCTCGCCACTGCAGCGCGACGCCTGCACTGGCGCGGAGCTCGCCGGCGTCGAAGTTCGCGCGCCCGTCAAACACATTGCCGAAATCGATGAAGGCGGACACGCGCGCGGCGCTGGTGTCGAGCAGGGTCGGGAAGATGAACTCGAAGCTGCCCACGGTCTTGAGCGATCCGCCCAGTGGCTGTGCGCGGTCCGGGATCAGCGGCGAGAACGCCGAAGGACCGAGCGTATTGGTCTCGAAGCCGCGGATCGAGCGTTCGCCGCCCGCATAGAAATTTTCGAAGAAAGGCAGGCCGTCCGCGACGATGGTGCGGAAGGTCGGGTTGCCGTCGTTGTCCAGTACTGGCTGGCCTTCCGCATCGAGCACCGGCAGCAGGCGCTGCTTGCTGTCGCCGTAGTTGTCGCCGTAGCCAATCTCAGCCCGGGTCAGCAATACAAGGTGACGGCTGAGCGGCCAGTAGCGATTGAACTCGTAGTTGATCTTGAAGTACTCGACCGTCGAACCTGGCAGGGTCAGTTCCGCGCCGATGCGCTGGAAGGTGCCGCGGGTTGGATTGAAGAAGGCGTTGGTCGAGTTGCGCGACCAGAACACCTCGCTGCGCCACGCATTGAAGGTGCGGCGCTCCAGGGCATTGATGTAGTCGACGATCGGCTGCGGCGTGAAGCCCTCGAAGGGCGTCACCGTGTTCTTATCGATGCCCAGGCTCAGGCCGACCGAGTCGGTTTCGGTGATGGGAAGGCCAAACACCGTGCGGAACGAGGCCGAGTCGGTTGTGAACCGGGCGAGATTCTGGTCGCCTTGGTCGGTCTCGCGGTAGCTGACGTTGTAGCCCACCGAAATGCCGTCGTCGGTGAAGTACGGGTCGAGGTATGAGAAGTCGAGGCGGCGCTGGAAAGCGTTGTTCTGCACCGTCACGCTGACCTGGTTGCCGGTGCCGAAGAAGTTCGACTGGGTCACCGAAACCGTGGTGATCACGCCGGCGAACTGGGAGTAGCCCAAGCCAAACTGGAAGCTGCCCGAGGTCTGCTCCTTGACGCTGATCTCGACGTCGATCTGGTCATCGGTGCCGGGCACTGCCGGCGTGTCGATCGTGACCTCTTCGAAGAAACCCAGCCGCTGCAGGCGGACCTTGCTGCGGTCGATTGCAGCCTGCGAAAACCACATGCCCTCGAACTGGCGCAGCTCGCGGCGCAGCACTTCGTCGGAGGTGCGGGTGTTGCCCTTGAACTGGATCCTGCGCACGTGGACGCGCTTGCCCGGGTCGACGACGAAATTGATGGCGACAGTGCGATTGTCGCGGTCGATGGTCGGAACCGGATTCACGCTGGCGAAGGCGTAGCCGATGTTGGCCAGGGTGTTGGTCATGGCATCCGCCGTGAACTCGAGCATGCGACGCGAGAAAGTCGCGCCTTCGCCGATGAAAAGCAGCTTTTCCATTTCCTCCTGCGGGATCACCGTCTCGCCGCTGACCCGGACATCGCTGATGGTGTAGACCTCGCCCTCGCGGACGGCGGCTGTCACGTACATCTCGCGGCGATCCGGGCTGATGGTGACTTGGCTTGATTCGATGTTGAAGTCGATGTAGCCGCGGTCGAGGTAGAACGAGGTCAGTTTCTCCAGATCACCGGACAACTTCTCGCGGCTGTACTGGTCGTCCTGGCGGTACCAGGACAGCCAGTTGCTGGTGGAGAGCTCCCACTCCGAGAGGATTTCTTCGTTGGTGAAGCTCTCGTTGCCGACCAGGTTCAGGTGGCGGATACGCGCTGCACGACCTTCGAGCACCTCGATGCGGATGTCGACGCGGTTGCGATCAAGTTGGCTGACGGTGGGGATGATCGAGACGTTGTACTTGCCGCGGTTGTTGTACTGCCGGGTCAGTTCCTGCGTCACGCGGTCCAGGGAGAGCTGGTTGAAGGTTTCGCCCTCGGCAAGCCCAATGTTGGACAGACCCTTGAGCAGCTCCTCCGACTTGATGTCCTTGTTGCCCGAGAGCGTGATCGAGTTGATGGCGGGCCGCTCGGTGACGCTGATCACCAGGATGCCGTCACCCTGAAGGTCCATGCGCACGTCGCTGAAGAAACCGGTGCGGAACAGTGCCCGGATCGCCTCGGCGGCGGCCGGACGGTCGATGCGGTCTCCGCGCTCCACGGGTAGATATGTGAATACGGTGCCTGCGGAGATCCGCTGCAGGCCGTCTACGCGTATGTCGCTGACGGTGAACGGCTCGAAGCTCTGCGCCGAGGCGCCTGCAGCAAGCAGCAGGGAGAGTAGGGGCAGAGCGGCGATTCGGTGGCTCATCGGGTCCGTTTCCGTGAATATTCAAGTGTCGCTCCGACCTGGGATGGCCGGGCACGACGAACCCCTCCGGTTTCGTTTCGGGCACAGGCCCGGGACGCCGCGGAGGGGGAGAGGGCCGGGAAGGGGGCGTGCCCTCCGGCGTGGGTGTCTATCCGGCTCAAGCCCCGAACAGGCGCAGGAAGTCGTTGTAGAACGCGAGCGCCATCAGGCAACCCAACATCCCCAGTCCGACGTACTGGCCCACGATCATGGTTTTTTCACTGACCGGTGCACCCTTGATCATCTCGATAAGGTAATACAGCAGGTGACCCCCGTCCAAGATGGGTATGGGCAGAAGGTTCATGATGCACAGGCTGAGCGAGAGAACGGCCAGAAAGAACAGGAACCAGGCCGTGCCCCGCTGGGCGGAGTCGTTTGCGAACTGGGCGATGCTGATCGGGCCCGACAGGTTCTGCAGGGAGGCCGTGCCGGTGACCATGCGGTAGAGCATGCCGAAGGTGGTCTCGGTCAATCGCCAGGTCTCCCTGAAAGCCTGGCCCACCGCATCGACGGGGCCATAGCGCAGCACGGCGTCGGGCACGGCACTACTGCGCTCGGCGCCAATGCCGAGGATGAACGGCGGCGCGCCGTCGCGGATGTCCGGGTTGGGCTTGGGCCGCAGGCTGAGCTCCGTGAAGCTGCCTGCGCGTTCGATCACCAGGCTGGCCGCGCGATCCGCCTCGCCGGCCGCACGCACGCGGTCGCTGATCTCGTCAAAGAAGCGCACCTCTCGGCCATCGATGCTGCGCAGGCGGTCGCCCACGCGCAGTCCGGCGGCTTCCGCCGCAGAACCTTCGGCGACCAGGCCGATGACAGGCGGCAGCAGGCGCTGCAGCGGCACCAGCCCGATTGCCGGAACCAGCTGGGATTCCTTGAGGCCCTCGGGGAGCTTGGACAGATCGAGTCGGACCTTGCGCTCACTGCCGTCGGCCCCTGCCACATCCAGCTCCACGGTTGCTCGGTCCAGTGCCGACGTGGTGAGTGCCATCCCGACGTGGGTCCAGGTATCGACCCGTCGACCATCCACGTTCAGGATCCGGTCCCCGCTGAGCAGCCCGGAGTCGGCCGCGATGCGGTCGGCGCGGCCTACCAGCGGCTGGTAGTCGTCCTTGCCCACCAGGAACATGCCCCAGAGCAGCAGCAAGCAGAGGATGAGGTTGAACGCGGGTCCTGCCGCGACGATCGCAAAACGTTGGCCAACCGGCTTCCTGTTGAAGGCCTGGTCCAGCTGGGCGCCGCTGACATCGCTGTCGCGCTCATCCAGCATCTTCACGTAGCCGCCGAGTGGGATCGCAGCAACCACGAATTCGGTGCCGTCGCGACCGATTCGGCTCCAGAGAGGCTTGCCGAAGCCAACCGAAAAGCGCAGCACCTTGACCCCACAGCGCCGGGCCACCCAGTAGTGGCCGAACTCGTGGAAGGTCACAAGGATGCCGAGACTGACGATCAGCCACCAGATGGAGCCGAAGAATTCCTGCATGCGTTCCAGTCCACTTCCTGTTGCGCCGCGCACGATACCCCAGAGGATGCGTGCCCGGCGTGGTGTCGAGGCCCGCGCGCTTCAGGCGCGCAGGCGCTCGGCGATCGAGTCCATTGAAGTTTCCGCCAGCCGTCGCGTGCTGGCGTCGAGGGCCAGCAGCGATTCGAGTTCCGGGACGGGCTCCCCGGCCAGTGACTGCAGGCAATGATCGATCAGCATCGGGATGCCTAGGAAGCCCAATCGGCCCTGAAGAAAGCCTGAAACCGCAACTTCGTTGGCGGCGTTCAGCACGGTCGTGGCGCCGCTTCCGTGGCGGAGGGCCTCGTAGGCGAGCGCGAGGCAGGGAAAGGCCTGGGTGTCGGGCGCTTCGAAATCGAGCCGGCCGAGGGCGAGCAGGTCGAGTGATCCGACGCCGGCGGTGACCCGGTCCGGCCAGGCCAGCGCGCAGGCCAGCGCGGTGCGCATGTCCGGCGGCCCCAGCTGGGCGAGAAGGGATCCGTCGGCATACTCCACCAGCGAATGCACGATGCTTTGCGGATGCACCACCACCTCGATCTGCGCGGGTTCGGCACCGAACAGCCAGCGCGCCTCGATCACTTCGAGCCCCTTGTTCATCAGGGTGGCAGAGTCCACGGAGATTTTCCGGCCCATGCTCCATTTGGGATGAGCGCAGGCTTGCTCGGGGGTTACGTCAAGCAGTCGTTGCCGGCACTGGCCCCGGAATGGGCCGCCCGAGGCGGTCAGCACCAGCCGGCGCACGCGCGGATCAAGGCTGTCTCGCACCGCAGGCTGGGGCAGGCACTGGAAGAGGGCGCTGTGCTCGGAGTCCACTGGAATCAGCTCGGCGCCCGAGCTGCGCACCGCCTGCATCAGCAGCGCGCCGGCAACCACGATGCTTTCCTTGTTGGCGAGAAGCAGCCGTTTACCGGCACGTGCCGCCGCCAGCGTCGAGGGCAGTCCGGCTGCACCGACGATCGCGGCAAGTACGCTGTCGCAGGCATCGGAGGATGCAACCTGCTCCAGTGCAGGTGCGCCGGCCAAGGCCAGGGTAGTGAGCCTGGCCTCACGCAGGCCGCGGGCCAGTTCATCCAGCAGGGACGCGTCCCCGATCACGGCGATCTCGGGCCGGTGTCGCACGCACAGCTCGACCAATGCCTCCACCTGCCTGTGCGCGCTGAGCACGCTGGCGCGGAATCTGTCCGGATGGCGGGCGATCACATCCAGCGCACTGGCTCCAATCGAGCCGGTGGCGCCCAGTACAGCCACTCGATGAAGTGCTGCCTGCATCTTCAAAGGCCCAGCCAGAGTTTGCCGAGAGCAAATACCGGCAGTGCCGCCAGCAGGCTGTCGACGCGATCAAGTACGCCGCCGTGGCCGGGAATCAAGTTGCCGGAATCCTTGGCGCCGCGCTGGCGTTTCATCACGCTCTCGAACAGGTCGCCGTGGACAGAGGCCAGTGTCGCCAGCAGGGTCAGCAGCATCAGGGCGGGCAGCTGCGACCATGCGAGACCAAGCAAAGGCAGGGTAACGACAGGTAGCAGCAGCGCAGCCGCGAGCCCACCGAACAGGCCCGCCCAGGTTTTCCCCGGGCTGATGCGGGGCGCCAGCTTGCGGCCGCCGATGCGAGTGCCTGCATAGTAGGCGCCCGTATCCGCGGCCCACACGAGAGCCACCGCGAACAGTGCCCAACGCGGGCCGGTGCTGCCGTCCGCATGCAGCAGCGCCAGCGCCGCCCATGCCGGCACCAGCAGGGGTAGCAGCAGCCCCAGCTTGAACCCGCTGCGCCATTGCTCCGTTCCGGAAAGCAGCTTTGGACGCCATAGCCAGACCAAGCTGGCCAGCCACCATAGGCAGCCCAGCACCACCACCGTGCGGAAGACGGGGTCGAGCGGCTGGTGGGCCAGCAGGGCCATCGCCGCCGACGGCAGCAGCAGCGCGCAGGCGCGTGGCAGGGGGGCCTCGAGGCCGGCTAGCGCGGTCCACTCCCAGGCAGCCAGCAGCAGAATCGCGCCAACCAGCGGCAGCAACAAGGGCGTGGGCAACAGCAACATGGCGCCGATGGCGAGCGGTGCCAGAAGCAGGGCGGTGAGCACGCGCAGGCGCGACGACGACAGGCTCATGCGTGGGCCTTCCTGAGCTGCTCGCCGGTAAGTCCGAACCGGCGCTCGCGACTGGCGAAGGACTCCAAAGCGGCATCCAGCGTGGCGCGGTCCAGGTCGGGCCACAGCTTCTCGGTGAAGTACAGCTCCGTGTAAGCCAACTGCCACAGCAGGAAATTGCTGATGCGCTGGTCGCCGCCGGTGCGGATGAACAGATCCGGAGGCGGCAGCTCGGCGAGGCTGACAAGGCGGCCGAGAAGCTGCTCGTCGATATCGGCGGGCTCAAGGCTTCCCGCGCGTACCTGTTCGGCGAGGCGGCGCGCAGCCTGGGTGATGTCCCAGCGGCCGCCATAACTGGCGGCAATCGACAGCTGCAGCCCGATGTTGGTGCGCGTCAAGGCCTCGGCGGTCGCCATGCGGTTGCGCAACTCGGGCGAGAAGCTGGAGCGATCGCCAACAAAGCGCAAGCGAACCCCGCGCCGGTGCAGCTCATCCAGTTCGCGATTCAACGCGCGCAAAAACAACGACATAAGCGCGGAGACCTCATCGGCCGGCCGCTGCCAGTTTTCGCTGGAAAAAGCGAAAAGCGTCAGCGCTTCGATACCGCGATCGATGCAGAAGTCGATGCACAGATTGACCGCGCGTGCTCCCGCCCGGTGGCCGAGCGTGCGTGGCCGAGCGCGCTGCTTCGCCCAGCGCCCGTTGCCGTCCATGATCACGGCAACATGACGCGGTAGCGGAGCGGGCGCCGGTTCGGAGGTGGCCGTCATGCAGGCGGCGCCAGGTGCGTCTGCACGCACCGGCTCAGATCGCCATCAGCTCGTCTTCCTTGGCCTTGACCACGCCGTCCACGTCCTTGACGAAACGGTCGGTCAAGGTCTGGATGTCGGTCTCGGCGCGACGTTCTTCGTCCTCGCTGATCGACTTCGCCTTGAGCAGCTCTTTGATTTGCTGGATGGCGTCGCGGCGGATGTTCCGGACTGCCACCTTGGCGTTTTCGCCCTCGCCGGCGACGTGCTTGGAGAGCTCCTTGCGGCGCTCTTCGGTCAGCGGCGGCAGGTTGATGCGGATGGCGGTCCCCGCGGTGTTGGGGGTCAGGCCGAGGTCGGAGGAGTGGATGGCCTTCTCGATCGGACCCACCATGTTTTTCTCCCAGGGCGTGATCAGGATCGAACGCGCATCGGCGATAGTGACGGAGGCAACCTGGGTCAGCGGCATTTCGGAGCCGTAATAATTGACCTTGAGGTGGTCAACCAATGAGGTCGATGCGCGGCCGGTGCGAAGTTTGGTCAGTTCGAAGCGCAGCGATTCCACGCTCTTCTGCATGCGGGCCTGGGCGTCTTGCTTGATATCGTTGATCATGGTCGGGGCCTTGACAGGCAGCGCTCCGTTCTTGGGGGCGCGTGATTATAGGTCGGGATGCGGACGCGGCATGCGCCCGCCTGTGCTGCAACGCAGCAGAAATCAGGCGCCGCGGTCCACCAGGGTGCCGATGGGCTCGCCGCGCAGGATCCGCATGAGGTTGCCGGATACGCCCATGTCATAGACCCGCATCGGCATGCCGTAGTCGCGGCAGAGCGCGATGGCGGCGGTGTCCATGACCTGCAGGTTACGGGTGATGACGTCCTCGTAGCTCAGGCGTTCATAGCGCTTGGCGTCGGGATTCTTTTTCGGGTCGGAGTCGTAGACACCGTCGACCTTGGTGGCCTTGAGCATCAGGTTCGCGCCGATCTCAACTGCGCGGAGTGCGGCGGCGGAGTCGGTCGTGAAGAAAGGGTTGCCGGTGCCGGCGGCAAAGATCGCGATCCGGCCCTTTTCGATATGGCGCACGGCGCGCCGTCGAATGTAATCCTCGGCGACGGCGTTGATCTTGATCGCGCTCATCACTCGAGCAAAGCCGCCGATCTTCTCGATCGCATCCTGCATGGCCAGGGCGTTCATGATCGTGGCCAACATGCCCATGTGATCGCCGGTGACACGATCCATGCCGGCCGCAGCCAGTCCAGCGCCGCGGAAGATGTTGCCGCCGCCGATGACCAGGCCGATCTCGGCGCCGGCGCGGCTGGCGTCCAGCACTTCCTGGGCCAAGCCATTGATCACCGCCGGATCGATGCCGTAGTCGGCGCTCCCCATCAGGGCCTCGCCAGAGAGCTTGAGCAGGACGCGACGATACTTGAGGGGGGCGCTGTTCACTGAGGCTCTCCGGCGGCACAAAACCGTCCCATTCTAGCCGGTCGAGGACACGCGTGCTGCACGTCGGTGCAGGAAGGGCGAAGAAAACGCAGAGCATGTGAAAAAATCCAGATGCCGTAGCGAGGGCGTCGCTGGGCGTTCCTGGCAAGGCGCGCTGCGCGAATTCAAGGGATTTGGCCGGTCAAACGACCGCGGAGTTCGCGCGACACGCTGCCGCCACGGGCGTCCAGCGGCGGCCACAGCAGGCAGGCGGGTTTTGCGCGTGCTGTCAGGCAGTGGGGTGGTCCGGCATGTTTACGCCTTGCCTCGGGACGCAGCCCATGCTTCGGCGTTTGCTGCGCCGCCCGTGCCAGCTGCGGCCGGGCCCAGCGGGCGGTTTTCTCGCAGCTGTCGGACAGGCCGTGGACAACGAATCCTGCGGACCGGCAGCGATCTTGGGCGCTGGGCGTCGTCACCGTGGCGTCGCTATGCCGCTTCTTCGTAGCTTGCCCGCACCTCGATCCACCGCCAGCCAGCCGAGGATTGCTCACGCGCGGAGCCCCCAGTGTAGTGATGCGCGCTTGAGCGAACGAAACTGCGGCGTCTTTGCGCGCGTCTGACAGCGTTCATCCTCCTCGACATAGCGCTGCTATGGCTCGTTGTCGCGCCTTGCCCGCCACACAAATCCGCTCGCAGCCACTGCCCGCCAAGTACGAATCATTACGCTAAAGCATGTCGATATCGCCGAGGGCGCGAATCAGTCGACGAGCCTTCTTGTTGGGCTTGCCCTCGGGGGGCTGGTAGCCGGCACGTTCCGCGGCGCGTTGGGCGGCGAGTTCAAGGCGTCGTGCTTTCGAATCGGCGGATTCGGAATACAGCGCCTGGGCGACAGTCGCCGGGCCACGGGCGTCCGCTAGGCCCAGCACTTCGATTTCGTGGCGCTCGCCGGCCCGCTCGATGCACAGCCGGGTGCCAACGCGCACTGAGCGAGAGGGTTTGGCCGGCTGTCCGTCGACCTCGACCCGGTGCGCTTCGATCTGGGTCTTGGCCAGCGCGCGGGTCTTGAACCAGCGCGCGGCCCACAGCCAGATGTCGAGACGGACGCTGTCCGCCTCGACACGACCCGGTGCGCTTGCCCCGCTCACGCCGCGAGCAGCAGGCTGTTGATGCGGCGGATAAAGCCGACCGGGTCCTCCAAGGGCGCGCCTTCGGCCAGCTGGGCCTGTTCGAACAGCACGATCGCCAGCTGCTCGCGGCGTTCGCCGTCCGCTTCGGCCTCGAAGCGCTTGAGCAGGGCGTGCTGCGGATTGATTTCGAGGCTCGGCTTGGGCGCGGGCACGTCGTGGCCGGCGGCACGCATCATCCGCTGCAGATGCAGCGCCATGTCGTACTCCTCCAGCACCAGGCAGGACGGCGACTCGGTCAGGCGCTGCGAAACACGCACCTCGCGCACGCGCTCACCCAGTGCGGTCTTCAATGCTTCCACGAGCGGCGCGGCAGCCTTGCTGGCTTCCTCGTGCTGCTTCTTGGCCTCTTCGGCGTCCGGCAGGTCTCCCAGGTCCAGCTCGCCCTTGGCGATGTTTTTCATCGGCTTGCCGTCGAACTCGCGCAGGTAGCCGCTCATCCACTCGTCGATGCGCTCGTGCAGCAGCAGAACCTCGACGCCGCGCGCCTTCAGCGCCTCCAGCTGCGGGCTGTTGGCCGCTGCGGCCCAGCCGTCGGCGGTGAGGTAATAGATCGCCTTCTGGCCGGCCGGCATGCGCGCGACGTAGTCCTCCAGCGAATGCAGCTCGTCGGCCTTGGCGCTCTTGGTGCTGGCGAAGCGCAGCAGCCTGGCGATGCGCTCGGCATTGGCGGTGTCCTCGCTGACGCCTTCCTTCAGCACGCCGCCGAAGGCGTTCCAGAACTGCAGGTACTTCTCACCCTCCTCGCGGGCCAGGCGATCCAGCAAGTCGAGGGTGCGCCGGGTGACGGCCGACTTCAGCTTGTCGATCTGGCGGTTGTTCTGCAGCAGCTCGCGGGAGACGTTCAACGGCAGATCGTCGGAATCGACCACGCCGCGCATGAAGCGCAGATAGCTCGGCAGCATCTGTTCGGAAGCGTCCATGATGAAGACGCGCTTGACGTAGAGTTTCAAGCCCTTGCGCTGGTCGCGGTCGAACTGGAAGTCGAATGGCGCGCGCTCCGGCACAAACAGCAGGCTGGTGAAGTTCTGGTTGCCCTCGACGCGGTTGTGGGTCCAGGCCAGCGCATCCGCGAAGTCGTGGCTGATGTGCTTGTAGAAGGCCTGGTAATCGACGTCCTGGATCTCGGCCTTGGGCAGGGTCCACAGGGCCTTGGCCTCGTTGAGCACCTCCAGCTCGGGCTGCGCCGCCGGCTCGGCATCCTCGGCCTCACCGTCCTCGACCGCGGCGGGCGGCTTGGCCATGCGGATCGGAAACGCGATGTGGTCGCTGTAGCGACGCACCAGCGACTTCAGCGTCCAGGCCTGCAGGAACTCGTCTTCCTCGGGCTTCAAATGCAGGATCACCGAGCTGCCGCGCTGGGCGCGCTCGGCCGGCTCGACCGTGAACTCGCCGCTGCCGTCCGAGCTCCAGCGCCAGGCCTCGTTGCTGCCTGCGCGGCGGCTGATCATGTCAACGCGGTCAGCCACGATGAACGCCGAGTAGAAGCCCACGCCGAACTGGCCGATCAGCTGGGCATCCCCTTTTTGGGCTTCGGACAGCTGGGCGAGGAACGATCGGGTGCCGGAGCGGGCGATCGTGCCGAGGTGTTCGATGAGTTCCTGCCGGCCCATCCCGATGCCGGTGTCGCGAATCTCGAGCGTGCGGGCCTCGGCGTTGACTACCAGCTCGATTGCGGGATCACCGTCGTCGCCCAGCAGGCTGGCATCGGTGACGGCTTCGAAGCGCAGCTTGTCGCAGGCATCAGAGGCGTTGGAGATCAGCTCGCGCAGGAAAATCTCCTTGTGCGAGTAAAGCGAGTGGATGACGAGCCTCAGGACCTCGCGGGTCTCGGCCTGGAAGGCATGGGTTTCGACCTGGCTCATGGAATCTCCGGGTAGACGGGGCGGGCTGGGAAGCCATCGGGATGGGGCGGGGGTGGCTCGATTTCAAGCGCAGCGCCTGCGCAGCAGCACCACGGTCTCGAAGTGCGTGGTGTGTGGAAACAGATCCAGTACCTGCGCCTCGACCAGTTCGAAGCCGGGCAGTCGGGCGAGATCTGCTGCCAAGGTTTCGATATTGCAGCTGGAGTAGATCAGGATGCGCGGCGGATTTGCCTCAAGCGCCGCGCACAATTCCGCACCAATGCCGCGCCGCGGCGGGTTGACGATCACCGCGTCCGCTTGATCCGCCAGCGCCGCCGCGGCGCTGGCGTCCGTGATGTGGAAGCTGGCGTTGTGGAGACCCAGCTCGGCGGCGGATTGCTGTGCGCTGGCGACCGCCTCGGCGCTGATCTCGCGGCCGATCACCCTCACGGCAAAGGGAGCGCAGTGCAGGGCGAAGCCGCCGACCCCGCAGTAGAGGTCGAGCAGGGTATGCGGTCGTGCTGCCTCGATCCAGCCAGCGGCTCGCGCATACAGTGCGGCCGCGAGATCGGTATGGGTCTGGAAAAAGCTGCGCGGCCTCAGCCGCAGCGGGATGCCGTTGATCTCCACGCGCAAGCTGTCGGGCCCGGGCAGCAGGATCTCGGTTTCACCCTCCAGTACGGCTTTGTGATCGGGCTGCAGATTGGCCGACACCGGCCCCAGCGTCGGCAGCGCCGCGCGCAGCTCCGGCAGGTGCTTTTGCATGCGCGACAGGGGCTCGCGCGAGCGCAGCACGAAGCGCAGGCCCAATTCGCCGGAGGGCGCCACGGTCAGCAGGACGTACTTGAGCTCGCCGCGGCGCTCGATCAATGAGTAGGGCGGAATGCGGGCGTCGCTGATAAAGCTGCGCAGCGGCGCGAAAGCTGCCTGCAGCGCCGAGGGGTACAGCAGGCAGTCGCCAAGGTCGACTGCGCGGTCCTGCAGGTCGACCAAGCCGAGGCTGGGCGCCTCCATGGTTCCACCGACCGCCATCTTCGCCTTGTTGCGGAAGCCCGAGGGCAGGCTGGCCAGCGCCGGCAACCAGTGCAGGCTCGGGCCAGACAGCCGCGCGCGCGCCAGTGCCTGCTTGTTCTCTAGCTGATCCGCATACGGCCGCTCGATCCAGCTGCAGGAGCCGCAGCGACCGGCGGCGAAGTGAGGGCAATGGACTGCGGCGCTGGCGGTCGGAGATCGAGAGTTCACGGCGTGCTGCTTCACGGTTGAGGGCCACAGCCCCGGGGCCCACCTGATCTGCCACGCGCAACAGGTCAGCAGCGCCGGGCGGTGTTTTCCGGCGCGGCAGGGCAGAGCATGCGAGATATCCAAGCGCCGAGCCAAGGGCGCCCGCGGGCGGCAGCGGCAGGCAGGCGGGTTTCAGTTGGCCTCAGTCGCGAAGATCGTGCTCGTTGGCGTCCGGGTTGCCGTCGCCAGCGTTGCTGTCGTTGCTTTTGCCTTGCGCATCGTCCAGTCCGCGCAGCAGCTTGAAAAGTTCGCGATAGGCAGCGGGCGGGCGCTCTGCGGCGCGCTCGTCGCGGGCTTTGCGAATCAGCTGTCGCAGCTGCTGGCGGTCGGCCTCGGGATAGTGGGTGATGACTTCGGTCAGCGCGTCTTCCTCGTCAAGCAGACGGTCGCGCAGGCGCTCGAGCCTGTGGAATCTGGCGTTTTCCCTGCGCTGGGTGTCGCGGTCGACATCCAGGTGCGCGCGGATCGCGGCCACTGCGTCATCGTCGCGGCGGAGCAGCTTGGCCAGGTATTGGGTCTCGCGCTTGCGGGCGATGTGGCGAGTGATCCGTCGCGTATGCTGCACGGCTGCGCGCAGGCCATCGTCGAGTGGGACCTGCTTCAGTTGGGTGTCGGACAATGCCACCAGGCGCTCGGCCAGTTCGAACACGACGAGGGCGTCGCGTCGCTGCTGGCTGCGGCTGGGGCCGCGGTCATCGTCATCAAGGTCTTCACGGTCGTCGTGGCGATTCATGGCTGCTGCCGGCGGGAGATTTGAGTAAGGTCCGAAAGCTGCCTCCGTGGCGCTTTCAGATATCGTGAGCCTGGCGTCCGTCCGGCTTCACCCGTGATGGATCAAGCACTTGTGTGCCTGATCCGCAGGCGCGCCGTCCATGGCGCGAGCGGGGCTCCGGTCGCCCGGAGCTTCGCCCAACCCGAAAGGATACGTGAGTGGGGGCAGCAGCTTTGAATATGGATGAATCCCTGGCCCGGCTGGCACAGCTGGCGGAAGACACGTTGAAGCGCTGCCGTGCCATGGGCGCCGGACAGGCCGAGGTAGGGGTGAACGACGATGCCGGCCTGGCTGTCAACGTCCGCATGGGGGAGGTCGAGACAATCGAGCATAGCCGCGATCGCGGGCTGTCGATCACGGTTTATCTCGACGGCCGCAAGGGCAGCGCCAGCACGGCCGACCTCGATCCGGCCTCAATCGAAACCAGCATCCAACAGGCCTGCGCCATTGCTCGTTTCACTGAACCCGACCCCTGCGCCGGGCTCGCCGACGCCGAGCGGATGGCGCGGGACTTCCCGGAGTTCGACCAGTGGCACCCATGGGCGATCAGTGCGGATCAGGCGATCGAGCTGGCGCTGGTCTGTGAGGGCGCAGGGCGCGCTGTTGATCCGCGCATTGCCAACTCGGATGGCGCCTCGGTCAGCACGGGCAGCAGCCGCGCGGTGTATGCCAACTCCCACGGTTTTCTTGGCGCGGAGCGCAGTACCAGCCATTCGCTCAGCTGTGCGCTGATCGCCGGCGAGGGTGAGGCCATGCAGCGCGACTACTGGTACACCAGCGGCTGCGCCGCCGAAGACCTGCAGGACGCCGCCAACGTGGGGCGCCGCGCCGGTGAGCGCGCGCTGCGCAGGCTGGCCCCGCGTGCAGCGTCCACCGGCACATTTCCGGTGCTGTTCGCGCCGGAGGTGGCCCGAAGCCTGATCGGGCACCTGCTGTCTGCCGCGTCGGGCGGTGCCCTTTATCGACGCGCCTCCTTCCTGTTGGATGCTTGCGGCCAGCAGATCCTGCCGGCATGGATGCACCTGCGCGAACGCCCGCATCTCAAGCGAGGCTTGCGTTCGGCGGCCTTCGATGCGGAAGGCGTGGCTACTGTCGAGTCGGATTTGGTCCGTGATGGCGTGCTGCAGCGCTACATCCTGGGCAGCTACAGCGCCCGCAAGCTGGGCCTGGCAAGCACCGGCAATGCCGGCGGCATCCACAACCTTCTGGTCGAGGGCCGCGGCGAGGCGTTCGAGGCGCTGCTTGGAGGAATCCAGCGAGGTGTGATGGTGACCGAGTTGATGGGGCAGGGGGTCAGCACCATCACCGGCGACTATTCTCGCGGCGCGGCGGGCTTCTGGATCGAGAACGGCCAGATCGCGTGGCCGGTGGACGAGTTCACCATTGCCGGCAACCTGCGCGAGATGTACCAGGCGATCGAAGCGGTGGGCAGCGATGTCGACCTGCGGTCACATATCCGCACCGGCTCCATCCTTGTCGGGCGGATGACAGTGGCGGGTGGCGAGGATTGATCTCTTCTTGACATTCGTCGTCGCTCGCACGCAAGGTCTTCGAGGCTTTCACGGGTTCACCCGTCCCGACCAAGGAGTTGGCCATGAGCGAGAACAACGAAGTCCCGCAGAACCCCTACACCCCGCCGGCTGCGCCTGCTGAACCATCGGGAGCCCTCACCCCCGATTCCGGAGAGCGCCAGTTCGGCCTGTTCCTCCATCTTTCGGCGCTGCTGGGGTTCTTGGTCCCATTCGCGAACCTGATCGCGCCGTTGGTTATGTGGCAGATCAAGAAGAACGAGTCCATCTTCATCGACGACCAGGGCAAGGAGGCGGTGAACTTTCAGATCACCCTCACTCTCGCTGCAATCGTGCTGGCCATCGTCGCTTTTCCCCTGATATTCCTCACGCTGGGGCTCGCGACTTTCCTCATCGCTCCTCTGGGGCTGGCGCTTCTTGTCGCTGCGGTGGTTCTGCCCATCATCGCCGGCATCAAGGCCAACGAAGGCGTGGCCTACCGGTATCCGCTGTCGCTGCGGCTGATCAAGTAACGCCGGCTTTGCGCTGAAAACAGGACGGGGCGGCCATTGGCTGCCCCGTCCTGCTTTGGGGGGCGCTATCCTCTGCCCCCCCTCCTGCGGCTTCGACGTCCTGCCATGCCCTACACGCCCATCGTCGCCACGCTTGGCTATGTCCTCTCACCGGACGGCGGTCGCGTGCTGATGATCCACCGCAACGCCCGCGCCGACGACCAGCATCTCGGCAAGTACAACGGCCTCGGCGGCAAGCTGGAGCCCATGGAGGACATCGCTGCCGGGATGCGGCGGGAGATTCGCGAGGAGGCCGGAATCGAGTGCCTTTCGATGCAGCTGCGCGGCACCCTCAACTGGCCGGGTTTCGGCAAGCAGGGCGAGGACTGGCTCGGCTTCATCTTCCTGATTGATCGCTACAGTGGCGACGTGCCCGCCAGCAATGCCGAAGGCGACCTTGTCTGGGTCGAGCGCACGCGTCTTCTGGAACTGCCGATGTGGGAAGGCGACCGCCATTTCCTGCCGTTGGTCTTCGATGCAGACCCGCGACCGTTCCATGGCGTGATGCCCTACAGCGAAGGGCGCCTCCAGTCCTGGAGCTACTCACGCTAGCGTTCCGCGGGTGACAGATCGTCAGCCGGCTGGTGGTGGATCCGGGGTGCGAATCAAGGCGCGATGAGGGGTCAACGTGGGACGGTGGCGACGACGAGCAACGCCGCGCCCCGCCCAGAGACGCCGCCAAACGCTGAGCACCTTTGCGCGCGACACGCTGGGACAGGCCTGAACAACCCCGTTCAGGACGGATCCTCGCATCGAGAGTCCGACGCCGGCGTGGATGCTGTCACCGGATCGAGCGCATACCCGTGCAAGGGCACCACGGCGCCCCGCACGGCCGTCCTCTGATGCGCGCGATTCCTGCTTGGCGAACCGTCGCGACCGCCTGAATCTTGCCAAGCTGCCCGCCCGCACGTCTGCGTTGGCCTGCGGTCGTGCTGGGGGACTTGTTCAGGAATTGCTAAGGCTGGGGGCCTTGGCTATAGTCCAGCGCTGTGTCACACGCGCCGCGTGTGTCAGGGAAAGACGTGCTCGCGACGCTTCTGTCGCCGGGCCATGCAGGGGGTCCGAGGCGCCCGGATCCGCAGCCGCTTGTTGGTGCAAGGAGGGGTGACATGCTGATTCTGACTCGCCGTGTGGGCGAGACTCTGATGATCGGTGACTCGATCACCGTCACTGTTCTGGGGGTGAAGGGAAACCAGGTCCGTATCGGGATCGGTGCGCCCAAGGATGTGTCTGTCCACCGCGAGGAGATCTACCAACGGATTCGTTCAGAGGCCGCGCCAAACCCCTCGCCCGGCGACGAAGCCAAGCCTCAGGATGATCAGGCCAGCTGAATGGCCACGGATGCTTTACGAGTGGTTCCGAGTCGACTATAGTTTCCGACTCGGTGACTGGTCAGGCCTTTGCGGTCGGACCAGCGGTCGAAAACGGAGAGATGCCCGAGTGGCCGAAGGGGCTCCCCTGCTAAGGGAGTATAGGGTCAAAAGCTCTATCGAGGGTTCGAATCCCTCTCTCTCCGCCAGATCCCGCAGGGGGCCCCAAGGCCCCCTTCGCTTTCTGGAGATACCCGGACATGCATCCGGTGGAAGTGGAAACGCAAGCGCTCAGGCGCTTGACGGTTTCCGAAGATGCTTCCATAATTTCGCTTCTACGCGCCCGTAGCTCAGTTGGATAGAGCACCAGGCTACGAACTTGGGGGTCGGAGGTTCGAATCCTTCCGGGCGCGCCAGTAAAAGCAGAAAGCCAGCTGCCAAAACAGTTGGCTTTTTTGTTTGTTCTGTTTCGAAACTTCACGAACTCGCAAGACGTGAGCCGCTGAGGCAGCGCTCCACGGGCCGCTTGACCATCGGCACACGCCCCGTCAGTCGCCGACTTCGGAGGCCGGAAGCGTCCAGCCTCGGCGGATGGCCAGCAGCCGCGGCACAAGGCACAGGCTGGCGCCTGCGGTGGCCACCGCCGACCCCGGTCAGCACTCCGAGCGTGTGAAAAAGTCCAGACGCCGCAGCCAGGCCGTCCAGCGGCGGCCGCAGCCGGCGGATGGATTTCTCACATGCCCGCCGATCACCACCGCACCCATCGGCTCTACGCCGGCGATAAGTCCCCTGCAGGTGTCGAGCACGGCGAACACACCCAAGCGATGCCTGCCGTGACAACGGCGCCGCTGACGGCGCAGGCGAACATACCCGCGAGATCCAGCGGGGTGACGAATCTCCAGCTCATCGTGGATCGACCAGCCCCCGCCGCGTCGCTTCCAGCGTGGCTTCGGCGCGCGAGTTGATACTGAGCTTGCGGTAGATGTCCTTCACGTAGCCCGAGGCCGTGTTGGCCGAGAGCCCCAACGCGTTGGCGGTCTGCTGCACCGTGTAGCCCTTGGCGATCAGCTGCAGCACTTCGGTCTCGCGGGGGGTCAGGGCTTCGGCTGCGGGCGCCTCGACCGCCGCCGGTGGCTGCTGGAACTGACGCAGCAGCCTGCGCGCGATACTGGGCGATAGCGGCGGTTGGCCCTGGAGTATGCCGCGCAGTGCCTCTGCGAGCGCCTGCGACGGCAGGTCCTTGAGCACATAGCCCTGCGCGCCGGCACGCAGGGCAGGGAATACGTGGGCATCGTCGTCAAACACTGTGCTCACCACGCACAGACAGGGCCGTGGCCCGCGCTGCAGCTCCTCGATCAGGCGCGTTCCGCTGCCATCGGGCAAGCCGAGGTCCACCAGCGCAAGCTCGGGCACGAGGTCCAGCGCGGACAGTACCCGGCGCGCTTCGGCCAGGCTCCCGGCCTCATACACGGCGATGCCCGGGAATGCCGCCAGCAGCGCCTCGCGCAGCCAGTCGCGGGCAGGCGCCAGGTCGTCCACCAGCAGCGCGGATTGCGGCGCCTCAAGCGTGATCAGCGAAGTGCTCACGATTGCGCAGACAGCGGAAAGCGCAGGGTGATCTTGGTTCCGCCGAGCGTGCCCGGGGTCCAGTCGATCTGACCCTGCAGCTCGGCTGCGCGCGTGCGCATGCTGTCCATGCCGCGGCCTTCGCGCTGGTTCGCCGGAGCGCCAAAGCCGTCATCGGTGACGTCCAGCAGCAGCTGCTGAGCATCCGGGCGCACGCGCACGCGGAGTGTGTGCGCCTGGGCGTGACGGATGGCGTTGCTGATCCCCTCGCGAACGATGCGCTGCAGGTGCAGCGCCTGGCCCGAGTCGAGGATGGGGTCGGGTAGATGCTCGGCCTGCTCCCAGTTCAGTTCAACCGATACGGCCGCCAGGCGCTGGCGGGCCTCCGCCTCGATTTCCGCCAGCACATCCCCCAGCCGCCCGGGCTCACCCCGCGAGCGGCTGACCACATCGCGCAGGTTCTGCAGCAGCGCGCGGGCGCGGTCGGCCTGCTCGGGGTTGGGTGCGGTGTAGATCATCTGCAGCAGCTGCGAGCCGAGATCATCATGCAGATCGCGATAGATCCGCTCGCGCTCTTCAAGGGTGGCCTGCTGGCGGATCCGACGTCGTTCAGAGTCGGCCTGCACCAGCGTCTGCCGGCTTTGTGCCTGCAGCTCGCCCTGCAGTCGCCTGCGCTCCAGCGCCAGCCACGCGCAGGCTGCAAGCAGCGCAAGACTCGGCCCAAGGCTCCACAGCCAGGCACTCATGCGCCGGTCCCGAGCGCATCGAGCTGTGACTGCACGCGCTGCGTGCGGGGATGTGCCTCACCGAGGCTGGCACGCAGGTTTTCCAGGCTGTGCTGAAACTCGAGGCGTGCCTCGGCCCGGCGGCCCAGCTCTGCCAGACACTGCGCCCGGTTGCCGCGGAACATGCCCACGTAGGGATGTGCACTTCCGTAGCGGGCCTCCGCTTCGGGCAGCAGGCGATCGAAGTGGAGCAGGGCCTCCTGCTTGCGGCCGGCATCAGAGAGCAGCATGGCAAGGTTGTTGCGGGTCGGCATGGCTTCCGAGCGCAGCAGGCCATCAGTGCCCATGCCGTTTGCGATGACCTGCTCGTACAGGCTCTGCGCCTGCTCCAGGTTGCCGAGCTTTTCGTGGGCCTGACCGAGTGCATCCCGGGTCAGCAGGGCGAAATTGGAGCTGGGGCCGAAGCGTTCATCAAATCGCTCCAGGGCCTGCTGCAGCAGCTCGGCTCCCGACTCGACCTCTCCCTGCGTCATCAGCAGGGCGCCGATGGCCTGAGTGCTCACCCACACCGAGGGGTGGGCATCGCCCAACGCCCGTCGGCGTGCTTCCAGCACCTCCCGGCTCAACGCCAGCGACTCCTCCACTCGGCCCATGCGGAACAGCAGATTGCTCATGATGTTGCGCGAGTAGAGCGTTTGCGGATGCTCGGATCCATGCAGTGCGCTGCGCAGGGCCACCACTTGCTCGCTGATGGCCAGCGCTTCCTGCCATTTGCCGCTCGTCTGCAGGACCACGCTCAGGTTGTGGAGGGCGAGCACGCTGTTCGGGTGCTGGTCGCCGAGCGAGGCGCGAGCGTCCGTGAGCAACGCACGCAGCTTGGCTTCGTGCCCGGCCGGGTCGCCGCCCAGCTCCAACTGCGCCTGCACCCGCAGAAACTCGAGACCGATGCGGCCCTCCTCGCTGCGCTCGCCCTGGGCGAGTGCCGCATCCAGCAGGGTGAGTGCCTCGGCACTGCGTCCGAGATCGAGCAGAGCACGGCTGCGCTGGCTGAGCTGGATATCTCTGAGGCTATCGCCTGGCTCCAGGTCGATCGCTTCGCCGCGCCCGACCGTGGCCAGCGCCGATTCGGGCTGGCCCAGGTTCAGATGCACCCCGGCAAGCACTGACAGCAGCCGCGCACGTGCGCTGGGCGCCAGCGAGTCTGAGCCCAGCAGGCTGCTTTCCGCAGGCGCCAACAGGTCGCTGACGCGCAGCTGGCGGCCGAGGCTGCGCTCTGGATCCGCCGACTGCAGCATGTCAGTCAGGAAGTCGTTGATGGCCTGCGCTTCGGCTGCGCGCTCTTCCGCCTCGGCACGGGCCCCGGCCTCGGCGAGGGCGAACCGCAGCGAGATGCCGGTGGCGAACACCAGCACCAGGGCGACGCTGCCGATCGCGGTACTGAGTGCCCGATGGCGGCGCATGAAGCGCCCGATCAGGTAGCTGGGCGTGGGCGGGCGCGCACTGACAGGTCGACTCTCCAGCACCGCGCGGAGGTCGGCGGCAAAGGCATCCACACTGGCGTAGCGACGTTCGCGCTCCGGCGCGATGGCTTTCATCACCACGTCGCCGAGGTCACCCTGCGCACGTCGGCTCAGGCTGCCCAGCGGCGGCGGATCGCCGGCGCGAATGATGTCCAGCGCCTCGAAGGCCGAGGCTGTTCGAAGGCGAGGGTAGGGCAGCTGGCCTCCGAGGAGCTCGTAGGCGATCACCCCAAGCGCGTAGACATCGCTGCGCGCGTCCACCGTGTCGCCGGCCAGCTGCTCCGGACCCATGTAGGGCAGGGTGCCCAGGATCTGCCCGGCAACCGTAAGCGTTGGATCGCCGCTGCCGGAAGGGCCGAGCAGGCGAGCGATGCCGAAGTCCAGCACGCGGGCATCGCCCTCGGCGGTAACGAACACGTTCGAAGGTTTCAGGTCGCGGTGCAGCACGCCGCGACCGTGCGCGTACTGCACCGCGGTGCAGATCGACAGCAGCACTTCGACGATGGCCTCACGGCCGGGCTGGGTGCGCATCGCCCAGCGACCCAGGTCTTCACCCGCCACCAGCTCCATCGACAGCCAGGGCAGCCCGCTGTGTGCGTCCACGCCGGTGGCATAGAGGCGAGCGATGCCAGGGTGCTCCAGCTGAGCCAGCAGTTCGATTTCGCGCTGGAAGCGCTCCAGCGCAGCGCGGGTGGGCAGGCCGGCGACCTTGAGCGCGACCTCACGCGCGGGCGTGCGCTCCATCGCGCGATAGACCCGGCCCATGCCGCCCTCGCCCAGAAGGCCGAGGATGCGGAAGGGGCCAATGCTTTCCGGCAGGGCGGTGGCGCTCGGGGCTGGCCGCTCGGAGTCGAGCGCGCGCGTGGGCTGATCCTCGGGTTCCGCCGTCATGCCACCCCCTGTCCGTATCGTGCTTCAGCCGGCGCGACTGGCGATGCGCGCTCTCCCCGCCTTGCTGCCATTGGGCCGTCCCAACGCCTCGGCCAGCCACTGGCCGGTCGAGGCTAGGGCATCGGCGTCGACGCCGTGTGTGAAACCGAGCCCATCCAGAAGATAGAGCACATCTTCGCTGGCGACGTTGCCTGAGGCACCTTTTGCATAAGGACAGCCGCCGGCACCGCTGACTGATGCATCGACAACGCGCACGCCGGCGTCCAGGCAGGCGGCGATATTGGCGATGGCCTGGCCGTAGGTGTCGTGGAAGTGCACCGCCAGCGCCTGCATCGGCACCACAGCGGCGACCGCTTCGAGCATTGCGCGCGCCTTGCGCGGCGTGCCAACGCCGATGGTGTCGCCGAGTGATATCTCATAGCAGCCCATGTCATGCAGGCGCTGTGCCACCCGCACCACATCAGCTACCGGCACCTCGCCCTGGTAGGGGCAGCCGAGCGCGGTGGAGACATAGCCGCGCACGGCGATTCCATCGGCGCGCGCGGCCTCAATCACCGGCGCGAAGCGCTGCAGGCTGTCGTCGATGCTGGCGTTGATGTTCTTCTGCGAGAAGGCCTCGGACGCCGCGCCGAACACCGCGATCTCCTCGACGCCGACGGCCTTGGCCCGCTCATAGCCCTGCAGGTTCGGCACCAGCACCGGATAGCGCACGCCCGGCAACCGCTGGATTGCGCCGAAGACTTCCGCCGCATCGGCGAGCTGCGGCACCCACTTCGGGCTGACGAAGCTGGTGGCTTCGACGGTTTGCAGGCCGGTGGCGGCGAGGCGTTCGATCAGCTCGATCTTGAGCGCGGCCGGCAGCAGGGTCTTTTCATTCTGCAGGCCGTCGCGCGGGCCGACTTCGACGATGCGTACGTGGTCCATGGGTCTAGTCATCACTCGTTGCGTTCAGCCGGGCGATCAGCGTCCAACTCGCTGACGCTCCCGGTGCTGCGCTCCAACAGGAAAGTAGGTTCGGCTTGAAACATCCCCGGAAGCTCCACCGCATGCAGGGTGTTATCCGGAGTGCCCTGAACGAACACCCGCAAGCTGTCCTTATGGCGCGATACGTGCCCAAGCAGCGATCCGTCGACAACCATCCGAGCTGCCGCTCTGGTATCTACCATCCAGACTGAGATCGAGCTCGGCCCTGAAACATATCGGGCGATCGTGTAGCTGGGAGTTCCCGATCGATCAGGGCGGTCACCAGCTGACTGTGCCTTGAGACTGCCCACGGGGGGCTCTTCAAACGTGACCACATAGCGCTGTCCGTTGTGTTCGGCAAACCTCAACTGCACCGATTCGTCTGAAACCGATGTGCTCGCATCTACGGAGGTAGTGACCTCTGATGCCTGACAGTCGTCCCCCACGACGAGCAGGTGGTCTGAGGCTGGCTCGCCCAACAATCGCCATGACCCCTTCCAGGCCGCATCGCACTCGACGAATTCATTGCCGGGCGGAGACTGGAAGCTGGTGCTGTCGCATCCGACTAGCGTCAACAAAACCGCCACAGGCAGGCAGCGAATAGCCGTGCTGCGCGTCGCTATCGCACCGAAGAAGCTAAAACTCGCCGTAGCGGGCGGGTTCATCAGTTTCGTCCGCGCGGATGCAGCGCATGCGCCCGCATCAGCTCGGCCTCGATCTCCGCCAGCGAGCGGCGGCTGCGCTCCAGCACGATCGAGGGCCTGCGCTCGAACAGGCCGGGGGTTTCGACGATGCGCAGCGTGTCCTCGCGGGTGCCGCGCACGTAGACGTGCAGCTCATTGAGCGTGGAGGACACCGTGCCCTGCAGCACGCCGTCGATCACCATGCGTGCAGCGGCGCGGTCGTCGACCTTGTGGATCTCCAGCGTGCCGCCGCGCAGGCGGTAGCGAGCGATGAAGAAGTTGCGCGTCGGCACCGGGTCGACGCCGTGCACCGGCGGCAGCGTCACCAGATCCTGCAGGGCGGCATCGGCCACCACCACGTAGCGCTGGCCGCGATGCTCGACGAAGTTGAGCGGCACCGGCGCCTGCCGCAGCGGGCCGCCGGCTTCCAGCTGGGTCAGCGCGAAGCTGCGGCACTGCTCGTCCACATGCAGGCCGGCGACCTGGCTGTCGTCCGAGCGGTCCAGCCAGACGCCTTTCCATGTCTCGTCGCAGCGCTGGATGCGCTCGCCGGGCGGCGACTCGAAGCGGGTTTCGACGCAGCCGACCAGCAGCAGTGCGGCGAGAGCGAGCAGCAGGCTGCGGATCACTCGGCGGGCTCCAGCCGCAGCAGCACGGCGTCGGCCTCGACGAAGTCACCATCCGATACCTGGACGGCTTCGACCACGCCCGTGCGGGGCGCGCGCAGGCTGAGCTCCATCTTCATCGCCTCCATCACCAGCAGCACCTGCTCGGATTCGACCGCATCACCGGCAGCGACGCTGACCAGCACAATTCGGCCAGGCATCGGCGCGCGCAGACGGTCCGGATCGCCGCTGCTGGCTTCACCTTCGAACTCGAACGAAGGCCGCTGCTGGAAGCTCCAGCGCGCTCTGCCGTCGTGCAGCAGCGCGCGTGCGCCGTCGAGCTGACAAAGAAAGCGCTGCAGCTCGCCGTTGATTCGCAGGCTGAGGCTGTCGCCATCGACCTGCGCGTCGCGCACCGCGATCAGAACATCGCCGACGCGAACGTCATAGCTGCCGCCGTTGCCCGACACATGCAGCTCGACGCGGCCGCCCGCGGCGTCCAGCACCAACAGGCGGTCACCGTTGTGTCCGCCCCGCCAGCTGTCGGCCAGCGCCCATGGCGAATCCGGCTCAGGGCTGTGCACGGCCTGTTCGTGGACCAGTGCATGCTCGCCCAGCAGTAGTGCACTGGCGGCAGCCGCAAGCAGTTCCGGGTGCGCCGTGCGCGGGCCGGGCAGCACCTGGTCGAGGTGGCGATCCAGATAGCCGGTGTCGATGGTGGCGTCCACCACGGCAGGATGCCGGATCAGCCGCTCCAGGAATTCGATGTTCGACTTCGGCCCCTCGATGCGCGAGCGCGCCAATGCATCAGCCATCCGCGCCAGCGCCTGCGGACGGTCGTCCGCGTGCACGATCAGCTTGGCGATCATCGGGTCGTAGAACACGCTGACGGTGTCGCCTTCGACCACGCCGCCGTCGATGCGCACGCCGGGCAGGCCCTGCGGCAGCTGCAGGCGTTCGATGCGGCCTGAGCCCGGCAGGAAGCCCGCTTCGGGATCCTCGGCGTAGAGCCGTACCTCGATGGCGTGGCCGCGGCTTGCGATCTGCTCCTGCGACTTCGGCAGGCGCTCACCTGCGGCCACGCGCAGCTGCCACTCGACCAGATCCAGGCCGGTGACTTCCTCGGTGACGGGATGCTCGACCTGCAGGCGGGTGTTGATCTCCATGAAGTAGAAATCGCCGCCCGGGCCGACGATGAATTCCACCGTGCCCGCGTTGACGTAATCGATCGCCCGCGCCGCCAGCACGGCGGCCGCGCCCATCTCGGCGCGCCGCTCGGGTGTCAGGAACGGCGAGGGCGATTCCTCGATCACCTTCTGGTAGCGGCGCTGCGCCGAGCACTCGCGTTCGTTCAGATGAATCACCTGTCCATGCGCATCGCCGAACACCTGGATCTCGATGTGGCGTGGCGTTTCTACGTAGCGCTCCAGCAGCACGCGGTCGCGGCCGAAGGCGTTGGCTGCTTCGCGCTGACAGCTTTCCAGATTGGGCAAGAACTCGGCCGTGGCGCGCACGATGCGCATGCCCTTGCCGCCGCCGCCGTGGGCGGCCTTGATCATCAGCGGATAGCCAATGCGTTCGGCCTCGGCTGCGAGGCGATCGCGCGACTGATCTTCGCCGGTGTACCCGGGCACGACCGGTACGCCGGCAGCGGACATCAGATCCTTGGCGCCAGCCTTCGAGCCCATCTTGCGCATCGAAGTGCCCGAGGGGCCGATAAAGACCAGGCCCGCGGCGACTACGGCATCGGCGAAGTCGGCGTTCTCGGAGAGAAACCCGTAGCCCGGATGGATGGCCTGCGCGCCGGTGGCGCGCGCGGCCTCCAGAATCGCCTCCGGGCGCAGATAGCTCTCACGCGGCGAGGAGCCACCGATGTGCACGGCGACATCGGCCAGGCGCGCGTGCTGGGCGCTGGCATCGGCGTCGGAATACACCGCGACCGTACGGATGCCAAGGCGGCGGCAGGTGCGGATGATGCGGCAGGCAATCTCGCCGCGGTTGGCGATCAGAACGGAAGCGAACGGCATGCGGGAGCGTCTCGCACGGCCCGCGGGGCTGGGGGCCGCTTCAAGGTCCGATAGTTTCGGGGATTACGCCCGACTTGGCTATGAGTGATCCCGGAAAACAAACGGGCCGTCGCTTTCGCGACGGCCCGCCTGAGGATGCCAGTGTCCGCGGGGTCAGCCGCGCTTGCCCTTGCTCGGCGACTTGCGCGAGGCCACGCTTTTGAGCTGGCCCTTGTCCGGGCCGGCAACGGTTTTCGGAAGGCGCTGGCGCGCCTTGCTCGAGATCGCGTTGACCGGCGGGCCACCCGCAGCGCCATCGGCAGCGGCTGCTGCGGCCGGTGCTGCTGGCTTGCGGGCTGCAGCCTTCTTGGCTGCCGGCTTGGCGGCGGCCTTGCTTGCCGGGGCTTTCTTTGCCGGTGCCTTCTTGGCAACCGCCTTCTTGGCCGGAGCCTTCTTGGCCGGTGCCTTGGCGGGAGCAGCCTTCTTGGCGGGCTTGGCCTTGGCTTCGGCCTTCAGCGACTTCACGGCAGCGCTGGACTCGGCGTCGAGCTTGGCCAGCTGCTCCTCGAAGTGGCGCAGCGCGCGGGTGAGCACCTCGGCCTTGTCGCCGGTGCGCACATTGGCCTTGCCGGTGTTGCCACGCTTGGTGCCAGTGCTGCGAGCGATCGCGATGGCCTGGCGCTGCACCAGATCCGTGGCCTTGTCGCGCAGGTTGCGCAGGCGCTGGATCAGACGCACCAGGGACTTGACCTCGAAGGGGCCTTTGCTGCGGACCATATCGAGTTCGGCGGCGCTCAGCAGATTGGCTTCGGCGCGGGACAACTTCATGCGGGGCTCCTTGCGGATTTCTTGTTAGGAACTCGCATTGAAACCGCTGCAGCGTTCTTGCGCAAGCAAAGCGCTACAGGCCGCCGAGCACGCGCAGCTCGGTGGAGGGCTGTCCGCGCTCCCACAGTGCGTCGAGTTCGTTCTGGAGCTGACGCGCCCGGCCGGGCGCCTGCAGCGAGGCCGTGCCCTCAAAGCGCGCCGCCAGCGGGCGGTGGTACCAGCCGCCCGTGTCATTGACGATCAAGGCCACCGGGTTCTGGCGATCGATCGGCTCGACCACGCTGCGCACGTGCACGAGACTGGACAGGCGCTGCATCAGCGGCAGCCACGGATGCAGATCGCGCATCAGGCTGGCCGGATCCTGCAGCAGGATGCGCAGCTCCACGCCGCGGCCGCGCGCGAGCAGGCCGCGCAGCGCCTCGATCACATCGGCACCGCCCAGCAGCACCGGATCCAGATCGCGCGAGAAGATTGAAAGCCGGTGCCGCGTGCGCGCGAGCAGCGCAAGGCAGGTCGAGCGTGCCTCGTGTTCGCTGTCGATGTTGAGCAGTTCGGACGGTGCCGAGCGCGCCGGTGGCGTCAGATCGAGCGCGCGCTGCATGTGCACGTGTTCGATGCCGGCCTCGAAAAAGTGCTCGCCAAAGGCCTCGAAGCTGTGGCGCTCGTAGAAGGCTTGTGCATGCACCTGCGAGTGCAGCTCAACCCGCCGCAGGCCACGGCCGCGGGCGATCTCGATCAGCCGCTCCAGCATCAGGCCGCCGACGCCACGGCCGCGCCAGGGCGCCTGCACCGCCATGCGACCGATACGACCATCCGGCATCAGCCGCGCGGTGCCGATGGCGCGGCCGTCCTCCGCGCGCGCGATCACGTGTTGACAGAGCGGATCGAGCGCATCCAGCTCGATCTCGATCGGTACCTGCTGCCCGCGCACGAACACCTCGTCGCGGATTGCGCGCAGCGTGTCGAAGTCACGCCGGTAGTCGGCCTGCTCGATCTGGAAGCCTTCGGGTATCGCGGTGCTCATACGGGTCGGCTCGTGCGGGGTCAGCGGGAGCGCGGTTTGCGCGCGGTCTGCAGCACCAGTTGCCCGGCCTGCACCAGCGCCCACGCGGTATCCCGGTCGAGTGGCTTGAGTGCCGCCCAGTCCGCGCTTGCCAGCGCATCGCCGCGGGCCAGGCGGCGCGCGCCGGCCTGGCTGCAGGGATGGGCGTGACCGTGCACGAAGAGCACGGCGCCGCGACCTGCGCGGCCCCAGGCCGAGCGCGAGAACGGGTGCCAGTGCAGGCAGCCGCCGTCGTCGAGTGCCGATTCCAGCTTGGCGCGGCTGGGCAGGCGTGGCCCCGGCTGTGGCGTACCGGCGTTGCGGTAACCGCTGATAAAGCGGCCGAACCAGTGCATCAGCGCGGCATCGTCCATGGCCAGCAGGGGCGCCAGTGCAGTGCGCACCCGCTGCAGGGCGGCGGTATCGATTTCGGCGATGTCGTTGGCCGGCGCGAGGTCGGGATCGGCGTAGCGCGCCTCCTCGCCCAGGTTCGCCGCCAGCTCATCGGCGAGGTCGGTGACCAGCTCGTTGACCGAAGGTGCCCGCATGCCCAGCGACAGGGTCAGGCAGGGCGTCTCGGCGACGCCGTGGTGGGGCACGCCGGGCGGCAGGTAGAGCACATCGCCGGGGCCAAGCAACCACTCGTGGCTGGGCGTGAAATCCTTCAGCAGACGAAGCTGCGCGCCCTCGCGGAAGGCCTTGGGCGCCGCAGGGTCGACGTCGATCTGCCAGCGCCGCTCGCCGAGGCCCTGCATCAGGAACACGTCGTACTGGTCCACGTGCGGGCCGACCGAGCCGCCGGGCACGGCGTAGCTGATCATGATGTCGTCGATGCGCCAGCGCGGCAGAAAGCCGTAATGGGCCCTGAGCGCGGCGACATCGGCGTCCCATTTGTCCACGTCCTGCACCAGCAGGCTCCAGTCGCGTTCGCTCAGCTGCGCGAAGCGCTCTTCCGGAAAGGGGCCGGTTTCCAGCGCGTAGTGATCGCGGCGCCGATCGTGCAGCACCAGCCGCGCCAGTGCGCCCTCCTCGCAGGCCAGGCCGGCAAGGTCCTCGGGTGTAATCGGGCAGGGCAGGTCGGCGAACGCACCCCGGATCAGCAGCGGGCGCTTTTGCCAGTAGTCGCGCAGGAACTCAGCCGGGCTCATGCCCATGCGCTGCCGCGCGCTGGCCTGCACCTCGATGGGCGGGACGGGAGCGGCGGCCGGCCTGCGCGGCGTGAGTGCCATCTCAGACCGCCTTTGCCAGACGCGCGGCCAGGCCGGTGTAGTCGCCGGGCGTGAGCATCAGCAGCCGCGACTTGTCGTGCTCTGGCAGCTCCAGCGAGGCGATGAAGGCGCGCATCGAGTCCTGGTTGATGCCGTGGCCGCGGGTCAGCGCCTTGAGCTGTTCGTAAGGATTCGGCAGGCCGTAGCGACGCATCACCGTCTGTACCGGTTCGGCCAGCACCTCCCAGGCGGCGTCGAGGTCGGCGGCGAGGCGGTCCGGATCGGTCGACAGTTTGTTCAGCCCACGCAGCAAGGCGTCGATCGCAATCAGGCTGTGGGCGAAGGCCACCCCGAGCGCGCGCAGCACGGTGGAGTCAGTCAGGTCCCGCTGCCAGCGGCTGATCGGCAGCTTGGCGGCGAAATGCTCCAGCATTCCGTTGGCGATGCCGAAGTTGCCCTCGGCGTTTTCGAAGTCGATCGGGTTGACCTTGTGCGGCATGGTCGAGCTGCCGACTTCGCCGGCCTTGACCGCCTGCTTGAAGTAGCCCAGCGAGATATAGCCCCAGATGTCGCGGCAGAAGTCGATGCCGATGGTGTTGATGCGGCGCTGCACGTCGCAGATCTCGGCGATGCAGTCGTGCGGCTCGATCTGGGTGGTGTAGGGGTTGAAGTGCAGGCCCAGCCCCTCGACCAGTCGCTGCGCAAGACGCGGCCAGTCGACCTCGGGATAGGCCACCACGTGGGCGTTGTAGTTGCCCACCGCACCGTTGATCTTGCCCTGCAGCTCGACAGCATCCAGCTGCTTCAGCTGTCGGCGCAGGCGCGCCACCACGTTGGCGATTTCCTTGCCCACCGTGGTCGGGGAGGCGGTCTGGCCGTGCGTGCGCGAGAGCATGGGCAGCTCGGCATGCTCGTGGGCCAGCTCGCGCAGCCTGCCCTCCAGCCTGGCCAGCGCCGGATGCATCGCCTCGCGCCGCGCCTCCGCCAGCATCAGCGAGTAGCTCAGGTTGTTGATGTCCTCGGAGGTGCAGGCGAAGTGCACGAACTCCAGCGCGGGGCCAAGCTCGGCGTCGTCGCGCAGGCGCTCCTTGATGAAGTACTCCACCGCCTTGACGTCGTGGTTGGTGGTGCGCTCAATCTCCTTGACCCGCTCGGCGTCAGCCACCGAGAAGCCGGCGGCCAGCGCGCGCAGGCGGTCGGTGGCGGCCTCGGAAAAGGGCTGAAGCTCGACGATTCCGGGCTCTGCCGCCAGCGCCAGCAGCCACTCGACCTCAACCCGGATGCGCGCGCGGATCAGTCCATATTCGGAGAACACCGGCCGCAGCGCGTCGACCTTGGCGCCGTAGCGGCCGTCGACGGGGGATAGGGCAGTCAGCGGGGAAAGGGCAGGGGACATGGCGCTCGCGCAGGCGGGGAAGATCCGATGATTTTACGCGGCCGGGCGGATGGCTGCCCGTGGCGTCGGAAGGCAAACGCGTAGGATCAGGCGATTGCCGCTGGAGGACGCGTCATGCCCAAGCCCAGGATCGAACGTGACAGCCTTGGAGAACTCGAGGTTCCTGCCGACGCACTGTGGGGCGCGCAGACCCAGCGCGCGGTGCTCAACTTCCCGATCTCAGGCCAACGAATGCCGGCCGGCTTCCTGCGCGCACTGGCCCTGATCAAGTCCGCCGCTGCCCATGCCAATGCCGGGCTGGGTCTGATCGATCCGAAAATCGCTGAGGCCATCGAGGCAGCCGCCGCCGAGGTCGCAGCGGGGCAGCACGCTGGGCAGTTTCCGGTCGACGTGTTCCAGACCGGCTCGGGCACCAGCAGCAACATGAACATGAACGAGGTGCTGGCGACGCTGGCAAGGCGGCGCGTGCGCACGGCGGTCTCGCCGAACGATCACCTCAACATGGCGCAGAGCTCCAATGACGTGGTGCCAAGCGCGATCCAGGTGGCGGCGGCACTGGCCCTGCGGGAGCAGCTGCTGCCGGCGCTGAAGCACCTGAAAAAGCGCATTGCGCGCCGCGCGGAGGAGCTTGCCGACATTGCCAAGACCGGCCGCACGCACCTGATGGACGCGATGCCGCTCAGCTTCGGGCAGGAGCTCCAGGCCTGGGTGGCACAGCTCGCCGGCGCACGCGAGCGGATCGAGCAGGAGGCCGATCGCCTGCGCTTGCTGCCGCTCTCGGGCACGGCTATCGGCACCGGCATCAATGCACATCCGCAGTTCGGCAAGCGCGCCTGCCGCGCCCTGCAGGCGCTGACGGCTATCAGGTTCCGGCCGGCCGACAACCTGTTTGCGGGTATCGCCGGGCAGGATGCGGCGCTGGGCCTGTCCGCGCAGATGAACGGGCTGGCGGCCATCCTGATGAAGATCGCCAACGACCTGCGCTGGATGAACTCGGGCCCCTTGGCAGGGCTGGGCGAGATCGAGCTGCCGACCCTGCAGCCGGGCAGCTCGATCATGCCGGGCAAAGTGAATCCGGTGGTGCCGGAAGCGGTGGCCATGGTCTGCGCGCAGGTCGCCGGCTCGCATGTGACGGTCACGCTTGCGGCGCAGAGCGGCAACTTCCAGTTGAACGTGATGCTGCCGCTGATCGCCCATACGCTGCTGCAGTCGATTGAGCTGCTGGCCAATGCGATGCGCCTGCTGGCCGACCGGGCGATCGACGGCTTCCGGGTGCGCGAGGATCGCCTGCAGGCGGTGCTGGCCCGCAATCCAATCCTGGTGACCGCGCTGAACCCCTTGATCGGCTACGCCAAGGGCGCCGAGATCGCCAAACGCGCCTATGCAGAGGGGCGGCCGGTGCTGGATGTTGCGGAGGAGCTCACCGGGCTGCCGCGCGAGCAGCTGGAGGCGCTGCTGGATCCGGGGCGGCTCACCCGCGGCGGAGTGCAGGGCAGCTGACGGCGATGGGTTTCACTCTGGGGCAGCCGGGTGCCACGGCAGCCGGCCCTCGATTTCCAGATGCAGGGCGAACACCAGAAAGCTGCGGATCAGCACGATCAGGCCCAGCATCAGCAGGCTGTCCAGGGTGTAGTCGATGATCACGGTGCGGATGATGTCGGCCGCCACCAGGAACTCCAGGCCCAGAATCAAGCCGCGGACACTGCGGCGGCGGAAGGTGAGGTAGGCAAGGTGGCTTTCCACCGTGCGCAGTCCGCGCAGCCAGACGCCTGTGCTGTAGATGAATCCGCCAAGAATCACCAGCACGCCAATCCCTTCGATGATCAGAATGAGGCTGCGGATGGCGTCGAGCAGCAGGGTTTCCATAGCGGGTCTCCGACAATGGACGCCACGCTAGCCGTTCACGAGGTCCAACGGAAGACCGGGCGCGATGAACTTGGATCACGGCAGGTGTTTGCTGCTGCGCTGCGCCTGACAAATCCTCGGCTCGCCGGCAGCTGATCCGGGTGCTCATCAGGGCGCGAGGAGGCGCTGTCGTGGCGCCACGGAGACGACCCGCAACGCCGGTACGCGCCCAAAGGCGCCGTCAGAGCCTGATGAATTTTTTTGCGCGGCACACTAGCCCTGCGGGCCAGGCACTGGTGTAGTGATTCGCACTTGAGCGAACGTACCCGCGGCGTCCTCGGCAAGGCTGACAGCGTTCCTCCTCTTCGCCGTAGCCCTGCCATGACTCGTCGTTGCGCCTTGCCAGCCACACAAATCCGCTCGCAGCGACTGTCCGCCACGTACGAATCACCACACTAGAAGGAGATACACATGGCTACTGGCTGGGCCGGCGACGGCGCCGTGCAGGATCAGATCGATGCCACCGTCAAGGACGCCATCGCCAAAGCGCGTGCGCGTCTGCCGTTGGGGCCTGGTCGGACCCACTGCGAGGAGTGCGAGGCCGAGATTCCGGCTGCGCGACGACGCGCGCTGCCGGGCGTACGCCTGTGCGTCGGCTGTCAGGCCGAGGCCGACCGCGCGCAGGCCGCCGACGGCGCCTATAACCGGCGCGGCAGCAAGGACAGCCAGTTGCGCTGAGATGCTGTCAAAGAGCCATTCGCCTTCTGCGGCCGCCGCTGGACGCCCGGGGCGGCAGCGCGCTGCGCGAATCCTGCGGTCATTTGGCTCACCAAACTCCCTTTTATTCGCCTGCCGCGCCTTGCCACGAACGCCCAGCGACGTTCTCGCTACGGCGTCCGGCTTTTCTCACACGCTCCGAGCGCTTCGGACTACTTCTCTACGAAAGCCCGCTCGAACACATAGTCGCCTGACGTTCCGATACGCGGGCTGGCGACAAAACCGCGCGCGTCCAGCAGGCTGCGGAAGTCGGCCAGCATGCCGGGGCTGCCGCAGATCATGGCGCGGTCGTGGGCGGCATCGAGCGGCTCGATGCCGAGATCGCGCGCGATCTGGCCCGAAGCGAGCAGGTCGGTGCCACGGCCGTGGTGTGTGAAAGCCTCGCGGCTGACCACCGGGTAGTAGCGCAGCTTCGCGCGAACCATCGCGCCCAGATACTCGTGCTCGCCCAGCTCGCGTTCGAGGAAGTCGCGGTAGGTCAGGTCGCGCACTTCGCGAACGCCGTGCACCAGCACGATGCGCTCGAAGCGCTCGTAGGTTTCAGGGTCGCGAATGGTGGCGAGGAAGGGCGCCAGCCCGGTACCGGTGGCCAGCAGGTAGAGCGTGCGGCCAGGCCTCAGGTCCGAGATCAGCAGTGTCCCAGTGGGTTTCTTGCTCACAAGCAGGCCGTCGCCGGGCTGGATGTGCTGCAGCCGTGAGGTGAGCGCACCATCCGGCACCTTGATGCTGAGGAACTCCAGCGATTCCTCCCAGTTGGGACTGCAGATCGAATAAGCGCGCAGCAGCGGCCGCCCCTCGACCATCAGCCCGATCATCACGAATTGACCGTTCTCGAAGCGCAGGCCCTCGTTGCGGGTTGTTCTCAACGTGAAGTACTGATCGGTCCAGTGGTGAACCTCGGTGACCGTCTCTACGCGGTAGGGCTTGTCATCGGCAGCGGGCAGGGCGTGCGGCAGGGCGTTCATGCAGGCATCCGGAAGGCGGCAGGCCCGTCGAGGGGCGTGCCGATGCACAGGGTAGTCAGGATTCTGAGGGCCTTTTGGCGTGCGATGCTTGAGATTTCTCAAGCCTCACGTCCGAGCGCGCGATTCTAACAGGCCGCTCCCGGAGGTCGTGGCCGGTCTTGCCGTGCCGCGCTCGACAAACCAGCAGCGTTTCACGGCATCTTCGGGCGCGGCTCGGTGCAGTTCGTCGTCACCACGGCGCTACTCTGGATCCTCCTAGCGGCTTGACTCGAACCCAATCCCACAGGCAGCCAGCTGGGGATTCGTCACACGCAACGCGCTTGCATCGAATCCTGAACGGCTGCATACCGTGCGGAGAGCTGGTGCTGCTCTCAAGGCGCTGTCGCCGTTCCATCGTGCCCTGTTTGCAAAGCTCTTTCCGACCGGACGCGGGCGCGGAGCGTCGCCCCGGTTTTGCATGTGCCGCCGCCGGGTTCCGGCGGGGACGTTACGTCCGCGATGGCTATGGCAGGTTTACATCGGCGCGGCGGTGTCCCCGTCGTCGCCCTGATCGCTGATCAAACCCTGAAGCGCCGAGCGGCGCTTCGCTTGTGCTCCAGTTCCAGAGGACTGACTCATGCCTGCGTTTTCGCCTGTTCTTTCGATGCTTCCTGTCGCCGCGCTGCTGCTGCCGCTGGCGGCGTCTGCAGATATCTTGCGCGCACCGGCGCCTTCTCCGGACTGTATGGACGCCCGCCAGATCCTGCAGATTCACGCGGTGGGCGCCCGCGAGATGCAGGTCGCACTGGCCGATGGCAGCCGCTTCCGGCTGGATCTCGCGGCGGCCTGCCCACTGATTGGAAAGCCTTCGGAGTCCCTGCAGCTGTTGGCCCGCGAAGGTTGGGCCTGTCCGGGGCAGACGGTATTGATCACGGATGCCGCTTCGGGCGAGGCCTGCGCAGTGGACGCCGTGGCCCAAGTCGACAGCCGCGAGTTTGCCCGGCTTGCGCGCGAGAGCGACATCGAGACACGGCTTGCAACCATCGAGGTGCAGGGCACGGCGCCGCGCGGCTTTCGCGGAAGCTTCGACTACTGCTTCAACAGCGGCCAGATGCGCAGCTGGCACGAGGATCGCGAGGGCCTGGTGGTCGAGGTGCGTCCCCGCCGCTCGGGCGGCAACCAGTTCTATCGTGTCGAGCTTGACAGCGCCTGCACCGAGCTGCGGCACAACGCGACGCTGGCGCTGCGGTCCGGGGCCGGCAACGGTCTGATCTGCGGCCATGCCGCTGACGAGGTGGTGTTCCAGGTGGAGCCCGTGCTGGGCGCGCTGGACGGGTTTTTCACCCGGGCCAAGGAGCCCTTCCCGGATGAGTTGAGCCTGGTCGGCAGCGTCGGCGGTTCGGCTCTCCGCGCCTCTCCGGTCGACGCCCGTTGCCGGATCCGAGAGGTCTATCCGCTGGCTTCGCGCTGACGCTGTCCCTGCGGACCCGGGCATCGCTAAAGCAGCCAGCGGTGTCGCGGGCACAGGGTGCCAAGGCGAAGCCAATGACCGGGCACTGCCAGTGACCGCGCACTCGTCGCATGCGCTGCCGGCCTGTCTTGCCCGGGCATGCACTGCCCGCTGGCATGGCCTGCGCCCTTCGGCACATGGTGGCTGCCCCGGGGCGGGCGTAGTGTCGGTTTCCCCGCCTTGCCCGGAACCCTGCCATGCCGTCCCTTCGCGATTCCAAGCGCCCTCATGCCGGTGACTTCGCTCCCGAGGTGATGCAGCTTTTCGATCAGTATGTGCACGGTCAGATCGATCGACGGGGCTTCCTGGAGGGGGCGGCAAGGTATGCCGCCGGTGCGGCGGGCGCGGCCGCTCTTCTGGCCGCGCTTTCGCCCAAGTTCGTGCAGGCGCGCCAGGTGGCCGAAGATGATCCACGTATGCTGGCCGACTACGTGGAGATCGATTCGCCGCAGGGCTACGGCAAGGTCCGCGCGTACCGGGCGCGTCCGGCCGTCATCGATGCCCCGCTGCCGGCCGTGCTGGTGGTGCACGAAAATCGCGGTCTGAACCCGCATATCGAAGACGTGGCACGCCGCCTCGCCCTGCAGGGCTATCTGGCGCTGGCGCCGGACGCGCTGTTTCCGCTGGGTGGCTACCCCGGTGACGAGGACGCCGCGCGTGCGCTGTTCCCGCAGCTTGACCAGGCCAAGTGCCGCGAGGACTTCGAGGCCGCAGCGCGCTGGCTTCTGACTGCCGAGGGCAGCAGCGGCGCCTTGGGCGCGGTCGGCTTCTGCTATGGCGGCGCAATCGTCAACCTGCTCGCGACGCGAGTGCCAGAGCTGGCTGCCGCAGCACCCTACTACGGCGGCCCCGCGCCGCTGGATGCGGTGCCGCAGATCCGCGCCGAGTTGCTGGTGGTGTTGGCTTCCGACGACGAGCGCATCAATGCCACCTGGCCCGACTACGAGGCTGCGCTCAAGGCTGCGGGTGTCGAGCACGCTCTGTTCCAGCCCGACAACACCCTGCACGGATTCCACAACGACACCACGCCGCGCTACAGCGAGGCCGCAGCGCGCGACGCCTGGCAGCTCACGCTCGACCTGTTTGCGCGCCGCCTCAGGGCGGGCTGACCAGCCCTGAGGCGATTGCGTGCTGGCCCGCAGGCGCGTCTGCTGTGCCAGCTTCAGCGGGAGTCAGCCTCAGAGCCCTTGGCCGTCGCGGTGATGCCGCCTTGGTGCCGGGCCGCTTGCTGCCCCGCGTCTGCCGCCTCGTGCTCCATGCGTCCATGCGCCTCTGGCAGCAGGCGTTTGCCCAGTTCAAACACCGCCGCACAGGCCAGCACGAAAACAGCTGCCGACTGCCAGCCGTGCTTCGAGATCAGAGTGCCGGGCCAGACCAGGGCTTGGATGGAGTTCATCAGCGAATCCAGGCTGAAGCCGACAAGCCACTCCTGCAGCAGACTGCGCAGCAGGTTCTGCATGTTGGTATTGGCCCAGGCCTCGGCAAAGCTGTTGGCCTCAAGCCGGAGGAAGATCGCCAGCGCAAGCACGCCATAAAGCCCGGCGCCGGACTGCTGCAGTCGTTGGCTCAAGACCCGGTCGAGCGCATTGCCCAGCGGTGCCGGCATCAGGCTGATCGCAGCCACACCGACGTAGGTCAGCACGAACAGGGACCACAGCGGCACCAAAGGGTGTTGGCTCAAAGGCAGGATGGCGGGGTCAAGCTGTCTCAGCAGCAGCACGGCGACTGCGAGTGCCGCCAGCGCCGGCAGCAGCCAGTGTGCGTGTTCCCTGCGAATCGGGGTCATCGGCGCCTCCTGCATCCCACGGATCGGCCTTGCGCGACGGTCGCGCCTACTCGCGCGTGACTTCAAGTGCCCAGGCCAGCGCCTGCAGATGCGCCTCCGAGGCAGTCTCCGAATCCACCCCGCAGACCTCCGCCGCCTGAGCGATCGCGTCCTGATCGTCGCCCTCACAGGCGATCGCCAGCCCGAGCAGGGCCGCCATCGGGCCCTCACTGCTGGTCACCGCAGCTACGATTTCGGGCGAGGCAGCCAGCTGTGCCAGCGCCGTTTCCATGGGCACCTTGAGCACTGCATCCACGAGTGACAGCAGGCCGACCAGAAACAGCGCCTCGCGCTGGGCGGCGGGCAAACCTTCGCCCAGCAGCTCCAACATGCGCGCACGCACCAGCGCCGATTCCAGCAGCGCTGGCGCAGCTGCATTGCCGGCGTCGGCGCCGTAGAGCAGCAGGGTCAGCCAGCGATAGAGTTTTTCACGGCCCAGCTGCAGCACCGCACGCTCGATGGAGGTTACTTCCTCGCGCAGGCCGATCGCCGCGGAGTTGATGTAGCGGATCAGCCGCAGCGAGAGCGCCGGATCCTGCTTGAGCTGTTCGGCGATTTCGCGCGTGTCCACATCGCGGCGCAGGCGCGAGAGCAGGTCCGCCAGCCGCGCCGAGTTCGGGCCAAGCTGGTTCCCGCTCCAGTCCTCGCGGCGGGTGATGAAGGGCCCCTGGAAAAAGCTCGCGCCGAGGTTGAAGCAAAGGCTGAACTCGTCGTGGCTGGGCAGCCCGCGCGCCAGCCACTGCAGGCCCTTGCGGCGCTCTCCCATGCTGGCCACGAAATCCCGCAAGCGGCGTGGATCGACGCTGTCGGCGCGCACGATGGCGATATCGGCTTCGCCGAGCAGGTAGGCGCTGGGCGTTTCCGTGGGCTGCACGTCCGCTGCGATCCGGAAGCCCTCGCGCTTGAGCGCGCGGATTTTTTCCAGCACGTCTTCTGGCCTGGGCGCGCCCGTGTCGGGCACGGCCACGACGTTCAGGACGAGCGTCTTCGCGGGGAGCTGGCGTATCGATGGATGGTCGAGGAAGGAATCGGGCAGCTCGATCACCGCCAGCCGATGCCCCAGCAGCTTCGCCACATCCATCCGGATCAGGTTGCGCACCAGCACTTCGGCATAGACGTGGTGGATGCGTCTGCTGCGCTTGGCGATGCGGGTTCGCGTGCCCTGTTGCAGCAGGAAATGGTAGGCAGCGACGCGTTGATCGCGCCCCAGCAGGGTCTCCCGGCAGACGAAGCCGTCCGGGGCGCTGGCCTCGCCGCTCGGGGGGATGTCGCTGGGCCGGATCGGGGCCTCGCGGTTGAGCCGTGCGAACTCATCCTGCCTGGAGCGCGGCGTGACTTCGGCTCCGAACAGGCGCTTCAGGAAATTGGCGAGCATCGGATCACCGTGGGGGAGGAGCGGCCTGCCAAGCATAGCCGCTTGCGCTGGCGGGCTTGCCGTGAAGGCGGGCGTGCGGCGATGCTGAAGCCATGGAGATCCGCCACAGCGAAGCCAACGACATTGCCGCGATCCGGGCGCTCTATGCCCAACCCAGTGTCTATGCCAACACCCTGCAGTTGCCCTGGCCCAGCCTGGAGCTGTGGCAGGCCCGACTGGCACGCCTGCACACGCACTTCCACAGCTTGGTCATGGTGGAGCAGGGACGTCTGCTCGGCCAGATCGGCATCGAGCAGTTCGAGAACCCGCGCCGCCGCCATGCCGCCAACATCGGCCTGGCGGTGGACGAAGACGCCCGTGGCCGGGGTGTCGGTCGCGCGCTGGTGGAGGCCGCTGTGGAGCTTTGCTTCGGCTGGCTGGACGTGCGCCGGATTGAGCTGGAGGTCTACACCGACAACGTGCCAGCCCAGGCTCTCTTCACCCGCTGTGGCTTCGAGCGCGAGGGCACCGCCCGCGGCTACGCGCTACGCGCGGGCGAGCATGTGGACGTGCACCTGATGGCCAGGCACAAGCCCCTCGCCCAGTAGCTTTTCGCTGCCTTTGCTAGGGGCGGCCTGCGCTTTCGGTTCCCGAAAACCCAGGAGCTCGACACGAAAAAGGCCCCGCAGTGCGGGGCCTTCGTGTTTCCAAGTGCTTGAAAACCTGAGTAACTTGGTGGGCGGTGCAGGGATCGAACCTGCGACCCTTGCCGTGTGAAGGCAATGCTCTACCGCTGAGCTAACCGCCCGGAGCCGGGCATTGTGCACAGAGGCGTGGAGAAGATCAAGCGCGTCGGGCGCGCGCATTTCCGGGTCGCCTTTACTGCGGTTGCCCCTGCTCGGAGACCAGTTCGATCGCGTCCGCCGTGCCTACGAAAGGCAGGCCTTCGTCGCCCTGGGCGTAGGTGATCAGGCCCACATAGACCCATTCCGGGAAGCGCGGCGCGCGGCCGGGCAGCAGGCCGGAGCCGTTGTACGGGCGCCAGTTGTCCGCCTGTAGAGCGGAATTTGGGTTCGGCAGCTGCCAGTACGCTCTGAGGCTGCGATCGGTCAGTCCTACGATGCGCAGGTCGGCTCGGCCTTGCGGCGCGGAATTGATGCCTTCGTCGGTGACGCCAGAGCGTCCGCGACGGGTGTTCTTGCCTTCCACGGTGAACAGGGTGCGGCCGCGATGGCCGACTACCAGATGAGCGGATTCGGCGACCTCCAGATCCGGCGCGTGCACCTGCAGGCCCGCGAAGATATAGGCCGACGGCGGCCGTGGCGCCGTTTGGCTGTCCTCCAGCGTGCCGATGCCGACATTGCGGAGCACTACGTCGAACGGAAAGCGCAGCGGCTTGGCATCCAGCCGGCCCTGATCGCGATTGAAGTGCAGGGTCCGATTGTTGCTGTTGTCGCGGAGGGCCGCGCGGTAGCGACCGTCCTGCCGCGAGGTGTCAGGCAGCACCTCTGCGCGCACCGTGCGCCAGCCCTGCAGTGGGCCCTCACCATCGAAGGCATCGCTGAAACCGGCGGACAACTCGGACTCGGGAAAGGGCGGCGCCTTGGGCGCACAGCCGACTGTCAGCAGCGCCAGCAGTGCTGCACTCCAGGCAAGGAGACGTTCCACGACAGTACTGCCTGTCAGCGCGGCCGCTTGCCGCGACGCAGAGTATGCCAGCGCTGCGGAACCGCGTTCGCGGCCGCAGACAGCCGCGTCAGATTCCACGCAATCCCTTCAGCGCCCCGGCTCGGGCACGGCCGGCGCAGGTTTGGGCTCAGCCTCCGAAGCCGTCGCCGAAGATGCGTCCCGGCGGTGGCGGTGGCGGCGGAGGTGGCGTGGCCTCAGCGAGCTCAAAGGCTCCGAGATCGGGGCCAGTGCCCGCGTAGCCATCGTTGATGTTCGGAATGGGCTCGGCGCTGCCAATGGCCGAAGTACCCGCTGCCAGCCGCAGGTCCGGCAGGCTGTAGCGGGTCATCGGGTTGCTGGGGTAGGGCACGCTGGCGGCGAACACCGTGGCGCGGGAGATCTGCTGGGATTGAAGCTCAGTGGTGCTGCTCCGGAGCTGGGCCAGGCCGCTGAACTGGGTGCTGCCGTAGCGGCCGGTGAACCCGTTCTCGCTGCCGTAGCCGTTGTAGTTGGACGACGAGCCGCTGGTCACCAGGGTCGCGAGATCGATCACCCGGCCGCTGCCGCTGGAGTAGCCGCCCCAGCTGCCGCCCGGGCCGCCGAGGAACAGGTTGTTGCGCGCGTACAGGCGGTGAATCGGCACGCCAGGGTAGGCGGCGAAGGCATCCCCGTTCTTGATCACGGTGTTGTGCAGCAGCACATCGCCATAGCTGGTGCGGTACAGCTTGAAGGCCACGTGGATGACGTTGAAGGCGACGTTGCGGATGAAGTAGGTCGGTCCGCCGAGGCTCGGCTGCGAGGAGAACGCGATGAAGGAGTTGACCGCGCGGTTGCCGATGATCCGGCAGTTGTGCGCACAGAAGTCCGCCTCGATGGCGTCGTCGCCGGAGATGTCGATGAAATTTTCCAGCACGTCGATGCTGTACTGGTCGACCGCCTCCGAGCCCTCCAGGAAAGAGATGCCGTCGCGGAAGCCGGTGACCGTGTTGCGCTCGACCACATGGCCGGGCCCTGTCACCACCACGCCTTCTCCGCGGTTGTTGCCGTTGACACCCAACGCCGCTTCGTTCCACTGGGTGGTGCCGTTCAAGGTGTTGTCGGCGATGTGCAGGCGCTCGCAGCGCAGGAAGCAGACGATGGTGTCGCCATTGAACTCGGTGGCGCTGGCATTGACCGTGGAGTTGCGCACCGCCACATCGCTGGAGCCATTGAGACGGATGCGACCGTTGACCAGCAGGTCCTGCAGGATCACGTGGCGGCGGTAGAACAGGCCCAGTTCGCCGTTGATGGAAGCGGCCGCGGCCGCTCGGAGGGTCAGCGGGCGCTCGGCGGTGCCGTCGCGATTGAGATTGAAGCCCGCATAGTTGCCCGCGCCCAACACCACGGTGTCACCGGGCTGGGCGGCATTGAGCACGCTCGACAGGGTGGAAGGGGTGGCCTGGCGCACCGTGCCGCTCGCGAAGCTTTGCATCGGACTGCGGGTGCTGACCGTGTGCTGGCGGTTGAAGCTGCCGCCGTCTGGATCGGTCAGCTGCAGCTCGACCTGGTAACTCGTCGCCGGCTGCAGGCCGAACAGGCTGCCGGAGTGACGGTTTGCCCAGCTGAAGCCGGAGGTGCTGCCCGCAGGAACGCGCCGCAGAGGCATGCCCTGCCGCCAGTTGCTGGCGCCGACCGCACGGAACCGCACGCTGACGATGCTGTTGTTGTTGGCGTCACCGGTGATTGGCCAATCGATGGTGATGTGCTGGAAAGTTGGCTCCGGAAACGCGACGGTCCCGACGCTGTCCACAGCATTGGACTGAGCGCTCACCAACAGCGGCGCCAGTGCGAACAGCACCGCGGCGACGCTGCGTGCAAGGGTGGGCCAGGGGCGGTTGGCGGGGGCAACGCTGGACATGTTCAAAACAGCCGGAAGCGATCGGTGGCTGCAGAGGCTAGGCGCGCGAAACCCCTGTTTCCGATGCGTGCCGCACAATTTTCCATCTGTCGTTACGAACTGTGACAGGGCGCGCGCTGTGGGAAGAAACCCGACGCGGCACGGCGAGCAAACGTTCAGGCAATCGACAGGGATCTGCAGTGGAGCTGGTGCAGATCGCAGGCCGAACCAGAGCTCGCGCCCGCAGCCATGCGGATGGTTCTGACATGCGCTCAGTCGCCAGCGGCTACACGCAGCCGCAGCACGCTGTCATCGCCGGCGTACAGCAAAAGAGCGCCATCAGTGTCGAAGCCATGCCGGACAGTGGCAGTCAAGGCCGCCAGACGCCGCCTGTCCTCGGCCTCGGTCGCGTCGTCGCAGGCGCGCAGCGTTGAGGACGTAAAGCTCAGCTGCAGACCTTCGCCGCTCAGCTGCCACCGCCCGCGATGCAGGTTGCAGCGGCCCTCGAACGCCAGCTGTCCCGCCTCCTCGAAGCGCAGCAGCTGCGCACGCGCCAGCGCAGGCACGCTCTCGGGCTGCCACGCGCCTGTCGTCAGCAGGCGCTCCGGCAGGCCGCCGCATCCCTGCAGGGTTTCGCCCTGGAATTCGACGCGCACGCTGTCTGGAAAGGGCATCCCGCTCATGCTGTCGCGACACACGCCCGGCGCAAGGACAAGGCGCAGCAGGTCACCAGCGGCCGTGCCCTGTGCGTCGATTCGGGTCATGCCGGGCTCGCTGCGTAGTTCGATGAGGCTGCCGGCCCACAGTCCCGGCGCTCCGAGCTGATCCAGCTCGAACACCTCGCCGTGCTGCTCGATCCGCCAGAACGGTTCATTGCCCTGCGCCGAATAGTCGGCGCTGTCGTCGCAATGGATCGCTTCGGACGCGCCGAGCCGCAGGCTGACAGTGCGGCCCTGATGCCACAGATCGACGCTGTCCGACAGCCACGGCCCCGCGTAGCGCGTACCCCACTCGGAGCTCACCCGCTGCAGCGATGCCAGGGTGTCGCCTGAGCGCAGCCACGCGCGCTGCGGCGCAAAGGCGACCTGCCAGGTGGCCTCGCCGCAGACGAGCTTGCGCCAGGGCAGCTGCTCAGGGTGCACGCAGGCCAGCGCGTCTCCGCCGAGATTCAGCTGGACCTGGCCACCCTTTTCCCACAGTTCGACTGCGAAATCGCCATGGCGGCCGGAGTAGCGCGCGCCCGACGCGGCGCGCGCCTGCGCGAGCGGGCTTTTGCGGGCTCCCTCGCGCAGCCAGGCCTGTTCTTCCTGATACGCCACGCTGAAGCTGCGCTGCTCGCAGTGAAGCGGGATCCAGGCCGGGTCAGTGTCGGCCGGCGCGTTCACAGTGGCGCTGGCGCAGGCGGCGAGAAGTACAGCGCTGACGGCTGCGGGCAGCAGACCTGTCGCGCCGAGCTGTGCGTGAGGGTGGAACTTAGGCATGCGAGTTCTCCGAACCTGAAGGCTGCAATCTGCCGTGTGGCTTCGATGGCTGCGGCCTGACCACGCCGAGGGCGCGCGGTGGTGCGCTGGCATCACGCCAGCTCGGCTGCTGAGGGTGCCTCGCGCAACGTCGCTTACGGCTCGCTGCAGCGAGCTCCCACCGGGCGGGTCAGCCGCTGCAGTTCCAGCTCGCCGTCACCGAAGGCCGAGCGGTAGCTGAAGCGGCCGCGCGCGCAGCTTTCGAAGCGCACGGTCAGGGTGCCCCAGTCGCCCGCGCGCTCGACGTCGGCGGGGTCGAAGTCCGCACCCCACTGTGCCCCGCGGGTGATGCCCAGCGGGATCTCCACCTCGCTGTCTCCCCAGTTGAACTGGGCAACGCCATTCATCCAGACCTGCTCGCCTTCAAAATAGTCGTACCAGTAGACGATGATCAGCGGCTGCGCGCCGGAGCCGCCGCCGTCGGCAATCTCGACACTAAATCCGCGGCCGGATCTGGCAGGGTCGAACCAGGCGCCGGTGTGGAGCTCAAGAATAGGAAAATCACTGACGCGGACGGCGCGGCGGATCAGCGGGGCTCGAATAGGCGTCGTGGTATTGACGTATCGAGCGGTGCTTGCAATGGCATCCAGGTTTTCGATTCCACTCACGACGCGCCCGAACACGGTGAAATCAGGATCCAGTTCGGGGTTGTCGACGGTATTGAAGAAGAAGCTCGACGTCGCGGAGGTGTAGTTGTACTGGTTACCAAGCGCGCTCAGCGCCATGGCCACTGTTCCGCGCCTGTTGAGCAACCCATTGCCCCGCTCGCTCGCGACTGGCGCGCGCTGCTGGATCGAGGAGCCGTTCTCGCGAGTGATACCTGCCTGCGCCACGAAGTCGGGCACAATCCGATGGAAAACGGTGTTGTTGTAGTCGCCGCGGTCAACGTAGGCCAAAAAGTTGGTCACAGTGGCAGGTGCGCGCGCCGGATCCAGCTCCAGAATCAATGGCCCGAGGTCGGTGTCCATGAGCACGCGCGGGTTCTGCGCGCTTGCGCCCATGCTGACGACGGCCGAAACAAGTACGACACACGCAGCGCCCAGCACGCTCTTCAAGCTCATCATTCATCCTCCATGGCATCACGTGGCCGCGAAGGATAACCGCCTATGCCGACGGCAGCACGAGTGCGCTTGTCAGCACGCCTGGCAGCGCGGGCACCAGTACAGGCGGCGCCCGCCAGCGTCGCTGCGTTCCAGCAGGCTGCCGCATGCCTCGCAGGGTTCGCCGGCGCGGTCGAATACGCGGAAACGGAAGCGCTCGCCGTGGTCGACCTGCAGGTCCGGGCGCAGTCTGGCGCCGCGCCTTCGGGCCACTCCACGCGTGGCATAGCTGCGCCGGGGCACCGCCAGCAGCGCATCGGCCAAGGCCTCGATCTGCTCGGTCGATAGGTCGCGTGGCCTCAGGTCCGGCGCCACGACTGCTTCAAACAGCACCTCCGAGCGCAAATAGTTACCCATGCCGGCCAGGAAGCTTTGGTCCAGCAGCAGGGCTGACAGCGCCCGCCCGCGGAAACGGCTGCCTAGCAGGCGCTCGGCCACCTGCATCGGCTGCAGCCGCGCGTCCAGCACGTCGGGGCCGAGCTTTGCGAGGAAGGGGTGCTCGCTCAGCCGTTGCGTGGGCCACAGTTCGATGTCAGAGGCCGAATACAGCAGGATGCCCTTGCTGCGGGTCTCAAGCGCCACGCGCAGGCTGCGGGTGGTCTGTGGACGATCGCCGGCGCGGGTGACCTTCCAGACGCCGTACAGCTGGTTGTGCGAGTAAAGGCTCTGCCCACCCTCGAAGTGCGTCAGCAGCGCTTTGCCATGGGGTTCGATGGCCAACACTCGACGTCCCACCAGGCCAGCCGCCTGCAGCGCGAGCTCAGGAAACGCGAACCACACGTTTTCGAGCACCTTGCCGACCACGGCTCGGGCGAGTTGATCGGCGGCTCGGCGGATTTCAGGGCCTTCGGGCATGTGCGTAGTTTCCAGCCGCAATGCGAAGGCTGCGTCGGCACCCCTTCAGAGCCCCTGCGGAGTCCGGACGCCGCAAGCGGCTGAGGGGTTTCTCTCAGAGCGTTATGAAAAGCCCCAGACGCCGTGGAGAGGGCGTCTCTGGGCGTTCGTGGCAAGTCGCGCTGCGCGAATTAAAGGGAGTTTGGCGGGCCAAATGGCCGCGGAATTCGCGCAGCGCGCTGCCGCCACGAGCGTTAAGCGGCGGCCGCAGCAGGCGGATGGATTTTTCACGTGCTCTGTGGCTCTCCGACGGCGTCGAGCGGGTCCCAAGCGCTGGCGAGCTCCTTGACGCTGGCGTAGCGCGACAAATCATCAGGGCCTGACGGCGTCTTTGGGCCTGGCTTGGCGTTGCTCGTCGCCGCCACAGTGCCACCCTGGATGCTCTTCGCGCCTTCGGCCGTATCCGGACTCACCCTTGGCCAACTGAGGCAGGCAGGAGAAGCGCGTGTATCGCGGCCTCGAGCTCGTCCCAGGCCTGCGCCCGATCGTCCGTTTGCAGTGCCGCGATGAGCGCCTCTACCGCGCGCTCCAGGCGCAGCGCTCCGGTGAGTCGGCAGCTGCCCAGCAGGGTGTGCAACTCCGCGCGGGCGGCGGCGGTGTCGTGCCGGGCCAGCGCGGACTGCAGGGCAAAATGACGCTGCGGCAAGTCCCCGCGGAGCAACTCGCGCAGGCCAGCCAGCACCACCGGATCGCCAGCCGCGACCTCCAGCCCGCGAAGCTCGTCGAAGTCGGGCGGAACCAGCCCGAGCGAACGCAGGGCAGAGGCCAGCCTGACGCCGTCCAGCGGCTTGCGCAGGCAGGCGACGAAGCCTGCGGTACACAAGCGTTCGCGCTCGTCGGCGGACATTTCCGCGCTGATCGCCAGCATGGGCGGTCGGTTCGGGCTGTCCAGCAGCAGTTCGCCGCTGCCGCCGGCGAGGTTCTGATCGACCAGCGCCAGCGTGAACGCGCCAGCCGGGCTCGCCAATAGCGCCTTGGCCTCATCGACGTCCATGGCCAACGCGACTTCCAAGCCAAAGCCCCGCAGTAGCTGAGCCAGGAAATCAGCGCTTACGGGATCATCCTCGACCAGCAGGACGCGCGGTGGTTGGGTGGTCCTCGACATTCGTTTCCTTTGGCAGGCGGTGGGCAGGATGGCAGAGGCTATGCTTGCCGTATGACCGCGCCAATTTCCAGCCGCCGCCTGTTTGCCGTGATGGCGGCCCTGCTGCTGTGGCTGCCCGGCTTTACCTGCGCCACCGTCCTGCGCGCCGAGGCTGAGCGCATCCAGCAGGGCCCGGTGCTGGCCGAGGGTGTGCGCCTGCAGCTGAGCTCGCCGGCGTCGCCTGGCGCCGGTTTGGGCTTGCGCCTGGAGGTGGATCGGCTCGACATGGATGGCTTCGGGTATCGCTTCCAGGACCTGCGCTGGAACTGCGAGCTGCGCCCTCGCGATGTGGCGAGCTGGCGCTGCGATGGCCCGCTGCGCGCTGCTGGCGCAGCGGCCGGCGAACTGTCATTGGATTGGACCCGCGGCCGCACCGAGCTGAGCCTGGTGCGTGGACGCATGCGGCTGGCGGCCCATCAGGGCGGGGCTAATCCGCAAGGTGAAACCGATCCACGTCTGCACCTGCGTGCGGAGCGCCTACCCTCCGGCTGGCTGCAGCCGCTGCTGGGCGAGCTGTGGGAGGCGGCACGTTTGACCGGCGGGCTGGTCAACGTCGAGCTGGCGATGGAGGTGGACAGCCAGCCGCTGCGTCTCGACGGACAGATCCGGGTGGATGGTTTGGGCCTGGACACGCAGGACGGCAGCATCGCCGCCGAGGGCTTGAATGCGCAGGGCCGGCTTCGGCTGGAGCTGGCCGATCAGGCGCGCGTGCAGACCGAGCTGGCCCTGAGCGGGGGCGAAGTGCTGGTGGGGGCGCTCTACGCTGCGCTGCCCGCGCAGCCGGTCCAGCTGCAGCTGGCCCTGCTGGGTGCCGCCGACCGATGGACCCTGCAGCGCCTGCTGCTGGATGACCCGACCGCGCTGCGGCTGGAGGCCAGCGGACGCGTTGATCTGGTCGCCGAGGACTGGTTGCCCGACCTGCGGCTCGATCTGCGCAGCAGTCGCGCTGATCTGATGCTGCAGCGTTATCTGGAAACCGCCGCCGGCACCCTGGGGTTCTCCGGTCTGCAAGCCCGCGGCGGCCTGCGGCTGCAGCTGCAGAAGCAGGCGGGCGCAATGCAGTCGATCGACTTCGAGCCTGAAGGGCTGGCCTTGGTGGACGCGGCCGGACGCTTCGAGATGAGCGGCGCGGGCGGCGTGCTCGGGTGGACGGCCGACACCTCGACCAAGGCAGGCGAGCTGACGTGGAGCACGGCCAGCGTGTATGGCTTGAGCCTCGGTGCGGGTCGCATGCAAACCGTCAGCACGGGTGGCGGGTTCGGGCTTGACGCGCCGATGGTGCTGGACGTGCTGGGCGGCGCGCTCGAGCTGCAGCGGCTGCAGTGGCGGCCGGCAGCGGAGGAGGAGGCAAGCACTCGTTTTGATCTTGCGCTGGATCTGCAGGGGCTGGACCTGGGCGCGCTGTCGGCAGCCTTTGGCTGGCCCGCTTTCGAAGGCAAGCTGTCGGGACAGATCCCGGGCGTGGCCTACCGCGACGGCGTGCTGGGCCTCGACGGCGAGCTGCGCATGCAGGTTTTCGACGGCGAAGTGCGTATCGCCGGCCTGCGGGTGGAGCGGCCGTTTGGCGTGCTGCCCATGCTGGCAGCCGACGTCGAGATGGCGCGGCTGGATCTGGCGCCGCTCACGCGTGCCTTTGGTTTCGGCGAGATCACCGGGCGCATGCGCGGCCATATTCACGCACTGCGTCTGGTCGACTGGGAGCCGATTGCCTTCGATGCCCGCTTCGAGACCGACCCCAGCGCCAGCGAACGGCGCAGGATCAGCCAGCGCGCGGTGACGGACCTGTCCTCCGTGGGTGGGCTGGGTGCAGCAGCCGCCCTGCAGCAGGGCATGCTGCGCAGCTTTGAATCCTTCGCCTACAGCCGGATCGGCATCGCCTGCCGGCTGCAGCGCAACGTCTGCCACATGGATGGAGTGGCTCCCAACCCGCGCGGTTACACCATTGTCGAAGGCTCAGGTGTGCCTCGCATCACCGTCAACGGCATCCAGCGTCAGGTCGACTGGCCGGTGCTGGTGGCGCGGCTGAAGGCCGTGACCGAAGGCCAGCCTCCGAGGATCGATTGATGCAGTCCACGCAACGTTTCTACATTCTGACCGGCGCCAGCCGTGGCCTTGGGCGCTCGCTGGCACGGGCGCTGTTGAAGCCGGGCATCGAGCTGCTGTGCCTGTCGCGCGGTCGCGACGAGGGCCTGGAGGATGCAGCGGCCGCCGCCGGTGGCGTGGCGACCCAATGGCAGGTGGACCTCGCCCAGCCTGCAGCCGTCGCCGGGCGCCTGCAGGCCTGGCTGACTGAGCGGGGGCCCGACGGCCTGGAGCTTGTGGCCTTGGTCAACAACGCTGCGTTGCTGGAGCAGCCGGGGCCGATCGAGTCGCAGTCGCCGCAGGCGATCGAGGCTGGCCTCGCGGTCGGTCTGCTGGCACCCATGCTGCTGAGCCGCGCGCTGCTGCTGGGCAGTGCGGGCTGGGAGCTGGACCGCCGCTTGCTGAACATTTCTTCCGGGCTGGGGCGGCGTCCGCTGGCCGGGGTTGCAACCTATTGCGCAGTCAAGGCCGGCCTCGATCACTTCACGCGCACTTTGGCGGAAGAGCAGCAGGGCCAGGCCTGGCCGCTCAAGGCCGTCTCGCTGGCTCCGGGCATCATCGATACCGGCATGCAGGTCCAGCTGCGTGGCTCGGATGCGCGGCACTTTGCGGCGCAGCCAGTGTTCGAGAACCTGCACCATAGCGGCGTGCTTGACAGCCCCGAGGCCGCCGCCGCCAAGCTTGTCGCATGGCTGCATCTCCCGGACTTCGGTCATGAGGCCGTCGCGGATATCCGCGATTAGGGAAGCTTCAACCTGTCGAGGCTGCGCGCGCTCGATTCAGTGCCTGCTGATCGGGGACGCAGGCGCCAGAACTCCAAAGACAGCCCCCGCCCGGGCACCACTGCCGCTGTCTGGATCCGCCACAGAAGGCCTTGCCGGACCTTGCCTTGGGCGTCGGCATGCGCTGCGCGCCCGGGCGCAAGCCGCCCGGGCGTGGCCTGCAGCGGCGTGGCCTGCAGCGGCGTGTGTCAGCCGCTGAACTTGTTGACGAGGATGTACAGCACCAGCAGCGGTGCGATCACGCGGACGGTCCAGCGCCAGGCCTGGTAGAGGCCCTCGTTGAGCTGCGGCAGCTCGTTGTGGGTGATGCGTTTATCCAGCACCCAACCGGCGTAGAGCGAGACCAGCAGGCCGCCGAGCGGCAGCATGATGTCGGATGCGACGAACTCGATCGCGCCCTGCAGGTCGCGCCCGCCGATCTTGACCTCGCTCCAGACGTTGAATCCGAGCAGGGTTAGCAGGCCCAGCAGCCAGACCACCGCGCCGCCGAGCAGCGCGGACTGGCGGCGGGTCAGTTCGGTGCGTTCCACCAGGTAGGCGGTGGGCGGCTCCAGCAGCGAGATCGACGAGGTCCAGGCGGCTACGGTCAACAGCCCGAAGAACGCCAGCCCGTAGAACACGCCCCCCCACATGTCGGCGAAGGCCATCGGCAGCGTGGTGAAGATCAGCCCCGGGCCCCCTCCGGTGGGGCTCATGCCGAAGTTGAACAGCACCGGAAAGATCGCCAGCCCCGCCAGCAGGGCGATGCCAGTGTCGGTGAGTGCGATCGCCACGCCCGCGTGCGGGATCGACACATTGCGCGGCAGGTAGGCACCGTAGGCCATCATCCCGGCCAGGCCGAGGCTCAGCGAGAAAAAGGCCTGGCCGAGCGCGGCAAGCAGCACGCTGCCGTCGACCTTGCTGAAATCCGGAGTAAACAGGAAGGCCACCGCCTGTCCGAAGTACCCGGTGCTGATGCCGTAACCCACCAGCACGAGCAGCAGGATCAGCAGCGTCGGCATCAGCAGCCTCACGGTGCGCTCAAGACCCTTTTCCACGCCCAGCGCGACCACGCCGATGGTCAGCAGCATGAACACCGAATGCCAGAACAGCAGGGTGCCGGGTGAAGCCAACAGATCGCCGAAGGTGGCTCCGGCGTCTTCGATTCCGGCGCCTCCAAACAGCTGCTGCAGATACAGCCAGCTGTAGTGCAGGGTCCAGCCCGCCACCACGCTGTAGAAGCTCAGGATCAGGATGGCTGAGATCATTCCCATCACGCCAATCGCCGCCCACGCCTTGCTGTGCCCGGTTTCGCGGGCGAGGTTCAGCAGGGTGTTGATCGGGCTCTGGCGGCCGTGGCGGCCGATCAGCACCTCGGCGAACAGGATTGGCAGGCCGACCGCGGCGATGCAGGCCAGATACACCAGTACGAAGGCACCGCCACCGTTGTCGGAGGTCAGATAGGGAAAGCGCCAGATGTTGCCCAGCCCCACCGCCGAGCCGGCGGCGGCCAGGATGAAGGCCGTGCGCGACGACCACATGCCGTGTACCGATTGCTTGTCCATCCATCACTCCGGGGTTGTGGAAGCGGCTGCCGCGTCCCGTGGGATGCGGCGCCTGTCAGCGGGACATGCGCGAAGGCGCGCAGGGCGGGTTCACGCCGCGGCGCGGGTGCGCAGGATCTTGTAGCCGGCATAGGCCAGCACACCGGCCAGCACCGGGCTCACCAGGTTGAAGAACACATAGGGCAGGTATTCCAGCGTGGCTACGCCCAGCGTGGCGGCCATGTAGGCGCCGCAGGTGTTCCAGGGCACCAGCGGCGAGGTCAGCGTGCCGCCGTCCTCCAGTGCGCGCGAGAGGTTTTCCGGCGCCAGTCCGCGCTTCTCGTACTCGGGCTTGAACAGGCGGCCGGTGAGCACGATCGCCATGTACTGGTCGGCTGCGACCAGGTTGCAGCCGAAGGCGGTGGCGATAGTCGAGGCGATCAGGCTGCCAGTGCTGCGCGCCAGGGTAAGCACGCCGCGAATCAGGCGCTCCAGCAGCCCGGCGGTTTCCATCACTGCGCCGAACGCCATTGCGCACAGGATCAGCCAGACCGTGTTCAGCATGCTGGACATGCCGCCGCGGCTGATCAGGCTGTCCACCGCGGCGTTGCCGGTCTCTGCGGAATAGCCGTCGAACAGGGCCTTCCAGGCGCCCGAGAGCAGGGCCATGGGCCGCGACAGGGCATCGTTTGCGGCCAGCTCGACCACCCGATCGGCCTGGAACAGAACTGCGAACAGCGCGCCCAGCAGGGCGCCGATCAGGATGGTGGGGTAGGCCGGCACGCGGCGGATGGCCATGCCGAACACCACCACCATCGGAATCAGCAGGTGCAGGCCGAGGTTGAAGTGCGCGCCCATGATCGCGCCAAGGTCGCCGAAATCAGCGCCGGCGGCGCTGGGGGATGCGGTCAGGCCCACCGCGGTGAAGGCGACCAGCGCGATCACAAAGGCCGGCACCGTGGTCCAGGCCATGTGCCGCACGTGCGCGAAAAGCTCGCCGCCGGCCGCAGCCGGGGCCAGGTTGGTGGTGTCCGACAGCGGCGACATCTTGTCGCCGAAGTAGGCGCCCGAAATGATCGCGCCTGCGGTGATCGCCGGCGACATGTCGAGGCCCGAAGCCACGCCCATCAGAGCGACGCCGAGCGTGCCCGCGACCGTCCACGAGCTGCCGATGGCCACCGCCACCAAGGCGCAGATCAGGCAGGCGGCCGGATAGAAGAAGCTTGGATGCAGCAGCTCCAGGCCGTAGACGATAAGGGTGGGCACCGTGCCGGAGAGAATCCAGGTGCCGATCAGCGCACCCACCGCCAGCAGGATCAGCAGGGCCGGCGTGGCGATGCTGATGCCGCGCACGATGGCCTGCTGGACGTCGTCCCAGCGCAGGCCGTTGTAAAGACCGACCAAGGCGGCAATGCCGCCCGCCAGCAACAGGGCGATCTGGTTGGCGCCATAGGAGGAGTCATCGGCGTACAGGTAGACCGAGGTCGCCAGCGCCGCGATCAGGAACAGCAGCGGCGTCAGCGCCTGCAGCATCGACGGCGACCGCGGCTGTGCGGAGGCTTCGCTCATTCAACTCCCCTTGGCATCGTCCACTGGCGGCCCCTGCGGCCAGCCCCACCCCCGTGGGAGGCGCGAGTTTAGCAGTGCGCTGTGGGCCGGGATTGGGGATTCGGGATTCGGGATTAGGGATTCGGGATTCGCAACAGCCCGCAGTGGTTGGCTTGCGGGCAGGATGAAGGGGGCGTGGCTGCATGCTCGGCACATACGAGGCCTGAGGACACCCAGCCCTCTCCCCAACCCCTCTCCCGGGGGGAGAGGGGCTCAGGCGGCGGAGGCGGGGGTTGCGCGTGAATCACGGCGCGGCGCGGAAACTCGCGACCAACTGCTCTGACGAATCCCCAATCCCGACTCCCTAATCCCGCTCTTCCAACCGACCAGCGTTTTGCATGGATCCGAGGCTGAAGACACCCCGCCCTCACCCCAACCCCTCTCCCGGGGGGAGAGGGGCTCAGGCGGCGGAGGCGGGGGTTGCGCGTGAATCAGGGCGCGGCGCAGAAGCCCGCGACCACCTGCTCTGACGAAGCCCCAATCCCGACTCCCTAATCCCGCTCTTCCAACCGACCAGCGTTTTGCATGGATCCGAGGCTGAAGACACCCCGCCCTCACCCCAACCCCTCTCCCGGGGGGAGAGGGGCTCAGGCGGCGGGAGACTGGCTCTGCGCGGGGATCTGGCTCTGCGCGGGGATTTGGGCGCGGCGCGGAAACTCGCGACCATCCGCTCTGACGAATCCCGAATCCCGAATCCCTAATCCCGTTCTTCAACCCGATACCGCTCGAACCACCCCAGCGTGTTCAGCACCTGCGCCAGCATGTGGCTGGGCCGGGCGTTGATGCCGTGGGCGGCGCCGGGGATGCGCAGCATGGCGGCGGGCACGCCGCGCAGCTTGAGCGCCTGGTAGTACTGCTCGGTCTCCGAGATCGGCGTGCGGTAGTCGTCCTCGCCGGTCACCAGCAGGGTCGGGGTGCTGACGTTGCCCACCAGTGACAGCGGCGAGCGGTTCCAGTAGTGCATGGGGTCTTCCCAGGGCATGGCCGGGAACCAGTACTGCGAGAACAGCGGGTACGCATCCGCGGTCAGCACGAAGCTGGCCCAGTTGATCACCGGCTTGGCCACAGCGGCGGCGCGGAAACGGTCGGTCTTGCCGATGATCCAGGCGGTGAGCACGCCGCCGCCTGAGCCGCCGGTGACAAACAGCTGGTCGGGGTCGATGAAGCCGCGGGCGATCGCGGCATCCACCACGCTGATCAGGTCGTCGTAGTCCTGGCTCGGGTAGTTGTGGTGGATGTGGTCGGCAAAGGCTTGGCCATAGCTGGTGCTGCCGCGCGGGTTGGAATACAGCACCACATAGCCGGCCGACGCATAGAGCTGGATCTCCGGCGCGAAGCGCGGCCCGTAGTTGGCGAAGGGTCCGCCGTGGATCTCCAGCAGCAGCGGATACTTCTTGGCGGGATCGAAGCCGGGCGGCAGCGCCAGCCAGCTCTGCAGCATCAGGCCGTCGTGGCTGGAGGGCGCCCAGAACTCCTCGATGCGGGCCAGCTCACGGTGCGGCAGCAGGTCCTCGTTGAGTTCTGTGAGCGTGCGCACGCGACCGCGATCGATCAGGGCGATGTCGGCGGGCGCGTATTCGCTGCCGCGGGTGTAGGCGATGCGCTGGCCGGACACCGAAAAACTGCCGCCAGGGTAGGGCCGTCCCATCGAGGTGCCGCCGAGGTCGTCCACCACCGATTCCACGCTGCCGCCGTCGGCTCGGATGCGCCCGACGTGGGTGCGACCGTGGCGGTCATAGCTGAAAACGATGTGGCGACCGTTGCCTTCCCAGGCCGGGCCGCTGATCGCGTGGTCGAACTCCGCCGTCAACGCGCGGCGCTGCCCGGATTCGAGGTCGAGCACGTACAGCCCGGTTTGCTGATAGCCCATGCGTCGGTCATCAAAGCCGACATAGGCAATGCGCCGGCCGTCCGGCGACAGCGCGGGCTGCATGTCCGGGCCGCTGCGCTCGGTCAGGCGGGTGGCGCTGCCGTCCGCCAGCTCGATCCGGAACAGATCGGTCTCCAGCGGATTCAGCGCGGCGTCCTCGCTGCGGTTGGCCGAGACAATCAGGGCCTTGCCGTCGCGCGTCCAGATCGGCTGGCCGCGGTGATTGAAATCGCCTTCGCTGACCTGCCGTGGCGTGCCGCCCTCGGCCGGCACCACGAACACATGGCTGAAGCCCACTTCGATGTAGCCGCGGCCGTCGGCGCGGTAGGCCACGTCCTCGATCAGCTTGGCGGCCGGCGCCCAGCTGGCGCCCTTGGGCTTGTCGGGCAGGCGCGCCAGCGAGCGCGTCGGCTTGGGCACCTGCTGGGTGAAGGCGATCCAGCGGCCGTCCGGCGACCAGGACAGGCCGGAGGGGTTGCGCTCGAGCTGGGTGAGCTGGGCCTTGTGCGGCGTGTCCACGTGGCGGACCCAGATCTGCGAGCTGCCTTCGCGGGCGCTGACCCAAGCGACACGCGTGCTGTCGGGCGACCACACCGCCGAGCCGTCGCCGCTGCGGCCGGTGGTCAGCGGCAGGTGGGTGCCGCGCTCGATATCCAGCATCCAGAGATGGCTGCGCCGCCGATCATTGACGCGGTCGAAGTGATTGCGCTGATAAACGATGCGCCGGCCGTCGGGGGACAGCTCGGGCTGGCTCGCCCACTCGAGGTCGAAGATGTCAGGCGGCATCAGCGGCGGCAAGGGCTCGGCAGCGCGCACGCAGACCGGCAACGCCAGCGCCAGGCCGAGGATGCCGCCGAATACCGCGGCGCCCAGCCGGGCCGCGAAGGCGGCGGTGGAACTGCATTGCGCCTGCGCTGCACGCGAGGCCAGGGACGGGGGGGCTGGGTGGAGACGCCGGGCGTGGGCGTCGGGTGAGGCCTGAGGCAACATGGAGCACTCCGTGGACATGGGCCTCACGATAGCCAGCGCGCCCTTGGGGCGCAGGTGCAATTGGTCCTGCCCTTGACGGCTGGCCTCGGGGCCGCCCGATGCGCGACCATCGGGGGCCCAGCCCTTGCGGCGGTTCCAGGAGGCCCCATGGCCAGCAGCCTCGTGCATGGCATCCACACCATCGACACCGATTTCCATCGCCCTCGTTTTGATGCGGCTTATCTGGTGGTCGAACGCGGGCGCGGTGCTTTCATCGACTGCGGTTTGAACAGCTCGGCGCCAAGGCTGCTGGCGGCGCTGGCGGAGGTGGAACTTGCGCCTGCGGACGTCGACTGGCTGATCCTCACCCATGTGCACCTGGACCATGCCGGTGGCGCCGGCCTGCTGCTGTCGCAGCTGCCGAATGCTCGCCTCGTGGTCCACCCGCGCGGTGCGCCGCACATGATCGACCCCAGCCGTCTGATCGCTGGCGCGAGTGCGGTTTACGGCGCGGACGAGGTGGCAAGGACTTACGGGCAGCTCGTGCCAGTCCCGGCCGATCGCGTAGTCGAGGCGCGCGATGGCCACGTGGTGGATCTGGCTGGGCGGCCCCTGCTGTGCCTGGACGCACCCGGGCATGCCCGCCACCACATCGTGATCTTCGACGCGGCCAGCCGCTGCTTTTTCACCGGCGACACCTTTGGCCTGTCCTATCGCGAGCTGGACAGCGCCGCCGGGCCCTTCATCCTGCCCACCACCACGCCGGTGCAGTTCGAGCCCGAGGCGCTCAAGGCCTCGATCCAGCGCATGCTTTCGCATCAGCCGCTGGCGATGTACCTGACCCACTATGGCCGTGTGGATCCGCCGGAGCGACTTGCCTTGGCCCTGCTTGAGCAGATCGACGCCATGGTTGCGTTGGCCGAGCGCTACGCAGCCAGCAGTGCCGCCGAGCGTCATGCTGCCCTCTGTGCCGGCTTGCGCAAGCTCTACTGCGAGCGCGCCCGCAAACATGGGTGTGGGCTGGACGAGTCCGAGGTGGCCAAGGTGCTGGAGATGGACATCGAGCTCAATGCGCAGGGCCTCGGCGTGTGGCTGGACCGGAGGGACGCCGCATGAGCCTGATCCATCTGGCCTCCAAGTCACCCAGGCGGCGCGAGTTGCTGGACCAGCTTGGCCTGGCGCACGCCGTGCTGGATGTGGACGTGCCCGAGCAGCGCGGCAGCGGCGAGACCGCGCTGGAGTACGTGCGGCGGGTTGCCCGCGACAAGGCCGAGGCGGGCTGGGCTGCCCTGCAGAAGCAGGAACGCACAGGCACCCGCGTGTTGGCCGCCGACACCGAGGTGGTGCTTGAGGACGAGGTTTTTGGCAAGCCGTCCGACGCTGCGCAGGCCGCTGCGATGCTGCGTCGTCTCTCCGGCCGCATCCATCAGGTGCTCAGCGCGGTGTGCCTGCGCGACGCCAGCGGCGTGCACGAGGCGCTGTGCCGATCGCAGGTCCGCTTTTCAACGCTCGGTGAGGCGCGCATCGGCGCCTATCTCGACAGCGGCGAGTGGCAGGGCAAGGCCGGCGCCTACGCCATCCAGGGCCGGGCCGCCGCCTTCATCGCCCACCTCGAAGGCAGCTACAGCGGCGTGATGGGCTTGCCCCTGTTCGAAACCGCACGTTTGCTTGGGAGCGGGGATTCAGAACTCGCGATTCGGGATTCGTCCTGAAGCGCCCTGGCCCCTGCCGGCCGCCGCAGCGTGCGGAAGCACTTGCCTCAACCGTCGATCGCCACCTCGATCCACACCAGCCGGTGATCACTGGCCAGCACCCAATCGCTGCCGGGTTCGCCGCGCTTGGGCCAGAACACGCCGCTGTCGACGATCCGCAGGCCGCTTGAGGGCAGCGCATAGTCCACCCTCAGGTTGCCCACGCGGCGGTTGAATTCGGCGGTGTCGGTGGCGGGGTCGCCCTCGTGTGCGATGGCGACACCGTTGCCGGGCAGGAAGGTCAGCGAGGCCTCGGCGCTGCCTTCACTGCTCGGAGCGGGCTCATCGAGGACACGCGCATGCTCCAGCAGCTGCTGGATCGCGCCCTCGCGGCTGCTGCCGTCGACAGGGTCGGCGTTGAGATCGCCGGCGATCACGAAATGCGCATCAGCCGCGAGACCGCCGTGGCGGCCGGCGTCATCGACGATCCAGTCAGCGCCATCGAGATAGTCCTTCCACAGCCGGATCTCGTCGAAGTTGCGCAGCACGTTACGCTGCTCTGGCCCGTCAAAGGCCGGCGGCGTCGGGTGCGCGGCCAGCAGATGGATGCGGCCCAAGGGCGTGTCGATCGGCAGATCCCAGTGTGATTTCGAGGACAGCGGCAGCTGCGCCCACACTTCATCCGGATACCAGGGCTCGTCGCTGCCCGGCACCCGCGTCAGCAGTGCGCCGGGCATGCTCGACCACGGCAGCCGCTGGAAGGTGCGCGCCTCGGCGCTGGCGATGGGATGTTGGGATAGCACCACCATGCCGTACTGACCGGAATGCTCACCGAAGCCCCAGGCATCGGCCGGCCCGTCGCTGCGGCCATCGCGATCCAAATCAAAGCCAGAAGCCACGCCGGTATTGACCGGCGCCACGAACAGGTAGGGATACTCGACGGCCTCCATCCCCAGCTGACCTTGCGCCAGGTACAGACTGCGGAACAGCTCGGCGCCGCGGTAGCCCGGGTCGTGATCCAGCTCGTTCAGCAGGATCACGTCCGGACGCACGCGCTGGATGATGGCGGCCAGCTGGCGTGCCTGCGGATCCTCTCCGCCTTTAAGTCGCGCGCGCACGGCGCCCGCCGCATCGTCGGTCAGGGCGAGGTTGAAGGTGGCAAAGCGCAGGGTGGTGGGCGTGGCCAGTACGTTTTCAGGCATCTGTGCGGGTTCCGATGGGCTGGTGCAGGCCGAGCTGATCAAGGCCATGGCGCAGGCCGCCGCGAGCCGGAGCGTCCATCCACGCGCGCC